>NZ_JAFFQA010000078.1 GCF_016919065.1 Desulfobulbus rhabdoformis | reverse complement strand
CGGTGCGGTAGACTGCTGTCTACGATCAAAATGGCCGGAAGGAGAAATCCTTCCGGCCATCTACGTTGGAAAAATAGCTGGTAATTATACGTGAGAAACATGTTGGACGGGAACTTGAGAATCTACAACGGTGTAATTCAGAATAGATAAACCATATCTTTTTTTTGCTTCCAGCAGCCAGTGAAGCCACCTCTGCCTATCCTTCGAAAATTTAAGCAAAAATTCTCTCTTATGGCATCGATGTGTAATGTGCCAAATCTGCCCCGGTATATAATGCCTCTTAGCTCTTGCCATCGCTATATCACTGCTTTTTTTGCCTGAAAACCTCGAAATAGCCCTGCTTTCGAGCCCTTTTTAAGCTCAATTTTCAATCTTTTCAGATTGTTGGCGTGGCCCGACCCTAATTCCTTGGCGTGGCCCGACCCTAATTCCGGATCCCTAATTCCGGAACCCTAATTCCGCGACCTAATTCCGCGACCCTAATTCCCACCAGTGATTATGGCTAAATTCCGTTGGGAAGTCTATCCTGCATCATCTCCCTTCTATTGATTGTACGACCATCGACAATAAAGGTGCCGTCACCAACAGCATGAACGGTTTTTTTCTCCGGTCGCGCACTGTCAAGGTATGCGGCAAAGCCTTCAAGCACAACGATATTGTACCGTGTCACAATATCGACAACCTTACACTCGATATTTGCCAGGCATTCCTTGATGATCGGCGCTCGAACATGTCGAGCTTTCAACCGGGTGAGCTTAAACTGTGCAAATTTATCAATATCGGCTCCGGAGCAGGTGCCTACTCCGATAACGGTGTCGAGAAGATCCACGGTTGGAATTGCGACGACACACTCCCTTGATTCTTCAAGCGCGGTGTACGAATAATTCCACGGTCCTGTCGTAATGGCAAAGTTCGCCGTGAAGTCCAACACCATAGTCCAAGAGATGGTCATCACGTTGTCCTTTCGGCCGTCATGTGTTGTGACCAAAACGACCGGCCCCGGTTCTATGAGTGTGAATGCCTTGCTGAGCGGCAAGCTTTCCATATTCATCCCTTCATAATATCAGAGGACATGCGCTTCCAACAAACCCCGGCCCTACCGCCGCAGGTGGTCGAGTATCGCTCCGTCCGGGCCGATGAGTTCGACGATCATCGGCATGGAACCGACGGCATGGGTCGAACAGGAGAGGCAGGGATCAAAGGTGCGAATCACCGCCTCGATCCGGTTGAGCAGCCCTTCCCGGAGGGTGGTGCCGGTGAGGAAATGCCGGGCCGCCTGGAGAATTCCCCGTTGCATGGCCAGGTTGTTGTGGCCGGTGGCGATGATCAGGTTGATCCACTGGATCAGGCCGTCCTCGTTGACCCGGTAATGATGCATCAAGGTGCCGCGCGGGGCCTCGGTCACGCCGATGCCTTCCAGGCTGTTGACCCCTGCTTCTGCCCGGATCCGCTGGTCGAGGATCTGCGGATCGGCGAGCAACTCTTCGATGCGCTCCACCGCGTACAGGGTTTCAATCAGGCGGGCGTAATGGGCGTGGAACATGCTGAGGACCGGACCGGTGGCCAACTCCCGGAAGAGGGCCAGTTCCCGGTCGGCCAGTTCGGTACCGCAACGGGCGGCGAGGTTGAGCCGTGCCAGGGGCCCGACCCGGTACATGCCCTCCGGGTAGCCGAGCGGGCGGTAGTACGGGAACTTGAGATAGGTCCAAGGCTCCACCGCCTCGCCGATGACCTGCTGATAGTCGCTCGGATCGAGGTCGGTACCGACCGGAGCGCCGCCCGCGTCGATGAAGCGCAGCCGGCCCTGGTAATGTTCGAGCGTGCCTTCCTCATTGACCAGGCCGAGAAACATGCTGGGAAAATTGGCAAAGACGCCGATAGCCTCCGCATGCCCGTCAAGGGTCTGCTTGAACCGGTCGAGATGGGCGCTGACCAAGGTCTTGATCGACGGCAGATCGGCAAGGATGGCCTCGCGGTTGGCAGCGGTCAAAGGTGAGTTGACCCCGCCTGGCACCACCCAGGAAGGATGAATCCGCCGTCCGGCAAGGCGTTCGATGGCCTGCTGGCCGAATTGGCGGATGCGGATACCATCGCGGGCAAACTGGGGATCAGCGGCGGCCAGGCCGAAAAAGTTGCGGGTTTCCGGAGGATGATCCATGCCCAGCAGCAGGTCCGGGCCGGAGAGATAAAAAAAACTGAGCGCGTGCGACTGGACCAGTTGAGCCAGGTTGAGGAGGCAGCGGAGTTTGGTGGCGGTTGGCGGAATGGCCACCGCCAGCAGTTGGTCGCAGGCCTTGGCCGAGGCCAGTTCATGACTGACCGGGCAGATGCCGCAGATGCGGGCGGTGAGCGAGGGCATCTCGGAAAAGGGACGGCCGACCACGAACTGTTCGAACCCGCGCACCTGGGTGACCTGGAAACGGGCGTCCCGCACCTGGCCCGTGTCGTCGAGAAACAGGCGGATGGCGGCGTGTCCTTCAATACGGCTGACCGGTTCGATAGTGATTTGGGACATGGCAGACTCCTAGGCGCCGAACCGGGTATCGAGCCGTAGGTCGGCAGTACCGGTCAGCAATCCGTTCAGGGCGGTGAACAGTGTGTCCGCGGCGGGCGGGCAGCCGGGGATAAAGAGATCGACATGCACGAAATGATGCAGAGGCAAGGATTTGTCACGCAAAGGCGGCAGGTTGGTGCCCGGGATCTGGGCCTGCAGCGGTTCGCGCTCCAGGTACACGGAGCGGAGCATGGCGTCGGCGCCGTGGACATTGCGCATGGCCGGGATATTGCCGGTGACCGCGCAGTCGCCCATGGCGATCAGCAGTTTGCTGTGACGGCGTGCCCGGTGCAACCGGGCCTCGTCCTCGGCCGAGGAAACCGCCCCCTCGATGCAGACCACATCGACCTGCTCGGGAAATTCCTTGATATCGGCCAGGGGGCTGAAGACCATATCCACCTGGGCGGCCAAATCCAGCAGCCGCTCGTCCGTGTCCAGAAGCGACATGTGGCAACCGGAGCAACCGTCCAGCCAAAGAGTCGCCAAACGCCGTTTCTTCATTGCCTTTCCTCCGTGCGATTGGCCACGAGATAGGGAAGGGAGGGCCGTTTCTTCAGCATCTCCGCCACGGATTTCCCCTTTTCCGACAAGGCGCCGGTCGGGCAGACATGGACGCACTTGCCGCAACCGGTACAGGTGGCGGAGTCCCCCCAGGGCGTGTCGAGATCGGCAACGATGCGGCTGCGCATGCCCCGGTTCTTGACGTCCCAGGTATGTGCACCCTCGATCTCGGCGCAGACCCGGACACACCGGGTGCAGAGCACGCAGCGGTTATGGTCGAGGACAAAACGGCGGTGCGAGGCATCGACCTCCAGTTCCGGATAGCACCCGGGAAAGGCGATGTGATCGACGCCGAGTTTGTGGGCCAGTTCCTGCAGTTCGCAATGGCCGTTGGAAACGCAGACCGAACAGACGTGGTTGCGTTCGGCAAAGAGCAATTGGACGATATTGCGGCGATAGCCCTGCAGCCTCTCCGTTTGGGTGGTCACCACCATCCCTTCCTGGATCAGGGTGACGCAGGCGGGATGCAGTTTGGGACTGCCCTCGATTTCGACCATGCACAGCCGGCAGGAGCCAACCGCGGAGAGCCCCTCAAGGTAACAGAGGGTGGGGATGTCGATCTTGTTCTCGCGGGCGATCTGGAGGATTGTTTCCGTGGCCAGGCCGCTGACGGGCTGGCCGTCGATGGTCAGGGTAAGGATGGTGTCGCTCATGAGTTTGCCTCCCCCGGGGTATCGGCCGGAATCATCCGGTCGAGGTATTCCTGGCGAAAATAGCGCAGCGAACTCAGCACCGGGTTGGGGGCCGACTGGCCCAGCCCGCAGAGGCTGGCGCTCTTCAACAGGTCACAGAGTTCCTCCAGCATGGCGAGATCGTCGGCCGTGGCCTGCCGCTCCTGGAAGCGGGTGAGCAACCGGTGGATCTGGACGGTGCCGGTCCTGCAGGGCGCGCATTTGCCGCAGGATTCCTCCATGCAGAACTCCATGAAATACTTGACCACATCAATCATGCTCGAGGTCTCGTCGATGACGATCATGCCGCCTGAACCCATGATCGATCCCAAGGCGCTCAAGCTCTCGTAACTCACCGGGGCGTCGAGAAATTCCTCGGGGATGCAACCACCCGAGGGACCGCCCGTCTGCACCCCCTTGAAGGTGTGTCCGTCGGGAATGCCGCCGCCGATCTCGAAGATGATCTCGCGCAGGGGCATGCCCATGGGCACTTCCACCAGCCCGGCATTGTGAATTTTGCCGGTCAGGGCAAAGACCTTGGTGCCCTTGCTCTGCTCCGTGCCGATGGAGGCGAACCACTCCGCCCCGCACCGGATGATCGGCGCGATATTGGCATAGGTCTCGACATTGTTGATCAGGGTGGGACAGCCCCAAAGGCCCTTGCCCGCGGGATAGGGAGGACGGGGACGGGGCGAGCCCCTGCGGCCCTCGACCGACGCGATCAGGGCGGTTTCCTCGCCGCAGACAAAGGCGCCGGCACCGAGCCGGAGTTGGAGGGTGAGATCGAAACTGGTGCCGCAGATGGCATGGCCGAGCAGGTTTTTCCGTTCCGCCTCGTGGATGGCCCGCTGGAGCCGCTTGACGGCCAGGGGATATTCGGCCCGTACATAGATGTAGCCCCGGTTCGCACCCACCGCATAGGCGGCGATGATCATGCCCTCCAACACGGCATGGGGCGTGCTTTCGAGAATGGAGCGGTCCATGAAGGCGCCGGGATCCCCTTCGTCCCCGTTGCAGATGATAAATTTTTTCTCGCCAAGGGCCTTGGCCACGGTAGCCCATTTGAGCCCGGTGGGGTATCCGGCCCCGCCGCGGCCCCGCAATCCGCTTTCCTGCACCGTGCGGATAACGTCTGCGGGCCGCATGGTGGTGAGGACGCCCAACAGCGAACCGTAGCCGCCGGCGGCGATGTAATCCTCGATACTTTCCGGATCGATCCGACCGGACAGGGCCAGCACATTCTTGTACTGCCGGGTAAAAAAGGGAAGGTCCTCGGACAACAGCAACCGTGGCACCGGTTCCTTGCCCAAGGCGGCAACGATCTCTTCCGCATCGCCGGGGTGCACATTGTGATAGGTGATTTCCCCGGGCTGGATCAAAACGATCGGTCCCAGGGCGCACAGCCCCATGCAGCCGGCCTTGCGCACCAGCACCTGTTTGTCCAGATGTTGTTCGGCAACGACCCGGCGCAGGCCGGCGATAATCGCCTCGTTATCGGGGCAGCCCAGCCCGGCGCAGACCAGGATGTGGTGGGTGAACCCCTCCAGATGCCGGCTGTGTTCGTCCGCAAGATTTTTCAGCTCTTCACGATTCATCGCCCAGCCACTCCTTGATAATGGTGGTTGCTTCCTCGAACGTCTTCTTGCCGATAGGGGTGTTGTCCGTAAGCATCACCGGTGCCAGGGCACAGGCGCCGACGCAACGGACTTCGACCAGGGAAAGCTTATTATCCGCGGTTGTCTCGCCCGGAACCAGGTGGTAACGCTCCTTCATCCAGGAAAGGACACGGTCCTTGCCCTTGAGATGGCAGGCTGTTCCGGTGCAGACGGCAAGGGTGTGCTCGCCTTTGGGTTGCAGGGTAAAATGGTTGTAGAAGGTGACCACCCCAAAAACCTTGGCCGGCGGCAGGTGCAGCCGGGCGGCGATGTAGCCCAAGGTCGTCTTGTCCAGGAAACCAAAGGCATCCTGCGCGGCGTGCAGAGTCTCGATCAGGGCGGAGGGTTGGTAATCCAGACGTTGCATGACCCGGTCGACGAGTTGCCAGCGGGTGTCGTCCGTGGGTGGTGGTGGGGAAGGAAGGGCAGGCATGGTCGTTACCCCCATAGCTTGAAGAAAGGAGGAACAAAGTTGACTCCAACTTTACCCTCGCTTTTTCAATAAACGCAACCCTTAAAACCTCGCAAAAGCTCGGGAATCAACAAAGCAGACCTAGTCAAAAGGCGGCACGACGAAACAGAACATGCCGTTTTTAAGTCTTTTTCCAAGACGAAATAAAGGGTCGCCAAGGAGCGCCCCGACGATGGTAACTTTCGCCATATGGCTCTTTCCTTGGCACCCGGCGTTACAGGCCGTTACAGGAGTCGGGCCAAGTCAACCCTCTGTTATTTCAGTTATTCATCTCCAAATATGGCCGTTTTTAGGGGCTATTTCGTACTTTTCATCCCCTAAAAGAGATGAATAGGAAGCTTGTGCCTCGCGAAGATGGAATGATTTCCCAGACGGTACAATCTTCCTCCCCAACACCATTGTGCCCATCGTTCCCTTCAGTTCTTCGACAAAACGCTCGCTTCCGACTGCCACAGAGCGACTCCACTTGTCATCACGAAGGGGAATTCCTTCTTTGAGGCAGCTCTCAACCCTTTGTCGGTGAGTTGCTTGCAGGGTACCGTAGGTGTCGAATCCTAGAAGCTCTTGTAAACGATCATAATCTATCAATATATTTTTCCGTTTTGGCTGCTGGATTTCATTGTATCCGGAAAAAAACCATTCGGAAGGATGTTGCACAACTCCTGCTCTCACCATATTCATATCGATATACACAACGCATTGCAGCAAATGATCGCCACTCTCAACTGCAGTAGCGTGATATCGATCTTCCCAATAGGCTCCTTTCCTTCCGTTCCGCTGGTTGAATTCCTGGCCAGTCCTTCCTGCAATCAATTGAATGGAGCTGGGTATGACATTCTGCCCCTTATCATCAGCAACTAAAAGATGGATATGATTCGATGTAACGGTGTAATTCAGAATAGGTAAACCATATCTTTTTTTTGCTTCCAGGAGCCAGTGAAGCCACCTCTGCCTATCCTTCGAAAATTTAAGCAAAAATTCTCTCTTATGGCATCGATGTGTAATGTGCCAAATCTACCCTGGTATATAATGCCTCTTAGCTCTTGCCATAGCTATATCACTGCTTTTTTTGCCTGAAAACCTCGAAATAGCCCTGCTTTCGAGCTCTTTTTAAGCTCAATTTTCAATCTTTTCAGATTGTTGGCGTGGCCCGACCCTAATTCCTCCTGGACCCTAATTCCTCCTAATTTTTTTAAATACTACAGCATAGCTTTTGTCATTCTCCCCAGCATAGCTGGGGGATTAGCCTGGATTTAAGCAAAAATTCTCTTTTATGGCATCGATGTGTAATGTGCCAAATCTGTCCCGGTATATAATGCCTCTTAGCTCTTGCCATAGCTATATCACTGCTTTTTTTGCCTGAAAACCTCGAAATAGCCCTGCTTTCGAGCCCTTTTTAAGCTCAATTTTCAATCTTTTCAGATTGTTGGCGTGGCCCGACCCTAATTCGTATCTTGGCGACCCTAATTCGTATCTAATTCGTATGAAGATCTATGGGTAAAGATTCATTACCCGGCTACGGCTCGGTAGCTCATGGGAACCGCCTAGTGCGGACCCGCATGCTAGGTGGTGTGGGGGCTGGGGGAGAGATTCCCCCGGCTACCCGATTAGATTATCGTTTTTGGTTTTTCCGTGTATACCGTTTGGACAAAACATATTTGCCATCCGCTACTATTGAGGTCCGACGATCACGAAATGCATGCTGTGCGCTAACCACTCTTTCGCTTGCACACTTTTTACAAAATGATTTCCCATTATTGATGTCATCTTTGCTTCTTCGCTCATTGCCACAATATCCGCATATTGCATGAATCACTTGCATGGCTCTTATCTCCTTGTCAAAAAGTCCTCAAGTTCTCGCATTGCTTTTGCTCGCGACACAATACCACCGGATCCTGCCAGTCTTCGCTCGCGGCCAGAACCACTCCTGGGTTTGCTAACTGCTTCCCATTCATGTCTGCGGGGAGACAAGACAGTGTGGTTTACAACAATTTCGCGATCGCTCTTTACACGTATCCACGTGATAAGGTTTGGTGAGTATTGACATTTCCAATTCGGTTGGATAGGGAGACGGCTGATAGCCGTCTGCATGCTTTCCACATTTTGGTAACGATCATCCGGATTATCTGTCATGCATTTTCTAATAAAGGATCTCCACTGTTTAGGGACATGCGGCAACCAGCGAAGTTTAGAGGAATACCCGCCAAGTCGTACTTCGTCTCGCGGTAAGGGTAAAGACTCATAGTAGGTTTTACCTAACAGAAGGCGATAAGCTGTCATTCCAAACCCCCAGATATCGCTTTTGGGGCTAGTTAGTCCAGTTTGCCACACCTCAAAAGCAATATGGTCAGAATACCCCGCCATCGACCCATACCCCAAAACAAGTCTATCAGTAACGAGCCCAAAATCTCCCAATTTTGCTCTCCCACCAGAATCGAGCAGTATGTTCATAGGTTTGATATCGCGGTGGAGTATTCCCCTGTTGTGAATACAACATAGGCCAGTTGCCGTGTCATTTAGGTAAGTTCTCAATGACGCTATATCAAGAGGACCATTTTCATATAAGCCTCCAAGTGACCCTTGGCAAAGTTCCAATGTAAGATAAATTTTATCCTCTTGTGCATCATGAGCAACATCAAACACCCTTACCACTCTTTCATGTTCGGCACTTTTGAGATGTTGAGCTTCTGCGAGCAAATCCAATTTTCTTTGCTGCCAATCAGGATCAGACTCACCTGTTTTCTTTTCCAGCAATTTTACTGCAATATTTCCCTGGACAGGATGCATACCTTCATGAACCTTACCAAAGTTCCCGCTGCCAATTTCGGGTCCCAGCCGAAATGCCGAAATAGTTGCCCTCACAAACTTAACTCCTTTGGCTAAGTATAAGTATAGCTGCCTCGCGCCTACCTTTTGTGAGATCTTCTAGAGCTTCCCCTCTCCAAAAGGAATCATCTTTAACATACTCGTCAACTTTCCGATCTCCGAAGGTTCGACTAATAGAACCTTTCTGAACTAAGTTAGTTTCAGCGCCGCCAGCGACAGAAGCAGCCGTGATAACACCGCGAAGTTCAGCTGATTTAAGATGGGCAAGGGTCGGTTTATTCTTACCAACAGCACTTGCTTTAATAACGACATTTTGAATGCTATTGTTCGCCACGTAATCTTTCACTCTTTCATAAATTGCAGCATAGGCTTCAGATTCGTTTCCGGTCTGCAATTTCCATGTGAATTGATTATTGACTTCGGCATTGGTGCCATCGATTGAAAGATGCACAGCATTAAATTGCCCCCCAGACACAACAACACCTAACCACTCTGACATATATCTTCTCCTAATTTGTTTCTGCCAAAATCTAACGAAAAAGATCACCGGCGGAGCGCAGCGGAGTCCGTTGAATCTTTTGGTTCAGCTGAGTTTGCAGCGTCTTGATAAGTAAAAAATGCGGGAACAGGTCATTCCCAGCTGCGCCGTGAGCGGTCTGTATCAGCAAACTTGCTATCCAGCCGCTCACGGCGCAGCTGGTGGCATATTTTGCCCTATTTTTCAATAGTTAGCGGATAAATTCCGGCTGAACCAGTAATTCCCCGGAAGAGCGATACAGACTGTCCTTGAGGGCTTCACCCCCTTGAATTAGGCTCATCCAGAGTATAAATACTGTGAAAATCTAGATAAATAGATTGTCGTGCTCAAAGCAAGCTGTTAGTTTTTTACTTCCGGGTAACATCACTACAAATCATATTCTACGCAGTTTGCTCTCAAACTTTCGGAGGCAGTCATGCTGGATGTACCTACGGAGATCAGAGTCAGGTATGCTCAATATCTTGCTCAAAGCGGTGTGGCGCAGATATACGTAAACAGATGCCAGAAATGGCTGCGTTACTATCTTGATTTTTGTCTGAAATATCAGCACGAATCGTCAACCCCTCAAAGCTTGGATGCCTTTCTTGTCAAATTGACCGAGAAAAGACAAGATGTTGCGAAAAGGAAAGAGGCCCAGCAAATCCCATTTTGTCCCCTGGACCGCCAATGTGAATGGTGCTGAAGAGACTTTTGGGTTTTTCTGTGGAGTTTAAGGCATATTTTCAGCGCCTTCTCAGCCCGCTGGCTGCAAGGACCATGTT
>NZ_JAFFQA010000077.1 GCF_016919065.1 Desulfobulbus rhabdoformis | reverse complement strand
CTCACAGCCCCATCCCTTCCGGCACAGCCAGCCCCCCCCCCCTGAATCCACAACATTACATGCCCCCTCATCCGCCCTTGCCCATTCAAGGTGAGCAGCAAGCCCCTGCATAATCACCATGGAGGCAGTATCGTACCAGCTCGTTTCTGAATAAAATCTATTTATTCAAGAAAATACGCTGCTCCGCAGGTACACGAAGTCACGGATTCAAGTAAAAATTGGTAACACATTCCGGACAAATGCCATGGGAAAACATGGCTTGGGTCTTCTTGCTCAGATAGGCCTCGATAGGAACCCAGCTCTCCTGCTTGCGCGGGTCCGCCCCATCAAGGCGAACACGTTTGCAGTGTGAACAAATTGGAAGAATGCCTTCAAGTTGGGTGATATGGGCAAGCGCTCCTTCCAGTTCCGCAATTTTTACCTTAAGTTGCTGCTCGTTTTGATCCAAGGCGTTGACCATGCAGTTGAAAGCGTTTGAAAAATCCCCCATAAAATCAATGCGCTGATTATAGTCCCCCTGTGCCACCTGATTTGTCTGCCAGGTCAGTTGCAGCAAGCGTGAATGCAATTCCTTAAAGGGAGAACCTAAAAAATTGCGGGGCCTTGGAGGCTGCACCTGGGCAAGATTTCCCTGGGAAAGGGGGAGAATGAATTCATGCACTTCTTTCAGACAGGTAAAGAGTTCGTTGAGTAGTCGAGCCAACTGACGATCTTCCTCGGAATCCAGACTCTCGATCGCAATCTGCTCCGGCACCTGCCCATGCAAGAGAGCGTTGAGCTTGGTGCAGGCTTCATCTATCATGCTGTTCATCCTCTTGTACTCTTGCCGAGAAACGGCACACCCGCTCGCCACTGGCCCAGCAGTCCACTTCTTTGACATGGAAAGGCTTACCTGTGTACACTTCGAATATTCCGCTGATAAAGCCCTCGTCGTATTGACACACAACCTCATCGGTGCAGGGAAGCCCAGAGCAGTCAAGATCCTCTGCAACAGTCAGGGTAAAGTGGAGTGCTTCCAAATCGGCCTGTTCAATACGCAGAATACCGATGGCCTGTTCTTTGAGTACCTGCTGCAACTGTGAGATAAACGCATGAATCGGCAAGGACGTATCGAGCATGTTCCGGCAAAATTCCTCTCCGGCCCGCTTTCCAGCCCGAACGACAATTCTGTTTGCCTGTTCGGCGCCAAGCTCAGTAGAGAGAACATCCCAGAGCGTATATTGCATCAGTCGATATACAAGAACCGGAACCATAGGGCCAAGATTAGGGCGGCCGACATCTACCTTCCCCAAATCCTGCCAGGAAAATTTTCGTTGTTTCCTCTCGTGGTGCATTGTTCCAACCTCCAAAAAAATGGTTCCAGAAACGAAGGTGCGTTTTCTTCAGGGCGGTAAAAAAAGTGGTTCTCAATATCAAGGGTTTCAACTGATCAAAAAGGAAAATTCAATAACAACCATTGCCCATTCCTTATCACTCCCATAAAAAATCCCTATGAGCTGCGCACGGCGACCGACCGTGAGTAAACTGACCAACGTAACCTGGCCCACAAAAGTCACAGAGGCCTGATTTTTTTTTGAACAGCAGTCCGTGGCAAGACGTCTCTGGCGTGAGTGGAACGACAAAATCGTTTAAGCAGAGATGCTTCGTCAGGATTTATGGTAATACCCTTTACAATAAATTGCAGTTCTCCCTGTACGTCAAGTGGGGAACGACTCCCTGCGGATAAATCAGGTTTCTTTTGTTTGACTGCGCCCGCTTTGCCTGTATACGATTAAAAATGATTTAACGGATCAATTAACTAAATCGATCTTGTTCATGGGGAGACTGTTCCTGAATACGTGATGGTGTGTGGTCACTAAACAACGATGCTGGCCCACGGATAAAGGATCACGGCTTCAGGCAGTCGAAGGGTTTGAGCCAACTCCTGTTCATCACCTTATTGCGCCTGCATTAAAAGAATGATTTTCCTCGTCATCAAGACTTCTGGGAGACACACGTAATGGAAAATACGGTGAACGGTTGCACCGGCAGAATTCTGGTCGTGGACCATGTCCCTGATGATCTGCAGATCCTGAAAAACCTGTTGGTGGCACATGGCCACACCGTTCACTCAGCAACAGATGGGCAACAGGCTCTTTCATCAGTTTCGACAGAACCTTTTGATTTGATCCTGTCATCTTTTCGGCTACCAAAGATCGACGGTTTCGATATCTGTCGTCGACTCAAGTCCCAAAACAATACAGCCAATATTCCGATTATTTTCATCCATAATCAAAGAAACAGTGGTGACAGCGCCGAAGCATTTCGCGCCGGCGCAGCAGACTGCATCAATAAACCGTTTCAGGCGGAGGAAGTGTTGGTCAGGGTGCAGACCCAGCTGCGGCTTCAGGAATTGACCCAACGTCTGGAACGACACGAAGCAAGGACAGCCGCAAAAATGAGGCCTGACAAAGTGCATTCAGGCACTCAATCTTCGAGCCAGAGGCCGTTTGCTGACAAAAGCGAACAGATGCAGCTGAGTGATCTGTTTAACATTGATGAATTACAAAACATTCAGGATTTATTTGCCAAGGCAACAGGAGTTGCCTCTCTGATCACTGACAGGGAGGGGAATCCTGTCACAAAACCGAGTAATTTTTGTCGGTTATGTGAATATGTTATCCGTACAACGGAAAAAGGCTTTCGCAGGTGCCGCGCCTCCGATGCGGCTCTTGGGCAGCTAAATGAGGACGGCCCTATTCTTCGGCAATGCCTCAGTGGTGGTTTATGGGATGCCGGAGCCAGCATCTGCGTTGATGGGCAGCACATCGGCAGTTGGCTTATCGGCCAAGTTCTGGATGAATCGATAGATCCCGACTCCCTGCTCTCCTACGCAGAAGAGATCGGTGTGGATAAGGAGGACTACAAAGAGGCGCTCTCTCAGGTGAAGCGCATGCCCTTAGCCCAATTCGAGAAAATCGCCCAAGCCTTGTATCTGATTGCCAACCAACTCTCCAAAATGGCGCTGCAAAACATCCAGCAGGCCCGTTTCATCGCCGAACACAAGCTCATGGAAGATGCGCTCCGGGAAAGCGAACAGAAATTTCGCACCTTGGCCGACAATATCCCGAACCTGATTGTTCGCTATGACTGCAAACTGCGGAGGACATACGTCAACAAGACCTGGGAAAAGGCCAGCGGTCTGTCAGCCGCCCAGGTTGTAGGAATCCCAGGTACTGCTATTCCCCACGTACCGTCCCCCACCATTGCCGAATACACCAAAAAACTCCAGCAGGTCCTGACCACTGGTATTCCCGAAGAGATTGAGTTTTACTGGGTCAACGCCCGGGCAGAAAAATTGTTTCTTCGTTATGCAATCGTCCCGGAATATAATCGCCATGGTGAAATTATCGGTGTGCTGGCCGCGGGGAACGATCGTACCGCACGCAGGCAGGAGGAAGAATTGTTGCACAAACGGGAGCAGGAATTCCGGGCCATGGTGGAAAATTCTCCCGATACCATCGTTCGCTATGATAAGAAATGCCGCCGTATTTATGTCAATCCAGCCTTTTCAAGGCGAACCAATACATCCCCGAAGGACGTACTGGGCATCACGCCTGTTGTAGGCTCTCCTGTCACCGACGTGGTCAGCTACCAAAACACCATTTGTAACGCCCTTGAAACAGGCGAGGAAAAGGAACTTGAATACACTTGGGTCGACAATGACGGCAAAAGAAAGGTCAGTATCTCCCGCATGGTGCCTGAATGGGGCGCTGATGGCGAGATTGCCAGCATTCTGGCAATCGATCGCGATATCACCGAGCGCAAGCGATACGAAACCCTGGAGGCGGAGCGGCTGCGGCTGTTCGAACAAATGGCCCACGGTGGAGGGTTGCCGGAATTGCTCGACCAGGTGGTTGCCTTTGCAGAAATGTCCTGCCCTGATTTTCAGGCCAGCATCATGCTCTCGGATGATGAGGGAAAGCGGTTGTTCACCGGCTCGGCCCCCAATCTTCCCCCTGATTATTTAGCGGCCATCGACGGGATAGAAATCGGCGAGGGGGTGGGGTCATGCGGTACTGCGGTTTGGCGTGGAGAATCGGTTATCACCGAGGATGTCGAAACCCATCCCTTCTGGGCACCGTACAAACAGTTGGCTCGCCAAGCAGGATTCCGCTCATGCTGGTCGGAACCGATCTTTGATTCCGCAGGCCATGTTGTCGGCACCTTCGGCATCTATCGGGCCATCCCCGGTGCACCAAGCCAGGCCGACCGGAAGCTCATTCATCAGGCGGCCCATCTCGCCTCCGTGGTGATTGAGCATAAGCGGATGGAGGAGCAACTGCGAATTAGCGAGCAACAGTACCGAACCCTGGCTGAGAATTCACCCAACATCATTATCCGTTACAATCGAGAATGCCGCTGTCTCTACATCAACCCTGCCTTTACCCTGGAAACCGGAATCCCGGCTCCAGATGGAATCTACGCAGCCTTAGGCAGTCACCGCTGGCAAATCAATATCCCCCAAGAGGAATACCTGAACCGCTTGAGTCAGGTCATGTCCACCGGGATCCCGACAGAAATCAGACTGGAATGGTCAAGTCCGAAAACCGGTCATGTCATCAGTCATGCCTTTCATGTGGTGGCGGAGCGCAACCCACAAAGCGAAATCATTGGCTGCCTGGCCATAGGCCACAACATCACCGCACTCAGAGAGGCGGAATTACGTTTAACCAAACTGGCGGACACCTCACCAGGAGTGCTGTACACATCCCTCCTCTGTCCGAACGGAACGACCAGCATCCCATACATTTCCCCACGCATAGAGGAGCTCAACGGCCTGCACCCCGACGAGATAACTGCGGATATCACTGCCTTTCGCGAGCGGATGCATCCTGAGGATGTTCCCCTTCTGGAAACCTCTATCAATGTGTCTGCTCGTACACTTACCCCCTGGCACGCAGAATTTCGAATGGTTCATCCTGAAAAGGGGGAGGTCTGGGTGGAAGGACGCTCCGTGCCGGAGTCCAAAGCTGACGGCACTATCCACTGGTCAGGATTTCTCCATGACATTACAGAACGAAAAAGAGCTGAGCATCTGTTGCAGGTGAAGCGGGAGAAAATCGCTGCCATGACGGTGGAGTTGTCCCTGGCCGAAGATCGGGAGCGACGTCGCATAGCTGGAGAACTGCACGATCATATAGGGCAAACCCTGCTTCTTGGCAGGATCAAGCTCGGGAGCCTTACCGCGCAAGTCAATCCCCCTTACGAACAAAGCACCCTCAAGGAGGTCTGCACCCTCATTGACCAGACGATTCAGGACGTTCGTTCGCTGACGCAGCAACTCCATCCTCCGGTCCTGGTCAGTGTCGGTTTGGAGGCAGCACTGGAATGGCTGGCCCGACGGATGGAGACGGATTACCTACTCCAGGTGTTTTTTGCCGACGACCAGGCCCCCAAGCCGCTGACTGAAGAATTTTCGTCGGTTATCTATCAGTCAGTACGTGAATTGCTCATCAATGTGGCTAAACACGCGGGGACCGATACAGCATGGTTGACCATTGGACGAGAAGAGGATATGTGTCTGCTGACGGTTAAAGATAAGGGGAAAGGATTTGCCTGTATCCCCGACTTCGGGACCACGATGGCGGGTGATTCGGACTGTTCCTTTGGCTTGTTCAATGTCCGTCAACGAATCAAATTGCTCGGTGGTGAAGTCGTGATGCACTCGGTACAGGGTGAAGGGACATGCGCCTCCATCAGGATCCCCCTGGCACAGAATGAAGGAGAAGCTCCCCACCCCCTGTGAGCGAATGTGCGGAGCCGGGGTAATCAGGCTCTCCTTTTTACAAAACAGTCTTCCCCCAATGACAAAAATACAGGTGAGTGATGCGTATCACAGTAATGCTCGTGGATGACCACACGATCATGCTCGAAGGGCTCAAATCCTTGTTGGAACAAGCTGAAGACATAGAGGTTATCGCTCAGGCGACCAATGGGGGCGAAGCTGTGCAGCAGGCTGAAATACACCGTCCCCAAGTCATCGTCATGGATTTGACCATGCCGGGTATGGGGGGGATCGAGGCCACTCGCCGTATCGTCACTGCCCATCCCGATATCAATGTTCTTGCCCTATCGATGCTCAAGGATAAGAGCTGCGTGGTTGAGTGCCTGAAAGCCGGAGCAAAGGGCTATCTCCTTAAAGATTGCGCCGGGGAAGAACTCATTGGTGCGATTCGGGCCTTGGCGGCTGGCGAGTTTCATACCTGCTCCATGATCACCGAACTGATCATCCGGGACTATATCCAGTTGGATGGTGCGGGAAGAGCCTCTGCCAGACAGATTCTCTCCAAACGTGAACAGGAGGTCCTGCAACTGATTGCCGATGGAAAAAGTACCAAGGAGATCGCTTTTCAGTTTGGTGTCAGTACCAAGACCATTGATGTCCAACGAAACAGTATCATGAAAAAACTCAACCTGTTCAGTGTTGCCGAACTGACAAAATACGCTGTACGTGAAGGACTGAGTTCCATTGAACAATAGGGTGTCTTGAATAATTAGATTTTTCAATCAAGGTCAAGGATTGCTGACAATTTTACCGCAGGCATATAGTTGATATCGGAGTCTTCGCTTACCTCCGAGGATAAAATTTTCAGCATGACGCCGAGATTGGCAGAAAAAGCAATTATTCAAGATTCCCAATAATCTGAATCCGCAACTGCGGATAACTGCCTCGCATCTCTTCGCATTCCTTTAGATCGATATAAAGGAATACGAAGCCCCCCTACTCTTTTCCTGAATATCCAATCCCCTAAAAATTAGATATATTTGTCGTTAATTCGTGTTCGCAATCATAGCGAGTTCACGCGACTCTCTTGCATATCTGCGTGCTCCATTTTTTACGCTGGCAAACCCTATTCCGGAAGACGCAGATCAAGTATTTCCCAAACGCACCAGAAAGAAAGAGGTAACACTAGCTCCATCCCCTCAATAAAACACAGGTAATCACCAAGGCGCTACCAAGACAATATTGTGTTCATGGGGAGAGACACAAAGACAATATGATCTGCTCATAAACCAACACTCAACGAAAATCAGCCATGACCGACGATCTGTCCCCGATCTGTGAACCGTGCAAGCCACGGCTTGGCGTACCTGAAATGCGTAGGCGCCATGTCAAACAAGTATTACTCGCAATCCGCAAAGTGAACCGGCTGATTGTATCATCCACTGATCCGGAAAGTTTGATAGAGCAGGTCTGCGAGTCCTTGATAGAAACCATGGGGTACTACAATGCCTGGATTGCTCTGGTCGATGCTTCAGGCACCTCCGTCACTGCGACAGCGTCTGCCGGTTTCAATGGGGGCTTTGCAGCTCTCGAAAAAAAACTTGCCAGAGGAGAGTTCGCAGACTGCCAGTTCTCTGCCCTTCCCAATGACTCGTTGAGAGTGATCACTGCCCCCTATACAGAGTGTAAAAATTGCCCACTGGCGCCCGAATACGCTGGACGATCCGGTTTTTGTCGCCGCCTTCATCATCAAGGAGTTACCTACGGCACCCTCTCTGTTTCCATACCGGCTCCCTATGCCTTTGATGAAGAGGAACAGGCCCTCTTTTCTGAAATCACCAACGATCTCGCTGTTGGTCTCTTTACGATCGGGACAGCTGCTCAACTCAGAGAAAGCCAGGCCATGCTTGCGCGCACTGAACAGATCACCCATACCGGGAGCTGGGAATGGAATATCTCCAACAATCAGATGCGCTGGTCCGAGGGACTTTTTCGTATTTTTCAGCGGGATTCAGCTCAAGGCGCACCAATAAGTGAAGAGCTGGAAACGCTTTTTGTTCTCAAAGATTCAGAAATTTTTCGCCTGGCGATCGACACATGCCGAACTTCGGGTACTCCTTTTACTCTTAAGCTGCGTGCTTTTCGTCCCGATGGGCAGCTTCTCTATTGCCTGGTCCACGGGCAGGCGAAAAGAGGTACTGATAACCGTATTAATGGCATTATCGGATCCATCCAGGATATCACCGATCAAATACAGGTCGAACTGGCAAAGCGCCAATCGCATGAGTTAATGCGGTACGTTATCGAACATCTTGACGGGGCTGTGGCCCTATTGGATAAACGCTTGCGTTTCATGTTTGTCAGTCGTCGTTTTCAAGAAAAATTCAATCCTTCTGAAGAACAGATCATAGGGAAAGAACACACATCCGTAGCTCCCGGTCTAGCTCAGAAATTTGGAGAGGTCTATCAGCAAGCCTTGTCGGGCGAAACCGTTGAGGGGGATCGAGATCCTTTCCTGAAACAAAACGGAGAGTTGGAGTGGTGGAAATGGAGATGTCGGCCCTGGTATGAAGCCAACGGCGATATTGGTGGTCTTGTTTTGCACATAGTCAATATCACCAAACAAATCCGTATAGAGGAAGAACTGCGATGCAATGAACAACAACTGCAGCAGATCTTTGAGATTCTTCCCATTGGCTTATGGATTACCGATAAGCAGGGAACCATACTACGCTGCAATCCAACGGGAAAAGAAATTTGGGGCGCCGAGCCAAAGGTGCCCTATACCGAATACGGTTCTCTGAAGACCTGGGCACTTCCATCACGTCAAGCGATTCAATCTGATGAAAACGCTTTGACCAAAACGCTCCTCACGGGTGCATCTACAGTGAATGAACTGCTTGAAATAGAGAACTTCGCTGGCCAACGGAAGACTGTCATTAATTACACTGCACCATTATACGATGACAGCGGTCACATTGGTGGAGCCGTTGTGGTAAATCTCGATACCAGTGACCGCAAGCTTTTGGAGGATCAGCTTCATCAGGCCCAGAAGATGGAATCCATCGGTCGATTGGCCGGAGGTGTTGCCCATGATTTCAACAATATGCTTGGGGTCATTCTTGGCTATGCGCAAATTGCCTTGACCCAGACAAAGGGTGAACAACCAATCAGCAAGTCCCTTGAAAAAATTCAAGAGGCAGCCCATCGCTCCGTTGATTTGACCCGGCAGCTCCTCGCCTTTGCACGTAAGCAGATATCAACACCGGAAGTTATTGATTTTAATGATATTGTTGACAAAATAATTTCCATGCTCCGGCGTTTAATAGGAGAACATATCGATCTTCTCTGGCTGCCTGGGGAATCCCTCTGGTCGATTGAGATGGACCCATCCCAAGTCCATCAGATACTCGCCAACCTTTGCATCAATGGCAGTGATGCAATTGGAGATCATGGAAAAATCACGATTGAGACGTGCAATATACATTTGGATGAAACGTATTGCGCACAGCATGTAGATTTAGATGCCGGAGACTATGTCATGTTGGCTGTGAGTGATAACGGCTGCGGCATGGATGAGAAAACGCTCACCTCCCTGTTCGAACCTTTTTTCACGACCAAGGACAAAAATAAAGGAACCGGGTTGGGGCTGGCAATGGTCTACGGAATTGTCAAGCAGAACAAAGGGGGGATTCATGTGTACAGCGAACCTGGCCAGGGCACAGCATTCAAAATCTATTTTCCGCGCCACAAGGTAGACTCCAATCAAATAGCAGCTCCAAAGGAAAACAGCAGGCCAATGAAGGAGAAAAGACAGGTAAGTGTGACTGAAAACGAGGTAATCCTTGTCGTGGAGGATGAGGCGATGCTCTTGGACATAATCGTCCCCATGCTCACTATGATGGGATATGTCGTCCTCTCTGCCACCTCCCCAAATGAAGCCATCTCAATTGCGGAAAATCACGAGGGCACGATCAACCTACTGATTACAGATGTGATTTTACCGGAAATGAACGGTCGCGAATTAGCTTCCACACTTCATAGGCATCAGCCAGGGCTCAAGGTACTGTTCATGTCAGGGTATACAACCAATGTTATAGCCCACCATGGCGTCCTTGATTCGTGTTTCCATTTTATGCAAAAACCATTTTCCCATCAGGACCTTGCAACCAAGGTCAATGAAGCGCTGGCTGGTTGTTGAATGGCGAGACAGACACCAAAAGCAATGATCAAGCGCAAGAAAGTCTCAGGCTAGGCATTGATGCCAATTCTTTCCTGCTGCCCCGCCTTCCGGGCTGAAGGTGATTTTTTTTACAAAATAAGCCTTCTTCACACTGTACCACCCTGCTCATTTTCCTGAAAAAAGGGTCACGCACGTCGTCCTAGTACCATGTAACAATCATAAATTCGGATAAAGTCTTTTTAGCTTAACCCTGGCGTCCTGTGTTGTGAATTGCCAGTCAATTTTTTTGGTGCTGTTGTTACGGTCACATTCCCATGCCGCAATTT
>NZ_JAFFQA010000076.1 GCF_016919065.1 Desulfobulbus rhabdoformis | reverse complement strand
GAGCATCACTGTTCAAATGCTTACGTACGGTAATTTTTTCCATGCGTGCGATATCTCTCTTGCGAGTTTTTACGGTGGATGAAATTTGATTCGACATGGCGCCTCCTTGTAAGTTGTTGTTTTTCTTGCAAAAAGGCGAAAATCGCTAATTCGTTAATATGTCCAGAAAAAAATTAATTTTCCCCGTATTTTTTATAAGGGTTTACGAAAGCTAAATCCATTTTTAGCGCTATTACTAGGTTTCCGGCTGCATCGGGAATTGCTGGTTCCGGGCGTTTGCTGATCAGTAGGCTGATCAGTTCCTTCAATGGAGCTGTCTCTCACCCAGAGATGGGGGGAATGGCGGAAACGTCAAACCTGCGAGATTACTTAAAATAATTTGCAGGCGTAGTTCCGAAGGCTTTTTTGAAAGCAACAATAAAAGCAGAAACATCATGGTAGCCAACTTCAAAGGCTGCATGAGTTACGCTTTCTCCGGTACCAAGGAACTCCATGGCACAGAGTAAGCGTAACTGTTGTCGCCACTGACCAAAGGTCATTCCGGTTTCCTTTGCAAATAAACGGGCTGCAGTCCTCCCTGAGAGTCCCGCCTTAGGGGCCAGTTTGTCAAGAGATGTGCTGTCAGCAGGTTGTTTCTCCAGGTGTTGGGAAATTCTAGCTAGACGAGGATCAAGGGGGCGGGGCAAGTACGCAGATACTGTGGTAAGTTCCGACAAGCGATCAACAATGACTTGAATCAAACGCTGTTCAGGGCCTTCTGGAGGATAATCGGTTCCGAACTCTGATGCCGCAATGAGTAATTCGCTCAAAAGTCGGTTCACGGTAACCACACAACATTGTTTTGGAGCTTGTATTATGTCAGGCTCGGCATAAAGTGTTCGCAGCCAAAAGCCCTTGCGTGAAGTCACATTATGTTCCAGGCCAGAGAGAACCCATACTCCCCGATACGGTGGAGCCACCCATAGGCCGAGCCTGGTTTTTACAGTGAGCACACCATCAGAAGCATGAATGAGCTGTATCCGATGATGAGCGTGCCAAAATCCTGTGTTGGCAGGAAAATATTCCGATGCCACAAATATCGGTCTTTTTGCCTGATCCGGATTGTAGGCTTCTATTGGCTTTGTCAGTTTTGCCATATTATTTGTCATGATAAAGCGAGATAGACAAAACGGGAAGCATTAAAATAAGGACGAACATGGATTTTTTGCGTTACTGAAAAAATGCAAAATCCTCCATAAACTGGTGCCCAATTTACCCCCTGTGAGGAAATCATGACAAGCAAAAGTGTTAAACAATGCATAGAACAACGACACAGTGTTCGATCATTCACCGATGAACCAATTGGCGACATTGAAATTCAGGAACTTTTGGAGGCTGCACGTCAGGCTCCATCAAGCCTGAATTCACAACCTTGGCGCTTTGCGGTTATAACTGACCAAGGCACACGAGATTGGATTGCGACCAAAGAAGTTTCCCACAAACAGTCTTGGCTGTCTAAAGCTCCGGCGATTATCGTCTGTTGTGCCGACCTGGAAGGTTATGTGCGCGATTCCCAGGCAGCAGCCTTTTTCTACAAAGAAAACAAACTATTCGATCCCGAGCCTATGAAGGGGGTTGAAAGTTATGTGGCTCGAGAGGAAACTAATTCCATGGCGGCAAGGTTCGGTGCTGGAGCGATGAACGTCGGTATAGCGGTTGCATTCATGATGCTTCGAGCAACAGACATGGGCTTGGGAACCTGCTGGGTAGGGATGTTTGATGAAGAGCAGCTGAAAAATAAACTTAGTTTAGCCGAGGAAACCAGGATAGTCTGTTTACTTGCTGTGGGCCATCCCGATGAGGATCAGGCACCAATTCGGAGCCGTAAGTCGCTGGAAGAAATCCGTATTGCTTGACGGGCGCTCCGGCTATTCTGTATCCCCAAATAGATGGCCTTCTCAAAAATTCTGTACTCCAAATGAGGCAGAACCTGCACAAATAATTTGTGCCCAGGTTGTCCTTGTTTGAATATCCAGTTCGATGAGCGTGATGTGGAAACCGAGCCCCAAAAGCCACCACTCCACACCACGCTTTGTTCGTTTTGTGAACAGCCTGCCAGGTGCTTATTACTGGAGCGGCAGACTTTTATGGAAAGTATCCGAGCCAATTATCAAGCTTATCTGGGGCAATAATTGGCTCAACTTTCCATAAAAAGGTTCCGTTGGGCTATCCAGTTGGCACTGGCAGGAACTTTGCCTGATGCCGAAGATGATGCCGAAGAATAGGGGGGAGTAGTTACAGATAAATTACTTAATCGTATTCCAATGTTTATTTTACTCAAGGGATCAACAATATACTTTTTGGCAGATTTTTTTATTTGTTCAACGGTGTCCATTTATAGGGTAAAAATATAACATCGCGCACTACAGATGAGCAGGGGATGCGAACTTCGCTAATGAGAGTTCAATACCAAACTATGCCAAAGCAAAGGCGGCCCGCACCTGCGAATCCTTTGTAAATGCGCAGGTTATACACCTCTATTTATTCCTTTATGCCACCGTATTACGGTAGTAGTTTTTAATATTTCGCTCAATAGCCTTAAAGACAAAAAAGCTATGATAGGAGCTTGTATAAATGACTGTACTGAATCGCCAACTTGTAAAGGCTCTCCGAATATGTACTTAACCGGCCATGTCAAAAAGAATAGAGAAATTGGCATTAATGCCAGTAGCCTAAACGGACACTGAAAGTAACTCAATAAAGCGCCATACTTAACGCCTTTAAAAAGAAAGATACCTGAAAATAATAGCGTTAAATATAGAAATAGAGAGATAGAAGCGATAATCATAGGCATTGGAGCGCCAAACGATATGGACGTTGATTTAGCCGTTACTATATCGGAGTAAAACGGGATTTCACCTTTCACGAGATTAAAACCAACATACCATCCTATGGCAGCCAAATCTAAAATCCCCCAAAAACGAATGATTTTATCTTGATGTGTCATTTGCGATCTACAATGTATAACGCGATAATCACCGGTTGATCCGATTTATTATCTTGTTGGATTTTCTTAAAATCGTGGTACGTCCCCTATTATTCGTCCCCTATTATTTAATGATGTAGTATAAGGACATCAGATCTTTGTGATAGTAAGTGGGCCGTGCATAACAGTATTGAAAACAATAAAACAATTTACTGTTAAGCCCAGTGAAATAATTAAGAATGAACAAATAAAAACAATAGAATTATTTTGTTGTGGTTTAAAAAAATTATAATATACAAAAATGATGATTGTTCCAATAACTCCTCCTGGAATAGATAAGTCGTAACCTAGCCACTCAAATCCTTCATAATGAGGCAAAGATTCTACCCATAGACCATAAAATAACAAAAATATAGTAAATGAAAATGAACAAGCTGAAATAATTTGTGGCTTTGCTCTTAAAAATATAAATAATAGTAATGTTACAATTTGTGGGAATAGGTGAAATAAAAAATTTGGCAAAAAATATTTATTTAATGGAGACAGAAAAGCAGAAACAACTATAGCAAAAATAAATGCTGTTGATGATATATATTTGTTAGTCATAACATGGTGATCATCGGTTTATGCTATGAATTATTTAGTTATATAGAGTCAAAGCGTGGGCTGACCCTATTAATCGGATGCACCCGTGGTGATAGGTGGTCGCCTTCACGAGCCCCGCGTGTTAGGTGGTGTGTGGGGGCTGGGGAGAAATTCCCCCAGCTACCCGATTAGGCGAAGCATTACGTTTTGCTGTTGAGCGGACAGCAAGAATCCCTGCAAACACGATTAGGAATATGCCAACTGAACCAATGGCACTGGGAATTTCTTGAAACAAGATCAAACCCCAGATGAGTGCGAATGCCACATAAGCAAAATCAAAAGTCGCGATTGTAGCTGGCGTCCCATTTTGATAGGCATACGCGGCCCCTATGCTCCCGATCAGTATTGCGACCGAGAGAGCCGCAATTACCACCCATTCCATTATACCCATCTCCGACCATGAGCCAATAAGGAATTCCTGCCCCACAGTTACCTGTGGAGATTGTCGGATTAACATCATGACCACGCTTATTACTGCGCCGATAAAAAACATCGAGAGATTCAGCCACAAAGAAAGTACGAAAATATTCTCAAATTTGCAACGAGATCGGGTGAGTATCATCGCCAAGGCATACAGAATCGCAGATGAGATAGGAAGAAGAGCGTACCAGTTAAAATCTACAATTCGTGGCTGAAGCACCATGAGAACTCCAACGAACCCAAGCACAATCGCTAACCATCCAATCTTGCCGATAGTGTCTCCAAGAAATATAGCAGCGAAGATCGTTATGAAAATCGGTAAAGTATAGTACGCCGCTGCCGCTACTGATAAGTTGATGTGAGGAAGTGAAGCATAATAAGCGACCCACATTAGTGTTAGTAGAAAACTTCTCAACACAGTCCACCAAAATAATTTCGGCCAGATTGGAGCATGCCACTGGCTGAATTTAAGTATTACAAGCAAAATGGGTACGACTACAATAGAGCGTAGAAAGAAAATCTGCCAGAGCGTAAAATTGGCACTGATCCCCTTGATGATTGCATCCCCGAGCGCAAGCAAAAACACGGTAAAAATGATTGTAATAACTGCGGAACGGGTTCGATCAGGTGCATGTTTCATTTTATTATTCTCTAAAGCAATGGGGACTGACTACTATAATCACAGCAAATCCTCAGCATAAAAAAACGCCTAACGCGATAATCACCGGTTTATCCGGTGAATTATTTAGTTATATAGAGTTAAAACGTGGTCTGACCACATTTGTTCATTCTGAAACAGTTTTTAATAATTTTTTTGAGGATTTGTTCTGATTTATTTTCACTGGAGCATGATTTACAGATACGTAATAGATCCTATTTTTTATTCTGTATATGTTGCGTGTTAAGTTGATATGGGCTCACCCCCCTTGCGAAGGGGGGGCAAATATAACTCTGAACCCACAACAAATGCGAAAAAAGTGGAATTCTTATCTCATTTATGGTCATTTTTGATCTGGATCAAAAAAATCTTAAATATTTAAAAATGTGAGCCGATACAATTGTTACATTAATAATTTTCCATGTCCCCTGATATTGGAGAATATACATGATTTCATCAATCAGCTCTCAAATACAAGCTTATTCATCTTTGAGGATTTACTCCTCTCAAACAGTTCAACAACGGAGTAATCTATTACCCACTTCTGATAATCAAGGGACTGATAATTCGAAATTACATTCTCGCAGAGACCTGATGCGTAACAAAATCGATAGCGTTTCGGAAAATGACGAAGCTGCCGAGGAGTTATTAAAAAATTATTCAAAGCCCGACTGCGGAGGGTGCTTGTTTGCTGTTAGTTCAGGATCTTTAGAAGAAAAAATTGATACAATAGCAATACGACGTATGGATCGTATTAACCAACTTTTTAATCGAGAGTTTAGACAGGTGCAAGTTCAAACTGCTGATATTATTTCGGAAGGTAGGTCTGCGGGGAAGAAGCCTCAGGAAATTCTGGAAGATATTTACAGCCTATATGACTCACAATCTGAATTATTTAAAACCGGAAGAGGGTGGAATGGTCAGCTTTTTTCTACGAGCCCTGACAATCCTTCTGGTTTCGAAATGACTCTAAAATATGCCTCTGATGTAATCGACCTGCAAGCTTGACAAATTGTATCTGCCTGCGATCAAGAATTTGCTTGCTCTTATAGAGGCATTCCTGCGCAAGTAAGTTTTTATATTGAATCAGACAAACTACTTCCAATTTATATCGAAACCGGGAGTTGAACCCGGTACCACCCTAGCGGCTCAAGGCCTTCCGTGTATACCGGGATACATGCGGGATGCCATCAAAACAACCGCGGTACGTCCCTTATTGATTGTATAACGCCCACGTTCATGGGTATTTGAGACTCACGAATGTCTTTTGCGACATCAAAGGTAGTAGCAGGTTAATCTTCATTTGCATCGTGTGCTGTTAGCGCCCACATCCTACGCCATTGCATAAGAGCGAATTAAAATCATAGATTGTTGAGTGCCCAGGGTTACCCTTTGGTATTGGAACACCCTTTGTTACGAAAAACGAAGCAGAATTGCCCCCGTATAACCCCGCAGGATAGGTAAATTCTTTTAAGACAACATACGCATTATGCAGGTGCGGTCTCCGTGGCTTAGGTATTCCTTGCCCCGCAATAGGGGGCACATCTTGTTTTGGAGAATTAGCAAATACTTCTTCAACCCATTGATTTGCATCGGCAACCGTTGCCCTGCGAATAATTCCTTTTGCCTCCGCGTCATCTAGTCCGGCTTTTCCTGCAAGTGGTGCGCTTTGGTCTCGGTACGATTCGGGAGTGTTTTTCTTGGATGTGGTTAATTTTTCAGTGTTTGTTAAAGGGTCTCCAACGACAATTTTCCCACTTTTGTCTCCCTGATAGACAAGATTGACCGGTTTTCCAAAAAGTTGTCGAGATTGCGGATTGAGCTGAACGTTCTTTTCTTTCCCTACGTAGAAATAGCCACAGGGGCCCTTGTTATCATAGGAGCTGATTAAGGTCGGAGTTTCACTTCCAAGGCCCGCTATAACCTGTCTGTGGTATCCCGATGCAAACACTGCTAGAATTTTCGTTCCAGAACTCCAGCCGAGATTCCAAATGGTAGGTTCATAGGCTCCCAAGATCAGTATCACTGGGCGGGTCTTGCTGTTGATAGCGATGTCGAATTGTGTTGCCGTATGGCCGCTTTGATCTATCTGAAAATCTAGTTTTCTACCGGAATACCCACCTGCCGCATAGATAATAGCATCTTCTGGAATAGTTACCCCCTCGAACTTACATTCGGGCTTGACTCCACGGTCTTGCATCGCTGCAGACGGCACATCGAAATCAAATTCCTTTAACTCTTCAGCCAAAACCTGACCATTCAAAAGCAGCAGAAGTACGAATATTAGATGCTTCATTTTCTTTCCCTCATTTTCACATAATGCGATAATCACCGGTTGATACGGTGTATTATCTTGTCGGATTTTCTTAAAATCGTGGTACGTCCCCTATTATTCCTGATATTGATGATTTTGTTATTTTCGTTTATCAATCAATGATTGACCCTAGTTTTTTTAAAATTCTTCAACATGTTTAAAATAGAACTGGTATTCTCCATCCGTTAAAGCTCTCAAAGCATCATTAGCAATGCAAGATAATTCAACAGTTTCTTTTTGAATAGACTCATTAACGAGCTGTTTGTAGCTTCCGGGATCATCCTTAAAGTGGAATCTTGCATTCAAATGCTTTGTATTTTTCACTTTTTTGATATCCCAAAACGTATCAGCCATAATAAAATATATTTTTTTCTTTATTAGAAAGAAATATTCATCATATGGCTCTCGCCCATTGTTTTTATAAAATAATGCAAAAATAGCACTGCCAGTTTTATTAGAAACAGCTTCAATTTTATCTAGATTTATATTGTTTCTTCCGCTTTTGCTTAAAATAGATTTAATGCGATTAATTTCTGGATTTGATAATTTTCTTTTACTGAAAATCATTGAATTTCTCTGGCAATGAATGGCTAAAGCTCAATTCTTTGGCATATAACATGATGATCACCGGTTTAATCGGTGAATTATTTAGTTAATAACAAGAGAAGAGCCAAGCAAAGACTTGACCCCATAGCTTATTTAAAAGCCGTTGAGAATTCCTGAAATAATATCAAATAGTGCAAGTGTTCCGAATGAAATCAAGATGGGAGATATTGCCCAAATTGTTGCCAACGAGTAGTTATTCTTTTTATAAAGAATAGAAGATATTATTGCACTAATAAGGATTAACAGAGGGTATGCTTGAAATGGGCCAACCATGATAATTGCAGGCCATACCCTCCCTGAATCGTAGGCCATGGCCGATAAACCTGCAAATGGTAACCAAGGA
Organism: Desulfobulbus rhabdoformis; assembly: GCF_016919065.1. GTDB lineage: Bacteria > Desulfobacterota > Desulfobulbia > Desulfobulbales > Desulfobulbaceae > Desulfobulbus > Desulfobulbus rhabdoformis. Next base: position 2,352 of record NZ_JAFFQA010000076.1, on the reverse strand, counting down.
ATTATTAACAAAATTTCTATGACAAATATTGATATAAAAAGTCCCTTAGAGATCGGCGATTCACATGTAAACTGTGGGTTGTTCTTATAATTTATGTCTTTTAATTGTTCTTCTGAATCTGAAGCATGATATTGACAGAGAGTGACATTTGAGTTGCCCCAATTTATATTGATTTTTTGACCACAAATTTCACACTTCATAATTACTTTTAACACATAACGTGCTGCTCAGGGGCCTGCGGAGTTTCACCTGAAGACTTTAAAATTATTTCTTGCCTTCAACCGAAGATATTGGTTTAGAATAACCCAGCTGGCAGCAGGTCCCTTGCAGCAGATTGTTGTATGATTATTTCTCTTTTTTATTAGCCAGTTACTGAAGTATTGACTGCCTTCATTTGTGCCTAGATGGTGGCATGTATGTTTTAATGCGTTGATGCAGTTTTCTGCTGTTTTTGAAATACTTTCATCTTTGAACTGCCAGCCGTCCTTTTCATAGTTTTCGCATGCTTTAAGCAAGTATGGATGAGCCTCCTGCAATCTGCCCACAGCAGCTAACGCTTGGCCATGTAGAGAAAATAATAAATCGTGATGAAAATTTGGGCTTGATAAGCACTTTTCAAATTTTAATATTGCACCGTTAAAATCCCTAGATATGAATAATTGATGGCCTTTTAAAAATGTCACCAACAGTGGTGTTAGGATAAATATTTTCTTAATAAGATTCATGCAGTTTTGTTACATACAACGGTAAGTTAAACGGCCGCGATCACGCGGTCCGAGTGAGGCTTCAGCCGAACGGTTTGAACGCTTGGTGTACGCCCGGCATGGGCGTGAACTTATGGGGTGCAAGTCCCCTGTACGTAGAATCCAATCACTGCCTTTTGGCAGCGATACCAAAGTACTAGCCGACGGCAAGGGCGTCTCCGCGAGGAGGGGTCTGAAGGAAGCCCGAGCGCAAAGCTATGAGCCGACGGACAGAAACAGCATATAAGGCCGAGTCACCGGGCAAGTCAGCACCACATGACGAGGTCCCACGGGTTCAGGTGATACGGTAAATGCTGCGGTTGTGTAGCGACAGTTCACGTTCTTATCCGGGGAGATCTGCTCCACATGCGTTTCGTAAAGAAAAGCGCGGTTTCCGGTAACGGTCTCCGTGATGGAGCAGAAGTCAGCAGAGGCCATAGTAGACAGGAAGTCACCACTGATGGCAGTGTGGTGGCTGGAAACAAGCCCGGCATAGAGAGCCGGGAAGACTTACCCTGTCGAAGGGCCGAACTTGAAGAGGGGGATGTCATTCCTCATGAGCTCCATATCGCGTTGAACCCGACCGGGCGAGCGAACACAATGGGCGCGTCATGGGGAGCAAACTCTCCAAGATAGTCGCGGCTACTGCCGTCTTTTCAAAGAACTGAAGCTATCGATTGACCGGCCACGGCCCGTCTCTCTTTGGGAACCGCCTGGTGCGGACCCGCATGCCAGGTGGTGTGGAGGCCGGGGGAGAAAAACCCCCGGCTATCCGATTGTGCATTTGCCATTTGCAGTATTAGAAATATACAAACTTGTAATCGTCATGAGTTAATGAAGTGGATGGAAAGCCTGAAGTCTTCCGCATCTCTAAAACACATTTTGTGTATGCCTTCTTAAGATCATTTTGCATTGAATCCATGGACGTTGGATTACTGGCTATTTCAACTTGTAACGAGAGAAAAGCTTTGAATGCTTTTAATACTTCGTCTGGAGCCCATAACCAAAGGGCAGAATAATCACTGAGGAATTGCTTTTTTTCCGCAGGGGTAGCGTTTCGTCCTAAAATGAAAATGCCTAGTGATTTTATGGCATTATCGTAAATATTTCTTCTGCGGTTTATTGCTTCAAGATCCTTTTGTAGCTCCAACTTGAATTTTTCAATATCAGTTGAGTGTTGAGTTCGTATTTTCTCTACTTTCTCAGTTATTATTTCAACGTCTTCTTTTGTTGCCAGATTCTTACCTTTTTGGACGAAGTAGGCTGGGAGATATCTGTGTATTATTAGTCCACCAATGACAATTATGAAGAGATTAATTGCGGATAGCCATAAAGCTAAATCATTCATATTCGTTCCGTTAATCTTCGTTATTAAGACGCACAACGTACTGCTCACCGGACCAGCGCTGTTTACGGGGTCCGAGTGGAGCAGGTTGTTGGACGAAGCCGCTGCGCGGCAGAATAAAAACCAGTGTATACTCGGTGTAAGAGTTTAATTTTCAAACACTTACAGCAAGGAGTATACTATGAACAAGGCCGAAATTAAACGATTCGAGTCCCTCTATGAGCGCCACCTGCAAAAGCTTGCGCTACAAGGGAAAAGCGCCAA
>NZ_JAFFQA010000075.1 GCF_016919065.1 Desulfobulbus rhabdoformis | reverse complement strand
GCAACTCAAACCGATTTCCCGGTTACTGCGGTGCAGGTCATGTTTGAGGCGTAACACCTCTCGTATTTTGCGCATAGATACCCTCTTGCCCGGCATGAACCCCTCCTTGATTATTTCTTTGAAGAAAAGGTTCTATACCATCTGGTTCTATGCGTCGTTACGCTCCGAAAATGGTGACCGGAATGGTCTGGAATCAGTGACCGGGATCGAATGGAATGGCTGGCCGGGATCGTCTGGAATTCGCACTCTACCATGGGAAATCACATGGAAAAAGCTGCAGCTGATGAGATGATGGATAGTGCTAAAGGCCACATGGAATCGGGTGAAATGATGGAAGGTGCTAAAGGCCACATGGAATCTGGTGAGATGATGGATGGTGCCAAAGGCCACATGGAGTCTGGTGAAATGATGGATGGTGCCAAAGGCCACATGAAATCGGGTGAGATGATGGATGGTGCCAAAGACCACATGAAAACCGGTGGGATGATGGAAGGTGCTATGTAATAGGAAGAGGGGACGCTAAGAATTACGATTCGTCTCCTTGGTGTCACATCGATAACACAGTGAATAAATTATTATATAAATATCAATGTATTGGGGCGTAGGTGCGGGGTGGAATCGCCTCGCCCACCAGCAATATCAGCCACTTGGCAATCTTTTGCTAAGTGGCTTTTTTTTATTTTGTGCCCCAAACAGTTCCTCACCTGTTCACCGTTAAGTTCGGGAACAGGTCCTGGGGCCACCGGTTATGTTAGTGTTCATGGCGACTGCGTTACCATGAATCGCATAGCTGACTTCTCCGGCCCCGCGATTGGGGGAGCCCAAAATATGATGCATTACTTAAACACAACCCCTCGATTTCCATCCACCTCTATTTTTTGCCCATTCTTCAGGTTGCGGGTTACACCGGGAATACCCATTACCGCAGGTATTCCATATTCACGAGCCACAATGGCCGCATGGGATGCAAGCCCTCCCGTTTCGGTAACCACTGCCGCCGCCGTGGCAAAGAGAGGCGTCCAGGCGGGATTCGTGTATGGACAGACCAGCACCTCTCCAGCCATAAGTTTGCCAAATTCATGCTCTCCGCGGATGATCCTGACATTGGCTTGAATAATGCCCGGGCTGGCGGCTATTCCCTTAAGAATCTCTCCCTGTGCAGCGACTCCAGACCGTTCGGCCTGCCATCTCGCGTTCACCAGCCTGTAGGTGGCGCGACGACGCGCCAGCAATTCGCGCACAGTCTCCCTTGCAGGAGCCCTATCGCAGAGCCATTCTCGGATTTCTTCGTAGGTAAGGTAGCCGATGTCACCTTCTCTCTCCAGAATACCCCGATCAATAAATCTGCGTTCCCACTCGTAGGAAATTTCCTGGAGTGCATCGATTGGTCGGGTTAAGTCGTAATGGCTTTTTTCCCGAAATGCATTCAACCGGTACAAATGATGCCATAGCCAACGAAAAGCGCTCCGCAGGCCCAGGATATATCGCAACCGTTTCTCCACAAGCAAGAGGGCTTCCTGGTGACGGACGCGTGCGAATTCAGGATTTCCGGTTCGCTTCTCGGCAACTACAAGGCTTGCCAGCAGTCGCCAGACCTGTATTTGGTCATGTCGCCAGGTCGGGGTTGTCAGGTACCAGCAGGGCCCTTCACGATGACCATGTCTATCTATGAAAAAATTGAAGGCCTTCATAAAATCCCGCCCCACAGCTGTTTCTTTCAGGCGATGCGGTGCTTCGTCACGAAGAGATGCTAAAACTTCAGGATGTTGGCGGGCCAGACGGGAAAGCTGCCAGAGGTCCTCATTGAGAGTGATCGTTGGAGTTTCAATTCCTGCCATGAGATTCGACATGACTTCATCTCGCTTAGTTGGCCCTACCGCCAGGGCTACCAGTAACCTCAGCAATGATTCAGCATGAACTCCGCCAGCGGCGCTCATCCGTTTGTACAGATGCTTTTCCCAAACTGCCAGGATTGTTTCTGCCCGTCTAAACAGTTCCTCATCTGCCATAGAGGAAAGATCTATCGATTTCGACACGGTTTGCAGTTCTCCGCTAGGAGCATCTTCCCACCAGCTTAGCCAGTCCGTTTTCAGCTGCCGAAAGAGAAGAGAAACGCCACGAAAATACATGAGCCATAATCGATGGATGGGTGGCATGCGATATGCCTGGCGCCAAAGCTGGGCCATAACCTTCTCCTCGTCCTCCTGTTTGATAACTGCCCCGCCTTCCTTGATGGAATAGAGGTGCCCGCCGAGCAAACGTTTGACAACAACGTTGTCCAAAGGTCGAGGTGCGATGACATAGCGCTCATCGACAAAGGGCTTGATCATTTTGTCAAGAAACGAAGGCTTGCCAAGCGGCTCGATTGGATCCACGGTCGTGTTCATCAGCGCTGTCATGGGACGGGCCTGGAGCAGGTGGATTGTGTCTTGCGCTAGAGCAAACTCGATATCCTGGGGGCAGCCGAAGTGCTCCTCAATACGAAGAGCCATACCACACAGTTTTTTCAGTAGATTGGGAGAAAGGAGCTCGGATCTGCCATTTTCCCTGGTTTCCGCAAGAGAGGTTCGGTCAATCCGGTAGACATCACCAGCAATATCCCCGGAAACAAGTGCCTCTCCCAAACCTGGTACAATCTCGATCCGCATGTGGTTATCGCCCGACAGCAACGGGTCTTGGGTGAAAAGAACTCCGGCCGCATCGGCAGGAATCATTTCCTGGATGATGACGGCCATTCGTGCCGAGAACCGGTCTGTAGCTTGTCGTTGACGATAGACCAGGGCCCTGCGGCTCCAAAGTGAAGCCCAACAGTTTCGAACTGCCTGGAGCAAAGCCTCCGTTCCCTGGATATTCAGATAAGTCTCGTATTGCCCGGCTGAAGATGTTCCTTCCTGATCCTCGCAGGTTGCTGAAGAGCGAACAGCCACGACCGGACTCTGCATCTGGGAATATTGATCCAACAGCATGCTCGACAAATTTTCGTCCAGGGGACAGTGAGTCAGAATTTCGAAAGCGGTTTGCTCCACTCCCGCCCAATCCTGTTCTTCGATCAATGGAAATATCTTTTCGTGTAGACCGCACCGTATTGCCTGGTTCTCGTAAGCCGAAGTCGTGAGAACCATCGTGTTGGGAACATTCATTCCGAGTTGCATCAACTGGATAAGGTTTGAACATTTGCCCCCGACTTCGTCATTATCCAAGCGCGTATTTTTATTAATTTGAATGACTTTCACTGTTCACTCCTTGGAGGATGAACTGCCAAACGGAATGGAGCAAAGATCCACTGCTGTCGATATCCGTTACAATGGCCAGCACCACTCCCTGGTAAAGGAAAAAAATATGCATAGCCAACTCTGTCGCAGTAAGATCGCAGCGGATTTCTCCTTCCTGTTGTGCCTTGGCCACAAGTTCGGCGAGTATTTCAAACAGCCGTTTGCGAGACGGTGTCGGATTTGACAAATAATTGGGGTCGAGCATGCTATAGGTGCAGATAAGTCGCACCTCTTCGATATTTTTCTCGGCCTCGTGCACCATTACCGAAATCATCTGCCGGATCAGTTCCAAAGAAGAAGTGGCCGAATCAGCTTGATCAAGAAGGTTTTCAACAAGATCCTGAAGTCTTTGTCCGTAAAGTCGCAGAACACCTTGCTTGGTTCTGAAGTGATTGAAAAAGGTCGCACGGCTGTACCCGGCCCTCTCGGTTATTTCATTCACTGAGGTCTCGTCGAATCCCTTTTGCCGAAACAGCTCCATGGCGGCATCGTAAAGAGCCTGCTTTACCTGGGTATTTTTTTTCTGTCGTAATCCTTTTGTCATCATCATGCTCCATTTTTAGACTTGAGTATAAAAATATACCTAGGTCTAAAAAAATCAATGTTAAAACTGAGCGCCCAACTTTTTGAAAAGTGTTGAAATAAAATGGAATGTCTCGCTGAAATAGCGTTTTTGTTTTTGAAAAAAACATTTTCGCAATTTCAGCCGAAAAAATGAGAACCTGATTCAGGTGAGAAGTGACGCAGATTTTTTCAACGCCTTTCCGAAGTCGTTCAAGACGTCTTTATTCTGAGACTTGACGGATAATTAATGCCACTTGCAGCATGATGAATACCGCATGGCTTAGCCGGACGGCTATGGTCGGTGGTGGTGGGCTGAGGCGGATGCGACGCGATAACGAATGCAGGACCAACGGGACCAGTATAGAGATTTTTTTAGCATTCCCATGCAGAAATCAATATTTCGCAGGCGCCTAAGCCCGTTTGGCAGGCCACGATGTCTTTATTGTTGGCATCCCGGTATACCCGTTGAGCCCTGAATTGCAAAGGTGGCACCGGAGGGGCAACTCCCGGTTTCGAAAAAGATGCAGGTTCATGCAGGCAAATAAAAAATGGCTTACAGGGTCAATACTCTGTAAGCCATTGAAATTATAAGTACGATTAATTTATTTGTTCTTTTGGATCATTAGGCAACTCAATAATAAAAGTTGTTCCAACCCCCTCTTCAGATTTTACTTCTATTCTCCCGTGATGTTTTGCGCAAATAATATCATGGGAAATTGCCAATCCTTGACCAGTTCCTTTTCCGACATCTTTTGTTGTGAAAAATGGATCAAATATCCGGTTTTTAATTTTATCAGGTATACCTGTACCTGTATCTGATATCCGTATTTCTACGAATCCTTCTTTTTGTGTAGTGCTTATTTCGATGTTCCCTTTCTGTCCAACTGGATTGCGCCCAAGCTTACTTTCTATAGCATGAGCGGCATTTATGACTATGTTTAATATAACCTGACTTACAGAATCAACATTGCACCATACAGGATATATATTTTCATCTAATGAGGTTTCGACAACGGATACATATTTCCATTCATTTCGAGATATAGTAACGGTTGTCAATATTATCCTGTTGATATCTGACTCAACTTTACTCTCTCCACCTGGATGAGAAAATGCTTTCATTGCTTGAACAATAGATGAAACTCGATGAAGCCCCTCTCTTGACTGTTCAATAGATCTTGGTATTTCTTCTTCCAAATACTCCCAATCAAAATCCTCAATCTTCTCAGCTAAAGAACTAAACTCATCATTTTTATTAAATTTTTCTGAGAATTTATCAAGAAAGTCTTTGGTTACTTTTATGTATTCATTAACCTCATCAAAAGATTCTTGTATGAAGCTAATATTAGAGTTTATGAATTGAATCGGGGTATTGATCTCATGAGCAATACCAGATGCTAACTGGCCAACCGATTCCAATTTCTGAGCTCGAAGAAGTTGAAGTTGAAGATTTTCTTTTTCTTTTTGGCTTTCAATCCTGTTATTGACATTACGAGCAATATGAAAAGAGCCTATGATTTTACCAGAAGTATTGAAATATGGCACAACACGCATTTCAACATTTCCGCCTAGACGTTCGTCGTAAAGCTCAAGCATGTGTGTTCTATGGTCATTGAGCATTTTTTCATGAAGGCAATTTTCAAGTAGACATTGGCTGCCATGGACACAAACGAAGCACATTTCCCCTATTACATCTGAAAGATCTAATTGAAGTAGGGAAAGCATAGTTTTATTCATGTAAACTATTTCATGCTTTAGGTTTATGACAAAGATCAAGTCGGGAAGCTCATCAACTATCCGTTTCCATTCATTTTCTGTATTCAAAAAGCTTGCTTCATTATCCAGGGAAAACACATCTGACGTGTTATTTAATTGGGATTTCGTAGGCATAACCTTCTCCTTCTTCGAATATTCAATCAAATTGTGGAATGCTAAACCGTGTAAAATCCTCACCCTCCTCTCTTTGTAAAATTACGTTAATAATGATTTGTTGCTTTACGAGCGATTTGCGAATTTTTCCGATATAATAGATAGATAGTATATCCATTTTTAGTAACCCCTGTCAAGGGCAATAGGAAAAATCTATACAGATCTCTCTCCCTGCTTGACAGGAAAACAAATCAATGCGTCTCTCAATTCATGGTGGCGGTTTTTACGCAGTCAAAGCGGTTTTCAAGGTAACTACCGCAAAGACTGTCTCTCCAAATCAACAATATATAAAAAATTTATAATGGAATTGCTGTCTTGGGATCAGTCCGTCGATTGTTCGAATAACTCCGCTTCGAATAGTTATATTCAAAAAAAGTTGTAACTATAAATGGGGAGCATCCGATAGTTATGGAATTGCTCTGCAGATCGAAGTTGTCCTGTTTGGTTAATAATTTTAATACTTTACGTTATTTTTTTGTTTAAATGCTGCTTTTTACATGATATAATATCCCGTTAAATCAGGAGGTTACATCATGGCGGCTGTGCGAAAAATTCGGAATTGGTCTAAATGTTACAAAGACATGTACGATAATATTCTCGATCAAAAAATTGCTCACATTATTCAGTGTGTTGATGCGCCCAACGAACAAGGATAGATTGTGTGAGTGAGGCACGAACAACGAACAAGGATAGATTGTGTGAGTGAGGCACGAACGAACCACAATCTTATCCGGGGTTGGACAAGCCCGGTCTCACAAAGGAAATAAATATTGCTCTGGAATATGCTGGAAGCACTACCAGGATGGTAGTGCTGAACGCAGGACGTAGGAATGCATTCGCCTGTATCAGGCGTTAAAAAGCGGCTCGCTGCTCATAAAAGAGTTTTCCTCCCGTGTGCTTCTTGACGGTGAAGCGGCGTCTCGCTTAAAGGTTACCCGGGGTGGCGATAGTCATTTCTAAATCGCACTATGCGCATCGGCTGATTGCAGCATGGACAAGCAAACACTGGTCGGGGGCGAGGCGGCTGCGGCCTGATAACGACGTGCAGGACCAACTGGACCAGCATACGGATTTTCTTGGCATTCCCGTGCAGAAATCCATATTCGCGCAGCCGCCTAAACCCGTTTGGCAAGACATGTTGAAGAAGCAGACGCAGAAACTCCTCTCCCCTAAGCGTCCTCTTCTGCATTGTCCCGGTTGCGCTGTCCCGGTACCTAAAGGTTACTTCGCCGTTGGTATTGGCAATGATGTTTTTTTCTCCAATCACGCCTCGGTACAAATACCTTGCGAGGTATTTTAAGGCCGGTGCACCGGTGCCCATATGGTCGCAGTGGACAACCCATTTTTTCGGGACTTTGTCTGTGATCCGCAAGCCGATAGCATCTGCTCCGGCCAGGAACTTACCGCGAAAGGCTTTGGCCAAGGCAAAACCGTTGAAGAGATATTTCCCCGATAGCTTTTTCCAAACCCGAGCCTGTTGGTCAATGCCACCTCCAGGGATCAGGACGTGGATATGCGGGTGAAATTCCAATCTCCTTGAATGGGTGTGCAGGACCATGGTCATGCCGATCTCGGCGCCCAAAGATTTTGCATTGCGGGCGAATGAACGCAGGACTTCGGCAGCACACCGGAACATGAGCGAATAGACCTCTCCCTGGTGACGATAAGCCAACAAACGCAGCTGATAGGGCAAGGTAAAGGTCACCATGAAATAGGGCACAGGCAGGAGCTTTTCCCGTTGTTTGTCGATCCAGAGACTGGTCAGGTGATTTTGACAGCGTGGGCAATGGCGGTTGCCACAGGAGAGCGGGCGCCACTGACCTTGCTGACAGTCAGGGCACTGCACGTAGAGTTCTCCGGAAGCAGGCGTTCGGCAACGGAGAATCGCATCAAGGGCCTTGCGTTGGTCCGGCAGGATGGTTTTGCCGAATCGTGCCATGAAGACATCGTAATATTGGTGAACAAGAGTGGCCAGATCCATGATCACCTCCCTGCCGGGTTGAGCTGCAGTGAGTTGACCAAGGCATTGATCGCTGCCTGACTATCCAGTTCGGCAACATCGGTGAGATGAGTGTAACGGGCTGTGGTTGTGGGACTGGCATGACCAAGCAGAGCCTGGATATGCCGCAGGCTTAAGCCGGATTCGAGTAGGTGGGTTGCGAAACTGTGACGGAGGCTGTGGATCGAGACTTTTTTTAATCCCACAGGAGGTGACAACGGCTTTCATTGCCTGCTGGGCTCCACCATTATTCATGTGGTTTGTCGCCTGACGGATCGTTTCTATTGATCCCCGGTAATTGGGAAAGAGCAACTTCGGGTGCTGGTGTTCACGCCAGAGCAGGCGTAACGCTTCCAAGGTGCGGTTCGGCAACGGGACAAGACGATCTTTATGGCCCTTACCGCGACGGACGTGGATCTTCATGTGGCCGGTATCGACATCACCGACCTGAAGAGACAAGGCCTCTTCCAGGCGAAGCCCCATGGAATAAGTGGTGAAGAGAAAGACGCGATAGCGGAGCTCCCGGCAGCCATGAATGATCCTGCCGATCTCTTCGCGGGTCAGGATATCCGGAATGGTTTTAACGACAGGTGCTTTGACGATGTTGAGCCACTGCCAATCCGTCTCCAGAACATGTTTCCAGAAAAACATGAGACCGAGCCGGTCCAGCTTGACTGTGCTCCAAGAGTACCCCTTGACCAATTTGGCAAAGTACTCTTCCAGCTCTTGCACGCTGAGCTTGTCGGGGCAACAATCGAAATATGAGACCAATCGGCGCACAGCTCGGCCATAAGCATCTATTGTTTTGGCGCTTTTCCCTTGTAGCGCAAGCTTTTGCAGGTGGCGTTCATAGAGGGACTCGAATCGTTTAATTTCGGCTTTGTTCATAGTATACTCCTTGCTGTAAGTGTTTGAAAATTAAACTCTTACACGAGTATACACTGGTTTTTATTCTGCCGCGCAGCGGCTTCGTCCAACAACACGCTTTTTGAGATAATTAACAAGACCAGAAAAGAGTACCCGTCAATAGATCCCGAATTAGTCCAGATTGTCATTCAAGGTGAACTTGATCGGCAAGTCCAAGCTCCGATATGCGCTCCTTGCGAGAGCAAAGCTCATAAAAAATATTCCAAGAAAAAAGAGTGCGTTACCACCATTGGCACCCTTGTCATTGACTGCCCGTACTATGTTTGCCCCAAATGTAAAGCCGTCCATACCCCGTATGAAGATGCTCTTAATTTAAGGGATGGCAAATACCAATATGATGTTCAAAAAATAGCCTCTCTCTTCGGCGCCAAGGAAACTTTTGAGGAAGCTGCGGAAATGATGAACGAGATCTATCGTTTTGGTATTTCAGCGGACACTGTGCATAAACTTACCAATCAAGTCGCCGAGGAAATCAGCCTTGAAGAGATCACTCCCACCTCTCAAGAACTATCTAAAATTATAGAAGATATCTCGGAGGAAAACTATCGAAGGCCAGTTCTGGTCTTTTCTGCTGATGGTGCCATGGTGCCCATTAGAACGGAGGAAAAGGGGCAACCTCATCACTGGCGCGAAGCTAAAGGGATCCGCGGTTACCTGCTCGATAAGGACAAGATCGTTCATCTGTTAAGCTGGCATCAAATCAGCAATGTTACTGAATTTCGAGGATTCCTTGCTCAATTGAGAGACAAAGATATAATCCCGTTGAATAAAGTTCGCCTGTGTTTTGTCGGTGATGGAGCCGATTGGATATGGGACTGCGTCAAAGAATATTTCCCCACCTGCCGCCAAGTCCTTGATTATTTCCACTGCTCAGAACACCTCCATGATTTTGCCAAACATCAGTTTACTGGGTCGAAAAAAGCCGATGAGTGGATAGAGCAAACCAAGGTTCGGCTTTTTCACAACAACGCCTCTTATATCATCGCTGGCTTGAATAGAATGAAATGCAAAACAGCCACTGCGGAGACAGAGAGAACTAAGCTGGTAAACTACCTGAAAAAGAACCAAAAAAGAATTGACTATGGACGCTTACGTCGTGGTGGCTACCCGCTTGGCAGCGGAGCGATCGAAAGCGCCAATAAGTTTATCAGCAATATTCGCCTCAAAAGATCCGGTGCCTGGTGGAAAGTTGATTATGCAAACAACATCCTCAAATTGCGATGTGCCAAATACAATTCAAAATTCGATTCCTTTTTCGAGGAGTATGAGCAAAACACCAAAGAGCAGCGGGCATCACGACCGAAAAGGATCCGACGGGTTAAATGATGCCATAAGTATCGGATGCTCCCCTATAAATGGGGGGCACGCCTCATTAAAAGGGTTAGCCTCTCGAATTGGGGAAAAGCCATGAAAAAGGACTTGCTGAGCCGATCAAAGTCCTATTTGGGGCGAATTTCGGGGGCAAGATGCACGATGCTGAAGATGATACACATCTAATAAGTCACTGATTTTTTGCCCGGCATAGCGGTTTAACCCAGCCTGCGTTTCGCCAGGCGTCATCACGACCAGGAGGAAGAAAAAGACGTTTTGAGCTTCGTCTCCCTCTGAATGTAGGTGTTCTTGCCACCGCGTTTTGACCTTTTACGCTGTCATTACGCTTGGGAATGGTTGTCTTTTTGCGATTTCTTGCATAGAGTGCTCTGTATTGCAGGTTGAGCATGCTCCTCTGCTCCGTCTTTTTTGCGTGTAAGGCGGGGGAGTGTTCATCGGATAGGACGGAAGCCTTGCGGCTCCCGCCCCTCCTCAGAACCGTACGAGCGAGTTTCCCCGCATACGGCTCAAGCACTCTGTAAGACTCTTTTGAGGAGTCCGGAGATTATTGGCTATTTGG
>NZ_JAFFQA010000074.1 GCF_016919065.1 Desulfobulbus rhabdoformis | reverse complement strand
GTTTTTTCACGTCTCAAAGAACATCTCATGCCAAAATTCTTAACAATTTTGACATAGCCGGGCAATATGTGCCCGATTGAATTTTTAAATCTTAAAATAGCCGCGTAAGGTTTTTACGAGGCCATCATGATTGATCAGGGTGGATTTTCCCGCACCCGATGAGCCTATCAGGGCAGCTGTCCGGTGTGGATGCAGCAGAGCTGCAACACGAGCAACCGCATGAGTATCGTGGAGGGATAGGGAAAAGACCGCAACTCCTGGAGCGCTGGCCTCTACCTCGCAGACAAATCGTTCCGGATTTTGCTGCAGGTCGGATTTGCTGAGCAAGATGACAGGTTGAATGCCACAATGATAGGCAAGCATGAGGTATCGCTCGATCCTTGCCAGATTAAAATCACGGTCAAGGCCGCAGACGATAAAGACAAAATCAAGGTTTGCAGCGATTCCCTGTTCTTCTTCCCCCTTCGCTCCCCGACCTGATCTGCCTCCGGCGGCTTTTCGGGACAACAGATTATTTCTCGTAAAAATGTTTGTGATAACCTGCTCTTTCACAAGCACCCAGTCCCCAACGACCGGATATATTCCAGCCACCCGGTCATGCAACCGACCGGCAAGAGAGACGGAGATTGTTTCATCCCCATGCATGACTGAAAAAAGTTGCTTATGTACTCCAACGCCCCTTGCCGGGGTGGAATCGGTAACTAACTTATTATATTGCTGTTGAAAAAATGGTAACCATCCCAGTTTTTCCAGTCTGAGTATAAACGTGTCTTTAGGTAAATTTTCGTTGTTGCGCATATTTCCTTCCTATTGTGCAGCATAAATAGTCTGGAGCCGACTTGGACAGACGGTGTACGGAAACACCAAAGCCAAAAGCTCATCAGATATAAAAAAAAAAAGACGAAGGACAGTTACCGGAAAAAAGGCGCAGGGATATTGCAGAGGCCCGATGGAACCAAAAAGGAAAAACAGCTGGCATAGCCTCCAGAGTGGAGCCTGAATCTGCCGCTGTTGATGTGGAATCAATCGTCTGTCTGGTTACGCAGCGGTTTTCCCGGTAACGTACAGCACAAGATCAATTGAATTGGTGAACATAAAATCTCCTAACTTTTTTGAATTACGACAAAACTTACATAATGATTCTTCGCTTGTCAACAGGCGTACAAAGAGGAAGGGTTTTCTTCATGGCAGCATCCTACCTTTCTCTGAAAAAGCAACGCTTCCCCCCTGGCTATCTGATGCTACAATATGGTATCGTAGTATGCTATGCCTCTCCTGGTTTCGCATGATCTTTTCGTAAAAATCATGATCCTGAATCCGTAAGCGTTCAAAAGACAGGAGTGAATATATGCCCGCAATTGCTTGGGATGATAGCTATTTAATTGGTATTCCTCGATGCGATGAACAACACAAACATTTAGTTTTATTGCTCAACCAAGCTCATGACGCTTTTGTTAACAACTCTGAAGCGCATGATGTTCCATGGCTCCTGAATGAGCTTATTGATTATGCTACCTACCATTTTATAGCTGAGGAAAAATGGATGTCTGCGAGCGGTTTCCCAGATTTCAACATGCACAAAGCGGAACATGATGCCTTCTCAAAGCAAGTTGGAATCATGTATCAAAAATACAGCAACAACGATCCCCTTGTATTGTCAGAAATTTTCTCATTCTTGAATGATTGGTTAGTGACGCATATTTTAAGAGTTGATGCTGAATTCGGTAAATTTTTGGAGCAACAAAATCGAATATTATCAAGAAATGATTTGTGTTGAGGAGGTCGCACAATATCAACAGGGAAGCTTGAATAACTGCTTTTTCAAGGCACCCAACAGACATTTAACGACTTCTCCGGGATGGTTGTTTCGTCAATAATCAGACCGAAAGAGATGTAACCGAAATTTATGCAATATCGGAATTAACTTCTTGCCGTTTTATACTCGTATCGACAGTTTTTCGGTTGTAGCTATCCCCCCTCCCCCTCTGAAAACCTTGGTGATCCTGTTAGCCCCTTGTAGTCAAACAAGGCAGCAGCGATTCTTCCACGAAGACATGGCTATTTTACTGTTTCGGCGCAGGTTATTGGCTTCTGACGCTAAGAATGAATTTGCCATGCTCCTTGGGTTCATTTCATAGACACATCAGGGTGTCTTGAATAATTAGATTTTTCAATCAAGGCCAGGTAAGCGTAGACTCCGAGGATTGCGCAAAATTTTACCGCAGGTATATGAGTGATATTCCGAGGATAAAATTTTAAGCATGACGCCGGGATTGGCAGAAAAAACAATTATTCAAGATTCCCATCAGTCAGCGCTCAACAAATTGCGTGCAAGCATCTTCGCGCTTGCTACGGAGCGTTCTCCGATTAGTGGCCAGCTCTGCGTTATTCCTTCATGCAACAAGATGAAATGATCGCGAAAGGTTGACAACCCTGTCACTCGAACCATAGCATCGCCCATCTCCCTTTTATGGCGCTCCAGCATCTCATGAAAAACGTAGTTATCCGGGTACGCTGCAACAGCGCGGTGAAAAAGGCAGCCTCCAGGGGCATTCTCAGACATCCACTCGCCCACTCGATCAAATATAGCCTCGATCGCTTTATCTGGCGCCGCTGGTAACGCCTCAAATAAATGCCTGAGATATCGTGTATGGCGATACTCCAAAGCGGTCTTGATCATATCTTCACGTGATGGGCAATACTTATAAAGCGTACGCAGGCTCACGTTAGAGGCATCGCGCAACCCATCAACCCCTATCTTGGCAAATCCATTCTCAGCGAATGCCTGCTCGAGTCCAGCCGCAATTTTTTGCTGTGTTTTATTCATAATTGACAAAGTAGAACTTTCACTCTACCTTTGCAAGTAGAACGATCCTTTTACTTTTTCAAAAATGAGACAAAAAATGGCTTTGTCATACCGTATTATTGCGACGTCAATCCTTGAAACCGGGCTCATCATAGCTTGGAGTTCCGGCTTTATTGGTGGCACTCTTGCGTCGAAAACGTCGTCAATTTTTTTAGTCCTGTTTTGGAGGTTTCTCCTGGCAGCTTTGCTCCTCACACCATTGGCACTGCCACAGTTGCGCCGTATGACCAGGCGCGACATCAAGTTGCAGGCATTAATAGGCAGCTTCGCGATGTTTGGTTACTTAGCTACCATGATAGCCGCCATAGATATTGGTGTATCACCGGGTGTAGCGGCGCTCATTGCAGCCTTGCAACCGTTAGCCACTGCTGCATTATCAGGGGGGATTTTGGGTGAACGCGTTGTACCAAAACAATGGATAGGGCTTGCTGTTGGACTCCTGGGGGTCGCTGTTTCCGTTATAGGTGGATTCAAGCAAACACCACTCACAGGCTATGCACTCGCTCTCGTGAGCATGGCTTGCATTGTAACCGCGACATTGATAGCCAAAGCCAAAACAGGAACAGCTCCAATCTTACCTGCACTAACAGTGCAGTGCACCGTGACCGCACTCCTCTTTCTGCCACTCGCAGCGTTCGATGGAGGTTTGGCTCCGGAAATAACGTTTACATTCGGGTATGCCGTAACCTGGTTTATTCTGTTCTCGACATTCGGAGCCTACGGACTCTATTGGGCCAATTTGAAACGTACTTCCGCGACGAGAGTGTCGAGTCTCATCTACCTGACACCTCCGGTCACTGCAGTGTGGGCCTACAAAATGTTTGATGAGCCGATCACAATGCCTGTCGTCGTCGGCTTTCTACTTTGCCTTGTTGGCGTAGGTCTGGCACGAAATGGAACATATAGACATAAAACTCTTCTGATGCATCAGGACTGACAAGGGGGGCTTGTTCATCCTTCGGGTATCTGGCAAAAAACAGGATAATTCTATTGTTTTGTACGGACATGGCAAACCCCTGTTAGGCTTCGTTGTTCATAGGGAAAGTATTTGTTTTTAAGCCGAAGGGCGACGTTGACCAGAGCAATGAGAACTGGCACCTCAACCAGCGGACCGATAACCGCAGCAAAGGCCTCTCCCGAGTTAATACCGAAGACAGCAATGGCGACGGCAATCGCCAGCTCAAAGTTGTTGGAGGCGGCTGTGAAACTCAAGGTGACGGTTTGCTCGTATGTTGCCCCAGCTTTCAAGGACAAGAAGAAGGAGACACCAAACATTATCAGAAAATAAATGGTCAAAGGCACGGCAATGCGCAGCACATCGAGTGGCAGTTGAACGATGTATTCTCCCTTGAGTGAAAACATCACCAGGATTGTGAAGAGCAGGAAAACAAGAGTCAACGGGCTGATTCTAGGAATAAACTCCCGTTCATACCACTCTCTGCCTTTGAGTTTGATGCCGATCAAACGGCTGAGCATTCCGGCAATAAAAGGAATACCGAGATAGATGAACACAGACTGGGCTATCTGGCCGATGGAAATATCGACCACCGCCCCTGCCAAACCGAACCAACCGGGAATAACGGTGATGAAGATCCAGGCGTAGAATGAAAAAAACAAGACCTGAAAAATCGAATTAAAGGCCACCAATCCCGCACAGTATTCCGTGTCACCGTCGGCGAGATCGTTCCAGACGATAACCATGGCGATGCATCGGGCTAGGCCTATGAGGATCAGGCCGACCATGTAGTGCTGCTGTCCGGAAAGGAGGGTTATGGCCAGAAAAAACATCAACACCGGCCCGATCACCCAGTTTTGCACGAGGGAGAGCATAAGCACCCGTCCATTACGAAAAACCTGCCCCAATTGCTCGTATTTAACTTTGGCCAAAGGCGGATACATCATCATGATAAGGCCGATGGCAATAGGAATATTCGTCGTGCCAACCTGGAAGGCATTGATCACATGCTGTACACCAGGAACGGTGTAGCCAAGCATTACCCCAACAAACATGGCGAGGAAGATCCACAGGGTAAGAAAACGATCCAGAAAACCGAGGCGTTTAGGGTGCTGCGACATGATGCGTCCTTTACAGAGAGAGATTGGAAAATTTAATTTTTTTGAATAGTCACCCGTTTATTAATCCGCTCATGCGGATACGTCAATCTCTTGCAGGGAATTTCGTGGACGCATATGTGGAAAAGATCACACTTTAACGAGGTCTTCTATGTCCGCTCTCCGAAAATCAGAGTTGGGAAGCGTTGACGATCAATATCCAGCACGGTACTTTTGCCTTATGAAAAGATTCTCCGAACTGTTCAAGTCATTGGCCGATGAAACCCGCCTGCGACTGCTCTTGCTTCTGCATGGAGGGGACGAATATTGCGTTTGCGATTTGATGCACGCCCTGAATGCGCCGCAATCAACAATCTCGCGCCACTTATCCTATCTCAAAAGAAATGGCTGGCTCCAGGATCGCCGTGGAGGGGTGTGGATGTACTATTCTCTAAAAAAGGGGATGGATGCATTCCTGCAAGCACAGCTTAGCCTGCTCATTCAACAGATGGAAGACCATCCTGTTTACCTGGATGATCGGAACCGTTTGAAATCGTATCTGATAACCAAGGAGGCCAATAGCTGTAAGTGATTCAAGTCGTCCACTCTGGTTTACCTCTCCGAGAGAGCGTTGGGTGATTGAAAGATCCGAGGCGCTGAATGACTTTGCGATGATTGATAGGAGGACCGGATCTCGTCGCAGAAGTAGCTGCACGATGTCATGATCATGAGAATGAAAAGCTCATATTGATCGGTTTTCCGGCCTTCTTCATCCTTGATCTCCAGCCTACCTAGCTGCGGGCCTGGATCAAACATAGGGCAACCGCTACACGGGATGGACTCAATTATGCTATTTACAGGGCGATGATTAAGGTTCATGGCTTCGCCAACAGACGGTAACCTCAACATCGTGTTATGGAAAGACCGTCCTTTTCATTAACGAACAGGGAATTCATTCTTCCCTCCAGACAGGACTCTTTCCTGAATCCATGAGGATTTATGCTTGATAAAAAATTCGTTCGCACCAATCTGCACCCCGCGCTGATGCTCAGTTTTCTCATTGCCGGGGTGACCGGTATCTTACTGCTGCTGCACCTCGATGTTCGAGGAATAAAGCACCTGCATGAGTGGATGAGTACGATCTTTCTGCTGCTGTGCGTCGTTCATCTCTTCCTGAACTGGAAGATATTTCAAATACAGTTTCAAAAAGGCCCGGTCCTGGCGACCGTCCTCGGAATCGGGCTGCTTTCTATCCTGCTGTTGTTCAACGCTGGTGGGCAAGGGAAGCATGGCTATGGCGGACGCTCAGGAGCAGGACATTCCAGACATTTCAACACTTATCGCTAAAAAACAACTTACAGAAAGTAAAAAATACAATGCCCCCACACACAAACGAAATAATCATCATCCTCGTACAGGGTGAATTTAGCAGGTTTGTGAATAAAGCGAGCCCACACACAAACGAAATAATCATCATCCTCGTACATCCATTGCCTCTACAACGACATCGGCTTCATTCTCATCGGCCTCACAATCAATTTTTTCATTGCCACCAACAGTGGGTATGAAAAGGTAAACCTAGCTTGCGGTAAACCCGAATCAGTGACGGCGGGGGGTTGCTGAACAACGCATCTTTTTAATAAGACAACGTATTTTTTCAAATTCATGTATTGTCCAGTTGCACCTGGCGCACTGATGAATGCTCACGGATTCAGGGTAAAAACAAGCCATGACCATGTTACCTTTGCTCTTTGATTGCTCTTTTGCACAGACTGAGCCTCACGACTGGCAATGAAACGAAAGCCACACTGCCTCGCGATATTGACGGTTTCTTGGACACTTGTGGGGTAACACTCTCTTTTGGAAGAACCGGGGCCATTGCGTATGGAGATTATGAGCATTCCGCTTCTTCGAACTAAAAATCGTATATTTTTTAAAGATTCAAATTTCTCTTCTTTGGGTACATGCTGCCAAACCGAGACCAGCAGGGCTAAATCATATTTCTCATTTCGCTGAATTACGCGAGAAAGGGAGGGAAGAGAATCGTTGAGCCATTTGATATGGGGAGACTGATGCAACTCCCTACCTGCCTCTAGAAAAAGAGAAACCGGCTCCACAGCCAAAACTCTATGGCCCTTTGCTGCCAACCAAGCCGCATCACGACCTGTTCCGGACCCTATTTCAATAATTTGGCATGGAGATCGAGGGATAAATTCGGTAACACATGAGAGCACATCAGACGATGAGATGGCCTCAAAAGAGGCAATCAAAAAGTCGGCATCTTCAGCATAGCCATCTATGATGCTTTGTTCCATCTGGGCTCACTTCTTAGACAGCTGACATGAGGATCACCGGTTTCCCTAGTGTATGATTGTGCGAGATCTATACAATGTGTGGTCCGTCGCCAAGTAAATCTCACTTGGACTATCCTTTGTCGTCAGGCTTTCAGCGTACATTCTTAATTGCTTCAGTCAAAACAGAGGTCAAACAAAAAAAATAGGCTTGCTGCTGTTCAAGCAGTTCGAATTCATTCAACCATGCCTCAGCCTCTTCCGAACCTATCTCATGCTTCCCCTCTACAAAAGAACGAATCACACGAGCAGCCCAATAGCTGAAGCTGTTTCTATGGTACGATCGGTTGAGAAAAGACATTGGAGTTTGACGAAGCGGTACCAAGCCAACATTTCGCAATTTTACGCCAAGGAGAGCGGGAAGATCGAGGGTGGAACTGTGAGTCTCCCATGCCGAGAGAATCCTCTGCATCCGCTTCTCGTGATGAGAATGCCAGACTGCAGTACGCCAGTCTGTTGATAAAATAAAGCAACGCCCACCTGGACGTAAAACTCGGCGGACTTCACGCAATGCGGCGTCCAACTGCTCAATATATTCAAAAACCTGTATACCATAGACTGTGTCGAAGGTGTCATTCTCATACGGAAGTTCACTTGCTTCCCCTACCCTGCACTCGACCCATTCCATATCAACGCAGTTGCGTTCTGCAGTGGCGATTTGATCTGCGCTATAGTCGATTGCGCACATGCGGCCTGTTGGGCCAACACAACGGGCAACCTCATAAGCATAGAATCCTCCTCCACAACCAACCTCCAAAAATTTCTCGCCGGTTTGAGGCTGCATTATTTCAAGCACACTCCCCCTGCGAACTGCCTGATCATGACATTGAGCCACTAAGCGCTGGATATCCGCCATGTCATCAACGAATGAAAGCGAACTCATACCCGACCTCGAACTTTTGGGAATCTCATCTTCGATTTTCTATGTGCTCTGATCCGCACCTGTTTGTTATGAAACTTGGAAGCGGAGAACGGTTTTCAACTTTTCTGGTGCTACTTTTCTCGGATCTGAAATATATATTTCTTTATGCTGTTTTGTTTTTCTTTTTAAGTTATTCTCTGTACAAAACTCTTCCATTATTAGAAACGATTCCTTCTCATTATCATAACTTCCATGATGCATCATCTGCATGCATCTTCCATCTGTAATTTCAATGAATTTAATATTTTCTATGTGAGAATTTTTCTTTTTCTTCATTGCCCATTCTTTTGCTGTTTCGGCAAATTCATTTGAAACAAAATCTGGCTGGCGAATCATTAAGGTGAACACAAGTTCGTTTTTGTCTAATGTTCCGTCAAATGATTGTTTAGCTTTTTCAGAAATATCCCAAATCCCCTCTAAGGGGTACACTGTATATTCGTAGAAATTCTCTGGTTCAAGTCCTTTTTTGTATGACATTCGAATTGCGTACGAAGTTGCATATAAAGCTTCAATGTACTCTCCAAAGAATGAACTGTTTGGATTTCCGGCACCCCGAATCGTGTAATATTTGTATCGTGGGATATCAATCAGTACTGGCTTATTCTGAGGCAAATAGATTTCTTTTTCTTTTTTTCGCCATTCATATTTCATGAGAGTGTTCTTCCCCTGAAGATAGACCTGAATCCGTGACGGCGGATGGTCTCTGGATAACATATTCAGTTGATAATGCAGAAATTTTCAAACTAATTTATTTGCTATTCAGTTTCCCCCACCGCCTTTTGGGGCATCCAGGATAGAGACCATGCTGTGCCGAGAGACCGAGGAATGTAAGCGATCACGGGGCACCGAATCTGCGGTGTTATCGGCCTGCTTACGTACAGGCGTACGCTGCACAGGCCGACGCCTAGCATCTCCGGCACCCCGTAACCGCTTACAGTTTCGACAATACGAGTTCTTTCAGGGGGGCCCCTGATCGCTTACCGAGGAATCCTTTGCAGGACCGCCGGTTAACCAAACTACAGCCGCAGACTGGCTATCCGCACTGACATACCGGTTAACGAGTTCACAATTTTAATACCAAAAACGGGGTGGTTCGGTGTTTTATCGTTGAGGGATATTCTCTCAAATATATGCAACCCATTTTTTCGTAAAACCCCTTGGCATGCGGATCAGACAAAATGCCGAGCTCAACAATGCCCCTTTTCAAGCATTTTTGCCGCAGGTGGTTGAAAAGCTGCCTTCCAATCCCCTTGCCAATAGCTTGAGGTTCGACAAACATGTGTTCAAGCCAAAACCCCTTTTTTATTATTATACCGGAAAAATCGAGATTATCTTTGAGCTCAACAATGGAATAATAACCAACAAGGGTGCCATCAACCTCACTCACGACCACATCATTTTGATTAATATATTCATGAGTTATTGTTAATTCCTTGGACCATGCCTCGAAAAAAGATGCTGGATATCCCCAATGCCCTTTTGATTCAAAAGAGAGTCTAGTCAAAGACTCTGCATCTGAAATTTCTGCCGCCCTTATCATGTACCTGCACCGTTAACGTGACGCTCAAGAAAAACCAGAGCTTCCCCTGAATGTTTAGGGTGTCTTGAATAATTAGATTTTTCAATCAAGGTCAAGGCATGTTCAAAATTTTACCACAGGTATATACATGATATTCCGAGGATAAAATTTTGAGCATAACGAGGTAAGCGCCAGACTCCGGGAGATTGGAAGAAAAAGCAATTATTCAAGATTCCCTTTAAATACATCCCGGATTCTCCGTCTACATCATTTCCCCAATATGCCCCCCCTGGTTTTGGTTGTAGCGTATGACGACATCTTGCTATTTTTGTAATATTTCAAACCCTTCTGCCACCATACTCGGAATAAACTCCGTAATATCGTATTCTGCAATTCCGGCTCTGTTAAAAGGGTCTCTTTTTAAAATCACTTCCAACTCATCTCTGTCTTTCACACAAGATAAAATAACTCCACCTGTTCTTGGATTTTTTCTACCTGATGCAATAAAGTTTCCATTAGAATATTCTTGTTTCAAATATGATACATGGTCATCAAGATATTTTTCAACTTCTTTAATATCGCATTTGTAGGTTAACGAGACTATGAACATTTTAACTCCTTCGAAAAAATTTACCCCGTGAGCATTTACAGGCTCGTCACCGCACCTAGCAACTTTCCCCACGCGACATTCAGCACTTATAACACGCCGACAAAGTGTTCTTTAATCGGCATATCACAAACAACGGAAATAACGCACCGATGAATGCTTACAAAATCAGGTTTGTTTCAAAAATCGCTCCCCCTCTGGTTGACCACAGCGTTTTTCCAGACTATTTATTCAGTATTTCTAGAGCACTTGCGACCGTGGCGTACGGTGTCGCTAGCGCCGCCATAAATGAAGCGTGAACCTCAGAAGCGTTTATAGTTTTTTCTTTAAACTGCAAATTCCTTGTAGCACAGGCGTCTTCCACTACAGTGCATTGAAAGCCCAGGTCATAGGCGGCTCTTGTTGAAGCGTCAATGCACATGTGACTCATTGCCCCACAAATAGTTAACTGTTCAATATTAATCTCTTTTAAATGTTCAAGGAGGTTCGTTTCCCTACAGCCACGCCCGCTTTGAACCGGTTGCGTTTATAAATTTGCCATGAGGCGGTACTTGCGGGGGTAATTTCACCATTCTGAGGAAAAATCCCGAAGCACCGCTGTTGTTTTGTACCAAACTTTCTGAAAAAGCCTGTTTTCAGGGCAGAGTTATCCATCCGGCCTACCGAATTCGTTTTTCGGAAGGCTCCTGATCTTTCAAAAAAATGTATGTTACCTGTTATCCG
>NZ_JAFFQA010000073.1 GCF_016919065.1 Desulfobulbus rhabdoformis | reverse complement strand
TTCATGGAGTCAGCGGTCAATATCTTCAAGAGTACGTTAGCGAATTCTGTTATCGATTTAATCGTCGTTTTTGGGAACATGAGCTTCCAATGCGTTTACTGAACGCATGCCTTGCCCATGCTCCGGGCAAACAACTGAAAATAGTTTAGAGCCATATAAAATTTTAAGCATGACGCCGGGATTGGAAGAAAAAGCAATTATTCAAGATTTCCTCTATTCTATTCCAGCGTATCTTTGCGCGTTGGAATGAGTTCGATATCCGGCAAATTGTCTGCCACCTCTTGATACGTTGTGCTCCTGCTGAGCACCGCGATAACTCCAGGCAGCGGCTCTGGCCAAATTTCTGGCAAATCAGCTTCTCCGGGAGTGATAAGATTGAAGGCCAGTTGCTCGATAGGTGGGCAGAATGCCGCTTTCACCCCTTGCTTATTGCCCCGGGCATCGAGGCGATACCAGCCATAGTGCTCTAAATACACGGCGTTGAGACCATGAAGGCAAAACGGCGGAACATCGGTAATGGTCAATCGTTGATAACATAAGCCTGCGGGAATGGCATTTGCCCGGAGCAGTCCTGCCAGGAGATGGCTTTTTGCATAACAGTAGCCGGTTCGATGCCGCAGGACATCGGAAGCTTTACATGTTACCGGATTTAATTGGTAATCCAAGCTATGCTTTATTTCGTCACGGACAAATTCATAGCATCTGCAAGTGATATCTTCAGGGCTGGAAAGCCCTTGGGCAAGCTCTTGCGCCTGAGTGTAGACCTCTGGATTATCCCAATCTATATAGGTTGTTGCGGCTAAATATTGTTTCATGTTTCCGTTTGCACAGACTGCTGCGAAAAGGTTCGTGGAGAGTATCCCGGCACAGGTCACCCCTGGGGATTCGTTGTCTCCGGTTCGGGGACGCTCAACAGCTCTTGGCAAGCGCCTTCATTTCGTTTTCTTCAGTCTTCCTATACCCCCCATCATTGGCGAGGCAAAGAAGATTGTCTCAGTTTTTTTTAATCGGGACTCCCTCTCGGCGAAAAAATCGTCGATATGGGTATACTCGAAGAGTGAGTCATCCGAGAGGTTGGTCGGTACGGAAGGGACAAAGGTGATTTTTTCATTTTTGTTAGACGGACCGGATAGGACAATCTTTGCCTGCATTGTATTTTTGTGTATAAAGGGGGCATGCTGACCCCTTCTTGTCAGCTTTTCTGAAACATCACCCTGAATCCGTGACGGCGGGTGGGCATTGAACAATGCATCCTTTCAGCGGAAGGAATTTTTTTTAACGAATTCATGTTTTGTTCAGTTTCACCTGACGCCCTGATGCATGCTCACGGATTCAGGCTCAAATTCTGTGGGCAAGCCTGCCCCACATCATGTGCATAAGGATTCAAACACTATGGCCAACGAAGCGAACAAGATCATCTATTCGATGATCAAGGTAAGTAAAAAATACAATCAGAAGCAGATTTTAAAAGATATTTCCCTCTCTTATTTCTATGGAGCCAAGATCGGCGTGCTCGGTCTCAATGGTTCGGGTAAAAGTACCTTGCTCAAGATCCTCGCCGGGATCGACAAGGAGTACGAGGGCAAGACCATCCTTTCAGAAGGATTCACCATTGATTACCTGCCTCAGGAGCCCCTGCTCGATCCCGAGAAAACCGTGCGCGAGGTGGTGGAAGAGGGAGCCCAGGCCACGGTTGATCTCATCAACGAGTTCAACCAGATCAACGAGAAGTTTGCCGAGCCCATGGATGATGATGCCATGCAGGAACTGATCGAGCGTCAGGGCGCAGTCCAGGACAAGCTCGATGCCATGGATGCCTGGAACCTGGATTCCCGCCTGGAAATGGCCATGGACGCCCTGCGTTGTCCACCTGCAGACAGTCAATGCGGTGTGCTCTCCGGCGGTGAAAAACGTCGGGTGGCACTTTGCCGTATCTTACTTAAAAACCCGGACATCCTCCTCTTGGATGAGCCTACCAACCATCTGGATGCGGAATCGGTGGCCTGGCTGGAGCAGCATCTCCAGCAGTATGCGGGCACGGTTATCGCCGTGACCCATGATCGCTACTTTCTGGATAATGTTGCTGGCTGGATCCTGGAGCTGGATCGCGGACATGGTATCCCCTGGAAGGGGAACTACTCCTCCTGGCTTGAGCAGAAGCAGAAACGTCTGGCTCAGGAAGAGAAAAAAGAAAGTGACCGTCAACGGACTCTCTCCCGCGAGCTGGAATGGATTCGTATGAGCCCCAAAGGGCGTCGCTCCAAATCCAAGGCTCGTATCACCGCCTATGAAAACCTGCTTAACCAGCAGAGTGAAAAGGCTGCTGGCGATATGGAGATTTATATTCCGCCGGGACCGCGTTTAGGGAAGCTGGTGATCGAGGCCAAAGAACTTTCCAAGGCCTTTGAAGGAAGACTCCTGGTGGATAACCTGGAATTTTCCCTGCCACCCGGTGGTATTGTCGGTATTGTCGGACCCAATGGTGCCGGTAAGACAACGCTCTTTAAGATGATCACCGGACAGGAAGAGCCCGATGCAGGAACCATTCGCGTGGGCGAGACAGTGAAGCTTGCCTATGTGGATCAGTCCCGTGATGCACTTGATTCTAAGAAAACCATCTTTGAGGTCATCTCTGAGGGGCAGGAGAACATCTGGCTCGGCACCCGTGAGGTCAATGCCCGCGCCTATGTGGCCAAATTCAACTTTACCGGCTCCGATCAGCAGCAGAAAGTGGGCGAGATCTCCGGTGGTCAGCGTAATCGGGTCCATCTGGCCAAGATGCTCAAAGAGGGCGGCAATGTGCTTTTACTCGATGAGCCCACCAATGACCTGGATGTCAACACCATGCGCGCCCTGGAAGAGGCATTGGAGAACTTTGCCGGTTGTGCCGTGGTTATCAGCCATGACCGTTGGTTTTTGGATCGTATCGCCACCCATATCATGGCCTTTGAAGGCAACTCCGAGGTTGTCTGGTTTGAAGGCAACTACTCTGATTATGAGCAGGATTACAAAAAACGCAAAGGCGCTGACGCCGAGCAGCCGCACCGCATCCGTTATCGTCAGTTGACCCGCGATTAGCTCTTCCTCTTTCTCCACATTCCCCGCCACTTAACTGACCGATGCTGGTGGCGGGGAATTCTTTCCACTTTCCCCCTTGCTGTACCCGATTTGGCTCCCTGCTAGTCACCGGGACATCCCTCCAGAGAGTAAAAATGACCGCTTCCTTTCAGTTTGATTTTGATACGGTGACCGACCGTCACGCTTCCAGTAGCCTCAAATGGGACCATTACAAAGATCAGGATATCCTGCCAATGTGGGTGGCGGATATGGATTTTGCCTCACCTCCAGCGGTTTTGGCCGCGCTGCATGAGCGGGTGCAACATGGTGTTTTTGGCTATACTTTGGCCCCGGATTCTTTGCTGGAGGCTGTGCTCGTCCACCTTGAGCAGCAGTACAGTTGGCAGGTTCAGCCCGAATGGCTGGTCTGGTTACCTGGTTTGGTGAGCGGGCTGAACGCTGTGTGCCGTGGGGTGGCTGGTGCAGGCGAAGAGGTTATCACCTTTACGCCCATCTATCCTCCCTTTATGAGCGCTCCTGAGCTCATGGGGCGGAAGACCGTGCGGGTACCGCTTGCAGAGAATGGCCAGCGTTGGACCATGGACCTGGAGGCCCTCGCAGCTGCCATCACGCCGCAAACCAAGTTGCTGCTGCTCTGCAGCCCCCATAATCCGGTTGGCCGTGTCTGGAGCCGGGATGAGTTGCTTGGACTTGGTGAACTGGCCTGCAAACATGATCTGATTATCTGCAGCGATGAGATTCACGCCGACCTTGTCTTGGATACAGACAAAAAACATCTGCCTCTGGCATCGCTTGATCCGGAGATCAGTCGCCGGACCATTACCCTGCAGGCTCCGAGTAAAACCTACAATATTCCTGGCCTGGGCTGTTCCTATGCCGTGGTTTCTGAGCCCGCCCTGCGCCTGCGTCTGCAACGTGGAATGGAAGGAATCGTCCCCCATGTAAACGCTCTGGGGTACGTGGCGGCCGAGGCAGCCTACCGGCACGGTGAGCCTTGGCGTCAGGCCCTGATTTCCTATCTGCGGGCAAACCGTGAGCTGCTCATGCACTTTATTGATGGTATCCCCGGCCTTGTTGTGAGCCCTGTGGAAGCCACCTATCTGGCCTGGATCGATCTGCGCGAGCGTGGCATTGAGCGGCCACAGCA
This sequence comes from Desulfobulbus rhabdoformis, assembly GCF_016919065.1. Taxonomy (GTDB): domain Bacteria; phylum Desulfobacterota; class Desulfobulbia; order Desulfobulbales; family Desulfobulbaceae; genus Desulfobulbus; species Desulfobulbus rhabdoformis. The sequence continues at coordinate 7,153 of NZ_JAFFQA010000073.1, read as the reverse complement.
ATTTTTCGAACAGGCAGGAGTTGGGCTCTCTGGCGGTCGTTCCTTTGATTTGCCGGGATTTGTCCGCCTGAATTTTGGTTGTCCGCGCCTGCTTTTGGAAAAGGCTCTGGCACGCATGGAGCGGGTACTGCGCTGATTTTTTTCCCCTCAGGTGATCTGAAATTTCGGCTCTATCCCTTTGCCTCCTTTTCACAATAGCCGCTAGCAGGAGCAACTCCGGAAAAGGGATTTACAGGCGTCTAAAAAATTGTATGGCGTCAACGTCCGGCTGTGCTTATAGATGAGCGATGAGCTAATGTATGGAGTACAGATTTGCCTGTGCTACAACGTGGGGCCTTTGGCCTGCCTTTGAAATTGCTGAATCAGGAAACCAATGAGCTGTACCGAGCACGACCAGGGCAAATCGCTGCTGGTCGAACGAAAATTTTATACCTTTGCCGAGCCGCCAGATGGCATGTTGCTGGAATCCGGTACCAGACTGGGCCCGATAACACTGGCGTATGAGACCATTGGCGAACTCAATGCCGAGCGGACCAACGCCGTTCTGGTGCTCCATGCCTTTTCTGGAGATTCCCATGTGGCGGGTCGCTTTCAGGAGAACGACGACCGGCCAGGCTGGTGGGATCATATGGTGGGGCCAGGCAAGCCCATTGATACCAACAAATATTTTGTTATCTGCTCTAACATTCTGGGGAGCTGTTGCGGTTCCACTGGCCCGGCATCGATCAATCCTGAGACCGGCGAATTTTACGGCCCGGATTTCCCCATGGTTACCATTCAGGACATGGTACGGGCACAGAAATATCTGATCGATCATTTGGGCATTAAAAAAATTCTTTCACTGATCGGCGGCTCCGTCGGTGGAATGCAGGTGCTGCGTTGGTGTGCAGATTTTCCCGAAATGATTCGTTCTGCCATTCCCATGGCCACGACCGCCCGCCACTCTGCCCAGGCCATCGCCTTTAATGAGGTTGCCCGGCAGGCCATCATGGCCGATCCGGAATGGAACTACGGCAACTATTACGATGGCCCAGGGCCCAATCACGGTCTGTCGGTTGCGCGGATGATCGGGCATGTGACCTATCTTTCCCATGAGGCCATGCGTGAAAAATTCGGGCGACGGTTACACAGCAGTTCACTCTCTTTTGATGTGGGCAGCGATTTCCAGGTGGAGAGTTATCTTCACCATCAGGGCAGAAAATTTGTCGATCGCTTTGACGCCAACTCGCTCTTGTATATAACCAAGGCCGCTGATTTCTTTGACCTGGAACGGGGCGGGCATAATCTTTTGGTCAACGATGCCCTCTCAGATGTCTGTTTTCTGGTGATCTCCTTTACCACCGACTGGCTCTACCCCACCTATCAGTCCCGGGATATTGTCTCTGCCCTGAAAAAGAATGGCAGTGATGTCAGTTTTTGCGAGATAGAGGCCCAGGGGGGGCACGACTCCTTTCTGGTTCCCAACGAGCGGCTCAACAGTTTAATCAGCGGTTTTCTTGAGCGGATGTACAATGAATACGTTGAATAACCAACAAATACCGGAGATGCGGTTTGATCTGCAGGTGATCGCCTCCTGGATTGAGCCGGAAGCCACCGTGCTTGACCTGGGCTGTGGGAATGGAGATCTGCTTGCGTTTTTGAAAAATCACAAGCAGGTGAGTGGAACCGGTATTGAACAGGCTGAGGAGAAAGTTGCCCGCTGTATCGAACGCGGCCTGACCGTGCTTCAGGGGGACTTTCGTTTTGAAGTCAGTGATTATCCCGAAGATCGCTTTGATGTCGTCATCCTCAGTCAGACCCTGCAGCAGATTCGCAATCCGAAAGAATTGTTGGTTGATCTCCTGCGGATAGGTAAACGGGTGATTGTCAGTTTTCCTAACTTTGCCCACTGGTCTTCGCGGCTGCAGTTTTTTTTCTTGGGGACAGCACCGGTCAATAAACAACTGCCCTATCAGTGGTATGACACGCCAAATATTCGGGTTATTTCTATCCGTGATTTTAAAACCTTTTTACGCATCTCCGGAGTTCGCACAGCCCGCGAGATTGCCATTAACACGCACAGTCAGGACTATAGAGGCAAGGAAATTCACTATTTGAAGAACTTACGTGCCACGTACGGTATCATGATGTTAGAGCGGGTCACATGAGCCGATTTTTAGAACAAGGTGCAGGTAGAATGGGAAAACAGGACGTCTTAGCCGGAAGTTGCCAGATGGAAACAATTACCGCCGACAAGGTGCAGAACCCTATCCCCGATGCGGTGGCCTCGCTGTCCAAAGGGTTTAAGAGCGGTCATTGGGCCAGTCATATCGAGCCGGTTGCCATTCCCTCCAAACAGGCGGTCATTGATCTGCTCGAGCAGGCGCAACGGATTTTGTTTCCGGGTTTTTTTTCCCCCGACATCCTGCGGCCAGAAAATTTGGAGTACCATCTGGGCCAGCAGATCAGTTTTTTCTTTGAGAGTTTGGCCAGTCAGATCAGCTCGGCCATTCGTCATGACTGCTTTCGCCATAATCAGGCCTGTACCCTCTGTAACGAGCGCGGCTATGAACTCGCCGCAGCCATGATTGCATCCCTTGCCGAGATTCGCTCTACGCTGGAGACGGATATCGAGGCGACCTTGACCGGGGATCCGGCGGCAGCCAACTCCGATGAGGTTATTTTCAGTTATCCCGGGCTTTTTGCCATCATGGTTTACCGTTTGGCGCACCGCCTGTCCGAGCTTGAGGTGCCGTTAATTCCCCGTATCATGAGTGAGCATGCCTATCATCGCACTGCCATTGATATCAACCCGGAGGCCAGTATTGGCTCACATTTTTTTATTGATCATGGCTCCGGTGTGGTCATCGGCTCCACCACCACCATCGGCAACCGGGTGCGCATTTATCAAGGTGTGACGTTGGGTGCGCTTTCTCTGCCAAAAGACGCGGGAGAGCGGCTGCGTAATGTCAAGCGCCATCCAACCATTGAAGATGATGTTATCATCTATGCTAACGCCACCATCCTAGGTGGAGAGACAGTGGTTGGCGCTCGTTCTATCATTGGTGGTAACGTCTGGCTGACCGAGTCCGTCGGCCTGGACACACGGGTTATGCTCGAGCAGCCTAAACTGGTCTATATCGGGCCGAAATAGGGAGAAACCATGCAATACTGTAGTGACGTTACTCTGGCTGTCGGGGGCACCCCACTGGTTCGACTGGGGAAACTCAGTGAAGCAACCGGGGCAGAGATTTTAGTTAAGCTCGAATCTATGAATCCCCTGGGCAGTATTAAAGATAGGGTGGCGGTGGCCATGGTGAACGATGCCCAGGAGCGGGGCCTGCTTTCTCCCGGAGCCACCATTATTGAGCCCACCAGCGGCAATACCGGCATTGGCCTTGCCTCCGTTTGTGCTGCTCGGGGATATCGTCTGATCTTGACCATGCCCGAGAGCATGAGCCTTGAGCGGCGTAAGCTGCTTGCTCACCTTGGGGCCGAGTTGGTGCTCACTCCGGCAGCCGAAGGCATGAAAGGTGCTGTGTCCCGGGCGACCGAGCTGCATCGAGCCACGCCGGGATCCTGGATGCCGGATCAGTTTAACAATCCGGCCAACCCACGGATGCATTACCGTATCACCGGCCCGGAGATCTGGCAGCAGACGGAGGGGAAAATGCATGGTTTTGTCGCCGGGGTGGGAACCGGGGGGACCATCAGCGGGGTTGGGAAGTATTTGAAAGAACAGGATGCTTCCGTGCATGTCGCTGCCGTTGAACCTTCAGCCTCGCCTGTACTTTCCGGGGGAAAAGCCGGACCGCACAAAATTCAGGGTATTGGCGCTGGTTTTGTGCCGGAGAATGTGAACCGGGCAGTGATTGACGAGATTCTCACGATCAGTAACGAATCCGCTTTTGAGCAGGCACAACAACTTGCCAGGCAAGAGGGGATCCTCTGCGGTATCTCCAGTGGAGCGGCCCTTGCCGGAGTGCTTGCCCTGGCAGCCCAGGAACGATTTCAGGGCAAACGGATTGTCTGTGTTCTGCCCGATACCGGAGAGCGGTATCTGAGCACGGATTTGATTTCGTGAGTGGGGAGAGTCGTTGTAAACGCTGTGGCCAGTGCTGCCAGCAGGGGGGCCCGGCTCTGCACGGTGCAGATCTTGCTCTGCTTCAGGCTGGTCAGCTCACCCAGGAGGATCTGGTTACTGTACGCCGTGGTGAGCTTGCCCTGCAGCCCATGGCTCAGACTCCTGAGCCGGTGAGCAGCGAATTTTTAAAGGTAAGCGGGAAAAACGGTTCCTGGTGCTGCTTGTTTTACAATGAGGCGGAAAAGGGCTGCAGTCGTTATGGGCACCGCCCTGTTGCCTGCGGCCTGTTGGATTGCACAAATACCGGCCCCCTGCTTGCCATTGCGGGTAAAGATCTCCTGACCCGTTTTGATTGTATTGTCACGGACGATCCCCTCCTTCCTGTGGTCCATGAGTACGAAGCACTCTGCCCCTGTCCGGCGTTGGGGGAAATTGCCGGGGAACGCCAACTGGGCCCATTTGCACCTGAGCGACTTGAAGAACTCAGCCAACTCGTCCGGCAGGATCTTGCATTTCGCGGCAGAGTCACTGCCCGTTTTTCCCTCTCTTTGGGGCAGGAGCTGTTTTATTTTGGCCGCCCCCTCTTTCAGCTGCTTGCACCTCTTGGACTTCAGGCGGTGCAGAGCCCCCAAGGAATTGTTCTGACCCAGAGGTGAAGGGAGATACCCGTTTTCAGCCCACACCGGTTGACTGCAGCAGGAAAAGCATTTAGAGTGGCGCAGGTTTTTGTCGTTCTTGTTCAACGCCTTATTCGTTTTAGACGATGTTTTTCTGAATCACGGATTCAGTTCCTGCGACGAAGATGTCTTGTCCATCTTTTCCCTTACTAACCGCCTGAGGTGCGCTGATGACGACCCCCACGACCCAATCTCTGCTGGAAAAATTTGACGAACTCGGCGACACCTACCTCCGTGACGAGGTGGAGCAGGCGCTGCAGCTCAAAGAAGAAATCACCCCTTTACTGCTACAGGTTTTGCGGGATGTAGCGGAAAATCCTTTGGTGTACACTCTGGAGATGCGCAATGCCCATGTGTATGCGGCACTCTTGCTCTCCGAATTCCGTGAACCTGCGGCCCATGAACTCTTTATCAGTGCTTTTCTCATTCCGGAAGAACAACTGGTTGATATCTGGGGCGATTTGACCACGGAGACGTTGCCGACCTTTTTGTACCGTACCTGCTCGGACTCACTTGAGTCAATTAAAGCTTTGATCATCAACCGTGAGGCCGATCAGTTTGTTCGCTGCGCTGCCATGGAGTCGCTCTCCTATGTGGTGGCTTTTGACCCCAGCAAACGGGAAGAGGTGCTCAACTTTTTGCAGGGATTATTCACCGGCGAAGAGGCTGCCAAAGAATCTTATTTCTGGGGCAACCTGACTGCCACACTCTGTGACCTCCATCCGGGGGAATCCATGGAGTGTATTCAGGGGGCTTTTGAGAAAAAACTGATCAGTGATGTCTTCATCACCCTGAGCCAGGTGGAAGAAGCGGGTAAACGAAGCCTGGAGCAGGCCCAGGAAGATCTGAAAACCTGGGTGACCGCCCGTATGCCGACCGACGTCCATGCCTATATCTCCTGGTTTGCTGAATTTAATCAGGAAGATCGCGTCGAGCCACAGCCAAAGGTTAAACCCAAGAAAAATTCAGGAAAGAAAAAGGGCAAGAAAAAAGGGAAAAAATAATCCCCTCACTTGTTGTTTGCGAGGGCATTGTTCCCCCCCAGAGGAAGGAATTCATCGCTCTGCTCAGGCTGGATTATTTCGGCAAAACTGACAACGGTATTCTTTCCTCTGCGTTTGCTTTCAAACAGGGCATGGTCGGCATTGCCCAGCAGGTCGACCATGGTCTCTGCATCGTTGGGGTACGAGGCCACCCCGCAACTGATTGTCAGGCGTACATCCAGTTGCTGCTCTCTCAGGAAATGATGGGCCGCAATGGCCGCCCGAATTTCTTCCGCACGTACGGTCCCGCTCAGGCGATCGTGGCTGGGCAGCACCAGCACAAATTCATCTCCCCCATAACTTACCCCAAAACTGTCCTCCGGTAATAGAGGGCGTATCACCTCTGCAAGTTCGGCAATGGCCCGGCTCCCGTTAAGATGGCCGTAGGTGTCGACCACATGTTTGAATGCATCAATATCAATAAAGACAATGGATAGCGGCTGCTGCGGGTGCTCTGCCATCTGGTGTTGCAGGGCCTGGTAGAGATAACGGGTATTGTAGAGGCCGGTCAGATCGTCAAGAAAGGAGAGTTTACGATACATTTCCTGGCTGGCCTTCAGGGCCAGCTGCGTCTGATGGAGAGCCAGGTGCGTGCGGACGCGGGCAAGCAACTCCTCCTTGGTTGAGGGCTTGATGATATAGTCCTGGGCTCCTGCGGTAAAGCCACTGATAATGTGTTCCTTGTCGTTGCTGGCGGTGACAATAAGAATCGGTATGTTGCTGGTGACAGGGTTTGCCTTGATGCGCTTGCAGGTCTCGATGCCGGTGATGCCTGGCATGTCGATATCAAGCAGGATCAGATCAGCAGGAGTCGTGACCAGCATATCCAAAAGTTCCTGACCACTGTTTGCCGTGAGCACTGCATACCCCTGGCGAACCAGCATAGACTCCAGGAGTTTGACCACCACCGGATTGTCGTCGACAACGATAATTGGATTGTCTGTTGTATGATCCGTTCGTTTCATGTGTACCGTTTTTGCACATCTGGGAAATGTTCGTCTACTTGCATGGTCGAAGAAAATAGGGCCTTTGTCAAGCCGGGCGGGATACTGTTTGTGCAGATATTGCAGGTTCATTGAATAAAAGACGGGGAAGCAAACGCTTCCCTGTTCTTCAGGTGGATGCAAAACCAGTATTTTTTTTATTCAATCCATTAGTTCTACTTTGGGGATCATCCGGCAGAGCATAACTTCTCTTCACTCTGTGCTTTATACGCAGAATCGATGGATGCCTGTCGTTTTCGGTGTCGCTTTTCCAACTGCTCCAACATTTCAGATTCCGTAATGTCTCGTCGGGGCAAAGTAGCCTTGAGAATTACCGCAATATCAGCGCAGCTCAAGAGCGGTATTTCCGTTTTGTTGGTGATCCGT
>NZ_JAFFQA010000072.1 GCF_016919065.1 Desulfobulbus rhabdoformis | reverse complement strand
ACATGGTCCTTGCAGCCAGCGGGCTGAGAAGGCGCTGAAAATATGCCTTAAACTCCACAGAAAAACCCAAAAGTCTCTTCAGCACCATTCACATTGGCGGTCCAGGGGACAAAATGGGATTTGCTGTCATTATGTTAACTCTCTCGGTGACCTTGCCTGAGCCAAGTCCAAAACTTGAGAATGAAACTAATCTCCGCACATTATTGCTGTAATATGTTGATGATTGTTGGTTGCGTCTGCAAAAGCATGCTGTCAGTATTTTGAAAACTTAATGGACCATACCCTTTTGAAGGGGTGTTGCTCGCGTCAATGACGAAGAGGTAAACAGAATCATCAGACGAAAACCTACCACCCCTGACAGTGACATTAATTGACGTGTCCGTCCATGTGTCAGGAGTTGCAATAGCCAACTTCGTGCAGTTTTCATATACTGGTGCGTTGCCTATCTCTACGCGAGCGGCGGCATTAGGACCGATAGCCAAATAAACATCGTCGATAACATAATTATGAGTCGGGTAGGAACTACCACTCCTGAAATACCCAACTACGCTTAAACGGTCCCATACATAAGGCATCCCCTTATCCTCATATTCAGGATTAAACCATACCTTGCCATCCATATTAGACTCATTATAAACAGAATTGACTTGGCCTGTCGATGTAACCCCTTGGAATGCCCCCTCTGTACCTTCGACATTTGCCTCGTTACCCTTCAGCCAATGCGACAACCGAACTGGTTTTCCCCACTCCCAACCAGGATTTTTCCATTCTTGATACAGGTAGACTTTTGTTTCGTTAGATGTGACGGTCATCCAACTTGTCCCCGTCCAGTTAGGGCCAAAAACATCATGTCCTGCACCGCTGGCGTAACCATTGGGGCCATAATAGACCCAGTGATGCTTTAAAGCTGACACGTCCGGCATAGTTTCAAATTCAGTGGCTGTCGGGAATTTGTAACCGCTAGGAACATAAGCGTAAGAACTGACAAACACCTCCGATGCTGGTTCTGGAAATAAAAAGTAATTTTGAATGTGCCCATCTTCTAGTATGAGTCTTGCTCCTTGCCCGTTCGACAATGCAGCGTCGGAATATTTTACGGCGTGCATCTGTTGCCAAGTGCCGATCTTGGCTGTTGCTGAAAACTGTGCCCCCTCTTCGATATCTTCGGAAAAATCATCGAATAAGACCACATTCGGCCCAGTACTCCCAAAGTCAGCACCACTAATGATAATCTGATTTTCAGCGACAGGTGAACTGGAAAAACTTAATATGGATGGGGTCGAATGGGCAACTGAAAAGGTAAAAAAGGTGAGCAGGGATACAGTAATTTTAAACATAAAAACTCCTAAGCTATATATTTATATAATACGCTTACCACTCAAACTCAGCTGAAAATTTTTTCCACTGGTACAACACTATTTATCCACCAGTTTTGGCATAGTGCTAGATATCGGGTCACCGTAGTATGTATCGCCTCGACAGTGCCGGAACTACGTAGCATTTTTCAAATATTTCATCTAATGAAATGAAATTTTCGACAAATATTGATCCATTAATTTTCTATAAAACTAGAAAGCTTATTATTTCAACTCGCCTCTATAGTGTTTAATACTTTTGTTTTTTTAAATTTCCACTCATCATCCAACCTCTTTTTCAGAACTGCTATATCTTTTTTAAGCACATCTTGATGGTCAAAGGCGTTAATCAATGATTTTTTAATTGAATCTCTATCATTATCGGTATACACAACTCCATTATTGAAATAATCCCTGATCGCTTTTGTATTCGATAGTATCATTGGCTTCTCGAATGATAAGGCTTCATAAGCACCACAGTTCAGACACTCTTCTCTCCTTGTAAGAACAATCACGAGATCAACATTTTTCAACAAAGATATATATTCTTTTTCGCTGACATATCCTGTCAAATTGATATTCTTGCAAATGTTTTTTGTTTTTATCTTATTACTATATTTTCCACTAATATAAAAATTCATGAATTTCATTTCAGAAAATGCATTTATGGCCTCATCGAATGGCTCATCCTTAGACCAAGAACATATATATAAAACATTATATGTACTGGGCATAACAATATCATTTATTGGTTCGTCGAATAATGGGATTGGATCTTCTAGAATAAAAGGGGTCCCCCCCCATAATTTAACCTCATCACATAATTTTTTTGTTGTAACAATAACATAGTCAGATTTGATTGATATATATTTTGCAATTGAATTTAGTATAAAAAATTTCCCTTCGAGCGGGTATAGCCCTGCATAATGCTCATCTACAACAACTTTAAATTTATATATTTTTCTCAGAAAAAGACAAAGAAATGAAAGCATTATAGATGGATTTTGGCAAAATAAAATATCAGGTTTCTCCTTCCGGACAATTTTCACGGTATTATATGAAGATATAATATATCTAGCTATATATTTCTTTTTCGTCACAATTTCAAAAAGTTCAGCATCTACTTCTTTACTTAAAGATTTATTTCTTCTTTGATATTCCCAGGTGAACCATATTTTTTTTTTCATTTCAAATGCATAAATTTTGTTTTTTTGATTGAACGATTTACTGAATACTAAGCAACAAATAGGGAGTAGGCCTTATAGCAGGGGTGTTTTTTGCAAGTACCCGGCTTGCGGTGCAATGCCTCAATGCCGTTGCGTTTCATCAGGGCGCCAAGGCAAGCACACGAAAATCTTTGCCAGCCACACGTTGGCAAGGAAAGAGTTGTCGCTGCGGCCCTGAATTGTTTCTACTTGATACTCATTTTGGTTTTCTCGCGCTCTAAAAGATTGCGGGCTATATGCCGCAGCACGGCAAAATTTTCAGGAGCATCACCTTTCGAGATCCAGCTTCATCTTCTCGAAAAGTGACATCAAGCACCTAGTGAAATCGATTTTCTATGCCCCAACAAGATCGGACCACTTTGGCAAAAAGCTCGGCCTTATTTCCATGGCTCGATATATGGTATAGGCACTCTATGCTTTTTTTGGTCCGTTCTTAAACGACAACACCAATGGTCCGAAGGCCCTTCAATTGAGGAGAGCATGGCTAACTCTGTTGCATCGGTGGTGAAATGGAAACGGATTTTATGGTGACCATGCCCCTTGTTTTCGATTTGATAGAAATCGAACTTCTCGCCGTTGTAAGTGTATTGGCATCCGCCTGGCTAAAAACTGTTTCGACAGCTTCGAGCAAGTAACTTTGGTTACCTTTTAATCCCAACACATAATCACCACTTTGCTCGACCATCTGTGCGGCTATCTTTTCTGACATCCCATGACGTCAATGGTCACGATACAGCCGTTGATTTCCAACAATTTTAACAATTCCGGGATTGCTATGATTTCGTTGGATTTTTCTTCGGTTTTCCGCCGCCCATGCACTCACCATGTGAACGGGTGATTTACCAGAGCCGGAATCGTATGATCGCCTCAAAGTTTTGCCATCAATCGAGATAATCTCGCCATCGACAACGTTGACTATGGAGTGTACCCACTGAAAAAGCACTCTTGGAAAAGCTTAGCACTAAGGCGAAATAAGACTCGTCGAAATGTATCGTGGCCAGGAATGCCGTTGGGGATTTCTAAAATAAATAGAAAGCCTTTCCTGCTTGGCTTTTCCTAAAATTTCAATCTACTCCCAACCAGACACACCGGACACCATGGCGCAGATGACAATGATAATAATACGATGAGCAGGTCCTGGTTTTTACTTCGACTCTTGGATCTTTAAAGTCCTTAAAATGAGTAGGGGTGTCTGGTTGCAATGTTCTCATCTCCCCTTCTCCTGCTGAGTAATATTTAGAGGGGGGGTTTATAATAATTTTTCGATCAATACAGGGGAATAATTCGATTTTATTTTACGCAGGATACCTGCAAAAAAAATGTCATTTCAATATGATATCGTCTATTTTCATTGCTCCTCTAACTAATACTTTATCCACACTCATCAGTGTGACGCCAGGCTGAGCGGTTGTCAGATCCGTTTGCAAATCTCTAGTGACATTTTTCCAGGCGCCGTCCATTGAGGTCTGGCCTAGGCCATAATAGATATAGGTGCTGGTTCCCAATTTGTCGGTATCTGCTTCGGAGTAGACCAGATACCGCTTGCCCGCAGACGTGGTTGTCTGGATATAAAGCATGTAGCTTCCAGATGTCGCAAAACTCAGGCTTATGGTTAATTTATCCTCGATAAGCAAGCCAGAACCATCATCATTGGCCAATGCAAAACCATTGTCCCTGTCGCTGCCTTTCAACGATATTACCCTACTGTTCCGTGCGGTGTCGAATTCGTTGGTAAACGTTGCTCCCTCTGGAGTGTTATCATAAATTGTCCATCCTAATGTAGTCCCGTCTTCCGCATCCTCAAGCACCATCCCTTCAGCATAATTGATACTCTGCTGGGCTAGAGCCACGCCCTCGGCGTCGTCGACGACGGTCAGGGTAACAGGGTATGTACCTGGAGTGTACGTTACTGTGGCTGTTGCTCCCGTTCCTTTTATGCCGTTGCCAAAATCCCAACGATATTCGGTTATCGCACCATCAGAGTCGGTGGAACCGCTGGCGTCAAAGGTGAATATTCCACCATTGTTTGCATACGTGAATGAGGCTGTGGGTGGCTTGTTGGTCGCGGCTGCATCAGTAATACTGATTTCCTTAAGGTTACCGGAGAAGTCGGCTGCCATTGCCGGGGAGAAGAGGCACAGGGAAAACAGGCCTGTGAGGATGGTGGATGCGTTCATTCTTATTCTCCTGGATAAAGTTGTACCAGTTTTTTCGTTTGTTGGTTTGCAGGGTCTTGTTTTCATGGGCTGTTTTTTGGTGCCGTGGTTGTTTTCTTGATTGTCGTTCTCGTGAAAAGCCACGAAAACGATGTTCCAAGATCCACAATTCACTGTTTTTTACAATGCGGTGCTTTTCATCTTTTGACTTTTTACGAAACCATCTTGTTTGGGATTTCTCCCTGCGGTTAAAATGACAGCTTAGAGTGTCATTTCAACCAATAGGGGCCAGCCTTCCGGGATACTTTGTTTTCCGGTCATGGCTTATAACTCAGGCTGTTTGAGGCATTGCCTACCGCACCGTCACAGTATCGATCGCCTGGCTGGTGAAGGAGGTGAGGTCGGTTGGCATGGTCATTTCACAGCTCAGTTGTCGGTCTGCTGACTTATCACTGGTACAGACCACCTAGCCATTAGCCAGAATTTGAAAACCGCTGATGTTGGATTCCTGGTCAGCATCAAACTCCCAGTTAAAGGTTGCCAGTACCGTCTTTTCTGATACTTTCTGACTCAGGGCAATGTAGCCAACGATCTCCTCGGAGTGGGTAACTTCCATATCCTTGGATTGCTCTTCCTCTACTTTTACCTCTACTCCTGTTGCTGAGAGGTTTTGCATTCTGATTGCCGCAGGCTGAACGTCGGCGGTTGTCTGCATATCAGCCAGAAGAAGTGGCAAATCAGTTCCTGCACTTGGGAAGGTGATGGTCGACCAGGCGTCTCTCGCTCCAGTTGCCGTGGCACCACCCCAGTATTGCATATCGCCAAGGCTGCTTGTTCCTGGTTCCCATGCGAGATAATGAACGGTTTCTTCTGCATGCTTATTCACATTCTTTTCCTGCTCACGGAAATAGTAGGAAAATGTGGTTGTTGTGGCATCCTTGATGCGGCCGCTAATGGCCTCGAATTCATTTTCCATGGCGATCGTGGTGATAACCACAGGTGTAATCGTAAAGGCTTCGTTGAACGACACCGTCGACCATTTGGGCGAGACAGCAAAGACCACGCTTCTTTGATCCACTTTTTTTCATGGCGTATATGTCACGCTGTTTGAGACCTCACTGGTAGTACCTATTACTTCGGTTGCACGGACGTTGAACACTGTTTGACCTGCTGGCTGTGTGATTTCGCAGCTAAGGTCCCGGTCGGTGGGCTGGTCGGTTGTGCAAATCACCTCACCGTTAGCCAAGACTTGAAAACCACTTATATTGGCCTCTTGGGCGCTATCAAATTCCCAGGTAAAGGTTGCTTGCACAGTTTCCACTTTCTGACTCAAGGCTATATAACCAACCGATTCTGTGGTGTGAGACACTTCCGAATCTTTGGATTGCTCCTCTTCTACTTTCACTTCCATCCCTGTTGCAGTCAGGTTTTGCATTCTCAGAGCAGAAGTGTCACCACCATCTGTTGACTGCATATCTGCGAGGATCAACGGTGCACTTTCCTGAGCGGATGGAAATGCTAGGTTATACCAGGCATGTTGGACGGCATCTGCGGTTGTAGCAATGGTGTATTGCATCATTTCTCCCAGAGTGCCTTGACCGGGCTCCCAGGCAATGTAATTGATCGTTTCAGCTGCGTGTTTATTAACATTAACCTCTTGCTCACGGAAGTAGTAGGAAAAGCCTGTGGTTGAAACAGCTTTTACACGACCGCTGATTGTTTCGCTTTCATTTGCTGTGGCGACCGTTGTTATGACCACAGGTGTTTGGGCAAATGTCTCGCTAAAAGAAATTGTTGCCCATTTTGTGGATCCGGCAAAGGTACCCGCTTCCAGCTTGGAACCATCGGGTAAGGTGTATTGGCCTTTTTCAATAGCGATAAAGCTGACGACTTCTTCTGGGTGTGTTTTGTCGAGATAATCCCATTCGGCGAACTTGATGTCAAAGCCGCTTGCATCAATATTGCGCACACGGATAACTCCGGGCTCAGCGTCGTTGTAACTGGCGGGACCAGCTATGACGATTGGATTGGTAAATGTATTACTGAATGAAACACGGCTCCAATCACCCGTCACTCCGATCTCACCGACCTCCAGATTCAGCTCAGCCTCCTCTTCTTCGGCTTGAACTGTGATCGTAGTCGAGGCAGCACCTGTGGCTCCTATATCGTCTGTCACCTGGAGAGTAGCCGTAAAGGTCGCTTCTGTTGTGTAGGTATGAGTTACGGTCTTTCCGGTTCCTGAACTTCCATCACCAAAATACCAGGTATAGGATGCAATAGAACCATCGCTGTCCTCTGAGGAAGAGCCATCAAAGCTCACGGTCAACGGGGCTGTGCCTGTTGTAGGATTGACACTGATAACTGCTGTTGGCGCTACGTTAGCAGGTGCTGCAGTAACAACCACAGGGGTTGAGGTCGCGCTGGTCAATCCGTTACTATCGGTCACGGTTAACTCGGTAGTATAGGTACCGGCTGCAGTAAAGGAATGACTGACTGACGCCCCGGTTGCGGTAGTGCCATCGCCGAAACTCCAGGAATAACTCGTAATGGTTGCTGGTGAGGTTGCAGTAGAGCCAGAACCATCAAAAGTGACAGAAAGCGGTGCAGATCCCGCGGCTGCCGAAGAAGAAACAACGGCGACAGGAGGTGTTGCAGCGACCTCAGGCTCAGTGACTTGCACAGCAACCGTAGCGCTACTGCTTGCCCCAGCGCTATCTGTAATAACTAGTGTTGCTGTGTAGGTACCGGCTGCAGTAAAATTATGACTCACCGTGGAGCTGGAACCAACAGAGCCATCACCAAAGTCCCAAGCATAGTCACTGATGGTCCCGGTTGATGCTGTTGCGTCAAAACTCACTGTTAGGGGAGCGGTGCCCGTTAAAGGATCTCCTGTAAAAACCGCTGCCAGCGGAACAGTCTCCTCAGTGGGGGTGGAGGCATCAGGTACATACGCTAGCATATTGGAAAGTTCAGTCAGAGTTCCATCAAGATTAACAGCCTTCACTCCATAGAGGATACTGCCTGTAGGGATGTCCACGGTACAAGCCAGCGTTCGCGCGGTCGGATCCATTGCTTCACAGATAGGTAAACTATTCTGAAAAACACGGAACCCACTTATTGCGGTTTCCTCCCCGGTGAACTCCCAAGAGAAATCGAGCAACTTAAAGGTATAGGTTTCCGGGTAGGTGGTGGGATCAAAAACTAGAAGATTGGACTGCTCACTCTCCGTGCCATCCGTATTGAGTTGGCTCATGCTGAAGGTCATAGTTTCAGGGAGAAGATTTGCGGTGCAGGCAATCGAAGTGTCGGTTGGTGAATTAGTTTCACAAAGCGCGGAGCCGTTCAGGTAGACACGATACCCGGCAATACTTGAAACATCAGTCGGCTGTTCCCAGGAAAAGGTAAAGAGCTTGCTTCCAGTAATTCCCGTAATCGTTACCGTTGATGAGTCATCTGTAGTGGTTCCATCCGTCGCCGTCTCATCTGTTGTTCCATCTGTGGGTGTGGCCCCATCATCCACAAAGGCAAAGGGGGCAGAATGGGGGCTTTCTGTTCCGTCACTGAAGGTGGCGGTCAGGGTGAAATTGGTGGTTGCTTCAGTCAAGGTAACTTCGCAATCCATGGATGTTGCGTCGGGATTTTGCGTCAGGCAGACAGCGGCCCCCTCCTGATACAGTACAAAACCGGTTACAGCTGGCTCGGAGGGAGGGGTATAGCCCCATTCGATATGTATTGACTCTGCTGCTGCTGACGCAACGAGCGTTAATCCGCAGATGAAGATGGCTAGAAGGCGGATAATTGATCCTTGCATATTATTCCCCGTGTGAAATGGATTCCTGAATTCTCGACGGCGTATGGCTACGAATTCAGGAGATTGGGCAGCTTTACCAACCTAGAAGCATGCAATGTGCCAAAGCAGCACATTTAATTTCCCCATTATTTCAAGCAGGTTAGACAAAAAGCATTCCAGACAGGCCCCCTCCGATTACTTTTCTGTAATCCAAGCTCCTGATCCCGTTACTTCACCATCGTAAGCGCCCACTGGGCCCATTCGTACTGGGTATCGGACAAATGATCCTTTTGCTTCTCGATGAAGTTTCCCAATAAATCGACGGAATCAAATGTTATTCGATAGTAGCCATCTGCGTAAGCGCCCCTGCCAAGCAGGGTGGCCTTCCCCGCTTTATCAATGCCAACGATGAGATCTCTGTTTTTATAGAGAGTCGCATCGGCTGTATGGGTTACAGTCCCATATTTCAATTCTTTGTAATACTGATAGGAGACGACTGACCCGAAAACCACCAGAACAACAGCGGCTACGGCAAGTCCTCGGGCAAGAGGTGTGTTATTCAACGGGTTAAATATATCGGTGAAGGTCAGTTTAACATGCTTGCGAATGGCCTTGGTTATGTCTGTTTTTCTTGCAAGACAAGGCTGAACCGCTTTACCGGTACATTTCTCAACGCTCTCAATGGCTTCGTGATCAAGAGGATCCCACATCGCCAAATTAAGAATATTGTCACCTTCGTAACTCAGGGGCATAATATTGAATTTCTGACAGATATACCGTGGCAAAATCCCTCTGACCGTATCCGTGTAGAGATCGCTGGGGTTGACTACCGATAGCCCGAGTTGCTGTGCAGCAAATTCCGTTTGTTGGTCATCGGTAATGGCTCCCATGCTCACCAAGATTTCTCCAAGACGACCACCTCGCAGAACCTGCATCTGCAACGCACGCTCTACTACCTCAGGAGTGACCAAACCAGCATCGACCAAAAGCTCTCCAAGACGTTTTTTCTCAGCCATTATCTATCTCCTTCCTATGAAGAGAATTGAGGGAATTTTGACCTGAATCCGTGAAAGCGGGTGATTACTGAAAAATATACCATTTTAAACAAACGAAAATTTATAAAAAATTAGTTTATTGTTCAGTTACAGCCTACGTTACGTATTCAGGTTTGAATCTGTCAATCTCATAATCAGTGATCCCAAAATACCTAACAACTATCCACCCATCTTTTGAATTTTACTTGCCCCTAAACAACGATCTTTAACAGGGGCACAGAGTGAAAAAGTCAAAATTTTCGAATACCAAAACTCAGGAAAAATCTAATCATTCAAAGTACACAATAGAGGCACCAAGTTCTTCATTTCGATGCTTACGCCCCTTGCAGCAGGTTAAAGTACAAAAAATTTAACTCACTGTAAGTAAGACTTTTTTTGTATATATGGGTTATTATAGGGGGAAGAAAAGGGAGATTACAAGAGAGAAATTTAAATGTAATTCAAAAAGGTAATTTGAAATACGGGTACAATGATTCGCCCCTCAGCGAGAAGCTCAATTTTTTTGGGAAGATCGAGAACGAGCAAGGATGAGCAAACCAGCTAAAAAAAGTATTGCGGAGGAAGGCAAAGGCAAAGGCAAAGGGACAGAAGAGGCGGGAAGAAGGGCGTAAGCATTGACTTTAATTCCTACTGACTGATAAAAAGTTGTTCCATGGCGAAAATCAAACGCCCATCCGTAATCTGTATCTAAAATATCTTTTATATCTTGAGGAATATCATCGTCAGGAACAAGTTCCTCATACCAAAAACAGTACTCTTTATACGGGGTATCATCCGCAATCGGGGTAAGTAAATTATATAAACTCTCTAGTTCACCTTGGTCATAGGATGGCAGACGCCAATCGGTATACCCACCAGCCCCCATTCCATCGTTTAAAGTGTTAAGGCCATTTATCCAATCCAAGGCATCTTGTCGAGTTCCGACCTTATCCTCTTGATCGGTTAATGCATCTCTAAGGGTCTCCGTTTTCAGCCAAAAAACATGTAAATTTTCATCATAAAGTAGATTTTCGTCATTCCATGAATAAGCATTGGCTGTTGAACAGTACAAAAAGATTGTAATTGCAAAGATACAATATAACTGAAAACGTAACCTCATGCCCTCTCCTCATGACAAGCGACACTCTCTCCTAAGGCCCCCAAAAGCGCCTCACGAGCCTTAGCATCACCATGGACTAAACGGATTTCACCAGGAGGTTCCGGCATAGAGCGTACCCAATCCATAAGCATTCGCTGATCGGCATGGGCAGAGTAACCGCCCAGGTTATGGACGGCGGCCCGCACTGGAACTTTCCCTTCTATTATTTTTCTCCCCAAGGTTCCATGAGCCTGGTAGCCGACAAAAAACACATCGTTTCTGGAGTCACTCAGGCCCTGATCAAGATGATCGAGAATTCGTCCGCCGGTGCACATGCCACTCCCGGCAATGATAATGGCAGGCCCCTTTATATTCAGCAGTTTTTCATGATCTCTGAATTTTCGGACCGCATAGAGGCCCTTGAAGTCAAAGGGGTGATCTCCCCGAGCCATCAACGCCTGCGAGTCTTTATCCCAAAACGATTCAAGACTTGAATAAATATCGGTGATTGTAAGTCCCAGGGGGGAATCTACAAAGACAGGGACATCGACGTTAATTCTATCGAGCTCATAGAGCAGTTCCTGAGTACGGCCCAGGGCGAAGGCTGGGATGTATACAATCCCTTTATCAGCCAGGGCCTTTTCCAGTAACCGTCGCAAGGCTTCAACTCTATTTTTTCGCTCTGGATGGAGGCGATTGCCGTAGGTTGACTCAAGGATCAGGAGATCACAGCTTTCCGGCTTGTCGGGGTCGGGTAATATTGGTGTGTCGGAACAGCCTAGATCACCAGAAAAGATCACCCGATATTTTTGATCACTGTCTACGGGGAAACTCAACTGGATAAAGCAGGAGCCAAGGATATGACCGGCATTTTTAAGCGTAAAGGTGATCCCTTTTCGTAGGTCATAGACATCGTGGAGTTCAAAACCCCACGAGAGTTCATCGATACGTGATTCTAGCTTTTGCACTTCACCACGGCTCCAACGATCTCGGGAAAAAGAGAGCGCATCGTGTAACATGGGGAGCAGCAAAGCCTTTGTTGCATGTGTACAAATTATTTCCCCACGAAATCCGGCTGCGATAAATTCCGGAACACGCCCGATATGGTCTATATGGGCATGCGTCAAAAAAAGATACTGGATAGACTCAGGAGTGACAGGAAACTGATCGAAAGGAAGGACAGGATCGTCCCCGTAGGCAGTACCGCAGTCAATGAGGATATTGACACTCTCGGGTGATCCCGGTTGAGTTTCAATGAGGTGACAGGATCCAGTAACACAGTTTTTTGCACCAAGATGGAATATTCGAGGAATCATTGCACAATACACTCTTAATTGGCCCTAAATCCGTGACAGCGGTTGATCACTGAATAAGGTATCCTCTTAATTCTACTTTGGGGATCATCCGGCAGAGCATAACTTCTCTTCACTCTGTGCTTTATACGCAGAATCGATGGATGCCTGTCGTTTTCGGTGTCGCTTTTCCAACTGCTCCAACATTTCAGATTCCGTAATGTCTCGTCGGGGCAAAGTAGCCTTGAGAATTACCGCAATATCAGCGCAGCTCAAGAGCGGTATTTCCGTTTTGTTGGTGATCCGT
>NZ_JAFFQA010000071.1 GCF_016919065.1 Desulfobulbus rhabdoformis | reverse complement strand
CCTAAAAAATACGCTTTTTCGTCAATAATCCCTGAAATTATCCGATTGCTTCTGTTGCCGCATGCCCGTCATGAATTTGAGGCGATTTACACACTACAAAGCCGCTTCTTGTGCCATTAGAGTGGGGCTCCGGGAATGGCTGTTATCACAAATGTATTATTTTTTTCGGAAATTGCACTGGCTTGGTATGTTGATTTAGGAGTTGCTACAGTAAAATCTCATCATGATAATCCTGTAAAATCTGCCGTAGAAAACTCCAAAGAAGTTATACATAAGACCGGAAAAGAGCTAGGTAGATTTTACAACGATGTAAAAGAGGAAACTTCTAAAGGGATTCATAAGACAGGAAAGGAAATTGGCAGGGCGCCAGGAAATATCGTAAAATCTGGTGCTACAGTGTACATGAAAATTGCTGGGAAGGACTTCGCTCCCCCGTCTCCATCTAAAGAAAGTAAAACAGAATTTTTTCAGGCTATTTTAAAAAATGGTCTGTATAATGATGCATTATTTAAAGCAGGAGAAAGCGATAGTTATATCGTATCACCAGGAACAACAAAGGATATATATATAAATAATAAAGAAGCTGTGGTGACTATTTCAATTGAAGCACGACCAGAAAACTGCTCTAATTTGGATATATCTGAAAGATGCTGGATTGCAATTGTAGATAGTAAGCAAGTATTGCCAAATGGATTCGTAATTACTTATGACAAATATAATGATATTATTGTCACTTCTATGGAGTGATTAATATATGAAAAATAGACATATATATCTAATTATTTTTTTATTCATACTATTTTCTTATGAAATTGGGCTATCTTGGCATGTAGATCTGGGTGTTTTTGAAATAAAATCACACCATGACAACCCTGTAAAATCTGCCGTAGAAAACTCAAAAGAAGTTATACATAAGACCGGAAAAGAGCTCGAAAGGTTCTACAAAAGAGTGGACAGGGAAATATCTAAAGGCATCCATAAAACCGGAAAAGAGATCGGTCGCGCCCCAGCTAACATAGGTAAATTCCCCAAAAAATTTGGCAAAGAGATAAAACGTTATCTGGAAAGGGATTATTCACCTGAAACAGAGGAGTGTGGAAAAGATGGAGTGGTCTGTTATGAAGTTCAAATCAGAAATGGCTTGCGAGGAGAAGTAGCTGCACAAGTTGGCGGCACAGGTTATTTGAGGATTGGCGGTGGAATGACGAGGAGCCTATATAGCAAAATAAAAAATGGGAAAGTGAATATATCAATACTTGTAAATCCAGCTAATTGTGGTTGGTCTCCCTCTACTTCAATGGAGTGCTGGTATTCAATACACCATGCTATGCATAAATTTCCGACAGAATTCGCTGTTGAATGGTCTCGAAAAAACGAGATCACTGTTTACTGGGACCCAAAGAGCATGATAAGGCAAATTGATTACCATCGCTAACAATGGTATGCGCTCAGATAGTAAAAAAGACCACAATTCTATTATGCTGCCTTTTTCTACCAGCTATTCGAAGAGTAGGAAGTTACGATATCTCCTGTATATACGTACTTTGTCAAGTGATCCTAGCTGTCGAGTTGGGGATATAAGGCTAATGTCTGCACAGCTTACCTTCCTTTCGACCGTATAATTCTCAATTTTCAAAAAACTGGCCATCACAATGCGTTATTAGATTGGGTTCCTCAGCGCTCCATGTCACGGCGTGCATTATCCTGCAGAAGCATTTTTGATTTTTTGCCGAGCCGAACCACATCGAGTTCGGACAGCTTGCGCAGGCTGTGTTGATGGTTTTGTTGAGCGCGAGCAATGTTAGGCTGGTGAGTTCTTGTTCGGAGGAGGGTGGTGTGTTTGTTGTTTTTTCGTTCAATGCTATTACCTCTCAAATGAATATTTTTGCCAAACCGGGCGAGACCATACATGACAGCCGCTTGTTCCGTAGTCTCGTCGCAGGAGAAATAGAGTTTGCTGCCCGTGTCTCGAATGGTACCGCCGCTCGGTAAGGAGAAAATAACGACACCGTTGTTATCAATGGTGTGCTGAGTTCCCGAAAATATCAGTGGCCTTGTTGGATTGGTCCCCTGGTTGATTTTTTCCTGAGCTTTTAAGAGCTCCATCCTGGTTACAGCCAACAGCCGTGAGCGATGTTTTCCGGATATTCCAGCAGCAGCTATTTGTTTTTCGCTTAGAGCCATTGAGTGCGTGGATTGGGCGAATGTCTCCGGGGAATTCTTTTGCATACCCTGGTCAAGTCGATCGAGAGTCGCATTCAGTTTCTTCGAACGGAGAACATCCAATGCTGTTCTGTCTCCTTGCTCTGCCTTCCACTTCAAATATCCATTCCAGGTATTGAACGGGATTTCCTCACGGATTTTTTGAATTTTTCTTTCATAGGTTTCATGCAGTTCGGCCATGGTCGCTCGCCTTTCAAGATGGAGCATCTGCGTCAGCTTTCTTTTGGTTTTGCGAGGGAGGATGCGTTTTTCAAGCGTCTGGAGCTGATAGCTGAATTGAGAAAACGCCCGTGTTTTTGTAGATCTATATTCCTGCTGAGACGCGCGCAGGCGCAGCTGACGTTTTTCCCGTAAGGACCTATATTGCTGGAACAATGCCTCTCGCTCTGGAGTCTTCGGTTGGATTGGTTCCCGTTGATACCCCTCTCTTTGCGGAACAGACCGCTTTGGTGGAGCATAGTCCCCTAATCGTTGGGTGAGCCTGTTCTTGGAAAAATCACGTCTCAGGGCGCTGGCCTTTATGGCACCGCGACCGTCGGCACTGGCAATTGCTAATCCGTTGCCTCTTTTGACAATTTTAACCCCTATTTCGGCCAAGGCAGTATGGACCTCGTGCCAGCTTTTTGAATCAGTCAAGGCTTTCACGATTACATCTTTGTGTTCGATGGTAAAGGATTGAAATGATTTCTCTCCAGTGTGGGCCTCCATACTGGCCGCGCGTTGGTTGATTTTTGGCTGCTTATTTTGATCGTGAGTTATTCCATTGTCGATCACCAGGTTGTACCGATTTTCCATCTCCCTGCACACCTCAGATAATCGGAAATAATCTCGGAAGGGTTCATGCTTGGTAAACCCCTCCGGGTGAATCATGTTATAGGCGATATGCATATGCAGGTTGTTGGTGTTTTTGTGGACGCCGCACATTCGTTGATGACCACTAAATCCCAGGGCGTCTGCAAAAGCCTTCTCAATAGTGATGATGTTTTCCCTGCTCAACCTCGGCTCGTCTTCTGGCCGAAAACTCACCATCAGATGGTAGGTTTTACTCCCCTGGCACCTCTGATTCATACCCTGCGTTGCCTCAATTTCGATGAGAGCGGCTTCATAGGTCTCCGAAAGACATCCTTCATGCCAGGCAAAGAGTAATTTTTCCCCATCGTGACTGGCATCGGCAATATATCGTCCTAGGCGGCACGAGTTATCGTTACCCTTTTCGATGTTGATGCGTTTTGCAATCATGATCCCAGTACCAACTGTTTGATTGTTTTCAATAGCGTTTCTAGCAAGACGATGATCCCTATAACCAGAATAAGAACCAACCAGTATATGCCACGCCCGACCCATATCATCGCCCATATCGAGGCAACCACGGTGGCCAAGATCATCATTACTTTTCCCAGGCCCTGAAACCCGCAAGCCTGCCACGATAATGCCAACATCGTGGAGATGATCATTGCCCCTGCGAGCCGAAACAAATTATGGAGTATTTTCATTTTAGGGCTTCCTGGATTGTTTTGTGGATAATCCCTCAACCAGAGTATTGAAGCGCCTCACCATATTTTCTTTTGATAGCTCAATGGATTTCAGAATCCTGCGAATCTCTGGCGTATTGCTGCCGGAAGAACCCTCGGACAATGACATTTTGAAGAGACCGCCAAGGCGACCAAGATCAGCGTTGGCTTTGGTCAAGGCGAGAAACGCTTGATAATCAACCGTGCTGGTGACGGCATGCCCCAAGCATACCCGTTTGACGTACTTGGAAAGCGACAGGCCTGCCTGAGCTGCTGCCCTACTCATGGCACGGTATTCGTCGTCGGTGAGATAGGTGGTGATCCGTTTTTTGGTGCTGGGCATGGTGTCAATAGGTGGTTGCGTTGAGCTGAAAGCGAATAAGCCTTCCCCGGATGGGGCACGGGTGTGAGGTGCGCGGTAGCGTTACCTCACCTATCCTGCCTTTCACTCCAGATAAAAAATCAGAGAGAAACGCAGAATTCAGTAGATAACTATGAAAATCCGTGTAAAATCTATGATTTTCTATCATATTTTATTATCCGTTATGATCATCTTTTATAATTTTCTATTATGGAACGCTTAAAAAAAGGATTTGCCCGGATCGAGTTTTTTGCAGTTCGCCAGGAGATCGAAAAATTATTGGCTGCCGGATATAGCATCAAGCTCGCTTATGAGGATTTGAAGCAAAAGGGAAAAATTACAATGAGCTACCAGGCTTTTTATAGAAATTTGAAGCCTGTAAAAAAATCAGTGTCAACGGAAGAGGCTGTAAACCTAAAGAGCAGGAAGCCCAGCAGCGAATATGGAGTGACGCTGCACCATGATAAAAAACCCAATACGGACGATATTATCTAACATTGGATATATTGAGTATTTCGAAATCGGTTATAGGAGTTGTCTTGGCGATAGAGTGGCCGCAATCAAACAGTCCAAAAAAAATAAGTACCACAATGTTCACTCTTAGCAATTTTTCAAATCCCTTGAACCGGTTGGGGCTGTAGCAAAGCAGGAGATGACGAGTAAGTGTTCTCGGTGAAATAGTCGATATTTCAGCGGGATACCAAATTGAAATTCATTGCAAAATTTTGTGAAACTTTGCTAGGATAGGCAGCTTGATTAATCCTAACTTCTTGAAATTTCGTAATGAATAAAATGAGTTACTCCTTGTCTAACCACAGTTCTGAGATTGATCTGTTTGTGAAAAACGCAATCGCCTGCATGACTCTAACCGTAGATCTTTTCCCGTTAATTACCTGATTGACAAACTGAGCAGAGACACCAAGAAAAGCGGCAATATCCTTTTGCTTTGTGTTGTATTGTTTTAACAATTGCTTTATTTTGCTTGCGTCAGCTTTATTCATATTTGATTTTTAATCGAATTGCAAAGCCCTATCAAGCATAAGTTTGGAGAAAATCATGGAGCGGGTTGGTTTCGAGCTATTATTCAAAAAGATTAAAAATATAGCCGGAGGAGGGACTCAAAAAGAGGTCGCTGAAAAGCTCGGGATTACACCGCAGGCTATTTCTGACGCCAAAAGGAAAAACAGGATCCCTGAATCCTGGTACGGCATAATTTTCGAGCAGTTTGGGGTGACCAAGGAAACGCTTCATCAGCTAGTGGACGGCCAGACCGGTAAGGTGGTTCCGCTATTTAAAAACGGCCCACCTATAACCAAAAATGAAACCAGCGTTGTGTCAAATCCCCCCGACCCAGATGTGTCTGGGTTCGACAAGATCATGGACGAGTTCTTCGAGGTCGTTAAACAATGGTTGGCTGATGAAAATGGCCGGAGTCCTTGGACAGCTGTTGATTTTATCCAGGAATTTCCTTCGAGATTTGAAGAGATGAAGGCCTGGCAGAAAAAGAAAGAGAAGGGGAAGCTGTTTAAGTTTGACAGGAAAAAGTCAGATGAGCGCCTTGTGAAAGGGAGCTAGCGATACGGCTCTTTCAGGGAGTAACGAGCAAAGGTGAATACTTCCTGTACTCCTTTTTAAACCAGATCTGTCAGGTCTCGGCCGGCGGTGACCTTGCTGCACTTGGTTATGCCGACATATTTTCTGGTTATCATATTCCCAACGAATTGTTCACCGGCATCTGAGCCGATGGATCACTTTCTTCAGTTTCTCATTGAATGCTGTTTCTTGATGGATCTTCCTGATACTGTTTTCTTCCCACGGTATCGACCATCCACTGGGGAGACTACATCGCCGTAATGGCGGCCTGGAGGAGCCAGGTTGGCCCATGCAGAGATATCTACTCCCTCATTTTTCCACCTGAGCTATTGTTGCGTAGTATCCCTCTCTGCCATGACTGTCCTATTTGGAAAAGGGGATGAGCTGTATAAGCCTGGGGTGCTGAATGGTTTGCATTGCCTAATCGTATCCTTATTGATGCGATTACAGAGTGGGTACGTATCAGACTATAATGACCAGGCTGGCTCGGTATGTGGGGTTTAGTTGGGGGGCTGGTTGCATAGCCGTCAGGCTAAGGGGTACGAATTCAAATTAAACGCGAAAAAACAGAAAATTAGGCACAAAAAAACTTTCAAAGCCCCCAGCCTCATAATGGCACTCCATTTTGCCGAGAATGATTACTAATCACTCTCGGAAGTTGGCGGTGTAGCAACTTGGACTTTCAGGTAATATAATCGTTTTTTCAGCAAGTTGCATTATCTCTTACCATTAAGAGAGTTGATAAAGACGAGTATCTGCTGATTGAAGAATCGATCAGAAAACAACTATGTTGCTTCTTTACCGAGCAGGAAATCGAATCTTTGGCTCGTGAGAGCAAGTTCGTTCAGCGCTCAAGCCAGTTAGGCGGTTTCACCTTCCTTTGTCTGCTGGCTTTTAACAGTGATGCATTGGCATTTGAGAGTCTCAATGATCTCACCATCAAACTGGAATTGGATCACGACATATGTATCAAAAAGCAATCGCTGGACGAGCGCTTTAACCAGCGTGCGGTTTCTTTTCTCACGGCAGCCCTCGCTGAACTCTTCAGCAAACAGCTGGCCGGGGGAAGGGCGACGTTAATAAGCTGTGACCAATTTGAAAGAATTTTGATTAAAGATTCTGTTTGTTTTCAAATAGATCAATCTTTATCCACGTATTACCCCGGTAGTGGCGGCAGTGGATCCGCAGCCAGTATCAGGATCCAATTTGAATATGATTTAGTCTCCGGCAGCATCGTTGATCTCAGTCTGAATGCGTTTAATGACCAGGATGCAACCAATTCAACGCTGACCATTGATGTTGTCAAAGAAGGCGACCTTGTTATTCGTGACCTCGCGTATATGCATCTATCAGCATTGCGAGGTATCCTGCAGAACCTTGGTGATTTTTTATGCCGTCTGCAAGCCAACAAAAACGTGTATCAGCTTCGAGGCAAGAAAACGGTTAAGCTGAATTTTTCCCGTATCGTTCGAGCCATGACCGATGCTGGAGTTGAAAAATTCGAAGACCGGGTATTTCTTGATCAAAATCTGACACTTCAGGTTCGTCTCTTCGTTTATCTGCTTCCTGAAAGCGTTTATCAGGAACGAATGCGTAAGGCTCATTTGAATGCCCAAAAGAAAGGGCGGCAATTAGGTAAAGAATTCAAAGCCCGAGCGAGGCTCAACCTGTTCACCACCTCTGCATCTGAAAAGTTGCTCGATATTCAGAATGCGTGGAAGGCGTACACCTTGCGCTGGCAGATTGAGCTTGTCTTCAAAACCTGGAAATCGCTCTGGAAGATCGATAAGGTCAAGAAGGTGAAAAAGCAGCGCCTTGAGTGCTATATTTACTCGAAATTATTCATTATAGTGCTCAGCCTGAACATGTTATGGATAACGCATAATCTCATGCGTGGGCTCTATGGTAAAAATCTCAGTTTCTACAAAGCGATAAAAACCTGGATGAGATCGCTTGACCGTTTCAAAGAGGCAATTTTTAACGGGATAGAAGCTGTAACGGATTTTCTGGTTAAGTTCTTCAAGTTAAGCTGCCAGAAGCATTTGCTGGAGAAAAAGAAAAATGGAAACTATTCTCCAGAAATCATACAAGATATTTTGGTTCTGAGAATTGAGGGTGAGCCAATGCCATGTGTGGCTTAATCAGGGATCCACGGCTTAGCCTGACGGCTATGGGGAAGGCCCCGGTCACCAGCTTGATGTCCCCTTGCAATTTGGCTGCTCGGCCTTCTCGAAAGTAACGCTCCAGGTCAAGCATTCTCTCTGCTATTTGTTCAGGCATACCTTCGGCAATCATACCCTGCAAGTATTCTGCAGGTGCGAGAGAAACATGGCTGATGGTGCGGCCCAGCACCACTGACAGCTCGCCAGCAATCGCTTCGTAGGAAAGTGGATCAGGACCGGTCAAGGTGTAGGCCTTTTTTTGATGTCCTGTCTCCGTCAGAACATGTGCTGCCACTGCTGCAATATCACGCACATCGACATGGCTGATCTTTGCCTTTCCACTGGCACTGTAGAAGCTGTTCTCAGTCCTGATCGATTCAGCCATAAAGGTAACGATATTTTGCATAAAACTATTCGGGCGAAGAAAGGTCCAGTCGAGCCCACTGGACTCGATCGCTTGTTCAACCGGCCGATGTACTTTGGCTAAGCTGTATGACTCCTCCTCCGCACCCATGACAGACTGTTTCACCACGTGCTGCACGCCCGCTGCTTTTGCCGCCTGTACGGCGTTGAGTTCCAGTGCTGTCTGATCAATTGAATTTGGGCCAAGAAGAAATATCTTTTCACAATTCTTAAAGGCCGCGTGCAGGGTATCGGGGCTCCTGTAATCGATGAGGACCGCCTCAAATCCTCTGGCACGGGCCGCATCCGCCTTTTCCCGGGCGTGATAGGCGAGGCGAAACCGGTGACTGCCTTGTTGAAGATACCTGACGAGTTCGCTGCCGACAGTGCCTCCAGCTCCTGTAATACAGATCATAGTGGTCTCTCCTTGTCTCTTACCAATCGTATCCCTGAAATGGAGGTTGTCGTCTTACTGATAACCTTACTCAATATTTCTCCAGGTGCTATGTAATCCGCTGATATTCTAAGCTTACCTCCTCTCGGTGCTCTGGGGTGGATGCTTGTGGTTTCGAGTCTGCCAGGGGGGAAGCAAAATATCATCCGCCTTCGCGCTCTTCTTGGCTTATTTACGTTGTTATTACGCTAATGCCACTTTGTGGCCTGTCAACGACTTGAAGTATAGGGGGATCGAAAAACAATGTGGATAGGGAAGGGGGCTCTCTCTGTTGTTCTATTTACAGGTGAAAGATTTGCAGACTCTTTGCGCGAAAGGGAGGAGTTTTTTCAGAAGCCATGCAGAAACGATCATGAGGGCCAAGACGACAAGTATGACCAGAAGCCGGTGGGCAATCATAAGGTACAACAGTCCGCTGACGGTGAGGTCTTCGGTGACACTTGCCACTGAATTTGAAACGGGTTCCGGGCTGGTATTGATGGCGGCTCGGGTGGAAGATTTTGCCAAATGGGAGCCCATTGTTAAACTGCCGCTGGCAAGGGCCGCTAGAAATTGGAGCAATGAGCCTGCATCCGATGTGGCGAGAAAACCCATGGCGGCGCCAGCCAATGGGCGGATACATGTATGGATCGAATCCCACAGGGAATCGACATAGGGTATCTTGTCTGCGACAAATTCCACAGCAAACAGTGCAGAGGCTATGGCGATAACCTGAGGATGAGCAAGAACGGTCATGTTTCCGGGTAAGTCGATCAGTTCCATGCGTTGGGCAAGTCCCAGGCCAGCCGTACAGAGATACAGGTTCAGACCGGAGGCCCAGGAACTTCCCAAAAGCACACTAACAGAATTGAGGACATCCATAGCAAAGGGTCGGTGATTGAGAGTTTCTTAATGCACAGGGGCAAAATGAGTATACGATTCAAGCGGCGAAATACCAAATTTTGTCGTTCAGGTTCGGTAGAGCAACAGGTGCTGTACAGGGGCAATGGAAAGGAAAGGAATACATTTCGTCATCAAAACCTGTTGTGGCTTGATACTCTTGGAGGCCGCAACCGCAAAGGAGAGGGCGCAGGAGTGCTTGAGCCGGTAATGATGCAGTTGCCAACGTTCGGGGGCATCAGGGCAGGCAGGAGAAAAGGAGAGAAGCAGTTGGTTCCCGTTGTGGCTGATGGTTACAGCATCCAGTGGAATCTGAAGTCCCAGGCCTCTTGCTTTCATATACGCTTCCTTCAGGGTCCATAATTCAAAAAAATTCTCTTGCCGCGTCAGCGGAGCACATGCCTCAAGATCGTTTTTTTCCTGAGAGGAAAAATAATGGGAGCCGATTCCCATGACATCTATTTGCCCATTCATCTGCTCTATATCAACCCCAATATCGTTTTCCAGGGTCACCGCGCAGGCGATGAATCTATCGGTATGCGACAGGTTGAAACGGAGAGGGGGAATGCCGGGGTGATGGCTTCTGCTTATTTCCGGTTTGCCGTAGGCGTTACGTTCAAATTTCCACTGCATTGGCGGCACATGGGTATATTCAGATAAAACGAACCGTTCCAAGGCACGGGTGCAGAGATATCGCCTACGATCTTTCTCAAAGTAATATCGCTGCTGGCATGCACGTTCAAGCGGAGAGAGGAGTGGTTCGTATCTGGCCAGCAAGCCGGCATCGTCCACCTGCGTGAAGGGGAACAGCCAAATATGCACCTGCCCGGGGTGCAACGGCATCATGAAGCGATACCCACACTCTGCATCTCAGCAACAAAGCGATAGATTTGCTTCTGATGCCAGTCAAAGGAACTTTGAATAGTGCCGGAGCAGATGACTGAAGTTCGAGTGATAGAATCTGGAAAAGGAGCCGGATTTCGTTGTATCAACAAGTTTTGTCCTTGCGTGTAAGTGGCCATGGTGCTGAAGGCCATTGCATTCATTTATGGCTACGGGTGTCTTTTATCTCGAAAACAACACGTTTTCGGGTGCTCATAATTTTTTACCCCTGCTCCGCCAAAGCGCTCCCCCCAGAAACTTTTCTATGTTGGTTTTCCAGAAAAGGAGACCCGCTGTGCTGATGAGCGTCCCGATGCGCAGCGGGTGAAACTGAAGGGAATCTTGAATAATGGCTTTTTCTGCCAATCCCCCGGAGTCTGGCGCTAACCTGGCCTTGATTGAAAAATTTAATTATTCAAGACACCCTGAATATAATAAAATTTTCTGAAAAATCTTCATCGATTCTGGGAAAATACGTTGTTGTGTGACCACTATGCACGCAAAAACTACCAACAGCAAATCTAGCCCGGCCTGCTATGAACTGCACTGACTCCACGAGTTAAGTTGTCTCGTTTTGATGAGTAGATATTTATTCTGGAAAAAATATTTCAAATTTCGATATTGTATTTTATGTGGAATGTTAAGTGGAGTTTTTGTTTGTGGATTTGAGTTGGCCGATATACCCCATCCCCTGTCTGTTGAATTACGTGAAGAGAGTGTGTGAATTTTCGATTATGTTAACGCGTAAGTATTCAAATTCTTTAAATGAGATGAGTTTTAGTGTCGTCAAAATCTCGTTTATCTCTGTATGATTTTCTTGCTTGAAAAGATTTTTTTGAGAGTTGTTTGCTGTAAGTGTGTTTTTCCTTCAATATACGGATTTTTAATAAAGAATTTTTTTAATTTTATCGTCATGTCTGATATCGTATCTGATAATATTTAATAAAAAACAGCAGCTGGCGATATAGCCCCTTGAGGCATCCATCGGCACGCCCCCTTCATTGTTTGTAACACGCCGATAAAGTTTACCTTAATTGACATGTCACCAACAACGAAACTGACACACCGATGAATGCTCACGGATTCAGGACTGAAAATAAAAGTCCATTGTAGTCACCTGCTTACCTTGGGGGGCCACAGAGACTGTGAAACGTGAAAACAAACGTATACGAGAATGACAATCAGGATGAGGCGGAAGATCAGCACCCGCATGCATCCGTTGTCACACCTGATGAGAATGTGCCACCATCGCGTTGCGCAGACAAGCAGCACAAGGCGGATCAATGCATTAAGAATTATGTCATCGTGGCCATAGGGCTCGGGGTTCTTCCCTCTGCCCTAGTGAATACGGCTTCTGTCATTGCCTTGGAGGTGAAGATGATAGGGGACTTGGCCAAAATCTACAATTTCCCCGTACCCACCAAATTAGTCGTCTATAAAATGCTTATTTCCCTCGCTGGTAGCCTTGGGGCGGTGTATCTCACCGTAAAGTTCCGAGTTGCCTTTAAGGGGATCCCTTTGCTTGGACACGCCGTGTATGTGGGGACGATGTCAGTGGCCGGTGGTGCGGCCATGTATGCTGTCGGAAAGATTTTTCAGGAGCATTACGAATCTGGAGGAACCTTTCTCAGTAGTGATAATTCCTTACTTAAAAAATTTTTCAAAGAGAAGTTCGATGGTAACTACTCACACCCTCTAAAATAAAAAAAGCTCAAATCCAAATAAATAACTTGACAGGTTTTTGCCGGAATTTTTTTCAATAGCCAGGGGTGCCAACAAAAATGCCCATCAACGCGCCTGGTCGTCTCTAAATCGTTTTAATATTGCATTCCGATAGCAAACAGATGCGATAGCGTTCAATCGTTTAACTCAGGGGCGCACAGGAGGTCGAAAAAAG
>NZ_JAFFQA010000070.1 GCF_016919065.1 Desulfobulbus rhabdoformis | reverse complement strand
TTCATGGAGTCAGCGGTCAATATCTTCAAGAGTACGTTAGCGAATTCTGTTATCGATTTAATCGTCGTTTTTGGGAACATGAGCTTCCAATGCGTTTACTGAACGCATGCCTTGCCCATGCTCCGGGAAAACAACTGAAAATAGTTTAGAACCATAAAAATTTATTCTTGCAAGTGACTCAGCTCTGGTAAACAGCTAAACGTTCGCCCCGAACACTATTGATGAGGGTTATGGCTTCAGCCTCACGCAGATCATTGATCTGCAAGCGACGTTCAGAGATAAGCTCGCTCTCCAGCAGGTATTGGCGATAGGTTCCCGCTAAAAGTCCACAACAGACAGGAGGTGTGTATCGCTCGCCCTGGAGAGTCACCACCAGGTTGGCGATGGTCGTTTCGGTCAACTCACCCTGCCGGTTAAAAAGCAGCACATCATCTGCCTCTGGAGGAGCTGCTGCCCGTGCCTGGGTGTAGACCTCACGCCGAGTAGTCTTGTGGTAGAGAAATCGATTGTTTTGGTCGACAGCCTCTCGAGCAAGTACGAGCCGCGCTGGCCCCAAGACCTTTGGGGGAAGAGGACGGGTTTCAATCTGCACCTCTCCGTTTCTTTGCAGCAGCAGACGAAGCATGGAGCAATCGTCCGTGCAGGCATTGGTTGCCTCTAGCAGGAGATCGTGCATCTCTTTCCGCTTGAACGGATAATCAAAATACAGGGCAGAACTCTGCAGTCGCTGCAGGTGAAGCTCAAGCAGAAAAATCCCCTCCTGAGCTGTCCAGCGCATGGTCTCAATGAGCGAAAACTCAGGCTCCACCGGCTGACAGGCCAGACTTTTCACCCGGGTCTCCTGCCATTCCGCTCCAATGGATGAGTCAGCGACAATCCCGCCGCCAACCCCATATTCCAGTTGTTTGCATGTTTGGTCATACAACAGGGTACGAATGGCTACATTGAACTGAGCGTGTCCATCGGGGTGGATAAAGCCAATACTCCCGGTATAGATTCGACGGGGGGTGGTTTCGAGTTCGGCAATCAACTCCATGGTTCTTGCCTTGGGAGCGCCGGTGATGGAAGCAGCCGGAAAGAGAGCAGCGAAGACTTCTGCCATCGAGGCATTCACCTCACCACTGACCGTTGAAACCATCTGCCACAGGGATGGATACCGACGCAGCGCAAACAGTTCCTCCACCCGCACCGACCCAGGTTGGGCGATTCTGCCAAGATCGTTGCGCACCATATCAACAATCATCACATTTTCAGCCCTGTTTTTCATGCAGGCTTGCAAGCGCTTGCCTTGCTCCTGATCGTCAGCAAAGCTCAAGCCTCGGGCCATGGTTCCTTTCATGGGAAGAGAGCAGAGCTTGCTCCCTTGTCTGGAAAAAAACTGCTCAGGTGAAAGGGACAGCAACTCCCAATTATCGAGGTTGAGATACGCACCAAACTCTGGCTGGTGCTGGGTGGCAAGATTGACGAACAATGGCCAACCTTCGCCGGTGAAATCGGCCTGAAGGCGATAGCTGTAATTCACCTGGTAGGTATCGCCGGCGCTTATGTAATTCTGCACCCGCCTCAGGCAACGTTGATATTCTTCCTCGCTGACATTTGCCCGCCAAGGCACCATGACCGGATCTGCCGCTTTGGCTTCAAGCGAAAAAGTTGACCACCGCTCGTACAACCCAAACCAGAGAAGAGGAAAACCCGTTTCATCGCTTTGCACGCAGAGTGCCGTATCAAAGGCCGAGGCAGCCTCATAGGACAGAAAACCAGCCGCAATCAGCCCCTGCTTCAGAACCGTTGCCTCTACCTGTTGCAGACAGGCGACAACATGATCAGGGCGTGTAGTTGAGACAATCTGGATGGGGTTCCTTAATATACGCCAGGTTTTGGCCCGGGCATCGTGAAGCACAACAGAATATTTCTGGGGAATTCTCACACTCATCATGTACAAACAAAACTCTGAATCCTTGGAAGTGGGTAGTCACTGATTCAGGTTTTAACACAAGAGCGAGGAGATGGCCTGCTGAATATTTTCCGTGGTGTCAAGTTTATCGACAATCCCTACCGGATGAACAGCGTCAGCCTGGGAAAGAAGGTGGGGATCCTGGTAGCCTGTAAAAAACAGCACCGGAATATCGCGGACGGATTTGATACGGCGGGCGGTTTCAATGCCACTCATGACACCATCGAGACTGATGTCCATGAGGATTGCATCCGGAGGCTCCATTTCAACGGCATGCAATGCTGCCTTGCCATTAGTGACAACTCCGGTGACCTGGCAACCGAGTTCTTTAACGTTTTCGGCCAGCATCAAGCCAATGAGCTTTTCGTCCTCAACGATCAGAATTTTTTTTGCCATATCCCCAGTGTTTCATGTTTTTATTATAATAATTACGTTCAACTGGAAAAAGGAAGCCTACACTGTCTACTAATGGCAGACTTTCTCTTTTAGGTCAAGAAGATTCCATTTTATTTTTCCCTTTATTTGCAAAGAGTTACATACACACGCCATTCATAAATCTGTTCCGTCTCTTCCCTCCCCCAAAACCCTTGAGCCGCAACCCTTTTCCGCCTCTCCCCTGCTCTTCCATTCAGCCATCTCCCCTCTATGATCCCTTGCGCCAACCTCTTGTAGGTAACCCCTACAAAATGGAATGTTTATTTCAAAAATGTAGAACTTGAAACATTGACCATCCCATTCTTGTCATCATGGCAAAACGCTACCGCAGCAGTCAATTAATTGTTTTCATTCAATTTTTACCAAACACGACCGTTTGGCACATGGTTTGCCTTAGGTTAGCCAACAAAGAGATGTTTACAAATGAGGGGGAACTCATGGAAGCAGTAGCATTAAAAGATAGAGAAAATCAAATTTTCGTCAAAGGCGACAAACCCTTTGATATCGTCTGTAATAAGGACAGCCTGGCGGGAGCAGTCAGCCAGCGAGCCTGCGTGTTCTGCGGCTCACGTGTTGTCCTCTATCCCATCGCCGACGCGATTCACCTGGTGCACGGTCCGATTGGCTGTGCGGTCTACACCTGGGATATTCGTGGTGCCCTATCTTCGGGTCCGGAGTTGCACCGCCTCTCCTTTTCCACTGATCTCCAGGAAACAGATGTCATATTCGGCGGTGAAAAGAAACTCGCCGCAGCCCTGCGCGAGTTGATCGCCCGCCACAGTCCGAAGGCTGCCTTTGTCTACTCCACCTGCATCGTCGGTATTATCGGTGATGATTTGGATGCGGTTTGCAAAAAGGCCTCGGAGGAATGCGGGATACCCGTCATCCCGGTCAAATCCGAAGGATTCAAAGGGAACAAGCGTGCTGGCTACAAGGCTGCCTGTGATGCCCTTTTTCGCCTGATCGGCACCGGTGACACCTCCAAAATTTCTCAATACTCGCTCAACATCCTGGGCGACTTCAACCTGGCCGGAGAGCTGTGGACGATCCGCGATTACTATAAACGCATGGGCGTCGAGGTGGTGGCCAACATCACCGGAGACGGCCGTGTCGCTGATATTCAAAAAGCCCATGGCGCAGCCCTCAACGTGGTCCAGTGTTCCGGGTCCACCATGGAACTTGCCAATATGATGGAAGAGAAATACG
Source organism: Desulfobulbus rhabdoformis (assembly GCF_016919065.1). Taxonomy (GTDB): domain Bacteria; phylum Desulfobacterota; class Desulfobulbia; order Desulfobulbales; family Desulfobulbaceae; genus Desulfobulbus; species Desulfobulbus rhabdoformis. Next base: position 8,896 of record NZ_JAFFQA010000070.1, on the reverse strand, counting down.
GCATTCCATCGCTTCGCGTCTCCTACCTCGGCATTGAAGACATGGCCGAGGCCCTCTACGACATCGCCCGTTTCTTCAAAGATCCAGAGATTATGGAACGAACCAAGAAGCTGGTCGAAGAAGAGGTCAAAAAGCTAGCTGTGGACCTGGAACCCTACCGCAAAGCCATGGCCGGTAAAAAGGCAGCCATCTATGTGGGGGGCTCATTCAAGGCCTTTTCTCTGGTCAAGTCTCTGCGCCTGCTCGATATGCAGGTAGCTCTGGTGGGCTCCCAGACAGGCACCAAAGATGACTATGCCGAACTGGAGGCGATCGTTGATCCCGGCACGGTTATCATTGATGATGCCAACCCTTTGGAGTTGATCAACATTCTCAAGCAAAAGAAGGTGGATGTTTTCATCGGCGGCGTCAAAGAACGCCCCATTGCCTATAAGCTCGGCATTGGATTTTGCGACCATAACCATGAACGGAAAGAGGCCCTTGCCGGTTTCGAGGGCATGCTCAACTTTGCTAAAGAGGTCCACGCCTCGGTCATGAGCCCGGTCTGGCAGTTTGTCCCGCGCAATAATAGCGCTAAACCGTCCTGTTGAATGCAAGCTTTAAACGCGCAAGGAGACAATCATGAGTAAAAATCCGCCCACCTTCAGCAAACCGAAGAAACCCAACTACCTCTCCACAACCAACGCCTGCAAACTGTGCAAACCGCTCGGCGCCTGCCTGGCCTTCAAGGGCATTGAAGGGGCAGTCCCCTATCTGCACGGCTCACAGGGCTGTGCCACCTACATGCGGCGCTACATCATCAGCCACTATAACGAGCCGATCGACATCGCCTCATCCTCCCTGTCCGAAAAACATGCGGTCTATGGTGGCGGCCCCAATCTCAAACTGGGCCTGACCAATGTGGCGGAGAAGTACCGTCCGGAAATTATCGGTATCGCTACCACCTGCCTCACAGAGACCATCGGTGACGATGTGGGCATGTACCTCCATCAGTTTGCAGAAAACACCAAGGGATCTGTGGGCTTGCCGACCTTTGTCAATGTTTCCACTCCCAGCTACGGCGGCACCCATATGGAAGGATTCCATGCCGCGATCCGTGAGGTGGTGGCCCAGTTGAGCGAAGGCGGGCCGCGCAATGACACCGTCAATATCCTTCCCGGTTTCGTCAGTTCAGCCGATTATCGCCTGCTCCACGAAATTCTGGGCGATTTTGGCCTCGACTATACCCTGTTACCTGATCTCAGCGAGACCATGGATGGCCCGGCCCTGCTAGAATACGAAGAAATCCAGTCAGGTGGCACTCCCATAGAAAAAATCAAAGCCATGGGCCGCGCCAAGGCCACGATCGAATGCGGCGGGACACTCGGTGCGATGAAATCCGGTGGCGATGTGCTCAGAGAAAAATTCAGCGTTCCTCAAAGCCAAATCGGCATGCCGATCGGCATCCGTGAAACCGATATATTCTTCAACCTGCTTGAGGAACTCAGCGGTCGGCCGACTCCGGAGAAATACGTCAAACAACGCGGCCGCCTGATTGACGCCTATGTTGACGGTCACAAATACATTTCCGGCAAACGGGCAGTGATCTATGGCGAAGAGGATCTGGTGGTCGGCATGGCTTCATTCCTCACCGAAATAGGTATTCATCCCGTTCTCTGCGCCTCCGGAGGCACCTCGGGAAAATTGAAAAAGGCTATTGCCGCCGTCACTGGCGACACCTTGGCTGAACAGCCCCAGGTCTTTGAGGACGTAGACTTCTACGATATCAACGAGATGGCAGAACAACTGGAGATCGATTTGGTCGTCGGCCATTCCAAAGGTTTCCCTCTGGCAAAGAAACTCAATATCCCGCTCATTCGGGTCGGCTTTCCCATCCATGACCGGGTTGGCGGTCAACGGATCCTTCATCTCGGTTATGCAGGGGCACAGCAGCTCTTCGACACCGTGACCAACAGACTGATCGAGAAAAAACAGAACGATTCCCCGGTCGGCTATTTCTATATGTGATGCACAGCAAAGGAGCCCCAGATATGTCAAACGAAAAAAATTTCGAAAAACACCCCTGCTATAATGTCAAAGCAAAAGGTAAATATGGGCGAGTGCATCTGCCGGTTGCCCCCAAATGCAACATCCAGTGCAACTACTGTAATCGGAAGTACGATTGTGTTAACGAGTCACGTCCGGGTGTCACCTCAACCCTGCTGAGCCCGGAACAGGCCCGGGTGTACATGGACAAGGTCCTGGAAAAAGAGCCGCGTATTTCGGTGGCCGGTATTGCCGGGCCCGGTGACCCCTTTGCCAATCCGGAAGAGACACTCGGGACCATGCGTCTTATCAAAAGAGACCATCCGGAGACGATCCTCTGCCTCTCGACAAACGGTATGAACCTGGCTCCCTATGTTCCAGAGCTGGCCGAGCTCGGCATCTCCCATGTGACAATCACCCTCAACGCGGTTGATACGGAAATTTCCCAGCATATCTATGCCTGGGTCCGGGATGGCAAAGTGCTCTATCGAGGCAAACAGGGGGCGGAGTTACTCCTTGCCCGCCAGTTGCAGGCCATCGAGTCACTTAAGCAACATGGGATCACGGTCAAGGTCAACACCATTATCATCCCCGGAGTCAACGACCACCACATTCCGGTGCTTGCTGCCAGGTTGAAGGAACTGGGCGTTGACCTGCATAACTGTATCGCCATGATCCCCAATGCAGACACAGCCTTTGAGCATCTGGAAGAACCCAGTAAAGAAATGATGAATCGCGTCCGCAAGGAGGCAGAAGAGTATGTGCCGCAGATGCGCCACTGCGCTCGCTGCCGCGCGGATGCAGTGGGCTTGCTCGATAATGATAAAACAGAGGAGTTCCGCGGTTGCCTCAGCTCCTGCTCACAGCTGCCCAAACCAAAAGAGACGGTTCGGCCCTATGTCGCAGTGGCAACTCTGGAGGGTGTTCTGGTTAATCAGCATCTGGGCGAAGCCACCCGATTCCAGATCTGGGGCGAGGACGGCCAGGGCGGCTATCAGGTTGTGGAGGAACGTCCTGCACCAGCGACCGGTGGCGGAAGTCAGCGTTGGCATAACATCAGTCGCCTCCTCTCCGATTGCCGGGCTGTTCTGGTCAACGATCTGGGAGACTCCCCCAAAGAGATCTTGAAGAAAAAAGGTGTCCAGCCTGTGACCATGGCCGGCTTTATCGAACGCGGCCTGGAGGCGGTCTACACCGGACGCGGCTTAAGCCAGCTTCAGGGCCGTATGCGAAAATGTTCTTCAAAAGGTGCCTGCGCAGGTGGCGGGAATGGTTGCGGCTGATTGATCCCCCTCATCAGCCGCACCACCCGCCGCTGGGGCACGAAGTCCGGGCCGGCACAGAGCTGGCCCTGTTGACTGGTGCCCCATTTTTATTGTATTCCTATTCAATAATTGAAGAGCCCTCTGCCTCCTCAACAGAGGGCTGCATACTCACTTAAAGTAATGGGAACCTTGAATAATTGCTTTTTCCGCCAATCCCGCGGAGTCTGGCGCTTACCTCGTCATGCTTAAAATTTTATCCTCGGAGGTAAGCGAAGACTCCGATATTATGTATATGCCTGCGGTAAAATTTTGCGCAATCCTCGAAGTCTGCGCTTATCTGGCCTTGATTGAAAAATCTAATTATTCAAGACACCCTAATGTAATTGGAAACACCCCTATGGCACCCATCAACCTCGACCTCTCGGTGAAAGAATGTCTGGACAGCTACCCGCAGAGCTTGCCGGTGTTCCAGAGCTTTGGCTTTCACGATTTCGACAGTCCCCAGGTGCAGGAAAAACTTGGTCCCTTTCTCAAACTCCGCACCCTGCTCAAATTCAAAAATATTGACGCGGATACTTTTCTTGATCGCATCAACACCGCCGTAGTCACCAGTGAGAGCCCCACTCCAACCACGGCAGCGGATATTCATACCGCCCAGCCCACCCTGCTTGCACTACTCCCCTGCGGCTTGAAGGTTTCGCTCAATAATGCGCTTCAGTCCTTTGCCGAGGAACTGGCGGCAAACAAGACCCCACTTGCCTACCTGGCCGAGGGCAACGTCAACCACGAACTCTCCTATTATCCGTACATCGACTCTGTAGAGTCCGTGGACGAGCTGCCAGATCTTATCCTCAGCTCCGATATCAATGCCTTCTACCACCACCGATTTGTAGAGCGCTTTGTGGAACCAGGCCATTTTGTCAGCGTTAACGGGCCCATGGCTCCGCATATGCAAGACGTTGACTTTGCCGATCCACGAGGTCATTACACCATGTTCTGCGGCAATGCCCTGGTGCTTGTGCATGTCAAAGATGTGCGTCCGGAACTGGAAGCCCCCAAGGCCTGGCAGGATCTGTTAGAAGAAAAGTACAACAAATCCATCATCATGCGAGGACAGGAAGACTTCTTCTGCTCAGGTGTTCTCGTTCCCTTTTACCGCCTCTTTGGTAGCGAAGCCATCCCCAAACTGGCGGCCAGCGTCTGCGATGGCATGCACCCTTCGCAGATGGTCAAGATGATTGACACGCGGTCGGATAATTGTCCGCCCTTTTTCATTATGCCTTGGTTTTTTGCCCATAAAATCAAAGCCAAAGAACGCATTGACATTCTCTTTCCAGAGGAAGGGGCCTTTATCAGCCCGGTGCAGTTGCTGGTCAAAAAGGAGAAGCGTGAAGCATTATCCACGGTGGTGGACTTTCTCATGAGCCGCTCCCTGCACCAGCACTGCAGCGATAACTTTTTCCCTTCGCCCCACCCCGAGGTGGTGCCGAATCTACCCGAGGGCAAAAAGCTCTTTTGGATTGGCTGGGATTTTATCTACACCAATGATTTGGAGCAGGTGAAAAGCGAGATCGGTGCAACATTCACCAAAGAGTACCTGCGAACCGGAGGCGGTTGATGCAGCTGATTACTGTTGCCGGTCCCCCCTCAAGTGGCAAGACCTCGGTTCTCATCAAAACCTTTGAGGCACTCAACGCCCAGGGGGCCAGGGCAGGTGTAGTGAAATTTGACTGCCTGGTCACGGATGACGATGCCATCTATCAGCAGGCGGGCATTGCCGTTAAAAAAGGGCTCTCCGGCGTGCTCTGTCCGGACCATTATTTTGTGAGCAACATCGACCGAGTCCTTGAGTGGTCGGAAAAACAAGACCTGAGCATGACCGTGATCGAGAGCGCAGGCCTCTGCAACCGCTGCTCTCCGCATATCAAGGGATCTCTGGCCGTCTGCATTCTGGATAATGTCAGCGGGCTGCACACACCCAAAAAAATAGGCCCCATGCTTAAACTGGCCGATGTGGTAGTGATCACCAAGGGGGATATTGTCTCCCAGGCGGAACGTGAGGTTTTTGCTTACCGGGTGCAGGGTGTGGCCCCCCGGGCACGCATCATTCAAGTCAACGGTCGTTCCGGTCAGGGATCACACGCCCTTGCGCAGATGTTTCTCCAGGCACCGGTGATGACAGGCTCGCTTGCAGACCTGCGGCTTCGCTTCCCCATGCCAGCGGCTCTCTGCTCCTACTGTCTGGGGGAAACCCGCGTCGGCACCGATTACCAAATAGGCCAATACCGCAAGCTCAACATAGAATAAGATAAGAAAAACGTGCAGCAACTTACTCCCGAAATACTGGCGCAAACCAGCCTGGCCACACTCCTTGTCGAGTACCCTCTGCTTGAATCTGCCTTACTGGAGGTAGGCATTGAATTTGACCCCGATGAGGAGGCGACACTAGGCTCCAAGCTGGAACAGTGGGCCAGCCTACGGCAGCAGTCGGCTGACTCTTTTCTAGCCATCGTGATGGAACGTATCACGGATCTGCAGGCCCTGCTGGGCACGACCAACTCGCTGCACCAGGTAGAAATCATCGCAGGCCGCGATAAATCTGGTCAGGCGGAGAGTGTTGATCGTCTTCTTCTTGGGCGGGGTGACCTGCTGGCCATCGTCGGCCCCACGGGTGCGGGGAAAAGTCGATTGCTGGCAGATATCGAGTGGCTGGCCACAGGCGATACCCCTAGTGGCCGACAGATATTGGTGGATGGACAGAGCGCGGCAGACAAACGTTTTTCCACCGGCGGTGACCAGTTGATTGCCCAGCTCTCCCAGACCATGTCTTTCGTGCTGGATGCAACAGTGGAAGAACTGTTGAGCCTGCATGTGGAAAGCCGAGGCATGAACACGGCCCTGGTCAAGGAGACCATCACTGCTGCCAACGAACTCTCAGGTGAGCCCTTTGGCGGCACGACCCCGCTGACCAGTCTCAGCGGCGGCCAGACAAGGGCCTTGATGGTGGCGGATACGGCCCTGGTCTGCCGCTCGCCCATTGTGCTCATTGATGAAATCGAGAATGCGGGCATTGATCGGCGCGCCGCCTTCAACCTGCTAATCTCCCAGGAAAAAATCGTCCTCTCAGCAACCCACGATCCTCTGTTGGCCCTGCTGGCCCCCCGCCGCCTCTGCATGCGTCATGGTGCCATGCACTCCCTGCATGAGCGGACTCCTGAGGAGGAAGCGATACTCACCGATCTTGAAGTACTTGATGACATCCATGCTGCCATCCGACACCAACTGCGTCACGGTGAACGGCTAGCACCCATCCCCTTTGAAGCAGTACGGAGGAAGACGCCATGACTGCCACCATTCGCTTTTTTGAAAAGCCCCAGTGCACCGGCAATGCACGACAAAAAGCTATTCTCCTCTCCAGCGGCCACCGACTTATTATAGAGAACCTGCTCGAATTTCCCTTTGACCGCGATGAGCTGCGTTCATTTTTTGGCGCGCTTCCGGTCCCGCAGTGGTTTAATCATCTGGCACCTCAAGTAAAAAAGGGCGAAGTGGATATCAATGCAATGGATGAGGATGAGGCGCTTGATGCCATGCTGGCCGACCCAATTCTCATTCGTCGCCCGCTCATGGAGATTGGTTCGATTCGTCTGGTGGGCTTTAATATTGATGAGCTGGAACGCATTGGAGTGAGCTGCAAGGCAAGTCCGCGACTCAACCTGCTTGAAGGAGTGGACCTTGAGGGCTGTCCGGGTGATGCTGCTGGAATCAGCTGCGACCAGCCGCGGACTTTGCCGGTGCTGGGTTAAGGCTAACTCCGCCCTATACAAACGATGCCAGCTTGCTCAAAAAGCATCACATCGCCGTGCCTCTATCCAGAGGGAATCTTGAATAATTGCTTTTTCTGCCAATCCCTGCGTCATGCTTAAAATTTTATTCTCGGAATATCAGTTATATGCCTGCGGTAAAATTTTGCGCAATCCTTGGCCTTGATTGAAAAATCTAATTATTCAAGACACCCCAGAGCCCAAACGACGTGATGCTTCAAGTTGCAATTTGCAGAATTTTACAATTGAAGCCAGCTATGCGGCTTTAACCTTTATTCTCGTTTTTTTTCCACAAAGAACATTCTTCAGGATCTCTTACGAATCTCTCCTTCTTCTGCCACACAATCCCAAAGCTGCCAAGCTGGTAAAGAGCAAAACAGAGGTTGAGGGAACCGGCACAGGAGCGGCTGTGGCAATACCCCATGATTGTGTATTGAGACAATAGGTCGTCGTGGCCCCCAGCTTATCGGCATCCAATTCAGCGCCTAAAGAAATCCAGGTCAACTCCCCTTCCAGGGCACCACTTGATGAAGTGAGCGACCTGGAGCTGCCATTCAATGGCTGATCGTTACTCCCCTGCGAATAGAGATAGCCTAAAGGATCCGTTAATACATTGTAGAAGAAGCGCCCATAGGTGGCCTCCTCATCCCAGCTTTTATATGAAGTTGCAAGCCCTGCATCGGAGACACTTCCCTCCCATCCTTGAAACGAAACCGTTAATCCGGTCATAGCTTGGGTGTCTGCATTCCAAGAAAAGCTCCCAGTTCCAGTTTCTCCAGTCGTACCATCGGTAAAGGTGATGCTATAGTCAGACGAGCTGGCATACGATTGAAGGGGGGAACCGATCCACAAGCCGACAACAAGTAGGGCTCCGGCAATCTTGCAGAGAGACGTTTTGGTTTTTAATTTCCGTGATTTCATTTTTCCACTCCTTTGAAGATGAGACTAGGCATAGCCTATATTGGCTACACCGGTAAAAAGCCAGATATCAACAATCGGGTACGCAGCCTGCAACCTTGCGATATCTTTGGTGGCCACATTTCGTTGGGACTTTGCTCTGCTGACCTTTCAAACTGCCTTCTTTACTTTTCTCTATTTGCTATCCGTAGCAGACAGGGCTGGCAAGCAAGCCTGCTCGCCGAATCACATTCCCCGCTTGAGCCAAGAGGCAAACCGCCATTATTCTGTTTCAGAATAACGACCTGCAAAAAAAAACACGCCGTTTAAATGCACCGGCAAAAAAGCAGGATGTCTGAGTCCTGCCGCCTCCGGTCATTGGAGGATATATCCAGCCCCTCTTCTTCAGAGGCCCAGTATCCTTTGCTGCCGCATGCCCTTCCCCTTTTTCCACTCTTTGCAATAACGGGAAGAATCCCAGCAAAGCCAACTCTGGACAGGTATTATTTGTCTGTTCAAGGTGCAGCGAATGCATTTCTTTATTTTCGTTATTTTTATAAAAAAATAGTGGGGAAAGAAAATATCACGAGCATCTGCGAATTCCAGACGATCCCGGCCAGCCATTCCATTTGATCCCGGCCGGTGATTCCATTTCATTCCGGCCATCGATTCCATTCGATCCCGGTCACTGATTCCAGACCATTCCGGTCACCATTTTCGGAGCGTAACGACGCATAGAACCAGATGGTATAGAACCCTTTCTTCAAAGAAATAATCAAGGAGGGGTTCATGCCGGGCAAGAGGGTATCTATGCGCAAAATACGAGAGGTGTTACGCCTCAAACATGACCTGCACCGCAGTAACCGGGAAATCGGTTTGAGTTGC
>NZ_JAFFQA010000006.1 GCF_016919065.1 Desulfobulbus rhabdoformis | reverse complement strand
GCCCAGGCGGATATATTGTGATGGAGAGAGACTGGCTCGGCGGTTAGCGTTCAAGTCATTCAGCAGAACTGTCAAAGAGCAGCCCCTTCGGTTTTATCTGAAAAGGGAAGAGGATAAGTGCGTCTAAAAAAGGCCCTACATGACGAAAAAACATGGTCCTTGCAGCCAGCGGGCTGAGAAGGCGCTGAAAATATGCCTTAAACTCCACAGAAAAACCCAAAAGTCTCTTCAGCACCATTCACATTGGCGGTCCAGGGGACAAAATGGGATTTGCTGTAGTAGAGCAGGGGGCCTATACTCTGGGTGAAGTTGTTGTCAATGCCGAGAAAATAGCTACGAGCGAACAGGCTGGAACGGTCTATCGGGTTACCCAAGCCGATATTGAGGCGAGTGGGGCCTCAACACTGGATCAAGCCCTGGAACTGGTACCGGGCCTTAACGTCCGCGAAGGCGCCGAAGGAACGCCACGTATTGATGTCCGCGGGTTTCGTACTCGCCATGTTCACCTCTTTTTAAATGGCATCCCCATTCGCAACACCAATGATGGTCAGTTCGACCCCACGGTCATTCCTGCGGAAATTATCTCAGAGATCAAGGTACTCTCTGGGGGGAGTTCTGTTCTCTACGGGTCGGGTGGCAATGGAGCGGTTATCGATATTATCACCAAGGCTGGAGGAGATGGTGTGCATGGCCGCATAGACGGCAAGATTGGCAGCGGCGATCTCTATGAGCTAAATAGCGGTCTTTTCGGAGGCAACGACAAACTGAGTTTTTACGGCAATGTCGGCATGCAGACCCGCAACTATTTTCCTTTAAGTGATAATTTTACTGCAGCAGGTGACCAGGGGGACGACGAACGGCTTAACTCCGATCGCGACCGGGTCAGTTTCTTTGGCAATATGAGTTATGCCCTGACTGATGAAAATACGCTTGGTTTGACTTTGAGTCGCGTTACTGGAGAAAACGGCAAACCTCCCATCACCAATGCGGGCATCGATGACTTTGCCAATAAAAAAGCAAAGTATGAGCGCATCGATGACATGAGTTCGACCATGGTACAGGCCGCTTTTGCTCATCAGGGGGCCGGGCCATGGGATTATCGGGCCTGGGTGTATTTCAGCCAGACTGACACCGAAGAAAACGGGTATGACGGCCCAACCTATGACAGCCAAACCAAAAAAGGTTCGTATCATCAGGACTCTGAGGTTGAGCTCGCCGGTGCCCATGCCCAGGCTGGTTACACCTTTGCAGATGATTCCCGGCTGACTTTGGGCCTGACCGGTGAGCAGGAATCCTGGGAAGCTGATGGGTTTGAGATTGGTGTGACAGATCCCATCGACAGTGATGAGGACCTCTCCACCTATTCGGTTGCCCTTGAGTATCAACGTGCGCTGAGTGAGAGATGGCATCTTGTTCTTGGATATGGTCATCATTTTCAAGATAGGAATGAAAAAGATGACAATGATTTTACGTACATGATCGGCACCTATTATGATCTCACCGATTCAACGAGGATCAAGGCCAATCATGCCCGAAAAATCCGTTTTCCTTCGCTTAAGCAACTCTACACAGTGGGTGCTGGCAACGAAGACCTTGATACGGAGATCACCACCCACTATGAAATCGGTGCCGAACAGCAATTAAGTGCGACGACGAAGCTTGATTTGACCGGCTTTCTCATCGATGCCACCGACTACATCGAAAAGGATACTACTTCTATATATAGAAATTACCAGGATCTTAGGTTTTATGGCATTGAGTCTACCCTAAGCATGGAGCCCCTTGACAATCTTCGTCTTCGTTGTGGCTTGACTTGGATGCAAACTGAAGATCGATCAAGCGGCAGCACCCGGGATGATCTGCAATACCGCCCTGAGTGGAAGGCGACCTTGGATGGTCAGTACACATTTGACGTTGGCCTACGTGTTTCCGGTGAAGTTATTTATGTAGCAAATCAATATCTCTACGACAAAAAAACAGAGACCCAGAAAAAAGAACTGGGTGACTTTACCCTTGTTAATCTGAAACTCAGCCAGAAAATACCAACCACCCCTCTTGAAATCTATGGAGGCGTCGACAATCTCTTTGACGAAAATTATGAAGAGAGCTACGGCCTGCCGCAACCCGGTCGTCTGCTTTACGCCGGGCTGGTCTACAAATTCTAAGAGGTGAACTGTTCTTCCCATGGCAGAGCCACTTATTTTTTTGAACAACTTTAGTTATGCCTATCCCGGTGCGGATGACTTCGTCCTCCGGGATATTTCTCTGGCTATTGCTCCGGGAACCTGCACTCTTTTAGAAGGGCCGACAGGTTGTGGTAAGTCGACCTTACTGCTTGCCCTTCGCGGCCTGCTGCCACAGGGAACCAGGAGGGGACAGCGAACGCTTAATGGAAGTGTGGGGCTGGTGATGCAGCGTCCTGCCACTCAGTTGCTTTATGCAACCCTGGGAGCCGATGTCGCTTTTGGCCTTGAAAACCGATGCCTTGTACCTGAAAAGATGAAGGCTGCCGTAGAAGATGCCCTGGCTACGCTCGGTGTGGATCGTCCTCTGTCTTTTCCTGTAGATCGCCTCTCCATGGGACAGCAATACCGAAGTTGCATTGCCGGGCAGATGGTCTGTGAACCGGATGTCATCTTGCTGGATGAACCCATAGCCCAACTTGATCCTTCGGGGCGGCAACAAGTGCTGCAGCTCATAGATGAGTGGAAGTCTCAGGGTAAAGCGATACTTGTCTCAGAGCATCTGGGCCCTATTGTTCGTCCGGTTGTTAATGTGCTCTGGGAGATGGATAAGAACGGACGCCTGCACACCGGCGGTGAAAAAAAAATAAGAGGTGGTGACAATGCGACCACTGCCCAGAAAGAGAATACGATCACTGCAATCAACAGGCACGACAAATGTTATGCTGACGATGTAGTCTTTTCCCTGCAAAATGTTCGACTGTTCGCCAGCCCTTCCCGCCAGTTGACCTTTGACTTTGATCTCTGCCAAGGACAGGGGATGGCCATTCTGGGAGAGAATGGGGCTGGCAAAACAACGTTGATGCGGTGCCTGGCAGGACTTGCCGAACCAGAACACGGAAAGATTTTATTTCTAGGGGCCTCTCCTACTTTGTGTACCGTGCAGGGGCGCTTGGCATATTTGCTCCAGGACCCTAAAAAGCAACTTTTTGAAACCACGGTTTTTGAGGAGGTGGCTTTTGGGGGAAAACGCTGTGGATTAGAAGGCGATGATTTGGACAAACGGGTGCATCATTTGCTCAAGCATCTGGGCATTGATCAGTTGCACGCCACCTCACCGCATTTTTTAAGCTATGGCCAAAAGCATCTGGTTGGATTGGCTTCGGTCCTTGCGGGAAAGCCTCAGGTCCTACTGTTAGATGATCCCTTTGCCGGTCTGGACAAAGCCAGTGCCAAGCGGGTTATCCATTTGATCCAACGTGAGTGCAGGGAGCGAAAACTTACAGTGGTCTGGACCAGCCATGATCCTGCGACATCTACGGCCTGGGCTGATCGGGTCTGCCTCCTTGGGCAAGTAGAGCAACCGCAGCTAAGTGGAGAGAACACCACAAAAAAAGGAAACAACAAGTGGGCCTGGTACGGGATTGAGGACAACAAGGCAGCAATGTCTTCAGGAAAGCTGCTTGTTTGCTGTACTGTTCTCTCCTGTTTGGCCTTTATGGCAAAAGGCGCATTTATCCTGGCCTTGCTGAGTTCGATCAACGGTTTGTTGATTGCTCTGGTTGCACCCAAGCCCCTGCGACTACTGCAGAAGAGTATGAGTTTTTTTTTGTGGCAAAGTGGTTTGGTGGTTGCCCTCTATATGTTGCGTTTCGGAGGCACTCAGGGAATAAACCCCGGCTTGCTCATGGCCTGGCAGCTCTTCCTTGGATTTTGGCCAGGGATCATATTTATGAAAATCAGTAACCCCAGAGAGACAGCCAGGGTTATCGGCCGTTTTCTCTCCCCGCGCCTGGCTTTTGTTTTTTCCGTCTGTTTACGCTTTCTCCCCATGCTTCTTGCAGAGATGCGGGAAATTAGGGAAATTCAAATTTTACGCGGCGCCCGACTGTTTCTGCGGGATCTACGTCATCCCCGCGCCTGGGCAGACTGGCTCCACTGCTTGCTGGTGCCCACCTTGATTCGCACCTTGGCTCTGGCAGATGAAATCGCTTTGGCCGCCCGTAACCGGGATTTTGGCTGTTTACCCCATCGAACGTATTGGCCTGGAGAATAAATAAACAATGAAATGTAGCCTGCGTGATTCCATATTTATCGGATTTTGCGCTGTATTTATTGTATGTGCACGCGCTGCCCTGCGATTACATTTAAAAATCCCAGGACATTCCATGCTCTTTTCCGTGTTTTTTCTATTGGTTGCCCGGGGCTGCGTATCCTTTCGCTGGGCTGCCACACTCTGTGGCTTTCTCAGTGGACTTTTGGCACTGACCTTGGGTATGGGGCATGGAGGGCCGCTTCTCGTGCTGAAATTTGTCCTGCCCGGGGTGACAGTAGATCTGATGGCCATGATTTACCCAGGGATGTTTCGCTCAATTGTCTTCTGCATGCTGGCAGGCGTAATGGCTGGTATCACCCAGTTTGCTATTGGCTTTGGCATTGAAATGCTCATGGGAATGAACCTTGAGGTATTGATACAGCATGGACTGATCAAGTCCATCGGCAATATCGTCTTTGGTGCTGCTGGCGGGGTGGCGATCCCCTCCGTTCTAAAAAAAATAGAAGCCTACGGTGTTTGCGCACCAGATGGCAATCAATTGCGTTTTCATATTGAGGACTAAACAATGAGAGTGTATGTGGGGTTTGATGATACCGATGTTGTCGGAGCCGATCGCGGCACCGGGAAATTTGCTCGCTGGTTTGTAGACAAAATTCCTGCAGGCATAGAACTTTTTGGCGTTATACGACAGCAGTTGCCGGTGCTTGAGGGAATCCCCTATACATCGCAAAACTCTTCTGCGTGTTTGATTCTCGATGCTGTCGAACCCTCACAGGTCGAGGAGTTAATAGAGCTGGGTAGTGCTCATATTCAGGAGCATTTTATTCACGGGAGCGACCCAGGACTCTGTGTCGTCCCTATGGACGGCCAGAAAACCGAACAGCTCCTTGAGTTTGGTCGCAGTGCCTCTTCACGCATTGTCAGTCAGAAAGAGGCTATGCAGGCAGTCAACGGTTTTCATCTTTCAGGCCATGGAGGGACTAACGACGGGATTATCGGTGCAACCGCCGGCGTCGGTTTGACCATCTCTGGTTGGTGTGGACGCTTTATCGAGTTCGGCAAACTGCGAACGATCGCCAACCCTGTTACTGTGGCAGAGTTGGAAGCCGAGGGGATGCATGTGCTTTCCATTGATCGAAATGCCCTGGCCACTGGAAAAGAGGATGTGGTGGATACCCAGAATTGGCTGCGGCCACGTTTATGGGCAGGCCGTGCAGTGGTCCCCGTTGAATCAACAGGACATAATACCTGGCGGGCAGTGGGGGGGAAAAACAAAGTTACCCATTAACCTGTAAAAGGAATTGAGGGTGACTGCGTATTTACGATAGAATTATTCTATCTCTCATTTAAAATGCATCGGGTCTAAGAGAGGGCAAACATATTCGAAGACGAGTCAACGATGTTGTTCTCGTAAGGTTCTTGAGAACGACGTTTCGAACTCTGTACCTTCCTTTTTATGTGACCATCAATTTTGCCCTGGCCTCGGGATTAAACACTCTTTGGAATGTTGTCTTTTCGAAATTAAAAGAGGATTCTTTTCTTTTTCTGGGAATCCTCCCTGCCGGTCGAAACGACAGAGGCCAGGGCAATTTAAGATGGTGATGCAGAATCCTTTTTTCAGCATTAAAAAGAGTGGGCTCGGCTAAACCAAACCCACTCTCCTAACTCCAACACCTCGCTTCTGCATGCCATCGTATCCCCCTCAGGCGATGCAGTGAGAGTTGCCGGAGTCATTTTGGTGGCGCATTTACGCCTGTTCTCTTGAATTAGTCGCCTTTCGTTTGAGCCATTGCAGCTAACTTGCTTTGTACCTGTTGCAGTTGCGTCTCTAAGGCATTAGCCTGATTTTTCAATATTTGTTCCTGATTTTCAACAGAGAAGGGGGGCGCTGTTCCCATGGCTCCCTGCGCGTATCCACTTTGGGAGAAACCACGACCAAAGCCGCGGCCTGCCCCACGGCGACGTCCCCCAAACTGCCCTTGCCCAAAGCCCATTCTTCCGCCAAACCCTGCGCCGGTGCCTCCCGTGCAGAATCCACTTCCCCAACCAGTCATTGATCCCATACCCATAGGACCCGTCCCGTCTCCTCGTGGCATAGAGCACCTCCTTGTCTTCCTTGAATGCATGATGTGAACCATGAAGGTCTTTTAAAGACTGTCCAATTAAACTTAGCTTTGCCTAAGCATCTTTGATGCCAGAAAACTGAAGACCTCTAACCGGCTATAATCGCAGAGTTTTCTCAGGTGGTCATTGACGGATTCCCTAAAGAGACGCATGTAAAGTAGCGTCATTAGGACCCTGTGCGGCGGACGAATGGTGTTGTTTTGCGACTGTAGTGCACTGTTCCGGCAAAGTTGCAATTTCCCCTTGGTTTACGCAGAGGGAGTGGTACTTTGGGATGTAGGAACACTCAGGGGAAAGAAGAAAAAGAGTAGAATAACGAAATGAACGACGAAGCATACTGGATTTTGCGTTATCGCAAACACATATTGACCACCGGTACGACCACTTTACAAGCGCTCTTTCCTTTTGGCCGGGCAGAACACTTTGGTGCCGTTGAAAACCTGCTTCCGGTTGGGGAGTGGCAGGGGAGAAACTGTATGACAGCGGAGCTGGACACCCTGCCGCACATTCCCCATGAGCTGGTACCGTTGCGTGCTCTTCATACTTTGGGGGGAAATGAGGCGTATGTGCTTGCTGGTCGAGCGGTGCAACTGCTTGACTGGCTGGCAACGCATAGGTTTTGCGGGAAATGTGGTAGGCCCACCATGCGCGGAAGAGATCTTTTTGCCATGGAATGTCCAACCTGCTCCCTGCATTTTTATCCGCGGATATCACCTGCTATTATGGTGCTTATTTCTCGGGGCGATCAAATACTGCTTGCCCGTGGTTTTCACTTTAAGCCAGGGATGTTCAGTGCACTTTCCGGATTTGTTGAACCTGGGGAAACTTTGGAACAATGCGTACATCGGGAGGTACATGAGGAAGTAGGGATAAAAATCCAAAACTTGCGCTATTTTCGCAGCCAGCCCTGGCCCTTTCCCAATTCACTCATGGTTGCCTTTACCGCTGACTATGCAGGCGGGAGTTTGCGGCTTGATCCCAACGAGATTGAGGCAGCGGATTGGTATTCCATCTTCCATCTGCCGCAACTTCCAGATCCGATGACACTCTCACGCCAGTTGATAGATGCGGTGCTTGCGCAAAAAAGAAAAGGGAGGGAGGGGGAGGCAAATGCAGACGCCCCCGAATAGGGCGCCTGCGTATGTTGGTTGCATCAGAGATTACTTAGCGTAAATCGCTTCCCGTTGCTCTGCAATGGCCGCATCTTCTAAATAATCGTCGTAGCAAATCATCTTATCGATGACTCCCTGAGGACCCAGCTCAATGATGCGATTGGCAACAGTGGCAACGCACTCGTGATCGTGGGAAGAGAAAAGAATAACCTCTGGGAAGGCGATCAAACCGTTGTTCAATGAGGTAATGGACTCTAAATCCAGGTGGTTGGTCGGCTCATCAAGAATCAATGCGTTAGCCCCGCTGAGCATCATGCGGGCAAGGAGGCAGCGCACCTTCTCTCCACCGGAAAGGACACCGGTCTTTTTTTCGACTTCGTCACCAGAAAACAGCATCCTGCCCAGGAACCCGCGGGAGTAACTTTCACTCTCCGTTGGTGGAATAAACTCGCCAAACCAGTCGAGCAGGCGCAGGTTGTCTTTAAAAAACTGACTGTTCTCCTTGGGGAAATACGATGTGGTGATGGTTTGCCCCCAACGAAAAGAGCCGCTGTCCGGCTCTAATTCTCCCGCAAGAATCTGAAACAGTGTGGTTTTAGCCAAACCGTAGGTGCCGACAAAGCCTATTTTTTCTCCCTTGTTCACTGAAAAGGTTAGATCTTTGAGCACATCCACCCCTTCAATTTTTTTGCTGAGCCCATCGACCTCCAGGATAACATTGCCGCAGGCACGCTCTGGTTTAAAGGCGATCCAGGGATACTTGCGGGAAGAAACCGGCATGTCATCCACGGTAATCTTATCAAGCAATTTTTTGCGCGAGGTTGCCTGCTTTGCCTTGGAGGCATTGGAAGAAAAACGCTGAATAAATTCCTTGAGTTCAGCGACCTTGGCTGCTGCTTTTTTGTTTTCCTGTTGCCGCTGTTGAAGGGCGAGCTGACTGGCCTGATACCAGAAATCGTAGTTGCCGACATACACCTTGATCTGGCCATAATCGATATCCGCCATATGGGTACAGACCTGATTGAGGAAGTGGCGATCATGGGAGACAATGATCACGGTATTGGGAAAACGGATTAAAAATTCCTGCAGCCAGGCAATGGACTGAACATCAAGGTTGTTGGTAGGCTCGTCGAGCAGGAGAATATCCGGGTTGCCAAAGAGCGCCTGGGCCAGAAGAACACGCACCTTGTCACCGCCATCGAGCTCTTTCATTTTCATCTCGCCCATCTCTTCGGAGATGCCAAGACCACTTAAGAGAACATAGGCGTCCGACTCGGCCTCGTAGCCGTTCATCTCGCCGAATTCGATCTCAAGATCTCCACAGCGCATACCTTCTTCTTCGCTCAACTCGGTCTTTGCATAGAGGGCTTCACGCTCGATTTTAATATCGTACAATTTTTGGTGCCCACGGATAACCGTGTTGAGCACGGTCTCCTCATCATAGGCGAATTGGTCCTGCTGGAGAACGGCTATCCGCTCTTTGGGATCGATGGAAACGTCACCTTTATCTGCGTCTTTCTGTCCGGCAAGGATTTTTAAAAAGGTCGATTTCCCCGCACCGTTGGCCCCAATCAGGCCATAGCAGTTGCCATGGGTAAATTTGATATTGACGTCTTTAAAGATAACGCGCTTGCCGTAGGAAAGCGCAATATTGGTCGCTTGGAGCATGAAGTGAACTTCCTGTAAGTTGCTGGGCGCACTGACTCAACAAAAATGCGCATTGGAGAAAAAGTAGAGAGACAAACCCTGAAATTGAAAAAGAGTGGGGAACCTACTCTGAAATGGAGGAGAAATGAAGCGGAAAATATGGTTTTGTCGTTTTTTTAACTCATTTTCCTAAAACTATTTTGCTCCTCATGCCCCATGAACAGCGCCTATTTTTCTGTAAGCGATAGCTCTCATGGCGGGTATAAGCAACCATGCCCATGGTTAAGGTAGTATTCGCGGCCAGAAGGCAGAAAACGAAGAGGGGCGGCGAACTTACGTCAAATCGAGAGAAAGAACTCTTAGCCTATTTGTACAAACCTGAAACGTGATATTCCAGCGGCCAAAGGAAAACCCATAGGTGCGGTTCGGATCGTTTTGATACCGGGGTCTGGGGTCCTGACTGAGCACGCCGGTAAGGGCTCGTTGTTCTGATGAGGAGAGCAGTTCTCGGTGTTCCGGAAGAAAAATAACCTCAAGGTCCGTGCTGTCCTGGTGTTGTGTGAACCCCTGATTGGCCTCTGGGTGACTATCGGTATAGGCAAGGTAGGGCTTTATATCTAAGATTGGGGTGTTATTGAGCATATCGACTCCACGGACCCAAAGAATGGGGCCTTGTCCTGTATGCAATTCAACAGAGTCCAGCGTAAGGGAAGAAAGGCCTATATTGTTGGGCCGGAAGGGGGAGCGCGTTGCGAACACGCCCATGCGGGTATCTCCACCAAGACGTGGGGGACGAACCGTGGGGGACCAACCCTGACTGTGTGCCTGTGAAAAATGCCAGAGCAGCCAGATATGAGAAAATCCCTCCAGTCCTCGGACAGCATCCTTATTACGGTAAGGGGGAGTAAATATAATTTTTCCCACCAACTCTTCGACCAGGCCACTCTGTCGGGGAATTCCAAATTTGCTCGAGAAATCAGTCTGGATATGAGCAATAATCTGCATCGGTCCACATGTTCCGCTTTGGCCATCTTGCAAGGAATTCATCGAAGTGATTTGCCTACGCCTGTGAGCTTTGTAAAATTGGAAAAAGAGAGGAGGGGAGAGAATGGGTGGGGCGTTTGTTCTTTGGGAATGAAAAAAGAGCCCCCGCAGGAGGCGAGGGCTCTTGAACTATCCGATCTCAGCGCATTTTCATAACACGAGAGGCGGCCGGGCCTTTGGCGCCATCGACGATGTCGAAGGTGACGCGCTCGCCTTCCTCGAGGGATCTGAAGCCATCAGACTGGATTGCAGAATGATGAACGAACACATCATTGCCGCCATCCTGAGCGATAAAACCAAATCCTTTGGAATCGTTAAACCATTTTACAGTTCCTTCAGCCATTTTTTACTACTCCTCATTACGTGTGCGCTCTGCGCACTATTGTGATTTGGCCCTGATGGGCCATTTGTACGCCACTGAATATTCACTGAGATCATTCAGTAGTTTTTTGTCATTGCCTGCAAGCTTCAAAGGCATTTTGAACTGTGCATGAGCAAGGACAATTTTTTTTAACCAGACATATTTATTCTTTTTTGTATGTCGGGATAACAAATTTCCCCTGAAGTCTTTTACGTCGTGTTGTTTGCTTTTTCTTTGCAACCCGATTTTCTCAGTAAACTGTAAGCCCGGTTATATAGAAGAGGGCGTGAGTTTGTTCATCTGCAATCACCGGATACGTGTACTTTGATCCATATCAATTATGGCCAGAGTACTGTCACGTTGGTGAACACTTTCAATGTCTATATATTAAGAGAATGAGAGAACCGAACTGCAGAGGTGGTACTGAGATCGAGACGAGTGGAGAGTACGTAAAGCAAGTGAACAACAAGTAAAAATCATGCGGACTAAAAGACTACCAAAGCAATGAGCGAGTCTCGTGGAGTTTGTATTGGTACCCCAAAAAAAAGACTCTTTCGTTTCAAGTTGATGCTGAATAAACTATTTCATTGAAAGTTACAACTGATTTTATCATTTTTTTGCGTTGTATCTGGTTATGTAATCGCACTTTTTTTCCTTAATCCGGCCAGGTCTTCCAGGAAATCAGCGAAATTCAGGCATAAAACTCCACAAACTTTTCCGCGTCGCGGCTCTCGGTCAAGGCGCTGATGCGAGCGCTTCCTCAGAGGGGAAGGCTGTACAGATCAATGCCTTACACACCTTCCCTCGCCAGTATCCGCTCAGCGACTCGTTGATATCGACCTATTCGGGGCTTGCTCCCTATGATCGCTCACATCCCTACCGCAAACATGGATTCAAGATCATGCCGGGAGAATGCCTGAAAGGCGAGCATTGTCTCTGTTTTATGAATACCTTCGATTTCGACCAGTTTTTGGGTCACCAGAGCGGAGAGGTCATCGTTGGTCTTGACGCGTGCCAGGGCAACCAGATCATAGCTCCCGCTTACCGAATAGACTTCGGAAATCCCCGGGGTCTTTTGCAGTTTTTCAGCGATCGTATTGATTGCCTTGCGTTCTGCGTTGATAAGGATAATCGATGTGACCATGGAATATTCCTCCCTTTTATTTTACTCAGTGTCAGATCAGAGCGGAACTGTTCTACACGAATGCTTTTGGATTTCAAGGCAATGAGTATCCTGAGCCTGCAGCGCCAGCAAGGCATTGTCTGTTGCCCCTGACCAAACGTATTTGGCCATTCCGCTCCTGGGCTCCAGGTTCAGGATTGTCTCTTCCGTGAGCACTTGTGTGTCTTGAATGATGAAATGTTTCAATCAAGGCCAGGTAAGGGCCAGACTCCTCTGGATGAACAGAAAAAGCAAATATTCAAAATCTCAATTTACTCGTAGCCGATGCATTCAGCCGGACAAGATCCAATTGCCTCCTCTATGCAGTCCTCATCAAACTCTTCCTCTGACTCAATGACATAGGCTTTTCCCTCATCGATGTCAAATCCGAAGATTTCAGGGCATATTTCCACGCAGGCCTCGCAGCCCATGCATTCTTTTTGATCGATTCTTACTTCTTGCGACATACTCAACCTCAAACTGAGAAAAAAAGAGGTGCTGCCGTATGGTGCGGCCAGCGTTGATATACTCATGACACGCAAGGGGTCCAGGCCGTCTCCCTTGGTATCTTGCCGACCGTTTACAACTTTGCAGTGTTCAGGTCAATGGTCAATTTATACTCGGATGGGTCATCTCCCTGTTTCACAGTAAAGCCAAGCTTTTTCCCGAGTTCTACCATGTACTTGTTTTCCGCTAACACCGTCCCCCAGACGATTTCCATTCCACGCTCTTGGGCGATGCGCAGGCATTGAAGCAGCAATTTGGCACCAATGCCTTTTCCATGCCAAGGGTCACCGATAAGCACGGAAAATTCCCCACGTCTTCCATCCGGTTCACCTAATATATTGGCTACCCCCAGCATGCGCTCTTTTCCCATATTTTCATCGAGGCCAACAAAAGAAATTTCTCGATCGTAATCTATCTGGGTAAAGCGAGCCAAAATTTCAGGTGACAGGGATTTTACCACAGAGAAAAATCTGTAGTAGATGCTGGTTGGTGTTAAAGTGTCAAACAGTTCCTCGAAGAGAGGGGCATCTTCGGGTTTAATAGGCCGGATAAAGAGCGGCCACTGCATGTCGGTGAGATCATGCCGCTCTAAATGCTGGGGATAGGCGCTTATCACCAGGTGGGGCGCATTGGAGTTCTCAACCCGCTGCAGCATGATTCGCGCATCAACTGCATAGGGCTTACCATCTTTGATCAGGATGGGGTTGACGTCCATCTCAACAATTTCAGGAAAGTCAATAATCAGCTGGGAGAGCTGCATCAACAGTTCTTCGATTTTTTCCAGTTCGACCGGAGTGCTGTTGCGAAATCCTTGCAAGAGAGGCATGATCTGGGTTTCTTCTATCATGCGACGGGCAAGCAACCTGTTCAAGGGGGGCAGGCCAAGGGTTTTATCATCGACCAATTCCGCTAAAACGCCACCGGAACCGAAGCACAGCACCGGGCCAAAGTTGTCGTCCTGTTTCGCTCCCATGAAAAGTTCAAAATCAGCTCCAGCAATAAAGGGCTGCAGACTTACCCCATCGATTCGCGCCTCAGGATTAAACTGCTTGGCGCCCTCCATAATAGCAGTGAAAGCCCTGTGGATATCATCGTCGTTCCGCAAATCCAGGTGGATGCCGTTGGCGTCTGATTTATGGGCAATATCAGGGGAGAGCAGCTTCATCACCAGCGGGCCTTCAATTGCATTGGCCTTCTCCACCGCCTCTTCAACTGTGGTCGCAAGCACAGAGGGACAGGTCGGAATGCCGTAGGCTTCCAGCACTTTTTTGCTTTTTAATTCATTGAGCAGGTCGACTTCCTGTTCGAAAGATTCATAGATGGTCCGAAAGACCTGGTCTCGGTTAAAGTAGAGTTCATTGGAGAGTTTCGGTGGTACCTGGGAGAGGAGTTCATGATTGCGGCTGTACTCCCACATGTACATAAAGGCACGTACCGCACGTTCGGGGGTCTCATAGGTGGGGATGTCCGCCTCATCTAAGATTTTGATGGCTTCCACCATGCGTTTACCGCCCATCCAGCAGGCAAAGATTGGAATACGTTTCCGCTTGGCTATCTGTGTCAGGGTTTTGGCCACCTCTTCAGGGGGGGTAAGATCCTGAGGCACCATAATGACGAGCAAACCATCGAATTCCCGCGTGGAGAGGCAGATATCAAGGGCCTTGGCATACCGGTCTACAGTGGCGTTACCAAGAATATCGATAGGGTTGGAACGACTCCAGTACGGAGGCAGCAGGTCATTGAGCTGGGCGCAGATTTCATCGGGAATAGGAGCCGGATCAAGGCCGTATTCGGACAGCGTATCGGTTGCCATCACCCCTGGGCCACCACCGTTGGTGAGGATAGCCAGTCGTGTTCCTGCGGGGCGGGGCTGCTTGGCCATCAGCTCTGCACAGTCAAAGAGTCTGGCCAGGGAGGGGACACGAACAATTCCTGCCCGCTTAAAGGCGGCATCGTAGACCGCATCTTCACCAGCCATGGCCCCTATATGGGTGGAGGCAGCCTTGGCTCCAGCCTCGCTGCGGCCAGACTTCAGGACAATAATGGGTTTGATGCGAGAGACCGAACGCGCCGCTGAGATGAATTTACGGGGGTTGGTCAGGTTTTCCATATAGAGCAGGATCGCGCGGACTGAGCCATCGTTGCCAAGGTAGTCAATCAGATCGCCAAAATCGACATCAAGCATGGAGCCGATCGAAACAAAGTGACTGAAACCCAGGTGGCCTGCGGCTGCGCGATCAAGGATAGCCGCACAGATAGCACCACTTTGCGAGATGACCGCCAGGTTCCCTGTGGCGGGCATGCCACCGGCAAAGGTCGCGTTAACAAAGGTGGCTGGATGCATCGCTCCCATGCAGTTGGGACCGATAATGCGCATGCCTGAGCCTTCGGCCGCCCCCTCTATCTGTTCTTCAATCAGCGCCCCTTCTTCCCCCAACTCCTTGCCACCGGCGGCAATGATGATCACGCCTTTAACCCCGGCGATGACACATTGACGTACAATGTCAGGAGCGGTGGCAATGGGGGTGGCAATAATAGCCATCTCAGGCGGTGGGTTGATATGAACGACAGATCCGTAGGATTTTAAATCACGCACCGTTTCATGATTTGGATTGACCGGGATGATTGTCCCGGGAAATCCTCCCTGGATCAGGTTATCCATGAGAGCGGAGCCAATGGCGTTGGGTTTATCATTGGCACCGATAACGGCGATACTTTCCGGGTTAAAGAATTGTTCCATGAAGTGTGGTATCCCCTGTTTGGGTTAGTGACTGATCTTTTCCCCCGTTTGAATACAGGGAATCTTGAATATTGACCTTGATTGAAAAATCTAATTATTCAAGACACCCTACAGCATGTGTACAATACGCTCCCCTCTGCTTCCGCTGTTTTCTGTGTGACGGTCCTTGTATGCAAGGAGCTTGTGAAGATGGTTGGAAAACAACAAGAAGGAGGGAACTGACATCTGTCGATGTCCCTGCGTGATTGTACATGGTGCCCCCAGCAATTGCCCAAAAAGCCCGAGGCTGCCATCACCTACTCTTTCCGAGCAGATTTGACAAGTATATTACCATGACTAGAGAGGTGGGAAAAACAAATAAAACGAAGAAAAACGGATTTGTTATCCCTTTTTAGCTCATCGGTTTTAAAAGTTCTTTGAGGAGGGCGATAAGCTGTTCCAACGTATAGGGTTTACGGATAAAACCAGCGAGTCCCTTTTGGGTCAGGCTGCCGAAATCAGCCTCGCGGGTATACCCTGAGGCGATCACGATTTTAGCTTGCGGCTTTATTTCTTTTAAGAGCCGGAAGCATTCGTTCCCATCCATAACAGGCATCACCATATCCAGTAAAATGAGGTCGATTTCCTGTGTATGCTCATGGTAATACTCGACTCCTTTTTTCCCATTTTCCGCCTCGTGAACAGTATACCCGAGTTCCTCAAGCATAAAACGTACGGCAAGACGGATAACAGGTTCATCGTCGATGACAAGAATATCGCCAGCTCCTGAAAATAGCTGGTCGTCGGCGGGGGCGTCCTCTGGCTCCTGAACCTCATGCAGGGGGAAAAGCAGCGTAAAGGTTGTGCCTTTTCCCCAGGTGCTGTCCACCAAAATCTCTCCACTATGTTGCTGCATAGTGCCGTAGACTGCAGCAAGTCCCAGTCCCGTCCCCTGTTCTTCGTTTTTGGTGGTAAAAAATGGTTCAAAGATACGTTTTAAATGCTCCTCTTTTATTCCGGTTCCCGTGTCTTCAATCTCAACCTTTACATACTGGCCAGGTAGCAAAGAAAAAGGGCTGAGCTCACAGTAGAGGGGATCAAGTGTACGTATGCTCGTGCGATAGGTGATGGAGCCCCCAGCCGACATGGCCTGCCCGGCATTGATGCCTAAATTCATCAGGGCACTTTGCAGTTGGCCGCCGTCACCAAGAACCTCGGTGGGGGAGGAGGTGAGGTCATAGCTGATAATAATTCGTTTATCCAGGGTCCGCCTGAGGATTTCGACAGTCTCGCGTATCATCTGGCCAAGGCTCACAGGGGCCAGGGCAATATGCTCTTTACGCGCAAAGGCCAGAAGGTTACGAATCAATTCACCGGAACGCTGCGCAGCGACGCGAATATTTTGGATAAGCGGTTGTTCTTGCTCACCAAGCCGGAGCTGCAACGTGTCGGCGGCACCAAGAATTCCTCCAAGCATATTGTTGAAATCGTGGGCCATCCCACCTGCCAAATGACCAATAGCATCCATCTTTTGACTCTGTCTGAGCCGTTTCTCCATCTCAACTCGTTCTGAGATGTCATCGATTCGTAAAACAGCTCCCTTCATTCCATGACTCAGGAGAGGATAGATCGTCAGCTCGTTAAAACGGGTTGTCCCATCTGCGGAGACGAAGCTAGTAGGTATGACACAGGGTTTATTGATGGCAAGGCTCTGGGCAAGGTCGCTCAGATATTTTTCCATCTCCGGGTAGGCTTCGGCAAGCGGACGCATCTCAACCTGATTGCGCGGTAATCCGGTCAAGTCTTCAGCCGTCTTATTCCACAGGGTAATGTGGAGTTGTGCGTCAACCCCAATGATAATTGAAGGCATGGAATCAATAGTGCTTTCAACAAGGGTGCGGCTGTTGCGGTTTTCCTCTTCAGAGTGTGCCAGTTGCCTGTTACTTGTCTTCAGCTTATCAATCATTTGAATAAGCTGGGTAGTCAAGCGGGCAAAAGCATTTCCTAATACGTTTATCTCATTGATGTTATGCTTTTGCCACCGAAACCTGATCTTTTCTTCGTCAAAGTCCTTGATCCCCTGCTCAAGTTCAATCAGCGGGGAGGTGAGTTGACGACTTAAACGGAAAAAGAGAAAAAAGAGGAGCAGACCGGCGCCTGCAATCATCATCAAGGTGATATTACGAACGGGTTGAAAGGGTTCGTTAATTTCTTCATGGTATCCCGTGGCAACAAGGTACCAGTTAAAATCTTCCAACCGTTCGATGAATGCATACTTGGAGCGTGGCTTTAAGTCAGAAGGATTCTTCCATTCGTAGGTAAGGTAGCCGTTTTTGCTTTCCTTGAGTCGGTTAAAGATGACACTGACCTGGTCCTGGAAGGTCTCGCTGTTGCGGAATTTGTAAAGTTGTGGATGCAGCAGTAATTTACCCTTTTGATCAAAGAGAGCAAAGTAACCTGTCCGGTTGATCCGCATAGGGGCTAAAAGATGGGTGAGATCCTGAATGTTGACCAGGTCAACAAACTCGTCGCGGTAGGAAGAGGAGCCAATAATCCAGTGCCAGGGTTTAAACTCCCGGACAAAGGCGGCCTTTTTTCTCTCGCTGTCGTCTTCGGGGTTTTTCCAGGAGTACTCCAGGTAGCCGTTCTTGACAGTATCCCACTGGCCGCATCCTTGGGTATGGGTGCAGTCCAAGCCCTGCTGATACGGATGCAGCCTAAGATAGAGCCGCCCTTCTTTGCGCAGAACTGCCACCGGGTATCCACTGGAACCAACTTTTTGCTCACTGAAGTGTTGAGCAACCGCGTTTTTCGCCTGCTCTTCCGTTAATTTTCCTGAGAGATATTCCTGATAGCGGGCATGAATATATTCCAGGTTATGTTCGGTTATTCCTCGGAGGTAATTGTTGATAGCTGTGCTCAGTTGAACCTGTACCGCACGATACATCGATTTTTCAGTTTTACGGATTTCCTGAAGGGCTGTCTCGCTGAGAATACGATGAATCAAAGTGTAATTGAACGCAAAAATAGCAGCGAGTACCAAAAGGACAAAGGGGCCCAAAGATATGGCTATTTTTGTTTGCAGTTTCATGAATACCCAATTTAAGGTGGAACAGATGTTTCCTAAACAGATGTTTCATTGTAGGGGGGTTGGGTGGGGGAATAAAGCCCGAATAAGAATTTTTAAAATATTTTTCACCGGCCACCCTTTTCGCTCTCTTTTTTTTTGGTAATGCTGGCTTTATGAAGTAAAAGGAATTATTCGTATATTTTATCAAGAAACCAGTTCAAAGGAGGATCTGTATGATTGAATCATTGTATGCCTTCCTGGGTAATGTCGGTTTTCATCATCCCTTGCACCCTGCGCTCACCCATATTCCCATGGGAATGGTCATGGGGTGTTTCTTTTTCAGCCTTTTTGCCTATTACGGTAAAAAAGATATTTTTCTGAAAACAAGCTTTCATTGCGCGGTCCTTGCTTTAATTTTTATCATCCCCACAATTCTTGCCGGTCTTCTCGACTGGCAACATCTCTATGCCGGACGCTATCTTCCCTACATAGTAGTGAAGATGGTTTTAGCCTTCGTGCT
This sequence comes from Desulfobulbus rhabdoformis, assembly GCF_016919065.1. Lineage (GTDB taxonomy): Bacteria > Desulfobacterota > Desulfobulbia > Desulfobulbales > Desulfobulbaceae > Desulfobulbus > Desulfobulbus rhabdoformis. The sequence goes on along the minus strand of NZ_JAFFQA010000006.1, from coordinate 148,545 downwards.
CACCGGATTGCTTGTGTACTCAGTGATATTGCACAGAAAAAATACCGGTGCGAAAAAACTTTTCATTGTCTATTGCCTTTGCCTCGTCTCTGCCGTCGGGCTCGGATTTTCCGGTGGTCAACTGGTGTATGGTGGCTGATGCCTCTTTGAAGCGCATCGGCTCATTTTTTCATTCTCTCTATCTAAAGGAGATGTGTATGTCTTTTCGTCGTGGAGTCGTTTCTACGTTTGGTCTGCTTTCGTGTTCTTTGTTGTTAGCCGGCTCCCTTTATGCCGGAACTTACCAGCATTCGCTGACTATCGATACTATGAGCTTGGATTGGAGCGTGAATAGCGACACCTTGGCCGTCAAGGTTGCTGCTCCAACGACGGGTTGGGTTGGAGTTGGCTTTAATCCGTCAGATATGATGAAAGATGCCAACATTATCATCGGTTATGTAAAGGATGGTAAGGTCAAGATTTCCGATGATTTTGGTACTGGAGTAACCTCACATGCGCCCGATGAGCGAAGGGGGGGCAGTTCCAATGTGACGGTTGTCGGGGGGAGCGAGGTTGGTAAAACCACCACTCTTGAATTTACCATCCCATTGAAGAGCGGTGATGCGAAAGACGGGATGATCGACCCTGCGGCAGAGACCAAGGTCATGTTGGCTTACGGACCGGATCGCGATTCGATGCGGATGAAACACGTGTATGATAAGATTGTGACCATCAACCTGAGTACAGGTACTATGAAATAAGGGGTCGTTTGTCCGTGTTCAACAGACCAATACCGATACTGCTCGTCTTGTTGCTGGGCTTTATCTGGACCCTACCCGCGGGAGGGGAAGAAGATTCCCCTTTCCACGGGCAACAGGCGGCTGTTTCAGGAATTGACCAGCTGCAAGCGCCCCGAGACTGGGTTGAGGAGAAAACCGGCGCGTATCTTCCCCTGGATTCTTTTTTTTACGATGAAGAGGGAAGGCGGGTTCGTCTTGGTCAACTCATTGATCGACCAACCCTGTTGCTGCCCGTCTATTACACCTGCCCCTCTATCTGCTCCTTTGACCAGGCGAACCTGGCCGACACGATACGTCGCCTAAGCAAAAAAGGTGTGCACGGTTTTCATGTGTTGAGCTTGAGCTTTGATGAAGAGGAAACCCCAGAGATAGCGCGGCAAGCTAAACCCAATTACACGCATTTGTTTCAGGATGACTTTCCTGAGGAGAACTGGACCTTTCTTACGGGAGACAAGGGCAATATCCGTCGGGTGACCGATGCTATCGGCTATAGGTTCGCCCGCCAGTCTGATGGAGTGTTTCTTCATCCATCAGCTCTCGTGGCCGTTGCAAAAGATGGGCAGATCATTAAATATGTCTATGGTGCTTTTATACCCGGCGATGTTGAGCTTGCCTTGAAAGAAGCTGCCGAAGGCCGTCCTTCGACATCGATTCGACGTCTCCTGGCCTTTTGTTTTCCGGCAAACCCGCGGCAAAACGCTCTTGTCTTCAAGATTCTCAAGGTTGCTTCCGGTGTCGTGCTTGTTGGTGGTGGCATCTGGTTGTTTCGCCTCTTGCGCAAAAAAAAATCTTCTTAAATTTCTTTCTTGTACGCTATGGCCAATCCACCTTCATTTTATGAGACTCCCGCACCGCCCGGTCTGAAAGGTATCAAGGCCTGGCTTCTGACTCATGATCATAAACGACTGGGGCTCATGTATCTCTGGGCTATCCTGTTCTGGTTTGTGATCGCCCTCTGTGTAGGTTTTCTTCTTCGCATAGAACTTGCGACCATGGGGCCAACGATCATGTCGGCCAGAGTCTACAACTCTGCCTTCACCCTCCATGGGGTGATCATGATTTTTCTGTTCATCATTCCGGCGATCCCTGCAATCTTTGGTAACTTTTTTCTTCCTATTCAGCTGGGAACCGACGATGTCTTTTTTCCACGCTTGAACCTGCTCTCCTGGTATCTGTACATGCTTGGAGGCATGCTGGCCATTGTTTCGCTTTTCAGTAGCGGCGGCTTTCCCGACACAGGTTGGACCTTCTATGTTCCCTTCAGTGTGGGGACAAAACATAATGTCCCCATGACTGTTTTTGCCGCCTTTATCCTCGGCATGTCATCTATGCTCACAGGGCTGAATTTTATCACCACCGTGCATCGTAAACGGGACCCGAAGATGGGGTGGATGCAGATACCGCTCTTTACCTGGTCTCTCTATGCAACAGCCTGGGTGCAGCTCCTCGCCACCCCGGTTATTTCCATCACCCTGCTGTTGGTGATTGTTGAGCGGGTCTTTCAGGTGGGCCTTTTCGATCCCGCCAAGGGGGGCGATCCCATCCTCTATCAGCACCTGTTCTGGATGTATTCCCATCCTGCCGTCTATGTCATGATCCTGCCGGGCATGGGCGTTATCTCCGAGGTTATCCCCACCTTTTCCCGTAAGGCTATCTTTGGCTATAAGGCGATAGTTGTTTCTTCCATGGGAATCGCCATTGCCGGTTCTCTGGTCTGGGCACACCACATGTACACCAGCGGTATGAGTGACACGGCTGTCTTTGTGTTTTCTCTGCTGACCTTTCTGGTGGCCATCCCCACCGCGGTTAAGGTGTTTTCCTGGGTATCGACGCTGTATAAGGCTTCAATCGAGATGACTCCCCCTTTGCTGTTGTCGCTTGTTTTTATCTATCTCTTTTCCGTCGGTGGCCTCACCGGTTTGGTTCTTGGAGCTGCCGGCCCGGATATTCATGTACATGATACCCATTTTGTGGTTGCCCATTTTCACTTCACCATGTTTGGAGGTACCGGTTTTGCTTTTTTTGCTGCCCTCCATTACTGGTGGCCAAAGATGTTTGGTATCCTCTACAACTTTCGCGTGGCGTATATCGCAACTACACTGACCACCGTCGGTTTTATGTTTCATTACGTGCCCATGTTCATTCTTGGGCTTCAGGGGATGCCGAGACGGTATTACGACTATCTTCCCCAATATGCTCAGGGAAACATGCTGGCTGCTGTGGGCGGGGTTTTACTCTTTTTCGGAGTGATGCTCATGCTGGCCAACCTGATGTTGAGCTTTCGGCAGCGGAAAACGGCATCTGCCAACCCTTGGGGAGGCTGTACCCTGGAATGGACCGTTCCTTCGCCTCCTCCTTTGCATAACTTTGTCACCGAGCCGGTTATAAAAGACTATCCGTATGATTTTTCTGATGTGATCGCTCAAATCGAAACCGAGGCCAAGGTGGAACAAGGTAAACCTGATTGACTGTAGACTGGAAAACACTATGAAACACCAGGACGATCAAACTGGTATTCGCATCGGGATGTGGCTGTTTCTTTACACCGAGATCATCCTTTTTGGAGGCCTTTTTGTTCTTTATGCAGTGTATTTTCACGATTACCCCAAAGAATTTGCCGAGGGCGGCAAGGAACTCAACCGGATTATCGGTTCGCTCAACACCTGCATTCTTTTGATCTCAAGTTTCACGGTGGCGGCCTCAATAACAGCGATTCGCCAGGAATGCAAACGCTTGAGCCTTGCTTTGCTGGCCATCTCTTTTGGCTGCGGGCTTCTGTTTCTGATCAATAAATATTTTGAATGGGGCCATAAATTCGCCCATGGCATTTATCCCAATGCTCCGGAGCTTATCAATGGCCCACCAGGGCGCAATATATTTTTTGGTCTCTATTACGTCATAACCGGGTTACACGGACTGCATGTCATTATTGGAATGACTCTGCTTGCAATCAGTTTTGTTCTGATCTGGCAAAATTCGGTTACAGGACAACGCTATGCGTTTCTTGAAAACTCGGGCCTGTACTGGCACCTGGTGGATCTTATCTGGATTTTTGTTTTTCCCTTGTTTTATTTAGTGCTCTAAACCAAGGGGAGGAGGGGATAATGAAAGAAAACGAGCAACATATACTCTCATATAAAACCCTGGCTTTGGTGCTTGCCGCTCTTCTGGTTCTCACAGGGCTGACCATCGGTGTCAGCTATGTCCATATGGGGATTTTAAACGTTCCCATCGCCTTGGCCATTGCCAGTACCAAGGTATCTTTTGTCCTGCTCTATTTCATGCATCTGAAATTTGAAGGCAGGGCAATCAAGATTTCCTTTCTCTGCACCATCTGCTTTCTGGCTATCATGATCAGCTTTACCTTTTGGGATGTGGCATACAGATAATGACGGGAGAAGGTCATCTGATGACAAATGTAAAAGGAACAATGCACTGCGTGTAAAGTATAGTATGAGAAGTTATTACCTGAAGGGCATCATGAATAATTGCTTTTTCTACCAATCTCGGCGTCACGCGAAAAATTTTATCCCCGGAATATCTTGTATATGCCTGCGGTAAAATTTTTCGCAATCCTTGATCTTGATTGAAAAATCTATTTATTCAAGACACCCTGAAGCATGACGATGACAATAATCAAGGGATATTCGCATGAATCCAGTTGTTGGTGTAGATCAGGCATTTTGGTACATTCTCGTTGTTTCCGCTGTTCTGCTTACCCTGATTACCGTTGTCATGATCTATTTTGTGATTCGGTACCGCCGTAGCCGGCATCCGTTGGCTGCTGATATTCGCGATAACTGGAAGCTGGAATTGGCTTGGACAATCATTCCCACGCTCATAGCCCTGTCCATGTTTGTCGTTGGCTGGAAATCGTATACAGGGTTGCGTTCCGTTCCTGCTGGAACCGTCGAGGTGGAGGTGTACGCCCAGATGTTTTCCTGGATCTTTGTCTACGACAACGACAAGGAATCGGAAAACCTGTTGGTTGTTCCGGAGAATACACCAATTAAACTGAACATCGAATCAATCGATGTTATCCACAGTTTTTACCTGCCTGCTTTTCGAGTAAAAGCCGATGCCGTCAAAAATTATCCCACCTATGTCTGGTTTCAAACACAGGGGCCTGGAGAATTCGACATTTTATGCGCCGAATACTGTGGCCTTGATCATTCTCAAATGTTGGGCAAATTGAAAGTTGTACCACAGGCCGAATATGAAGCCTGGCTTGAGGAGTATTAAAACTTTTGTCGCCTCAGGCCGTGGTTGTGTTGAAGCCTTTTTTCTCCAAAGTTGGGGCCACTTTCCAACTAACAAAAACCCTGTTGTGCCTGCCGATTGGCTGTGCAGCCGGATTTGGATATGTACTCCATAAACCTGTTCTGGAGTGGGCGCTGTTGTGGAGTTGTCTGGGCGTTTTTGGGCTCGCTTGTGGAGGCGCTGCTGTCAACAGCCTCCAGGAGATTGAAACAGATCGTCAGTATGCGCGAACATGCCGGCGGCCTCTGGTTACAGGAACATTGCAACCATGGGAGGCCCGTCTTTTAGGATTTTTTTGCATTCTTCCAGGAATAGGGGTGCTCTGGTGGGGAACTGGAGGGATAGTTCCGCCTCTATTGGGACTGCTTGCTCTTGGATCGTACAACCTGGTCTACACCCCACTCAAGCAAAGATCTCCCTTTGCCCTGCTTCCAGGCGCAGTAGCCGGGGCCCTTCCACCGGTCATTGGATGGACGGCTGCTGGAGGATCATTTTTTAGTCTTGGTTCCTGGTTATTGTTTGCTCTCTATTTCCTTTGGCAGATCCCCCATTTTTTTCTGATTTTTTTTCGGCATCAAGAGGACTACCGACAAGTTGGGTATCCCTCGTTGATTCAACACCTCTCATCAGAGGGTTGTACACGGATTTTCTTTGTCTGGATTGCTGCACTTATCACTGCGGTCCTGGCCTTTATCGTAGAAATGCCACAGTTGAAATTTACCAGTAAGATTATACTGTTGGGATTTTGTGCAGGGCTGGTATTTTTGGGAGTATTCGCTTGGATTGTAAGGAGGGAAAGCGGGGGGATTGGTCGAGGACTGACTGTCTTTAATGCCAGTTTTTTTCTCTCCATCTCTTTGGTTATGGCGCTACAACTGTACTGAGGAGTGGTGATGCGAAAGAAAAGAAATGTGTATTCACTGCTGCGTCACTTAGTCCGTGCCAACGGTAAGCGCGTCGATGCGTCTGCGAATTGAGTGAAGGCGGTTTTCCGATTTGTAGCCTTCTCCGGCACTGTATGATTTTGTCGGGGTGGGGGGCGTCGAGTGAGCCAGATCTGGCCGTCCTTTGCTGATCTGTTCCAGGATATGTTTCTGCACCTGATTGTATTTTTGCAACATCTGTTGGATTTCGGTCGGGTTCCCCTTCAGTGAGTAGGCCAGGGCAGGGGAGATGTTGCCGATGACTTTGATGGAATTCACAAAGACTGGAATACCGTCTTCTTGTTCGACAATACGGCGGATTCCCTGGTGCAGGCTGTTTTTATCCGAATAATTTCGTTCAATTGTATCGCTATGCCAGATATCAGCTGGGGTGCGTTCTCTAGCCAGTCCGACAATGGAACCGGTGGTCATGCCCAGAGAAAAATCCGAGACGATTTCACGAAAATTTTTGGCAAATTCCACATCGAGCAGCTGAATAATTCGTTTTTGGACTGGATCATGAAAGACAATGCCAAAGTTGCCTGAATCTTTTTTCAGCTGAGCTAAAAGGGTAATGTACGAATTGTAGATGTTAAAAATATCATTGATTTTGACCAGATTAGGGTTCATCAATGCTCTTCCATTGCCTGCCTACCTGAGGCCTGCTCGAATATCATAAAGGTCCACTTTGTGGTTGAGGTCTAAGAATGTGATAGCACAAAGCAAGAGCGAGGACAAGGCTGGAACCCTTGAAAATAGGGGGATGAGCAAAAAAACTTCTGTCCGAATGTGATTGTCTCTAGTTCGGTATGCCGGAACTCTGGCAGGGAGAGTTCTTTTTTTACTCCTTACGCTTTTTCAATTCATCCATATACTCGTCCCACTCAACAGGCAGGGCGTTTTTTTTCTTGGTGTTACACTCTTTACAACAGGGGACAAGGTTATCTTTCGTGGAGCGACCGCCGCGGGCAAGTGGAATAACATGGTCCATGGTCAGGTTGTGAAATCCAACCTTTTCTCCACAATACCAGCAGGTGCCACTTGCAGTTTTCTGTTGCCACCACCGGGTTTTCCGCAGCTCTCGAGCCTTTTTCCGCTCCTTTTTCAAGACACCTTCATCCATTGTCCCCATGTCGAAAAAGTTATCCATTGCTCGTTACCCCGTCGTTAAGAATGTGGCGGACAAGTCCAACCAGATAGAGTGAACCAGCTACACAGACCAGATCATCTTCATTTGCCTCCTCAAGAGCAAACTGCAAGGCTCTAGCAGCTGGCTCAAGGCAACAGGCTTTGGTTTGAACCGGTTCTGGCAGACGGGCAAAAAGGGATTCAGCTGGGGCTGAACGCTGGTACTCTGCCCGAGTGAGAATGACGCTGTCTGCGCAGGCAAGGATACGTTCAAAGGCTGGAGCCATAACCTTGTCGGCCATGTTCCCCCAAACAAGAATCAGTCGGTTACGTGGGTATCCCTGGCTCAGAGATTCGGCGAGTTGCATGACCCCCGCCTCATTATGGGCGCCATCAAAGAGAACCTGAATCTTCTTTCCCCGATATAAATGAGAAACAAGCTCCATGCGTCCTGGCCATACAACCTGTGCAAGCCCTGTCCGAATCTGATCGATTGTAAGAGGGAAGTGGGCGGTGAGCACGTCCAGACCAGCAAGCGCCAGGCTGGCATTCACCACCTGATGGGCTCCGGCAAGGGATAGGGAATAGCGCTGTCTGGTACCACAGAGGGAGGTATATTCAATTCCCCCATCACAGGCCTCTCCAAAAAAGTCCTTCCCCAGAAGGTAGAGCCTGCTTTGCTGCTGTTTACTTTGTGTACTGATTGTTGGCAGAGCTGCCCTGTCGCGTCCGGAAAAGACAACCGGAACCCCCGGTTTTATGATACCGGCCTTTTCATAGGCAATTTTTTCTATGGTATCGCCGAGGTACTGTTCATGGTCCAGACTGATATCGGTGAGAATGCTGAGCAGTGGGGTAACCACGTTGGTGGCATCCAGGCGACCTCCCATCCCGGTCTCAAGAATGACCAGATCGGCCTTCTGTCGAGCAAACCAGAGTAGCACGATAATGGTGGTAAGTTCGAAATAGGTGGGGTGCGTCCGGTCGTGCAGGAAAAGGTCGAGACTGTTGATGATATCAGTGAATTCATCACGCGGGATCCATTGCGTTCCAAGGCAAAATCGCTCACGTACAGAGACCAGGTGGGGGGATGAGTAGAACCCTGTACGGTACCCTCCCTGGCTCAAACAGGAGAGGAGTGTTGCCCCCACCGAGCCTTTACCGTTTGTTCCGGCAAGATGAATAATCGGGTACTGATCCTGAGGATTGCCCAGTTCCGCTAAGAGTTCGCGCGTCGTTGCAAGCCCAAGTTTGATGCTAAAAAATTGATGCTGATTCAGCCAGTCACAGGCCTGTTGATAGTTCATACAACCAATCTGTTCTCTGCCTGGAGACAAAGAAACCGTCTTTATCTCCACGGTGGGGATGAATTACTCGGAGAGGACTTCAAGTTTTGCGTAGTCAAGATGCAGGATCTTCGGTCCGTGACGGTCAAAATGGACCTCAACGCGACGAGGTCCGGGAATGGCAACAATATGGCCACAGCCAAAAAACGCGTGGCTAACTTTCATCCCCTCTTTATAGGTGACCCGCGCTGATTTTTTACAATCTGAAGAGGGGAGCCCCATGTTTTCATCGCGACCTGGACGCGAAGAAATCGGACCTGGTGCAGAGCGAGCGGGTTCTTTGGTATTGTACAGTCCAGAACTCACCTCACGCAGAAAAGGTGTAAGATTGGCCCGAATGGTTTTACGGTCGGCGGTGGTCATTTCCCGCGGATAGGTCAAAAAGAGCTGTTTGCGAGCTCTTGTACAAGCCACGTAGAGCAGCCGCCGTTCTTCTTCAAACTGCTCGCCAGGCACTGCGTTTTGGTGGGGAAAGCGGCCTTCTGCCAAACCGATGACAAAAACCGTATCCCATTCAAGCCCCTTTGCGGAGTGGATGGTGGAAAGTATAAGCTTTTCGGAAGTATCTTCAGGCTGTTCCCCTGTGCTGCTGACGTCAGGCGGGTCTAAGGCTGTATCATCGACAAAGGACTGCAGGTCGCCGTAGCCTGACATCAGCACCTTGAACTGATCCAGATCGCGTCGTCGTTTGGGGTAATCGTCGTAATAAATTTTTTCAAAAATTGGCTCATAATATCCCATGGCCAGGTCAAACTGGTCCGAGGGGGACTGTCCAGGTTGTACGAGTTTGACCAGCATGGCGTTGAGTCGTTTAAACTGCTCTTTCCAGGCTGCAGCAGGGCGATAACTTGCCAGGGCCTGGACTGGATCATCAACATCGCGCAGGGTTGCAAGAATTTTGTTGGCGGTCTTGGGCCCCACCTTTTCCAGCTGTAAGAGAATACGGTTCCAGCTGAGATTGTCCCAGGGATTGATGACGATACGAAAAAAAGCGAGCAGGTCTTTGATGTGGGCGGATTCTGTAAGTTTGAGGCCACCGCGTTTATCAAAGTCAAAATTATGTCCCGAGAGTTCGATCTCGAGTTTATAGGAATGAAACCCGGAACGAAAAAGGACGGCGATCTCACCCAAGGGGGTGCCTGCCTCCTGGAGTTTCTTTATCTCCTTGGCTATAAAGCGGGCTTCAGCCGCCTCGTTGGTTGCGATAATGAGCTGCGGCCGAACACCACCGGTAATGCTGGTAAACAGGGTTTTAGTGAATTTTTGCTCAGCGCTGGCTATCACCGCATTGGTCAGCTGGAGGATAGGCTCAGTTGAGCGGTAATTCTCTTCCAGTTTAACAATCTTGGCACCAGGAAACTGCTCGGGAAAGCGCATGATGTTGTAAAAATCCGCCCCCCTGAAGCTATAGATCGATTGGGCATCATCACCGACCACCATCACGTTATTGTGGCGATGGGCAAGCAGCCGCACGATGTCGGCCTGGAGCTGATTGGTATCCTGATACTCATCGACGAGAATGTACTGAAACCGATCAGAGAGTTGAGTGCGGGCTTCCTCTGATTCCACAAGCAGCTTCTTGAGAAAAACGAGCAGGTCGTCATAATCCATCAAGCCGTGGTCAAGCTTAAACTGACGGTAATGATCAGCAATTGTATAAAAATCGTTGATAAATTCAGTGAGATGAATCTGCTCCTGGTACACGAGGTTTTCAATGGAGTTGGCTTTATTGATCGCGCCACTGATAAGATTCATCACTACGCGTTTGGAAGGAAAACGTTTGCCGGCGCCGGCCATACCGAGGGAGGATTTGAGCAGGTTAATAATACCTTCGGCATCCCCTCGGTCAATGATGGTGAAATTTGAACCAATATCTATATGGTGACCAAAGCGACGCAGTAAAATATTGGCAGTGGCATGAAAGGTCCCCCCCATCACTCGACGACAGGATCCTGAAGTTAATTCACCGGCACGGTGCAGCATTTCCTGGGCGGCGCGGCGAGTAAAGGTCAAGAGGAGGATGGATTCTGGAGCAATACCCTGTTCGATAAGATAGGCCATACGATAGACCAGAGTGCGGGTTTTGCCGGAACCTGCTCCGGCAATGACCAGGATAGGGCCATCCCCATGGGTGGCAGCTGTGTACTGGGCAGGATTGAGGACCTCGGGGGTGACTGCACTCTCTGCAGGTTCTGATCCGATTTCGGGCGGCGTTTCAATGTCGTTAAAGAGATGGCGTTGCATGAGCGGGTATCTACCATAGTGGACGAGGTGCTGCAATGATGTTGACATGGAACAGGGAGAATGATTAAGTTTGCCGCCATACCAGTATTCTCGTGCAGAGAAAATGTGGAACACATGGAAACTATAGAGAATTTTCCCTGTAGAGGCTTTACCTATAACAACAGGGGGAATATCGCCAATTATTTGACGTTTACCTGGAGTAACAGATGGAACCTGCTCAGATTTATACCACGGAAACCCTTGCAACCCTTTTTCCTGCGGAGAGGACCAATGACTTTTTTGATGCGCTTTTTGGTGATGCCGATGAGGGGGCCTACGATATAACCTTGGGTTATGAAGGCTATGATGCCTCAAGTAAAATCCTGGGCTTTGTGCTCAACTTGCATGAGCGGCCCGGTCGTTGTCTTGCATGTAACCTCACCCACGGATTGCCCGAGGTTTTCAAGAGACATCCGATTATCAATGTCAAAGGGTTGGTTGACGAGGCTGTTAAACTTTTAGGTGAGAGCGCCTCCTGTGCAGACTGGCAGCTTGGTCGCACCATCCAAAAAGAGAAATCCATGCATTGCATTCCCCTGCAGATTAAGGTTGAAGGTGTTTGATTGGCAACAGTGACGGGGCGGCCGATTTACGAGACACTCGTAAAAAAAACATAAAAAAAAGCCGTTTCCTAAGAAACGGCTTTTTTTTTGGAAACAGCTAAAACTTATTTTTTTGAACCTGACGAAGGCAGTGTAACTTCAGGGTGTCTTGAAAAGCAATGATTCAAGATTCCCTTAATTGACAGCCACCTGTGCCCGCCCGTTAGTCTTTGCCTGATACAAAATATCATCGGCTCGTTCCAGCCATACGCCCAAATCCATTTGATTGCCCCATTCGGAAAGCCCGATACTCACGGCCAACTTTCCGCTGCTGGTTTCAATGTTTAGGTCTTCTACGGCGAGGCAGAGGCGTTCGGCGAGATAGCGGGCATCCTGCAGAGAGGTGTCGGGCAGGACCAAGAAAAATTCATCGCCCCCCATGCGCACCAATAGATCAGTCAACCGGATCTGGTTCTTCAGGACCTCCGCCACCTGCTTCAGGACCTTATCACCTACAAGGTGGCCCATGGTGTCGTTCACTGCCTTAAAGTGATCAAGATCCAGAGCCGCAAGGGTGAGGGGGTGACCATGGCGTTTAGCCTGCTCGATAATAGAGCCGATCCGCTCTTCAAAGACATATCGGTTGGGTAAGCCGGTAAGCATATCCTTACGAGCCTGGGCGAAGATCTCTTCATACTCCAGAGCGCGCTTTAGCGGATCAGCAAGAATCAAAAGCGATTCTTCTATAAAATCAAGATCATCGCTATTGAGAGGCTTTCCTTTGCGCAGCATAACCAGCACGCCACAGCAATCGGAGGAGTCAATGATCCAGCGATGAACGTGGAATCCATCAACCGTTGAGGGGCATTTTCCTGCATCGGTGTCGGTGTTGAGGAGTTCCTGGGCCAACTGAATGGCCTGACGTCTTTGTGGGCCATGGTAGGAACAGAACATGTGCATCCGATCTCTACAGGCGTTATTGTAGCCTATGAGTTCATGGCCAATAAACTCCATCAACCAGATCGAGTAGGCCTCAATCATGGAAGGCAGATCCAGTATGCCCGCCATTCGTTGGTAAAGTGTATTGATTTTTCGAAGCTTTTCTGACTGGTGCCGATAGTGGCTTAGCTCAGTGAGCAGGTTTTCCATATTTGATGGAAGCTGAGGAGGTCTCTGCTCTGATAAAGCTTTTTGGTCCATGGCATTTTTACGCATTACAGAAGTCCCGAAGTTGATGTCTCGTTTATTGCCGTCCAATTTGGGCTGAAAGCATTGGGCGAGAAGGAATTCACGATTCACTTTGCGAAATTCATGCCTAACAAAGTTAAAATTTTTTTTCTTCGTGAAAAGAAGATGTTAAATTTTTGATACTGGATTTATACCATCCATGCAAGCAATAATTTGAATCTGTTGTCATTTTTCCGACATCTCGAGATGAATGGCAATATCTAAAGGTATTTTATGGATTTGATACACAATCTAGCCCAGCTGTTTCTGGTCGGTTTTCGCGGGGTCACTCTCTCGAATGACAATTGGCTGACAACCGCACTCAGGGAAAATCCCCCCGGTGGGGTCCTCCTTTTTGATCGTAATGTCGATGGGAGTGTACAAAATATTGAATCACCTGCCCAGTTGGCCAAATTAACGACAGCGCTGCAGGAACGAAGCATCACTCCGCTCCTTATTGCCATTGATCAGGAAGGAGGAATGGTGAGTCGGTTGAAAGAACGTGATGGTTTTTCTCCTTCCTTCTCTGCAACTGATTTGGCCAACAAAGGGGTAGGGGCAACTGAAAAAGCAGCCATCAGCTGCGCTGTCCAGCTTGCCGCAATGGGAGTGAATCTGAATTTTGCACCGGTGGTCGACCTGGATTTAAACCTGGAAAATCCGATAATTAGCCGCTACAAAAGAAGCTATGGACCGAATGTCGCCCAGGTAGTCGCCCATGCTCGTGCGGTCATCAAAGCCCACCATGACCATCATGTTCACTGCTGCCTGAAGCACTTTCCAGGACACGGTTCAGCAGGAGGCGATTCCCATCTGGGGTTCGTGGATGTTTCTGCCTGCTGGCAAGAGCTTGAGTTGGCCCCCTATCGTCAACTTATCGACGGTGGGTACACTGACGGAATTATGACAGCCCATCTGGTGAACCAGGTGCTGGACCCCAAACGGCTGCCGGCAACGCTTTCGCCTCGTATCATTGATGGGCTGCTGCGCCAGAAGCTTGGGTTTGGCGGGGTGGTGCTGAGTGATGATTTGCAGATGCGAGCTATTTCACAGGGGTGGAGGCTGGAGGAGGCTGTGCAATTGTCCTTTCTTGCCGGGGTTGATATGTTGGTTATCGGAAATAATCTTACCCCGCAGGAGGACGCTCTCTCTCGGGGCATTGAGGCGATCCGCGCCCTACTTGACAGCGGTCGCATAGATTACAATCGTGTAGATGTTTCCCTCTCGCGCATAGCACAGATGAAATCGACCTGGACGAGTACAATCAATGGAATATAATCAGCAACCGACTCACTCCATCGTGATCGGTTACCTGGCCTGGATTTTTGGTTTTTTTGGCGCCCATCGTTTTTATTACGGGAAATCGCTTTCCGGCACCATTTATTTTTTAACGCTGGGGATCTTTTTTATTGGCTGGATTGTGGATCTATTTCTTATTCCCATGATGGATCGTGAGGCAGATCTCCGTTATGAACCAGGCCCTATCGACTATAACGTCGCCTGGTTACTGCTTGTCTTTCTTGGGTTGTTTGGAGTGCATCGTTTCTATCTGGGCAAAATTGGTACCGGCATCCTCTATCTGCTGACCCTCGGGTTTTTTGGCCTCGGTTATATTTATGATCTCTGGACGTTAAATGACCAGATCACTCTGATCAATAGCCGTTACACCCGTCACAGCACTGGCAGGTAAAAAAAGATAAACGAGCACCTGAATCCGTGACGGCGTGTGAAACTGAAGAAACTGAACAATACACGAATTTGTTTAAAAATTTTTGCTCCTTTAAAGGGATACGTTGTTCAGTGCCCCTCCGCCGTCACGGATTCAGGGAGCATTTCAAGGTTTGGGTCGAGTAAACACCAGAAGATGTTCTTTGGAGAGTTCCGGGCGGTAACTATAGCCGCCAGCCCTGAATTGAAGGAGAGCCTCAGGGGCGGTAATTTGATTGGAGAGGAGGTAGCGAACCATCAAGCCCCGGGCCCGTTTGGCGTATACAGCGACGGATTTGAGTCTGCCCCCATCATCTTCCTTGAACTGAATATCGACAAAGGGACAGATAAGGTTTTTTTTATCCACTACCTTGGAGTATTCGACAGAGGCAAGGTTAAAGAGTGCCTCACTCCTGTTTTGCCTCATTGTCGCGTTGAGGTGCTGGGTTACAGCATCCTTCCAGAAGGGGTAGAGTGTCGGGCCAGCCTCGCTTGCCAGCTTGTACCCCATCTCAAGACGGTGGGGCGCTATCAGATCATAGGGACGAAGGAGCCCATACATGCCAGAAAGAATGCGAAGATGAGCCTGACCAAATTCACGGGCATCTGATGGTAGAGAATCAGGCTCAAGACTTTTATACGCCTCACCGCTATAGGATATAAGAGCTGGTTTTCGTTTCGCAGTGGGAAATGAAGCAATTTTGGGAAGGGTTTCCTCACAAAGGGTATCGCTGATTCCCATGAGCAATTGCAACTTTGCTGGTGAAAGGGAAGTGAGCAGTTGGTTAAGATACAGTGCCTTTTCTTGAAAAACGGGCTCAGTTGGAGTGAAATCCAAAGCTGTGGGGCTGAAATTCTGGCCCTTGGAAGAGGTAAAAAGAATCATGATGAAAGATGTGCAATCCGTCTATTGGTGAACTGGGTGCCATTTTTTATATCGGCGAATAATCAGGGGCAGCAGAGCACCTGGTTTCCCCCGGCAGATTTTGCCTGCATCAGGCAACGACTGGCAATGAGCAACAGGTCCTCGACCTGGCTATTGCGGCTGGAATGATCTGGAGCAAAGCCGGCGACCCCAAAACTTGCGGTACAACTCACTTGGTGCCCATCGAGAAAGCATCCCTTGTGGGAAATCTGTTCCTGCAACCGTCCGGCAACCTGGCCTGCACCGCGAATGGAAGTTTCGGGAAGGACTATCAGGAACTCGTCTTCACCCCAGCGGGTAATAGTGTCAATGTCTCGGCGAATATTTTGCATAGTTATATTGGCAAAACCAGTGAGTATCTGATCGCCTATGCGGTGACCAAACGATTCGTTCACCCCCTTGAGCCCGTCGATATCGCTGAGGATGACCGAGAGGTGGTGGCCATAGCGAATAGAGCGTTTCAGCTCTTTTCGTAAATAATCCTCAAGGGTCAGGCGGGAATAGCAACCGGTGAGCGGGTCGACAAGGCTCAGTTTGCTCATACGCTCCCACAGGTCTTCTTCCTGATGAATGAGAGAGTATTGGTGGGCTGCGTCTAAAAAAATCCGAGCCAGCACATCCCCGGGTGTGGACTCAGGGACGACCCGAAAAAGAGAACGGCGGTTGGCCCACTGTAAGGGGGCGAGGAGCTGATCATCAGGGGCCAAGAGAAGAGGGACGGCCTGCGAAAGAGTAACCGCCTGGCTGAGAAAGGCCTGGCCCGTCATATCTCCCAATTCCGTTGCTACAAGTACGGCCGCCCAGTTGGAAGAAAGCGCAAGTCGTGCCAGTCCTTCCTTGCCATCTGCTGCGGTAACAAGATCAAATTTGATTGCATACTCCGCCGGCAGCTCAGCACGCTGCAACTGGCTGTTCACGATTAAAATTTGGTGACGCATCCCTTCTCTCCATCGTCTCGGGGGGTGGTTATGCTTTTTCTCGTGTCTGTTCAGAAATGAGGATTTTTGTTCAAGTTCAGGTAGGCCCCGACTCCGAAAAGGCCTTATCTGGATGGACACTATTCTAACATTGATAGATAATAATACGGAAATAATTTCCTGGTGGCATGTGGTAACATGCGGTATAAGGCCGCAGGAGGAGAACCTATGAAGTGTCTGGATGGCTGCAAGCCTGAGATTTCTTATCCCTGCCAGTGGCAGTATAAACTCATCGGTGAGGAACGTACCGCTATTCTGGCTGTGATCGAACAGACCGTGGATATCGGCCGGTGTCAGATCGTCGAGGGAAACGCCAGTTCAAGCGGGAAGTATCTCAGCCTCAATCTGGAAATCGAAGTGATCAGTGAGGCCGAACGGCTTCGTCTTTATGAAGTATTTTCTAATCATTCGGCAATACGAGTAGTTTTATGACCCAAGAGACAGCAAACGAAGCACCCATGGTCGACAATAAGGTGATCCCGGTTATGCGGGAAGCCGTGACCACGGTCCAAATGATTTTATTTAAGGTCTTGCGAGAGAATGTACATGATCGTTATGTCGATCAGGACGAGACCTACCATACCCAGCTTTCCGGAGCGGTGATTAATAACCTTTTTGGGACCCAGCCAATGGACGATGGCATGCGCACATTTGCCAATACCAATCGGGAACTGGTTGAACGGGAACTGCATGAACTGAAAGACACCATGCAACCTTTGGTGCCCATCATCACCGATGCCCTGCGCATGAAAACCATCTGTGATAACCAGGAAGGCATTCACTCCATCGGTTCACTGTTAATCGCCAAAACCCTGGGCATTCTCCAGGAAGAGCGGGAGCTGCCCCTGCCTTCCACCTTTATGCTGCAGGTGCGTACCCTGGCTACCTCGCACGGGTTAGTCGAACCTATGGAAGCGTCGCCGTCCCCCGAAGCCTGACCAGCGTTGCCCCCCAACCGCCGGAGTTCTCGTCGCCCAGACGATAGCCTGCAACCATATCCATCCGCTCCAGCAAGGCATGCACTGTGCGCCGAAGTGTGCCGGTGCCCTTGCCGTGGATGATCCGCACCTGAACAATTCCCAATCGCTGACATTCTAGAAGATATTCCGGAACCAGGGTTTTGACATCGCTTGGGGCAAAGGTGTGGAGGTCAAGGACGCCATCAATGGGAATCTCAACCGGGCTCGGCTTATTTTTCTCGTCGTGCATCCAATCGCTCACTCTTTTTTTCAATACGAATATATTCAATCATGGCTTGAGCAGACTCGTGGGTATTGTCAGCATCACACATGACGGCAAGACTTGCTGTAGACGGGGGCTGTTTGCCAAAGGCCATCGTATAGTCCTGCACGATATTGACCGAGTAATCCTGCCAGGTTTTTACCAGTGCATTGCCGGAACTCACGGGTATCATTCGAGCTTCGTCTGTGTAGGCATTTATTATAAAGGGTTTATTGGAAGGCTTGTTGGACCAGATATAACTGATTGAGCTATCCGGCGGGTATTGTCCATAGATCAGCTTGACCATGTTGTATTTGAGTTGTTTGCCTAAAGATGCCCTATTCTCGTCATAGGCAAAGAGAATGTAGAGCCGGGCAGGGTAGTCATCACCCTCTTTTTTTGAACTGTCCCCTTTTCGGTAAATGTTACTGATCTTCCATCGCCATTTGATGATGGGGTACTGGTAGACGTTAAAACTCTCCTTCAGTACCAGACCTGAGGCTGAATTATCACTTGCCATCAGGAGACAGGATGCTTTTCCACATTTGCCGGTACTGTAAGTTGAATGACGGTCAATCTCAGGAAAATTCAGCGGAGCCCACCGCTCTAAACTGGTAAAACGCTCCTCAAGGAAAATCGAGGGAGCCGCAGCATCGACCTGAAGAGGGGAGAGCGTCAGAAGTAAGACGATGAGCCGGACCGATCTCAACAATTGGGTGGTGCACTGCTGTAAAACGGGCCTGGTGTGGAGTTTGGGGCTGGGCATGGTCTGCTCCTTCAACGGCAGGCTTGCGAAATGTAATGGAACGATGTAGTGCTCTATCTATTCCATGCACATTCCTTTTATTCGAGAAGATACGCGGCTTGTCAATCGCACTCCAGCACGGATTCAGATATTTGATTTTTACCATTTTACCAACGAGATGTCTTGATGTCTACTTACGCTACTGCCGCCACCGGCTCCGCAGCCCCGTTACCGGATCCATCGGTTGATCCACTTATTATAGAACGGACAGTTTTTAATACCGACAGGACCCACCGTTTTACCCTGTTTCGCTATTGGGGGGATACAGAAGATTATGCCTGCGGTATCAGTATGAATCCATCGGGCGCAGCAGAGGACGTCGGCGACCCGACAGTTGATGGCATGGTACGTCGTGCCAGAGAATACTGGGGAGTGGGGGCCTATTACCAGCTGAATGTCATGTCTCTTCGAGGCACCTATTCAAAAGAGCTAGCCAAAACGACAACGGTGAATCTTCCTGAAAACGACGTGTGGATTCGGCAGATAGCTGCCAAAGCCCGGATTGTGGTGGTGAGCTGGGGCAATCTCGGACACACCTCAGGACGTGGCCCGGAAGTGGAGAGGATTCTTCAAGAATCTTGCGATCCCAAGAATATTTTTTGTTTTGGGCAAAATAAAAACGGTTCACCTGTACATCCACTATATCAGAAACTCGACGCTCCCTTGCTGCCATATTTTTAAGAGTTCCATGTGGGCATCATCTCAACCAGGACGGAATGCGAAAATGTGCCTGGTGCCAAGAACAGGAGGTACAAGAAGAAAATGAAAACGATAGTACTGATTATGAACGTTTTGATTATGGTCCCTGTTCAAAACGTAACGGCACAGACTTTAAAAACGGAATTGAAAAAAATCACAGCATCGGTCTATGCGTATACGGAGGTACCTGAAGGAACTCCCGGCAACAAATATTCCGCCAATTCTGGGATAGTGATCGGAAACGATGCAGTGCTTGTGGTGGATACCCTGACGTCTGCAGAGGAGGCTAAAGGTTTTGCAGCAGAAATCCGGAAAATAACGGATAAACCTACAAGGTATGTGGTAAATACGCACTACCATCTTGATCATGCATTGGGGAACAGCTTTTTTGCCGATATGGGGGCCAGAATTATTGGCCATGTGAAATGCCGGGATGCCATTCTTTCAGGCGGCGAGAAAATGCTTGGAAACCCGGCAGCGTTCGGTCTACCTGCGGATTTCTGGGTCAACACCCGTTCGGTTGCTCCGGATATGGCCTTTGAACGCGGGATGATTCTTGACCTGGGCGGCATCACCGTAAAACTTATACACACCGGATTTGCCTCACATTCCGCAGGTTCCATAATTGTGCATATCCCTTCAGAGGATGTTCTTTTTGCCGGGGATATTCTTTTTACAGACTTTCATCCGTATATAGGTGAAGCTGATCTGTCCGGCTGGGAAAATAATCTGGATTTCATCCATGAGATGAACGTTGGCCATATCATTCCTGGGCATGGCCCTTTATCCTCAAACAGGAACATTGAAGAGATGAGGGCATATCTGCCATTTTTTGATAAGAAAGCAAAAGAACTTTGCGCTCAGGAAAAAGATCTCGAAAAACTGACCGCTGCCATGTTGGACGTGCTTCCCGAACGGAAGAGTGGTGATTACATCGTGACGATGAACCTTCAAACCCGTTATCTGCAGGACAAGAGAAACGAGCAGGCTGAGAAAAAGTAGGAGCAAGCCTAATTGGCAGATGATGTCTAATTGGCAGATGATGTTCCCCTTGATAGGGAATCAATGCTTCTAAAGATGCGATGTTGTGTTTTGAAATTTCTTTGCTACTGCTCTCTTTGGTGTGCAACTGCATTACCAAGCAAATCGCGAATCGCTTGAACATCATCACAATCGTAGAGGGCATGCCGCAAGGTTGAGGCTCCGTTAAGGCCTGTAAGGAATTTTGCGGTATGATTTTTTACTTTAAACAAGACTTTGGCCAGAGGTAAATACAATTCGGCCAACTGCAGGTAGCGTTCAATCACTGGCATGCGCCCCGAAAGGGTAGACGGGATGCCGTGCGGATCAAAAAGCCAAGGGTTCCCCAGTGCCCCGCGTCCGACCATAACACCGTCACAGCCGGTCTCCTCAATCATGGAAAGCCCGTCTGCATAGCAGAGCACATCCCCATTGCCGATAACGGGGATGGAAACAGACTCCTTGACCGCGCGAATCATTGCACGGTCTGCCTTGCCTCCAAAACCCTGAACCCAGGTCCGACCATGGATGGTCAGTGCCTGCGCACCTGCAGCTTCTGCCATCTGAGCAAATTCTGGTGCGTTCAGGGTTTCTTCGGTCCAGCCAGAGCGAAATTTAACCGTTATGGGCAAGTCTGTATTGGCACAGACAGCTTTAATAATGGCTTCGGCATTGGAAGGATTTTTCATTAAGGCGGCCCCACTGCCTTTTTTGACCACTTTACGGACCGGACAGCCCATATTGATATCAATCAGATCGACTTCACCTTGTGAAACAACCGCCGCCGCTCGGCCCATAAACTCGGGCTCACTACCAAAAAGTTGCACTGCAAATGGTCGCTCCTCCGGGACGGTCGCCAAAAGTTCATAGGTTTTCTTCTGCTCGTACAGCAGGCCATGGCAACTCACCATTTCCGAATAGCAGAGTGCTGCCCCGTTTTCTTTGCAGAGAAGGCGAAAAGGCAAATCTGTATACCCGGCAAGGGGAGCCAGAAGCAGAGATGAGGGGAGCTGTAGGGCTCCGATGCTTAGGGCAGGGTAGACGGTAGGTTGTGGTGTCATGTCCATAAATAAATAAGGCGTAGGGAGTTCATCCCAAACGCCTTATGCGAGTACGTTGTAAAAAACACGAGAAGGCAGCTAACAAGCCCCAGGATTATTTGGTTTTCTGGTCTTGCCGTCGTAACTGTTTCAGGGTGCCAAGATAAATAATCTCGGACATATCCTCTATAATTTTGGCCAGAGCCTCGTCATCGGCTGCACTGTTGGCCACCGCAACAGTGTAGTCGGCTGTATAGAGCTTATCGTTTTCTTGCCAGAGGATTGCTCCTGTGCGTCGATCCTTGAGAGAGTAACGCACGAAAAGCTTGACCTTGGTTCCGGTTGCATCGGAATTGGTATCCCAGGAAACCGTTGGCAGATCAATGGCCATGATTTCACCGGAAAGAATGTAGTCTGCTCCGATCTGCTCTTTGGTAAGATCGACGGCCTGCGTCTTTTGGAACCAACGGGAGAGGGACTGGTAGATGGTCATGTCCAGCTTCAGCTTGTTGGTTCGGTTCTTCCAGGATGCGGCGTAAATAACCCGGTGCTTCCCTTCATAGACATGGGGGAAGTAATAACCACAGCTGGTGACTGCAACGAGACAGACACAAACAAGGCCGACAATGAAGGCGTGTTTTTTAAGCATAGTCCTAGTTCAGATAAAGTAAAGGGTGTCTTGAATAATTAGATTTTTCAATCAAGGTCAAGGATTGTGAAAAATTTTACCGCAGGCATATAGTTGATATTCCGAGGATAAAATTTTGAGTATGACGAGGTAAGCGCCAGACTCCGGGAGATTGGCAGAAAAAGTAATTATTCAAGATTCCCTAAAGATAGGCGCAGGCCACCCATATCAAATAACAATATTGACCAGCTTCTTTTTGACCACAATCACTTTTTTGGGCTCTTTGCCATCCATGAACTTAATAACCTTCTCATCATTAAGGGCGAGTTCTTTGAGCTGATCATCTCCAATACTCGGAGTTACCTGCAGCTTTGAGCGAACCTTTCCGTTGACTTGGACCACGATGGTGAGTTCATCTTCTTTGGCGGCCTCGGCATCAAAACTCGGCCAGGAAGAAAAATGAAGCTGCTCTTTATGGCCGGAAAGGGTCCAGAGTTCTTCGCAGAAATGAGGAACCATGGGGAAGAGCAGGGTGAGAATGGTTTCAAGTGTTTCTCTGTAGACTGCCTGATCCACACCATCACCAGCTGAAGAGCCAGCCTGATTGACCAATTCCATAACACCGGAAATGGCGGTATTGAAATGAAAGTTGGTTTCAATTGAATCGGTTACCCGGGCAATGGTTTGGTGGGTCTTTCTGTGAAGGGCCCGTGAAGCGTCGTTGAGCGTGGCCGTATCGACACTAGCCTCTGCTTCAAAACAGGCCAGGTTCTGCACCACCATGCGATAGACCCGGTTGAGAAAGCGTGAGGCCCCTTCAACGCCTTGGGCGTTCCATTCAAGATCCCTCTCGGGAGGGGCGGCAAAAAGGGAAAACAACCGTACCGTATCCGCACCGTATTGTTCAATGAGATCACTGGGGTCAACCACGTTGCCCTTTGATTTCGACATTTTGGTCCCATCTTTGATGACCATCCCCTGGGTCAGCAGATTGATAAAGGGCTCGTCAACCTCCAGGTAACCGAGATCGCGCAGTAATTTGGTAAAAAACCGGGCATAGAGCAGATGCAGGATGGCGTGCTCAACCCCGCCGATGTACTGGTCGACGCCAAGCCAGTATTTGGCAGCCTCTTTGTCCACCGGCCCGTCCTCGTTGCGCGGGCTGGTGTAGCGGGCGAAGTACCAGGATGACTCAACAAAGGTATCCATGGTATCGGTCTCCCTGCGCGCGGGTTTGCCGCAGCTTGGGCAGGTAGTGGCGATAAATTCTTCCTGCTGATGCAGGGGACTGTGGTTACCGCTGGCTTCATTGGTGCCAGGTAAGACAACCGGAAGCTCGTTTTCAGGCACCGGCACGATGCCACAATGCTCACAATGGACCACGGGGATGGGGGCCCCCCAATAACGCTGGCGGGAGATGCCCCAGTCACGCAACCGATAGGTTACATGCGACTTGCCAAACCCCTGACTTTCGGCATGGGCAATGATATCTACCTTGGCCTGCTCGGATTCGGTCCCAGTGAAATCTCCAGAGGCAACCAACACTCCAGGATCGACAGACGCAGATTCCATGGTGGCGGGATCAAGAGTGTCCCCCTTGGGCTGAACCACTGGTTTGATGGGCAGATCATATGTTTTGGCAAACTCAAAGTCTCGCTGATCGTGAGCAGGAACCGCCATAACCGCACCGGTGCCGTACTCCATGAGGACGAAATTGGCTGCATAGATGGGGACTCGATCTCCGGTAAAGGGATTTATGCAGTATCTCCCTGTAAACACACCCTTTTTATCGGGTTCCTGATCAAGCGAGGAGCGTTGCTTTTCAATCAATGTTTCCTGAACAAAGCGCTCCACCGCCTCTTGCTGCGGGGTCCCTTCGGTCAGCGTTTTCAGCAGCGGGTGCTCCACCGCAAGCGACATAAAGGTGACGCCATGAATGGTGTCTGGCCTGGTGGTGAAGATGGTAATCGTCTCATCATGCCCGTCAACTTGAAAATCACAGGCAAGACCAGTGGATTTACCGATCCAGTTGCGCTGCATGGTCACAACCTTCTCAGGCCAGCCGCTGAGTTTGTCCAGATCACTGAGCAGCTCTTCTGCGTAGTCGGTAATCTTAAAAAACCAGCCGTGCATGGTTTTGGGCAGTACCGGTTGGTCACACCGCCAGCAGGTGCCATCGATAACCTGCTCACGGGCAAGGACCGTCTGACAGTCGTCGCACCAGTTGACTGTGGTTTCCTTGCGATAGATCAGACCACGCTCTAAAAGCTCGAGGAAGAGCTTCTGCTCCCAACGGTAGTATTCCGGGCGACAGGTGGCCAGTTCCCGATCCCAATCGTAGCTGAGCCCCATGGCTTTGAGCTGGCCACGCATATAGTCAATATTGTCATAGGTCCAGGCAGCGGGATGAATTCCCCGTTTCATGGCTGCATTTTCCGCTGGCAGTCCAAAAGCATCCCAGCCCATGGGATGCAGCACGTTGTAGCCCTGCATCCGTTTGTACCGAGCAATGACGTCGCCTATGGAGTAGTTGCGCACATGCCCCATATGAATACGACCGGAGGGGTAGGGGAACATCTCAAGTACGTAATATTTAGGACGTCCAGGTTCATGGGTGACCTTGTTCGTCTTTTCCTCATCCCAGCGTAACTGCCAGCGCTGTTCAATATCTTTGAAATCGTATTTCTCGTTGATTTGCATGACGAATGTGCACAAGTATTTGATTTATAGTAATTGTCGTTAACGAGAAAAGGCTCAAGGAGAAGATGAGGAGCTCTTGCTCTCGCTAAGAAGACACTCTGCTAGGTACATATTTTTTTAACTGTACTCTCGCCTCAGGTAATGTCGATCTCCTCTTCAGACATATCAGGTTCGGCCTGGTAGACGCCTGGAAGACGTGTCGTGTAATTCTCAAAGGTGGTGTACTCACCCAGAAAGGTGAGCTTGATCATTCCGGTTGGCCCATTACGCTGCTTACCGATAATCAGTTCAGCAAGGCCCTTGTTCGGGTTATCCTCCGCACGGTTGTAGACCTCGTCACGGTAAATAAACATAATAACATCGGCATCCTGCTCAATGGCACCTGATTCACGTAAATCGGAGAGCTGAGGACGTTTATCCGTTCGGTTCTCCAGGCTTCGATTGAGCTGGGAAAGGGCTATTACAGGCACATGAAGTTCCTTGGCCATGGCCTTGAGTGATCGGGAAATCTCAGAGATTTCCTGGGCTCGGTTTTCGGAATTGCTCTTTCCCTGCATCAACTGCAGGTAATCGACCACAATCAAACCAAGATCGTGTTCGGATTTGAGCCGACGAGCCTTGGCACGCATCTCCAATACAGTGATGCCAGCCGTGTCGTCGATATAGATAGGAGCATCGGAGAGCATGCCGGTTGCACGCGTGAGTTTGGGCCAGTCATTATCGTGGAGTTTACCGGTACGCATGCGTTGCGAATCGATACGACCAACAGAGCAAAGCATACGCAGGGCAAGAGATTCCATAGACATCTCAAGGCTGAAAACCGCCGTGGGCACCTTGCCGATAAGCGCTGCATGCTGAACCATATTCATCGACAGGGCGGTTTTCCCCATGGAAGGGCGGGCGGCCAAGATGATCAACTCGGCAGGTTGCAGCCCCGCTGTCATTCTATCGAGTTCATCGTAGCCGGTGGCCACGCCTGTAATCTGCTCCTGTTTATCAAAGAGGGTGGTGATACGGTCGAATGCGCGGGGAACAATGGACGACATCGGCTGAAAGCCCTGGGCATTGTTGGAGTGCGCAATTTCAAAGATTGTCTTTTCAGCCTCGTCAATAAGGTGGTCGATATCATCCTGTGCATCGTAGCAGCGTGCAGTCACCTCCGATGTAGTCTGAATCAGTTGCCTAAGGACTGATTTTTTACGAATCAGCTGGGCGTGATGCACCAGGGTGCCACTAAAGGGAATGATATCGATAAGCGAGGCCAGATATGAGGCACCTCCCACCTGCTCAAGTTTGTTCTGGTCTGAGAGCAGGCTGGTGACTGTAATCAGGTCGTGTGGCTCATGCCTTTCAAACAGATTCACCATGGCGGCGTAGATCGTTTTATGGGCATCCTTGTAAAAATCAGAGGCGCGTATAAGTTCAACGATCTTGAGAAGGGCTTTGTCTTGCAACAGGATGGTTCCTAGGACTGCCTGCTCGGCTTCAATGCTTTGAGGCGGGATCATTGAGGGCGTAATGGAACCACTTATGGAAGGGGCGGGTTGTTGCATGCGTTGTAGGTGATAGAGGAATGAAATCAGGGTTGAACGTGTACTATACCTTGGCTGGCAGTGAATGGCACGCGCAAAATAAAAGTGCCTTTTCTGATGTCAGAAAAGGCACTTAGATAGCTAGGCAAGCAGCAGGCTCCACACTCAGTGAGCCCATCTGTTTGCGCTTTGTTTTTCCCGATCCAAGGGAGTGGAAAAAGCAAAGCCTTTACGGGTGCATTACTGCTCGCTCTCCATATTTTCAGGAACAACCTGAACCGTCACAGTGGCGGTGGTTTGGTAACCGGTTTTCACGGTTACTTTGTATTCGCCAATGGCTTTAATGGCGTCAGCAAGCACGATGGATTTTTTATCGACGGTGACGCCTGCATCAGCAATTGCCTGGGCAATATCCCCGTTGGTTACTGAACCAAACAGACGATTCTCTTCACCAACGCGTTTGCTGATGGCAATCACTTTGCCTTCCAGTTGAGCAGCCAGACCGTCAGCTTGTTTCTTTTCTTCGGCCAGACGAGCGGCAATGGCCTGTTTTTCCTTCTCCAGGCGAGCAAGAGCAGCTTTGGTTACCAGAACGGCTTTTTGTTGCGGGATAAGGTAGTTGCGGGCATAGCCGGATTTGACCTTTACGATTTCACCCTCTTGCCCTAAGGTTTCTATTGTTTCGCGTAATATAATTTCCATTGAAAAGTCCTCTTTTCTCTATCGTCTCGTTAAAAAACGATCAAAGATCCTATCTTGGATACCTCTTCGTGAGAAGTCGATCTTTATCGTTCAATCGATTTGTGTCGCAAGTTAAACCAAACATCACACATGCCTAGCAAAGCCAGGACCACCAGACTGTAGCTTTGGATTATAAGAAATCCGTAGATAAAAATACGAGCAAAGGGTGGTACCTGCCAGCGGTTCAACAAGGCCAGCATGACGGCTAGGCCTTGAAAAAAATAGAGAGCACCACTAACAAATACAAACCAAAGCCCAACATTTTGCAGTTTCCCGTTACCGAGTAGTACGGTAACTATGGCTACAATCGGCAACCAGACCAGTTGGTCTGGTAATTTCCAGCCCTCATAAGGGCCCCAGGGTGCGGCTTTTGCCCGGGCAACAAAACGATTACCCGCTGCCATATTCATCCACACCGTGAGAATGGCCGCTGTTGCGAGTAACCCCGGCATCACCTTGGGCACAATCTCGCGTAGATTATTCGTTATAATTTGCAGGTTATACACCATTTCAGGGGCAAGGCCTGCATCCTTGGCTGAGTACATCTCCAAGGCCTGTTGGAAGCCGAGGTCAAGAGCGTTAATGAGCGAAGTGTACGGGTTGGTGTTGGTTGCTATCCCTAAAACAGTCCAAAAGATAAGCCAGCAGACAAGAAGCGTTGCCAGGGCTTTGCCCCCGCTTTGAGCGGCCGTTTCCCCCCTGTTTGCACTGGCGTGCAGTACATAGCCAAGGGGAACCATGGTCAGTGTAAAGAGATAGATATCGATGCGCTGCAATAAAAGTGCAGCAAAACCAACCAGTATAAGGCTTGGACGAATAACCGCCAAGCCTTTGGTGGAGCCATAAACCTGAAGCAAGAAGAACACCGGAACAGCTAAAAAACCGTTCACCCACCCAAATACAGAGGGGGCTGCGACCGGTAGAAAATACAGTATGCTCAGAGCAAACAGCAGGATAGGGGGGATGGTTGTGTTCCCCCAGCTCCGCCCTAAAAAACCCATTCCAGCAGGATCGTTTACGCCTGGGTAGAACCCGAGTAGGGCAGAAGAGCCAACTGACGGGCACGTTTGACAGCCTCGGTCAGTTCGCGCTGATGTTTGGCGCAGGTACCGTAGATACGACGAGGAATAATTTTACCACGCTCGGTAACAAAATTTCTCAAAGTTTTCGGGTCTTTGTAGTCAATATACAGTTCTTTGTCGGTGCAAAAACGACAAACGCGACGACGGGAAAAAATTTTTCTTGGTGCCATGGTGCTACTCCTTTGAAATCTGCTGTTTATTGTGCGATGAATTATTCGTCGTTGTTGTCGTCATCCGATTTATTTTCGGAGTCATCGCCTTCCTCAGCCTCTGCCGCTGCCTGCTCACTTGCTGCAGCTTTTTCAGCGATGCGCTGTTTCTCTGCCTCAATAGCCTCTGCATCCATGGCGTCGGCAAGCTTAATGGTGAGGTAACGCAGCACGCGATCGTCAATGCGGAAAATACGCTCGATCTCATCGACAGCCTGCGCAGTTGCAGCATAATTCAGGTAGACGTAATAGCCCTGAACTTCCTTTTTTATCTCGTAGGCAAGGCGTTTCATCCCCCAACGATCAAGAGTGATAACAGAACCCGCATCGTCGGTGATGATCGCATTGGTACGATCAATAATTTCAGTGAATTGGTCTTCACCCAGATTTGGGCGAAGGATATACGTTGTTTCGTAATGGCGCATGATTCCTCCTCATGGTCTTGGTGGCCCTCGCTTCAATCCCAACGATGAGAGCGAGAAGGTTATAGTTGAATCTTTCTTATTAGTGGAAAAGAGACGGTAAAGTCAAGAAAAAAGGTCTTAGTCCTGGGATTGAGTCCCTTCTTTTTCCTCAGCTTTGATGCGATTCCATTGATCGCGCAGGGATTGCTCGTCGGTTACTGGCGAACCGGCAAACACGTGGGGGTGACGGCGAACCATTTTTTGAATAATGGTCCGGAATACATCTTCGGAAGTGAACTGCTGCTCTTCCCGATAGATATGCATAAAAAAAGAGAGCAGGAAAAAGACATCGCCAAGCTCTTCACAGATCGAGGTGCATTCTCCCTGTTCAATGGCTTCGATGAGTTCCTGACACTCTTCAACAAAATATTTTTTTAAGCTTTGTGACGTTTGTTTTTTATCCCAGGGACAACCGTTTTCACCGCGTAATGTGGCGATAATTGCCATGAGATCAGCAAGAGTCTCCCCTGTGGGAGCTGGATGCATTTCCTCCATAAAACTAACTACCTTTGTCGGATGAGATTAAGGGCAACCTGGATGCGATCAAGATCATCTTGTGATGTATCAGCAAGGACTTTTTCGACTTTATCCAGTGTTGCCTGTTGTGTTGCATTGTTCATTTCAAGGGCCTGAATGGTATGAGCAGCCGAATTTTCGGTAACATTCATAGCCTCACGGAGGTCCCCGGCGTTTTTCATAAGCGCTTTGACCTCAGCAATTTTTTCAAGCCGAAGAAAAAGTTCATCAAAATTGATGGGTTTTTCCAGATAATCAACAGCCCCTTTTTTCATCGCCTCGACCGCTGTGTTCACTGAAGAATGGGCAGTAATGACGATCACTTCAATTTCAATACTTATTTCCTTTGCCAGGTTCAACAACTCGATACCACCAATAGCACCAGGCATCACCAGATCGGTGATAACCACATCGTAGGAGCTGACATCTAGAAGACGAGCGGCTTCAATCCCATCCACTGCAACCGTGACATCATATCCCTCATCGGATAGTCGTTTTTCAAATAGACGACGGATGACAGGATCATCATCAGCAACAAGAATCGACATTGTGTTCATAAGCCCACCTCCTCAATAATGACCCGGCATGTTACTTGGCTGCTAAAACCCACTGAGACAATCAAAATTAGGGAGTCAGTGGATAATTTTCAAAGCAAAAAGGCACTACAAATCTATTTCAATTGGTAAAAAATAGAGCGCAAATGCCGTTTAGGAATAAACCGGGGACAGACGCCTGTCAGGGATTCTGTGCTCCCGATAATCAGGTATCCATCAGGTTCAAGGGCACTGGCAATTTTATTAAATAATTTTTTACGGTCTTCCAGGGTAAAATAGATAGCGACATTTCGACACATGATGATGTCAAATTTGCCAATGCCTGTAAAAGGTGACATGAGATTAAACTTGCGGAAATTCACCATCGCCCGTAATTCGTCGCTGACCTTCCAGGTCTGCCCCATGGGGGTGAAATACTTGGTGAGTTTATCCCGAGCAAGACCTCTCTCTATTTCAAATTTATTATATTTTCCGCTACTTGCTTGGGCAACAGCAGCATCGCTAATGTCTGTTCCAAGGAGTTTGATCGTATATTTGGAGGTATCTTTTAAAAGCTCCTGAAGCGTAATGGCAACTGAGTAGAGCTCTTGACCTGTGGATGAGGCGGCACTCCAGATCTTAAGGTTGGTCTTGAGCATAGATGACTTGGGAGCCCGTGCATCTATAAGTTCGGGCAGGATCTTGTGCTGCAAGAGCTGAAATGGACCTGTATCACGAAAAAAGAGCGTTTCGTTCGTTGATATGGCATCGACAATTTTACGTTCAATTTTTTTGGACGCATCTGCCTTGGCCTTTCTATAGAAATCCTGATAGCTGGAGCATTTATATTCCTCGGCTATGGAATTAAGTCGAGTCTCCAGGAGATACTTCTTGCTCTCGTCAAGATATATACCTGAAATTTCGTATATATACTTTGTGATGAGCTTTATCTCTTCAGGGGAAATTTTAAGCATGGGCCCTGCCGTTCCAAAGATTCTGTTATTTCACCGATTTAATTATTTCACCGGCGATCCTGTCCAGAGGCGCTACCACGTCGGTCAAACCGAGATCAGCGGGAGCTTTGGGCATACCGTAAACAACGCAGCTTTCTTCATTTTGTCCAATGATAAATGCTCCTTTTTGTTTGAGTACATCAAGCCCCTTGGTTCCATCCGAACCCATGCCAGTCATAATAACGGCTGTAGTTCTTCCAACATAGTAATCGGCAACCGAGCGAAAAAGGTAGTCTGCTGAGGGTTTGCAGGAATTTTCCGGTGGATCGTTGGTAATTTTAATGTTCCGGTTGGTTCCATCGGTGGAAGCGACTAACTTCATCTGTTTACCACCAGGAGCAATATATGCAACATTTGCCTGTAATGGTTCACCATCGACCGCTTCTTTCACAGTCAGTGCGCACTTGTTATTGAGGCTGTTTGCAAGTGATTTGGTAAACACCGGAGGCATGTGCTGAACGATGACAATAGGCACCCCCAGATCGCCAGGTAACATTGGCATCATGCGTGCCAGAGCATTGGGGCCACCGGTGGAGATTCCGATGGTAATGATTTCGGACTTTCCCTGACGTCGGGTTATGGGTCTGGTAACAGTTTTTCCCTTGAGGGAGGTACCGGGAGATGTAGGGTGAGTTCTCAGTTGTGTCGAAGCCGCGGTCCGAGGACGACCGCATCGTTGGCGTCCTCTGTCCTGCATAGAGCCAACAGTTGTGCGCCCCGTTTGAAAGGCCTTGATTAAAGGGGTAAGCAGGCTGCGTAGTTGTTGTTTACTTTCAACAATATTTTTAGCAGTGGGTTTTAAAATAAAATCATAGGCGCCTAATTCAAGGGCGCGCATGGTCATATCTCCACCCTCGCTGGTCAGAGTAGAGACCATAATAGCCGAAGTCTGTGGAGCATGCTTGTGCAAGAATTCCAGAACTTCCAGCCCATTCATCTCCGGCATTTCAATGTCCAGAGTCAACAGGTCGGGTTTCAGTGACTTGATTTTGGCAACAGCGATCTTGCCATTATGCGCCACGCCCACCACCTCAACACCTGGCATCTCGGTGAGTATATCACTTACCGCCTTGCGATAAACAATGGTGTCGTCAACGACGAGAACTTTAATTTTTTTACCGATCATTAAATGTATCTACTCGTTTTAACGGATGTATGAGATATTAACGCTCAAGTCCGCGGCTAAGGTTATCTGATTCCAGGCGAAGGACTTCTTTAATGTTGAGAATACCGATAAGTTTATTTTCCGTTTTATAGACTCCGGTAAAAAAAGTACCCTGTATACCGTTCATGTTGGCTGGTGCGGGTTCTACACGATCGGGATCTGCCATCACAACATCACTTATTTTGCTGACTAAGAGCCCGACATGCTCCCCAGGTGTATTGACAATGATATTTCGTGAGTCATTATTGACCTCAATACTGCCAAGACCAAGTTTCTGTCCCAGGTCAATAATTGTGACAATCTGGCCACGAAGGTTAAGAATGCCCACCATATAATCAGGGGCCTGGGGAACCTTCGTCATCTCCATGAGCTTATTGATTTCCTGTACCTTAAGGATATCCATACCGCAGAGTGCTTTACCGACATAAAAAGTCGAGAGCTCAATGGTTTCTTTGCTACTTGTATTGGATTCCGTCATCTCAGTCTCCAGTATTCATTCACATAAAAAGTTATAATATTAACTCGTTCAGACTTTAAAATGGCCCACGATCTCTTTGAGCTTCTGTGCCATCTGCGAGAGGTTCACCGCACTTTGCTTTACCTCGCCACTGCCCATACTTATAGTCTCAGCGGACTGACTGACTTCAACAATATCCTGGGCAACGTCACCGGAGACTGTAGAGGCCTGCGCCACATTTTCAGTAACTTCTTGGATCCCAAGGGATGCCTGATTAATGTTAGTAGAAATCTCACCGGTAGTGGCTGACTGCTCTTCAACTGCAGTAACAATAGAAGAAACAATCGTATTCACTTCGGAAATTACCTGAGTAATCTGCTGGATCTGGCGTACCGTTGCCTCGGTTGATTCCTGTATGGAACCAATCCGATCCTTTATTTCCCCGGTTGCACCTGCCGTTTGTCGGGCCAGTTCTTTGATCTCATTGGCGACAACCGCAAACCCTTTGCCTGCCTCACCAGCACGCGCCGCCTCAATGGTTGCATTAAGTGCCAGCAGGTTCGTTTGCTCAGAAATCTCGGTGATCGCCTCGGTAACCTTACCAATCTCTATGGCCGCACGTCCAAGCTCATCAACGCGCTCGGAGGCGGAACCCGCCTCGCGAACAGCTGCCATGGTGATCTCCTGGGCTTTCTCCGTTGAACTGACAATATCTCGAATGGTCGATGTCATTTCGTCAGTTGCCGTACTCACCAAAGAGATGTTGATTGAAGCCTCTTCGGTAGCTGCAGAGACCGAAGTCATATTCACACTCATCTGTTCAGCAGCGGCAGCCACGTTAATGGTACGATTAAAGGTATCTTCAGCTTTGAGTGAAAAATTATCGGCGGAGTTCCCGAGATGTAGAGAAGACCCGGTCAATTCATCGCTTGTTTGTGAAATTTCGCGAATTATCTGGTTCAGTTGCCGGGTCATGTTGGAGAGTTTATCCACCATGTTCCCGATTTCATCACCGGTTTCCACCTTTAATGTATTCTGCAAATCTCCTTCGGCAATTTTCTCGATAAATTCATTGACCTTGCGAACCGGCCGCACAATACCCGACTGCACAAGATAAATGCAGAAAACGGTAACAAGTGCGAGGATACAACCAACGACAAGAAGGACATGCCATTTCGCCTTACTGACAGCCTCATTGGTCTTTTCCAGAGAGCTGATTATCTCAAAAGCCCCATGCATCTCGCCTTCTCGCCACCCTTCCTTGGTGCCACCAGTGACATCGCGGCTTCCCTGAGGATCTCCATGACAGTAGAGACAGTCTTTGCTCAAGCGAATAGGGCGAAAATATCGAATTTGATCATCTTCAATCACGATTTTATGCTGCAAGCTCCCCTGAGAAAGCTCTGCCAATATCTTTCGCTCCTCTGCTGTAGGAGTATTTTTAGGATTTCGCGGATTTATCTTTGGAACCCTGAACTCAAATCCGGCCTCTCTGGCCTTTGATTGGGCGGCATCAATGGCCGTAATGACCGGAACAGCCCCCATAATATTTGCCGCATTCAACTGATCAAACGGTTTAATAATTCCGTCACGCAGTTTAATGGCCATTTGCTCTCGAGTCGCTTCCGCCATAAGGACAATGCCTTCACTGCGGGTAATGATCGATTCAATTGCCTGACGTCGCATATCACTGATCCGCTGCCAGGTAAGAATTGAGGCGATGAGTGTTGGTCCAAGTAAGACCAACACCAGAATCTTCCATTTGATGCTTAGACGTAAAAATTGCATTGAGGCATTTCACCGAAGAACAGTTTAAGCTTTCAGAGCTGCTTTGGCATAGCGGTGAACACTTTCCATAAGTCGCTCTTTATCCAGTTTGATGTGGTATTCATCCACACCAACAGATTTACCTCGAGCAATGTCCTCATCAGCCGCTAGGGTGGTCAAGGCAATAACCGGCAGATGTTTGAACCTGTCATCGGTTTTAATTTTTTCTGTCAAGGCAAAGCCATCCATGTTGGGCATTTCAATGTCTGTCACCACCATGCTGATTTCATCAGCCTGTTCCTCCAGAACATTCCAGGCGACAACGCCATCTTCTCCTTCCAGAACATTAAATCCCGCTTCCTCCATATATCCTTTCACCTGATTACGGAAAAAGTTTGAATCTTCAACAATAAGAATCGTGGGCACCTCCATGTCATCCATGGGGATCTCTGCATAGGCCTCATGATCTTCAAACCATTGGGGGTTCGAGATCTGTATGATCTCAAATATATCAACCAGCATCGTGGTTTTTGAACCGATGATGGTGGAGCCCATGATACCTGGCTGTTTCAGGGTAACATCATCAATGTCCGCACTGATCTCGATGGCATCGATAGGACCGATTGCCAACAGGCCCACATCTTTGCCTGCAATATGAAACACAATAACCAGAAGATCTTCACGATCATCAAGGGGCATAACGGAAGCAACCTCATCGATACTTATCAAAGGCAAACTACCGCCACGATATTGCATGACACGTCTGCCTCCAATATCCTCAATATCGTCCCGTTTTATTTTTTCGACACGTTCAACCTGATTCAGCGGCACACCAAACTGCTCGATTTCGGAGCTTGAGAAGGTGAGCAGGGCTTGTTTGTCGCGGGTCTTGGTGATGGCTTCCTTGGCAGCCTCAGCCAACTCTGAGGCACGTTCGGAGCCTTCAAGCGATGTGAGCCCCGCCATACGTGCAATGTTGGATACATCGAGAATAAGGGCAATGCGGCCATCACCCATGATGGTTGCTCCCGCATATCCCTGGCATTGCTGCAGGTGGCGCCCAAGGGGTTTGATAACAATTTCTTCGGAGTCATGAAGCCGATCAACAATCAGACCGTATTTCATGGCCCCGGTGGAAACAACAACGATATTCAGGGCACTGGAGGCACTTTGTCGTCGTTCACCAGAGACGCGTTCCTGCTGATGTGTGGTATCGATCTCCTCGCGGGTTTCCCCTTCATCCCCCAAGAGAGCCGAAGATTTTGAACGGCGGTCGGCGATGTTTCGGCGGCGATCAATTTTTGTTTCCTCCTGTACCGGGTCAAAGTAAGTCGGAACGATATTAAACACCTCGGCCATTCGAATCAGAGGGAGCAGGTTGCCGCGTAGCCGAACCACCTCGGCGTCACCGACCCGCTCGACTCGTTCCTTAACTCTTGAGGCTGGAATCCGTAACAGCTCTTCCAGGTTCACCTGCGGAATAGCGTATCGCTCGCCACCGGTCATGACAATCTGGCAGGGAATAATTGCCAGAGTCAACGGAAGTTTAATGGATATGGTAGAACCTTTTCCGACTTCGGATTCTATCTCAATGGAGCCACCGAGTTGGTCAAGGTTGGTTTTGACCACATCCATCCCCACGCCACGTCCGGAAACATCGGTGACCTCCTTGGCTGTGGAGAAACCGGGGAGCAGGATCAGGTTAATTCGTTCCTTCTCCGACATGACCTTGGCCTGGTCAGCGGTGATTAATCCTTTTTTTATGGCCGTCTCGGCAAGTGCGTCACCATCAAGTCCCTTGCCATCATCACTGATTTCAATGACCACCTGACCGGCGGCATGATAGGCCTTTAAGACAATTAATCCACGCGCATCTTTTCCTTTCTGGGTGCGGTCACTCGGCGTCTCGACACCATGATCAACGGAGTTTCGGACCAGGTGGGTCAGGGGATCATTGATGGCCTCGATAATGGTTTTATCAAGCTCAACATCCTTCCCAACAATCGTTAAATCAATCTGTTTGCCGAGTTTTTTGGACAGATCGCGAACGACGCGTGGAAACTTGTTAAAGACATTGCCAATGGGCTGCATCCTGGTGAGCATAATGGCTTCTTGAAGTTCAGAAGTCACCAGATCAATCCGCTGGCCCACAGCCTCAGCATTGCGGACATCACCTGAGGTGATGGTCTGCAGAAGCTGGTTTCGAGAGAGAACGAGCTCACCGGCCAGGTTCATCAACTGATCAAGCAAACTGACCGCCACCCGAATATTGGTATCGGTTTTGGTTGGACTTGATGATCCGGATTTTTTTCGGGTGCTGGTTTCCGGTTGACTGACCTCAGGTATCTCGAGCTCAGGTTCTGGAATAACCGGTTCCGGTTCAGCCTCGGGAATCTCGGCTTCAATTTCCTGAACAGCAGGGGGAGGCTCCACAACCTCCTCTTCAGCCACGACCTCCGCCATCGGCTCAACGGATTCCTCAACGATTTCCTCTACCGTTTCCTGCTCAACAGGCTCAGCCGCTGGCTTTGCAGCAGAGGTGGGCGACTCGCCGGTCTCATAGATCGCATTGAGAGCGGTGACATGGCTGGTGATGTCAACGGAGTTACTGTTCCCCACATCCTCAATCATTCGTTGAAGTTCATCTGCAGCCAAAAGCAAGACATTGACGATATCGGGATTGGGAACGAGTTTTTCGCTGCGAATAAGGCCCAAAACGTTTTCCGCGGCATGGGCTAAGTCCTGAATGACATTCAGCCCCATGAAGCCAGCACCTCCTTTTATTGAGTGGGCAGCCCGGAAAACCTTGTTAACGAGCTCAACATCAATATCGGCCCCTCTCTCTTCAATAGCGAGGAGATCGTTTTCGATATCTGCCAGATGTTCGAGCGATTCTTCTACAAAACCCTGTAATATTTCATCATCTTCGATAGACATAAACGGTTCTCCCTAATGAGATGGTGTCGTCTTCAACCTTCGAGGTCACGGTGTAGGGCTAAATGTCCCAATGCGCACCACATAATTCCTCGACCTTAGAAGTATTGTACGTGTGGAAAGATGATTGTACAGATTTTTTTAAGGCAGAGGTTATTCTTTGGAACTATTGAACATCTGCCGTGCAGATTGACGGCATGGCATGTGGTTGAAAATGAGGAAATGCGAGGGGAAGGGGGGAGGGAAAACCACTATAAGATTGCTGAGAGCAGAAAAAAGAATACATCGTACTCTCAGCAGGAAATCTCTTTACAGTAAACTGGCTGGATTAATTACCTATGGCATGCAATTTAACGGTGTAGCTGATAACCATGCCGGCAAGAGGATGATTGTAATCTATAGTTACAGTGTTGTTCCCGGCGGCCAAGACCGTGGCAGGAACCTGTTGCTGCTGGCCGTCGCGCTCCACGGACAGGGAGAGGATCATGCCTGGCTTGGGATCGATCCGCCCCTCAAAAGATGCACGAGGGATCTCGTGAACCAAGGCTTTGTGATAGGGACCGTAGGCGTCTTCAGGTTGAATATTGACTGTTTTCGTATCACCGGGTTGCATGCCCATAAGCGAAGCCTCAACAGCTTTGAGAATTCTTCCCTGACCAATTGACAGGGTAATGGGTTTTTCTTCGGGGACGCTTTCAACCACCTCTCCACTTGGAGATTTGGCGACATAACTTACTGAAACAGTATCAAAAAGTTGAACAGTTGGCATTGATAGATATTCCGTATATTAAAGGGTTTGCGGTCAGTTTTGCGCGACTATACCCAATGGAACGTCTTTTTACAAGCCAGCCAATTTCCAAGCAAGACTTGACAAAGTATGCGTAACAGCATAAATGTGCACACCTTCTTGTCCCTTTTTATTAAAAAATGGAGAAATCAGGACGAGGAGGGCATCTTCCGCTTTCGTATTCACATACAGGCTGTCCTTTTGCCTCCTGCGCCATGCATCCAAATGTTTTTAATGATCATCAGACGTATTTCATTTGTTTGATGCTTTTTTTTAAAAAAAGACCGTTTAATGTTCTCAAAGGTTACCCTGTTTAACCCTTTTACACACCCATCACACCACAGTATTTATCATGATAGAACTCGCTTTTGCTAAAGATAGCAACGGGCTTTTGCCTGCCATTGTTCAAGACCATGCAACGGGTGAAGTTTTAATGCTTGCCTATATTAATCAGCTTGCCTGGGAAAAAACCCTTGAAACCGGGAAGGCCCATTACTGGAGTCGCTCCCGCAATAAGTTATGGCTGAAAGGCGAATCATCAGGGCACGTTCAAATGATCAAAGAAGTCCTGGTCGACTGCGATGAAGATACGGTTGTCTACAAGGTAGAGCAACTCGGTGGAGCAGCCTGCCATACAGGCTACAGAAGTTGTTTTTACAGAAAGGTGTCCGGAGACACGCTTGAGGTAACAGAGGCCACAAAGGTTTTTGATCCCGACGCGGTATACGGCTCAAAATAAAACTTTGATTGAATGTAAGGAAAGAGAAATGAGTGTATTGAAGTTGGGAATTCCCAAAGGCAGTCTTGAAGATGCGACCATTGCCCTGTTTGACAAATCAGGTTGGCAGATAAAATTGGCTTCGCGCAACTATTTCCCCGAAGTGGATGACAAAGAGCTTTCCTGCTCCATCTGTCGTCCCCAGGAAATGTCTCGCTACGTTGAATCAGGAATGCTGGACGCCGGTATCACCGGTAAGGACTGGACCCAGGAAAACGAGTCCGATATCGAGGTGATTGCCGATCTGGTGTATTCCAAAGTGAGCAAAAAACCAACGCGCTGGGTTATTGCGGTACCAGGTGATTCTGAGATTACCCGCGTGGAGCAGCTTGACGGCAAGCGGATCGCCACCGAGCTTGTCAACGTTACCCAGAAATTTT
This sequence comes from Desulfobulbus rhabdoformis, assembly GCF_016919065.1. Lineage (GTDB taxonomy): Bacteria > Desulfobacterota > Desulfobulbia > Desulfobulbales > Desulfobulbaceae > Desulfobulbus > Desulfobulbus rhabdoformis. The sequence continues at coordinate 109,977 of NZ_JAFFQA010000006.1, read as the reverse complement.
TCAAAGAGCGCGGCCTGAATGTGGACATTACCTTTTCCTGGGGTGCCACGGAGGCGAAGGTCGTTTCCGGCCTCTGTGATGCCATTGTTGAGGTCACTGAAACCGAGTCTACCATTCGTGCACACGGATTGCGTGTAATCTATGAGATGATGCAGTCCAATACCCAGCTGATTGCCAATAAGGCATCATTGCAGGATCCGTGGAAACGGGAAAAAATTGAGAACATCGCCATGCTGCTTCAGGGGGCGCTGCGGGCTGATCGTATCGTCGGCTTGAAGATGAATGTCTCCAAGGAAAACCTGGAGACTGTGATCAACATGTTGCCCAGTCTCCATGCACCCACCGTGGCTCAGCTGTATAAGCAGGAGTGGTTTTCCGTGGAAACCGTTATCTCCGAGCATCAGGTACGCGATCTCGTTCCCAAGCTAAAAAAAGGTGGGGCCGAAGGTATCATTGAATATTCCCTCAATAAAGTCATCTGATTTGTCATCCGTCCGATGGGCAGGGGAGAGAGCTGTTTATGAATTTTAAAAAAGTTGAATTTCTGCTCTCTGCCCATGCCATCGGGCAGCTTCCCGAGCCCCTTTATCCTGATATCGCCTTTGCAGGACGCTCCAATGTGGGCAAGTCCAGCCTGATCAACAAACTGGTCAGCCGCACCAATCTGGTCAAAACCAGCTCCAAGCCAGGCAAAACCCAGAGTCTCAATTATTTTTTAGTTGATGAGGCACTGTATCTGGTCGATTTACCCGGTTATGGCTTTGCTCAGGTCTCACAGAAAACTCGGCAGAGCTGGCAGGGACTGATTACCCGCTATGTAGAGACTCGTGAGACGCTTCGCTGCATTGTGGTCATCATTGATGTACGTCATGAGCTTAAACAGCTCGATCGTGACCTGATTGACTGGCTGCGTTATCTGCAGGTTCCCTTCCTTCCGGTCTATACCAAAGCCGATAAACTCAGCAAAAACGATCAGTTCAAAAACGCAGCAGCACTTGATGCCGGTCTGACACTGAAAGCACGGGATCGGGTCATTTTTTCCAGTAAAACAGGGCTTGGGGTGGGAGAACTTCGCACCCGCCTGGCCGAGCTTGCAGGCGCAGGCGACGGTGGCCAAAGTTGAGAACTTTCCTCAATGGGGAGTGGAACAGAGTTTTGGGCTAGGCAGGTATGGAAGCGGAGAACCGAGCCCGCTTTTGGTTGAAAAACGGGCTCGAAAGGTCATCGACGCGAGTTAAGATATACGCTCTCTGAGTGCTTACTGATCAGATTTAAGCACTGCGAGAAAGGCACGTTGGGGAATATCAACATTTCCCACGGTTTTCATGCGCTTCTTGCCTTCCTTTTGTTTTTCCAACAACTTTCGTTTTCGGGAAATATCACCACCGTAACATTTTGCCGTGACGTCTTTACGCAGCGCTGAAATGTTTTCCCGGGCAACAATATTTGAGCCAATGGCTGCCTGAATAGCGATTTTGAACATCTGACGCGGAATCTCTTTTTTCAACTGCTCACAGGCCTTTAAACCACGTTCTCGAGCTTTAGACCGGTGTGTCAGTTGCGACAGCGCATCCACCTGCTCTCCGTTAACCAGGATATCGAGTTTGATCAGATCACTTTGACGGTAATCCAGCAACTCGTAATCAAAGGAGCCATACCCCTGAGTGACTGATTTGAGTCGATCATAAAAATCGTAAATCACCTCCGCAAGTGGTAATTCACAGATAAATTCTATTCGACCGGGCATGGGATAATGGTATTTGGTGTTCTCACCTCGGCGCTCCATGCATAAGGTCATCACCGCCCCCATATACCGTTCAGGAATGTGAATGGTCGCTTTGATGTAGGGTTCTTCAATGCGGTCTATGGTGCCCGGATCAGGGAAATAGGAGGGGTTGTCAACCACCACCTCGGTCTTATCCTGGAGAAAAAAGGTATACTTAACCGTGGGGACGGTCAGGATAAGCGAAATATCAAACTCGCGCTCAAGACGCTCCTGGACAACCTCCAGGTGAAGCAGTCCTAAAAATCCGCAACGAAAACCAAAGCCAAGGGCGGCAGAAGAATCCTTTTGAAAGGTGAGGGCAGCATCATTAAGCTTGAGTTTTTCCAGGGCTGCCGCCAAATCCTCGTAATCATCCGTGGAGATGGGGTAGAGCGAAGAAAACACAACCTGCTGGACTTCTTTAAAGCCTGGTAAGGGTGTAGGGCAGGGGGCTTCTTTAAGAGTAATGGTGTCACCAGGCCTCGTGTCGGAGACAGTCTTGACCCCGGCAATGATATACCCAACCTCTCCGGCGGAAAGCTGTTTCTGAGCTTCACGGCGTAACCGGAAAATCCCCAGTTCCTCGATTTTGTATTCAGCGCCATTGGACATGAACACGATCTGGTCACCGGTTTTCACCGTTCCGTTAATGATGCGTACGGAGATGACGGTTCCCCGGTAGGGATCGTAATTGGCATCAAAAATCAAGGCTTCAAGGGGTTTTGTCGGATCGCCTTCGGGGGGCGGCAGGTATTTGATAATGGCGTTGAGAAGTTCAAGGACGCCTTCGCCTGTTTTGGCGGAACATTTTTGAATAGCCTCACCCTCAAGGCCTAGATCATCCTCTATCTGGTCGGCAACCTTTTCCGGTTCCGCGGCAGGCAAATCTATTTTGTTGATAACCGGAATGATCTCCAGATCATTTTCCATGGCCAGATACAGGTTGGCTAGGGTCTGAGCCTCTATACCCTGGGCCGCATCAATCAGGAGCAGGGCGCCTTCACAAGAAGCTAGCGCGCGAGAAACTTCATAGCTGAAATCTACATGGCCTGGCGTATCGACCAGGTTGAGGATATAACTTTTCCCGTCATCAGCGACAAAAGGAAGGCAGATCGTCTGAGATTTGATAGTGATACCACGCTCACGTTCGATATCCATGCTGTCGAGCAGCTGGTCCTTAAACTCACGATCGGTGACCATTTTACAGAGTTGGATCATACGATCGGCCAGAGTGGATTTGCCGTGATCTATATGGGCTATTATGCTGAAATTTCGTATATTATTCATTCGTTACAAAGATAAGAAAGGAAAATAGATGCGTGGTTGGGGGAAGCCCGGTACCCTTAGCATAGATTGGGTAAAAATAAAACTCCACAAGCGGCTATAGTTATATTAAAGTGTTTTTTTTGATTTTTTCGGGTAGACTTACCCCATGATCCCTGCATGTGAGTTTACTCCTTGCAGGGTTGTGTTTTCTAACGATATACCAGAGATTAATGAGAGATCAGAGCGAAAAAGACAGTGTGGAAACAAAAGAGGCCCCGCAGCACGCTTTGATGCTGACATCAACAGATGACAATCTGCCAGCATTAAGCAACCCCGCCCTCCACCGTTACTTGCAAGAGATCAGTCAATATGAGTTACTTAGCCGCGAAGAGACCGAAGAACTCGCGGTGCGTTTTCAAGAGACCGGCGATCCGGATGCAGCCTACCGTCTTGTCTCTTCCAACCTGCGCTTAGTTGTCAAAGTCGCCATGGACTTCCAGAAATACTGGATGCAAAATTTTATGGACCTGATCCAGGAGGGTAATGTCGGCCTGGTGCAGGCGACTAAAAAATTTGATCCGTATCGAGGAGTCAAATTTTCCTATTATGCCGCCTACTGGATTCGTGCCTATATCCTCAAGTTTATCATGGATAACTGGCGCCTGGTTAAAATCGGCACGACTCAGGCCCAACGTAAACTTTTTTTTAGCCTGAACAAGGAAAAAAAACTCCTTGAATCCCAAGGGTTTAAACCTGAGGTGAAATTACTGGCAGAACGGTTGAACGTCAAAGAGAGTGAAGTTATCGAGATGGGTCAGCGGATGGACAACTGGGATGTCTCCTTGGAGGCCCCGGTGCGTAGTGATTCCGAAGATGAACAGAAAAGCTTTCTCCCCTCCGATGGGCCAGGCATCGAAGAAGTTGTCGCCAGCCAGGAGATGCGTGAGAGGCTTGCTGGAATTCTTGCAGACCTGAGCACCAAGCTCAATGAAAAGGAGCAGGTCATTCTCAGTACACGCCTACTCAGCGATGAGCCAAGAACGCTGCAGACCATTGCCGATGAATTCAGCATCTCCAGAGAACGGGTCCGGCAAATCGAGGCTAACCTCCTTAAAAAATTACGTAAACAGTTCGAAAAAGAAATGCCTGATATTCAGGATTTTCTCAGCGGCGATGGGATGATCCTCGCTGCTGGACCGACAGATCAGAACTCCTGACCTCCTCGTTCTTTTCAACATTCTTCCCAAACTTCTTTCTTTTGTAGTCCCCATGAATGTACCTTTGCTTGACCTGAAACCACAGTTGGCCCCGTTGCGTTCCCAAATGCTCGAGGCTGTTACCCGCGTTCTTGATTCCACCGGCTACATCCTCGGCCGTGAAGTGACTGAGCTTGAGGAAAAGGTGGCTCACTATTCACAAGCCTCGTATGGCGTTGGCGTTTCCTCTGGAACGGATGCTCTGCTGAACGCGCTGATGTCACTTGACGTTGGCCCGGGCGATCTGGTCTTAACCACGCCCTATACCTTTTTTGCCACCATGGGAACGATTCTCCGTGTTGGGGCAAAGCCGCTCTTTGTTGATGTCTCTCCCAAAAGCCTGAATATGGATCCCGTTCTCACTGCTGAAGCTCTGCAAGCAGATCGTGCAGGTGCAAATCGCATCAAGGCCATGATGCCCGTCCACCTCTATGGTCAATGTGCGGATATGCAGCCGCTTATGGCCCTTTCCAAGGAGTATGGTGTACCGGTCATTGAGGATGCCGCTCAGGCTATAGGTGCCGAATATCCGTTTGAAGAAAACGGGGAAATCATCTGGCGGCGCGCCGGTAGCATGGGACTTGCGGGATGTTTTTCCTTTTTTCCCAGCAAAAACCTCGGCGGTATTGGCGATGGCGGCATGATTACCACTTCCAATGAGGATTATGCAGGGGTACTGCGTTCGAATCGTAATCACGGTGCAGAACCCAAGTATTACCATTCACGCGTTGGCGGAAATTTCCGTCTGGATCCGATCCAAGCCGCTGTCCTTTCCATTAAGCTTGAACATCTGGAGAGCTGGCACGCCGGACGTCGCGAGAACGCTGCCACCTATACCAAACTTTTTGCAGAGGCTGGCCTGGTCAATGATCCGGTTATCCTGCCATCTGCTGTGTACGCCCAAATGGAGGGAGCTGAACAACATAATCACCATATCTACAATCAATTTGTGATTCATGTACCCAAACGCGATGAACTGCGACAGTATCTCCAGGATAACTCGGTCGGATGTGAGATTTACTACCCGCTTTGCCTCCACCAGCAGAAATGCATTGCTGAGCACGGGTATGGGGCTCAAAGTTTTCCGGTGGCTGAGGCTGCTGCAGCCGATTCCCTGGCCTTACCGATTTATCCTGAGCTGAGTACTGAACAACTTGAGTATGTTGTTGCAACGATTGCTCGTTTTTACAAAGGAAATTGATTACTGGTTACACTTGCAGAAGCAGTGAGTCTTTGGTATGCAACAAAAGCTGTTGGAAAAACCATCCTCTCTCTGCTCTAATGTTATATTATTCTCAATAGAATAAAACCGATATAAATAACAGATGTTTTCATCAGATGAAACCATCTGACATGAAATACAAAAGCTGAAAGCGTTGGGTCTACGCCCAACGCTTTCTTCTCTTTTGTACCCTTACCACCCGGGTACAGCGACTACTATTATGGAGGAAAGTTGACATGGTTGAACGTATCCCGATGTCCTTGGCAGGAAATCGGCAGCTGCGTGATGAGCTGGAACGGCTTGAACGGGTAGAGCGGCCTGAAATCGTCAAGGCAATCGAGGTTGCGCGTGCGCATGGAGATCTCAGCGAAAATGCCGAGTATCATGCCGCCAAAGAACGGCAAAGTCTGACTGAAGGAAGGATCCTCGAACTCAAGGACAAACTGAGCCGGGCTGAAGTAATTGATTGCTCGAAAGTTTCTACGGATCGCGCTGTCTTTGGAACCGTTGTCACTTTGGTGGATTTGGCAAACGAATCAGAGGTCACCTACCAACTCCTGGGTCCTGAAGAGGCTGATGTTAAAAAAGGATCGATTTCTGTTCTTTCACCGCTGGGAAGGGCACTTTTGGGAAAAGAGATAGGTGATGAGGTGCTCACCAAAACTCCCGGAGGTATGCGAGAGTTTGAGGTGATTGATATTGAAGCAGGAAAAATTAAGTAGGAAGCTTAGAAAAAACGAAAGGGCACGTCATGGTGTCCTTTCGTTATTTTATCAAGACTGTTGTGACTCACGCGTCTGAAACGTACAACACTCTACACCGATTGAACGAGTAAGCCGCTTTGAAAGAGTGCTGTCATTTGGCCACTCATTTCATCGGTTGTTAAAGAGCAGTCACTGCCCACATGCCAGCAACGGGAAATTTCATCCAGTGAGCCAAAGATTATCTGGCGCATAACATGTGGATGAAACTCCTGACGGAAGACACCGCTATCCTGGCCTTCCTTTATGATTTGGGCAATAATCGCTAGATACTCATTAAACGTATTTTTCCGGTACTCGCGAATCAGCTTGGAGGTTTGTCTGAGTTCAATATGGATAACCTCTGCCAGGTACCTGTTCTTCTTCATTTCCTCAAGATGGTTGGTAATGAAGATGCGCAGTTTTTCTTGCGGATCTGTTTCCTTTTCCAACAGTCCCGCGACCTGATCAATAAGCTTCCCGATTTCCTGCTCGAAAACAGAAAGCAGGATATCAGCCTTGTTATTGAAATAGAGGTATATCGTTCCATCCGCCACCTTGGCTTCTTTGGCAATGTCCGAGATTCGAGCATTGAAAAAGCCTTTTTTTGCGAACACTTTAGTGGCAGCACGTATGATTTTACGATGCTTGTCTGGTGATTTCATTTATTATGTTTAAACAGGCAAATGCTGCAAAAAATGAATGAGTCCTCATTCCGTACAGTACCAGTTTCTAAATAGGCATGTCAAGAAAAATGGCGGTTAACCAGCGAAGTTATAATAGGTGAACCCGCTGATTTCGGTTACATTTTTCTGGACGAAATTTGATATTTTTTATTAAAAGAAACCAGAACCCAAAGAGCAATGGCCCACTTACAAATGGTCGGAGGAGATTGAATGAAAGTATTGGTTATCGGCAGCGGCGGACGTGAACACGCGTTGGTGTGGAAGCTGAAACAATCTGAAAAGGTGGACACTATTTATTGTGCCCCAGGCAACGCCGGGATTAAATCCATTGCCGAGTGTGTCGATATAGCATCTGGAGATGTCCCCAGTCTGCTGGCCTTTGCCCAGGAGAAAGCGATCGATCTGACCGTGGTTGGCCCTGAAGATCCGTTAACGCAGGGGATCGTCGATGCATTTGAAAATCAGGGGTTACCGATTTTCGGACCGGACTCCAAAGGAGCGATCCTTGAGGGAAGCAAAGTTTTTACCAAGGATTTTCTGGCAAAATATAACATTCCTTCAGCTCAATACGGTACCTTTGGTAAGCGGGGCGCAGCCAAAAAATTCGTCAAGTCTATCGGCTTACCCTGTGTCATCAAGGCCGACGGTCTTGCAGCTGGCAAAGGCGTTATCATCGCCCAGACCCAGGATGAAGCAGAAGAGGCCATTGACCTGATTATGAAGGACAAAGCCTTTGGACAAGCTGGCAACAAGGTGGTCGTTGAAGAGTTTCTTCGGGGTGAGGAAGCTTCATTTATTGCCTTTACAGACGGAAAGACCGTGCTTCCCCTGCCGACTTCTCAGGATCACAAAGCCGTCTTTGAAGGGGACAAAGGGCCAAACACAGGAGGCATGGGGGCGTATTCTCCAGCTCCTGTTATGAACGATGTCCTGCACAAACGTGTCATGGAAGAGGTCATGCTCCCCACAATCGAAGGGATGGCTAGCGAAGGACGCCCGTACAAAGGTATGCTGTATGCCGGATTGATGATCGATGGAGATCGCATCAATGTTCTGGAGTTCAACTGCCGCTTTGGTGACCCCGAGTGCCAGCCGCTGTTGATGCGTCTCCGATCCGATCTCGTCGATATCTTTGAAGCTTGCATCAACGGAACATTGGACCAGATTACCCTGGATATTGACCCCCGGCCAACAGTTTGCGTGGTCATGGCCTCCGGTGGGTATCCCGGTAAATATTCCACAGGCAACCGCATCGCAGGGCTGATCAAAGCTTCCAAGATCGAAAACGTGCAGGTGTTTCATGCTGGTACCGCCATGCAGGGCCGTCAGGTGACCACCTCCGGAGGGCGAGTTCTTGGTATAACCGCTATTGGCGATGATATCAAAGCAGCGCTCGATCAGGCCTACGAGGCTGTGTCTGTCATATCCTGGCAGGGATGCTACTACCGGCGTGATATCGGTCATCGGGCCCTTGCTCGCCTGAAGGAGGACACGCCAAAACCCCAAGTTGGTATTGTCATGGGAAGCGACTCTGATTTACCGGTTATGCAGGCAGCCGCTGACTTTCTTGAGGGCAAGGGCGTTGGCTATGAAATGCTGATCACCTCCGCTCATCGAACCCCTGAACATGCCGCCAAGTATGCTGCTACTGCCAACGATCGTGGCCTTAAAATCATTATTGCTGGTGCAGGTATGGCGGCACATCTCGCCGGCGTCATGGCAGCCCATACAACGGTTCCGGTGATTGGAGTTCCCTTGGATGCCTCCTCGCTTAATGGACTGGATGCCTTACTTTCAACCGTGCAAATGCCTCCGGGTATTCCGGTGGCAACCATGGGAATCGGTAAGGCCGGCGCTAAAAATGCGGCTGTGCTCGCCGTTCGTATCCTTGCGCTGACCGATGAAGGTTTGCGGCAACAACTCGTTGAGCATGCTGATCAGATGGCCCAACAGGTCGAGGCTAAAAACCAGGCACTGCAGGGGTGAACCCAATAGTTAGACCTGATGCATCCACACTCCAGCAGGCAGCCTCAATCCTGCGTGCTGGAGGTGTGGTTGCCTTCCCCACTGAGACCTACTATGGTCTTGCAGCCGACCCCTTCAACAAAGGGGCAGTCGATCGACTCTACCAGATCAAAAAACGCTCAGGCGCCCTCCCCATACTTTTACTCATTCAAGGGCAACCTCAACTCAGTCTGGTCGCCCGCACAATACCTCCCCCCTATCTGCCTCTGATCAACCACTTTTGGCCCGGCCCACTAAGTTTAATCTTTCCAGCTCTAGAGGCATGTTCTTCACGGCTCACCGGAGGAACAGGGACTGTTGCCGTTCGTCATTCGCCCCATCCGATAGCCGACCAACTCGTCCGCGCCTTTGGAGGCCCCATAACTGCCACCAGCGCCAACATCTCGGGAGCCCCGGCTGCCATCAATGCTGAGGAAGTCAACTCGTTTTTTAGTCGTCAGGTTGACCTTATCCTTGACGGAGGCGACACTCCAGGAGGGCAGGGGTCTACCCTTGTTGGGCTTAAAGATGGGCTTATTTGTTGTTTTCGTGCAGGAAAAATTGATTTTTCTCTGGTACAGAGTGTCAGTGCGTCATACAATCAATCCATATCTTGATAATATTTGGAGGCGTATATGGCTGATTTACAATGGAATAAGGAGTTCGCCCTCGAGCAAACCGCTGGTGACGAAGAATTACTCGAAGAACTTCTCACCCTCTTTAAAGACTCATCAAGTGCGGATCTTGAGCAACTGCAGACAGCAATAGCAGGGGAGGATACCGATGGGATCGTGCGAGCCGCACATAGCCTGAAAGGCGCCTCGGCAAGTTTAGGCATTGAAGGAATACGGGGCATAGCCATGGCCATGGAATCTGATGCCCGTGAGGGGTCGGTGGCTGTAGCGAGAGATAAGGTCGAAGAAATGCGTACCTTACTCGAGCAGGTTAAGGCAATGTAAAGTTTGAGGTAATTTTTTTATTTCTTCAGGGAGTATAACAGGTTATTTAGGGCATCGTCCTGCCAGACCAGAGTCTCGCAGGACGATTTTTTTTACCGCAGCAGCTCTTAAGGCCTGATAATCTCACAGTCACAGGCTGCGTCTTTAATGTTCAGCAACAGGAATTTGGCATTGAACCCGTTTTTGATGAGTTCGTTATAGGCCATATCCGCACGCGCGCCTGTCGAGCAATGCACATAGATCTTTTTGTCTTTGGGCAGCTCGTTCATCCGCGCCGGGATCTCATCCAGCGGGATGTTAATAGTATTTTTAAAGGTACCGAGCTCAGCCACCTCGGACTTGGTCCGGGCATCGACAATAATTGCATCCTTGTCTTCTCCTGAAGCGGCCTTGCGAAAGTCTGCCACAGAGACCTCGCCTTTGCCAAGCTTTCTCACCCATTTGATTTCCATATTATAAATGGGGCCTTTTTCAATCTCGCCTCCGGATTTCACCCAGCCCTTGTAACCACCTTCCACAAGAGAGACATTTTTAAAGCCCTCAAAACGAACGTCAGAAACCGCATCCAGAACCTCATCATCTCCGTACAAAACAATAGGTGCGTTTCTGGGAACATCATCGAGTCGATCTTCGAGCAGTTCATAGGGAACTGAATACGCCCCCTTGATTCTTCCGGCGATAGCTTCTTCTGTGGGACGGATATCTATGAGAACTACATTGCCTTTTTGGATAAAGGATTTGGTCGAATAGGTAGGCAGGTCATTTTTTGACCAGACAGGCTCACCTTCATGATACACATTAACATTGGTGTAGCCCAAATCTTTGGCGATGATAGCGGAACCGGGCGAAAGAGGGCAGGTGATGCCGCCACAGTAGAAAATAAGCATTGTGTTTTTATCTTTGGGTAAAACAGCTGCTTTTTTCTTTTTGAGCACCGGCATGGGGATGGAGTGGGCCCCTGGTAGGTGGGCCTGGTTGTAACGACCGGTGGGGCGGGAATCAACCAAAAAAAGATCCGTGTTGCTCGCAAGTAACGTTTGCAGTTCTTTGGTTTTTATTTCTGTAATACCAGCAGGAAGTTTGGCAATTTTCAGTTCAACCTCAGTGGCATAGAGATCGTTGCCTCGTTTCTCGTACTTGACCTTAATTGGTTTGCCTTTGGCTGCGACATTCATTCCCTTGGTATCGGCATCAAACTTCAGCATCATTACTTTACTCTTGGAAACGCCACCGTCATGTTTCGCGCCAACAGTAATGGATAAGGTTTGAGCACGCTGGGAGACGCCCGCGACCTTGCCTGCATAGACGCCAGTTTCCGCCTGTGCATGTATCGCCTGTTTTGATGCACTCAGTTCAGCTTTATCTCCTGCACATCCTCCGGCCAAAAGGGCAAGTGACACACACAGCAGTACCGGAAACAATGTTTTCCTCACAGCAAATCCTCCGTAGAATAATCATGGATTAAACAGCTAGGGGATGCTCAAAAATCCGCATCAATATGGCGCTAGTATAGTCGAAAATATGCCCATTGTGCAAAGGGAAGAATAATTATCAAGACGAATGTAACTACCTATCAAAAAATTTATTGACGCATGGTTGTAGCTACTTCAATATATGGTGAAAAAAACATTGAAACAACGGAGCGATACATGGAAAAAATTCACATAACCCTAGAAGGTGCCTCCTTGAATTTCGACCTGGCAAAACTCCTTGGTGATGCTCTGGCGGGCCAGGACGACACCGATTTTACCCTGGTGAGCTGGAACGACAGCCAGCGCGATATTCACTCCCCTCAATGCCTCCACTGTGAGATCAAAGGGGAGCCTGGCTGGGAAGTCTACGGGAGAAACCATGGTGGACGACTTCGACTCTCCTTTAACAGGGATACCATTGTCCTGATCTACTCTTGAGATGCAGCCAATATTTTCAATTTGGGCTGGGGATCGCGTCCAAAAAGCTCAACCTGCTGCCCCAACCAGGTGGAAAGCTCTGGAGTGAGTGAGGACCGGGTGAGACGCCACTGCCAGTTACCCGTTGTTGTTCCAGGAGTATTCATGCGGCAGTCATTGCCATAACCAAGCACATCCTGCATAGGTATAATTGCCAGGTTAGCCGGAGAGCCATAGGCCAGATAAATAAGCTCTCTATGGAACGAGCCAGCATTGTCATCGGAGCAATGCGCAAAAAGCTTTGCCTGTTTTTTGGCCTCCGGTGCAACTTCAGAGCTCAGATACCAGCCAACAGCGGTATCATTGTCATGGGTTCCGGTATAGACAACACTTTTTTTTCCCATGCTGTAGGGGAGATAGCTATTTTCGGGGTTACCATCAAAGGCAAAGAGCAGAATTTTCATCCCTGGATAATCAAGACTGTCACGGAGCTCTTCAACCTCCTTGGTTATAACGCCAAGGTCTTCGGCTATAATATTCATCTCACCCAACCGAATGGTCATTTCTCTGAAAAAATTTTCCCCCGGACCTGGCTGCCAGCTGCCATTGAGCGCGGTCTCTTCTTCGGCCGGTACAGACCAGTAGGATTCAAAGCCGCGGAAATGATCGATACGCACGACATCAACCAAGTTGAAATTGTGCTGTAATCGCTGCTCCCACCACGCGTAGAGCTGAGTCTCAACCTCAGTGTTGGCACTGTTCCAGCGATAGAGCGGGTTCCCCCATCGCTGGCCGGTGGCACTAAAATAATCTGGAGGGACACCCGCTACCCGGGTAGGTTCACCGGTGTTTTCATCCAACTGAAAAATGGATTGATTGACCCAAACGTCCACGCTATCCAAGGCAACATAGATGGGGAGGTCACCGATGAGCTGAACCTCATGGGCACGGGCATAGTCGCGAAGCGCCTGCCACTGCTTCATAAACACATACTGAGTGAAAAGGTGGTAGTGGACGTCGGCAAGGAGATCCTTTTGGGCCTGAGCGCAGGCAAGTGAATCGTGCTGTCGTAATCCTTCCGGCCATTCATACCAGGGGGCATTACCCATTTTGTTTTTCAAGGCAACAAACAATGCGTAATCCTGTGCCCACGGATGAGTGCTTGCAAACTGTTCAAGCGTATCGGCAAAAGAAGGCTTTTGAGAAAAACGCCTCCAAGCTTTTTGCAACAATTCTTTTTTATAGGATTCGATTTTATCGTATTCGACCAGAAAAGGAGAAAATGAAGGGGAGGGGATTTCCGTTTCGAGAAGCCACCCTGCCTCAACAAGTCCCTGAGCAGCAATGAGCAAAGGAGAACCCGCAAAGGCTGAAAAGCTCATATAGGGTGAATTACCAAACAGGGGAGCGACAGGCGTCGTGGGAAGAATTTGCCAGCTCTTTTGCTTGGAATCGTTCAAGAAATCTATAAAATCGAAAGCCTCTTTTCCAATCTCACCGATGCCATAGGGGCCTGGCAGTGAAAAAATCGGTAATAAAATTCCACTTGATCTTTGTCGGAGAATGTTTATCGATGTACAATTATTCATGTGTGTCTACTCCTCCCAAGAAACTATGCCCTGCGTGAACTCATGCCTCTGCGTGTTCCATGCAATCCTAATCCTGTTCATCATACCGGCAAAACGTTTTTTATTGCATGACACCCACTCTTCGATTGCATTATTTTCTTCATAGAGTAGACTATAATATTCTTTTTGACCCTGAAACACAATGTGCGTTGCGCACAGATTAAAGGAGAAGGCTGGTGCTCGCTGGTATAAAAAATGACCTTCTTGAGGCCGGAAAGGATGAAGGCTGTATAACATTTCAGCATCTGAACGAACTCCTCCCCGATCAGGTGAAAGATCCGGGAGCCATTGAAGAGTTATTTGATTTTCTCGGGGAAAACAATATTGAAATTGTTACCCAGGAAGAGTCGGGAAAAAGAAAGACCTTATCCGGTGAAGAATGGACCGGAAAGAAAAACGGTGACGAAGACAATTCTTCCGATACCTTGCCCGATAGCGAAGAACACGATTCGGAAGAAACCACAACCACGTACCTTAGGGAGATGGGCCAATTTGACCTACTCACCCCCGAGGAAGAAGCAAAGTACTCCAAAACCATACGTGAGGGGTTTGACGCCATTATTGAGGCTATCCGTCAGGACGGCTCAGGCGTTGCCGAAATAAAAATGCTGGTCGACAGGATCGACCTCTGGCAGCGTCGTGACCCGACGCTGAAGCCGAAAAAGCAACAGCTCAATTACATGCGGCATTGCGTGACCATCGCCAACCGCAATTACCCTGAAATTCGAGAGCTGTTTGAGCTTGCTACGAAAATAGAGGCCTACAACCGATCCATTGAATTTGCCAAGGATTCCATGATCCGGGCAAACCTTCGGTTGGTCGTCTCTATTGCCAAGCGCTATATGCATCAGGGCTTGACCCTTGCTGATCTCATTCAGGAAGGCAATCTGGGACTGATGCGGGCTGTTTTTCGTTTTGACTATAAAAAAGGCAACAAATTCTCGACTTACGCCTCATGGTGGATTCGCCAGGCGATAACCCGGGCCATTCTTGACAAAACCCGGACCATTCGCCTGCCTGTGCATTTTCTTGAACTGCGCAGTCAGTTTTTTAAGGCGTTTTACTCGCTGTTAAAAGAACTTGGTCGTGAACCCACCCCGGTTGAAATTTCCAAGATGACTGATTTGCCCATGGATAAAATCCTGGCCATTTTGGAAGCATCGCGGGAACCGATTTCACTGGAGACTCCAGTGGGCGATGATGACTCGACTCTTGGTGATTTTCTTGAAAACCAGGAATCTGAATCACCCTATGATGCCGTGCAAAATAGGGAACTCGCTCACCGTGTCACCGAGGTCCTCTCGACGCTGACCGAGCGTGAAGAGAAAATCATTCGACTCCGTTTTGGTATTGGAGAAAAGGCAGAATACACCCTCGAGGAGATCGGAAAACGATTTAACGTTTCTCGAGAGCGTATTCGTCAGATCGAAAAAAAGGCCCTGAATCGTTTACGACACTCAAGCCGTCGGGAGAAACTTCGGTTCTTCCTTGACTAACACAACTAATATTTCGTGTTTTTTGAAGCCCCTTGTCTTTATAAGGGGCTTCTTTGTTTTTATTCAAGCAGGGATGCGGCCTTGGCAAGCATTCCCTTAACAATCTAAAGAAAACTGAATTTTTTCACATCAATGGGAATAAATTCTATTTCATAGACTCAATCCGGGAGCAGGCAGAAATGGATGCATATATAGAGCAGGCAGGGCTTGGCCGTATATTGGCCAAAGTCCGCGAAGGGGAGCGGTTATCCTTAGAAGATGGAGAGCAACTGTACCAGCATCCAAACGTCCTCGCTCTTGGGGCCCTGGCCAACATCGTTCGCGAACGCAAAAACGGAAACCAGGCCTTTTTTATTTATAATCAGCACATTAATTACTCCAACATTTGCACAAACCTCTGTAAGTTCTGTGCATTTGGACGTGAAAAAGATCATCCGCTTGCCTATGAAATGAGTGTGGATGATGTGAAGGAGAAGGTCCGGGAACGCCTCGACGAGCCGATCAGTGAAATACACATGGTCGGCGGCATCCACCCCGATCTTCCCTTTTCCTACTATATCGACATTCTCCAGGGCATTAAAGAGGTGCGCCCTGAGGTACATATTCAGGCCTTTACCTGTGTTGAGATTTATCACCTGGCTCAACTGAATGGCAAATCTGTTGAGGATACCCTGGATGAGCTCATGGCTGCAGGACTTGGTTCCCTGCCCGGAGGGGGGGCCGAGGTTTTCAGCCCGCGTATTCGCCAGGTAACCTGCGAGCGGAAACTATCCGGTGAAGGCTGGATCGAAGTGGCTAAAGCTGCCCATAAAAAAGGGCTGAAGACCAATGCAACCATGCTCTACGGTCATATCGAGACCGTAGCTGAACGGCTCGAACACCTGGATGCCCTGCGCAAGACCCAGGACGAAACCGATGGTTTTCTAGCCTTTATCCCACTCGCTTTTCACCCGAAAAACACGGCGATGGCCGAGCATGCCAACACCACCGGCATCAATGATCTTAAGAACATTGCCGTCAGTCGGTTGATGCTCGATAACTTTCCCCATGTGAAAGCCTATTGGGTTATGATCGGACCGAAACTTGCCCAGGTTGCCCTTTCTTTTGGTGCAGATGACATGGATGGAACCGTCAAAGAGGAAGTCATAACCCATATGGCTGGTGCTGAAACCGAGCAGGCACTTGGTCATAAGACTCTTATCCGTCTTATTCAGGAAGCAGGCCGCCAG
The DNA here is from genome assembly GCF_016919065.1 of Desulfobulbus rhabdoformis. Classification (GTDB taxonomy): domain Bacteria; phylum Desulfobacterota; class Desulfobulbia; order Desulfobulbales; family Desulfobulbaceae; genus Desulfobulbus; species Desulfobulbus rhabdoformis. Next base: position 93,837 of record NZ_JAFFQA010000006.1, on the reverse strand, counting down.
CCTGTCCAGCGCGACACTCTCTACAACGTCATAGAGACCTTCTAACCATGCAAGCGATACAGAAAAAAATAGAGACAGGGGAACGAATTACTGGTGATGATTTCCTTAAGCTTGAACGTGAGGCTGATCTTCATCAGTTAGGGTTTCTTGCCGACAGTATACGCAGGCGACTGCATCCGGAACCGGTGGTCACCTATGTCATCGACCGCAATATCAACTATACAGATATATGTATATCCGCCTGTAAATTTTGCGCATTTTTCAAATCGCCCGAGGATAAGGAAGGCAAAGTCCTCAGTAAAGAAGAACTCCTTGAGAAGATCCGCGAAACCCAGGAACTCGGCGGAACCCAAATTCTGCTCCAAGGGGGATTGCACCCGGACAAACCCCTTGAATTTTATGAAGAGATGCTCCGCTTCATGAAAGAGACCGGCATTCACATCCACGGTTTTTCGCCGCCTGAGGTCTACCATTTCTCTCAGATTTCCGGGTTGCCCGTTGCCAAGGTCTTAAAACGTCTGGTAGATGCCGGATTAAACTCTATCCCCGGCGGCGGTGCGGAAATTCTCAACAACCGTGTTCGCGAAGAACTGGCACCACGGAAGTGTAATGCCGATCAATGGATCGGCGTAATGGAAGAAGCTCACCGACTTGGTCTGCGTACCACGGCCACCATGATGTTTGGCCATATAGAAACCATGGAAGAACGGCTTGAGCATCTCGAACGGGTCCGTGCTCTTCAAGATCGCACTGGTGGGTTCACGGCCTTTATTCCCTGGCCCTTTCAGCCCGATTATACGCCGCTTGCCGAAACCAGAAAGATCGAGAAAACAACGGCAGTCAGCTACCTACGTATGTTGGCCTTAAGTCGCATTTTCCTTGATAATATTCGCAATATTCAGGCTTCCTGGGTTACTCAGGGCCCCAAGATTGCCCAACTCTCCCTCTTTTTTGGCGCCAATGACTTTGGCTCGACCATGATCGAGGAAAATGTGGTGGCTGCAGCAGGAATTCACTTCCGCCTCTCTGAGCAGGAAATTCGTCGTCTGGTCAGTGATGCTGGGTTTTCTCCGCAACAACGGCTGATGGACTATACCCCCATCTGATGTCCAGGGTTCAGATCCATAGTGCTCCCTGGGTTGTGCCCGTCTCTGGAGCTGTTCTTGCCGATGCAGGTGTTGTCGTTGAAGAAGGAAAAATCCTGGCTGTCGACAGGTTAGATGCGTTACAGACCAGCTACCCACAGGTGGAGGTTATTCCCCATCCCCATGCGGCCCTGACCCCGGCACTGATCAATGCTCACATTCACCTTGAGCTCTCTCATCTTGGCGAACTTGGGAAGAAACCTCCTGGGCCATCTTTTACCCAGTGGATTGTAGAGCTTTTGTATCTGCGAGACAGCCTTGGAATTACCGGCCCCGAGATTGAAGAGGCCTCCTTGGCCTGTGCAGAGCAGCAGTACCGTTCCGGGGTGAGTATTCTTGCCGATATCGGGAACACAACCATTGGTGGAGAACTTCAGCAAAAGACGAACGGCCAGGTTTTGGCCTATAAGGAGTACCTTGGCCTGGCCGGGTTTACCCTTGAAAAAAACCTGGAAAGACTTGGAGCCGAACCGGAGCGACAGCGTTGCAGTGCCCACGCACCGTATTCGACCCATCCTCAACTCATTCAGGCGCTTAAAAGCCGGGCAAAAGCTCTAGGCCATACCTTTCCCATCCATGTTGCCGAACCACCGGCCGAACAGGAGATGCTTGCCCAGGGCAGGGGAGAAATGGTTGACTTTGTCCGAAGTCGAGGTTTTTGGGACGGATCGTTTATTCCCCCAGGGCATGCCGGATCTGTACGGTATCTCTATGATTTGGGGGCTCTGGATGAACAAACCCTCTGCGTCCATGCTATCCATGTCGATCCAGAAGAAATTCAAATACTTGCCGGTGAAGGCGCCAAAGTCTGCCTCTGTGCCGGAAGCAATCAATTTTTAGCGGTTGGCACAGCTCCGGTGGATCGCTTCCTTGAAGCCGGCATTCTCCCTGCTCTCGGCACCGACAGTGTCGCCTCGAATCCGGAACTCTCTTTGTGGCGAGAGATGTCCCTTCTTGCAGAGAGTCATCCCCAGCTTGATCCGGCAGCGATTTTCGCCATGGCAAGTCTGGGCGGAGCCCAGGCTTTGGGACTGGAGAGCCAGAGGGGGACATTGGCCCCGGGCAAAATCGCCGATATACTTTCTATACCGATTCCTGATTCTGTTCAGGACCCTACACAACTTCTGCGCTATGTAGTCAGCGCTGGTAGTCCATTAAGCCCGACACGGGTTGTACTATAAGGAGTCAGGCCATGGTCCGTATTGGCATGGTGAACTATATCAATGTTGCACCTATCTATGAAGTTTGGAAAGAGCAGAGCTACCCGCAACAATGGCACGTTGTTGAAGCCCAACCCAGCCAACTCAACGTCTTTCTTGAGAGAGATAAGATCGATCTAGGATTTGTTTCTTCATACGCCTATGCGCTCCACCCCGAACGCTACCAGATTCTGGCAGACCTCTCCATCAGTGCTACGGGTCCGGTGGGTTCTGTGTTTCTTTTTTCCAAGGTTCCGCCGGAAGAACTGGATGGCAAGCTGGTTATCCTCACCGGTCAGTCTGATACCTCTATTCGTTTGTTGAAAATAATCCTCGAAGAATTTTATAGGGTTCGCCCCTGCTATGAAATTGGCGAGGTCTATGCCGATGAGGAGAACAGCAAACGATCCAGTGCGGTTCTTGCCATTGGCGATGATGCCCTGCGTCTGAATGTCGAACGACGCTATCCGGTTCAGCTGGATTTAGGAGAAACCTGGCACAAAAAAACGGGACTGCCCTTCGTCTTTTCGGTTTGTGCTGTACGAGAGGAATTTCTGGCTCAAGAGCCAGAAACCGCCCGCAAGGTCCGCCAGGCCCTTGTCGATTGCCGTAAACAGGGAGCGGAGCGCATGGCTGAAATTTGTGATCGTGTCGCCCGACGCATCCCCATGGACTGTGAAGCATGCTCCCACTACCTTATGGGCATCGAGCACGACCTGAGCGCCATTAAGCTCCAGGCATTGGAGAGGTTTTTTCAGTATCTGATGGACCGCCAGGAGGCACCAGGCAATGTGCTTCCCCTCAAAATATTTTCGTAGAATCCAGGACAGTTACCTGTTTTTCCATTATTCTTAACCTGAATGCTCCCGCTAATGGGAGAACGAGTACTTCATGAGCACCTTACCGTCACCCGAGGAAAAAAAGCAATTTGTTCGCGATAAGTTCTCCGCCATTAGCGGGCGTTACGACCTACTGAATTCCCTGCTTTCCCTGCAGATAGACCGCTATTGGCGATGGCGCACAACCAGATTGCTCCGTCAGTTTCCCGAAGGCTGGGTCATGGATCTCTGTGCAGGCACCTTACCCCTTTCTTTGGAACTCACCAGGCAAGCGCAGAGGCGATCTGTGCTTTCTGTTGATTTCTGTGAGGACATGCTCCTGGCCGGTGCCAAAGCCCTGCCCAGTGATGATCGCAAAACCCGTATTTTTCCGGTTTGCGGAGATGGGGAGGTGCTTCCCGCTCCCTCCAACAGTTTTTGGGGCTGTACGGTGGCCTTTGGTGTCCGTAATCTCTCCCAGACACTCCAGGGGCTTAAAGAGATGCACCGCATTCTCAAGCCCACAGGGAACCTACTCATTCTCGAATTTTCCCGGCCAACCAACCCGATCATTAAACCGATCTATCATTTCTACCTCAACAAGATTCTTCCGGCCGTTGCAGGCCTTATCTCCGGTGACAAAGAGGCATACCAGTATCTTGCCTCCTCAATAGCGGCCTTTTATGAACCCGAGGAATTGATGGCCATGATGCGGGAAGCGGGGTTTAACAAGGTCTCACGAATACCGCTTACCTTTGGGATTGTCTCCATATACCGAGGCGTGAAGGGCTGATCCCATGGCAGAGTGTCGACGTCTTCTCCTTGGGCTGACCGGGGCAACCGGCATGCTCTACGTTCCTCAGCTGCTGCACTTACTGGAGATAGCTCAGGTTGAGGTGCACGCAATCATCTCCGATGCCGGGCGCAAGGTGCTCAAATTCGAGCTTGACCTCAAACCCGAGGATCTCTCTCAGGTTCAGCGCTGGTTTCAGGCCGACGATTTTACCGCGGCTCCAGCATCAGGCTCTGCCCGCTATGATGCCATGGTCGTTCTTCCTTGCACCATGGGGACTCTTGCGGCCATTGCTGGCGGATTCTGTGGGAACCTTATCCACCGTGCAGCTGATGTCACCCTCAAAGAGAGACGTCCATTAATCCTTGCAGCTCGTGAGACACCACTCAATCGCACCCACTTGCGCAACATGCTTACCGTGCACGAGGCAGGGGCTGTTATCTGCCCGCCAATGCCCGCTTTTTATCAACATCCACAAACGCTTGACGATATTGCCAGACAATTTGCAGCACGAATCTGCGACCTTTTGAGCATACCGGTCGCCTCCTCATCGATTAAGCGTTGGCAGGGAATGTAAATTATGTGGAAAAAAATATCTGTTTTGTTGGAAATGATCAAATTCCAACACACTGTTTTTGCCATGCCTTTTGCGCTGATGGGGGCCTTTCTTGCAGAGCGTGGCATCCCTGATTTTTCAGTATTCTTTTGGGTTGTTATCGCCATGGGCGGGGCAAGGACAAGCGCCATGACCTTTAACCGGATTGCTGATCGAAAATTCGATGCTGCCAATCCTCGAACCACCGGTCGCGCCCTGCCTGCCGGTGAGGTAACGCTTATTCAATCCTGGGGGTTGATGATAGGGGCAAGTTTGCTTTTTTTCTTTGCCTGTTTCATGCTTAATCCCCTGGCGCTTATGATTGCGCCTTTTGCCCTGGGATTAACCCTTTTTTACTCACTCACCAAACGTTTTACCTGGCTATGTCATGTTGTTCTCGGCGTGGCCCTGGCCATCTCCCCTCTTGGAGGATGGGTGGCTGTAGCGGCCAGCCTGGAAGGTTACCCCTGGGTACTCTCTCTGGCTGTTTTATTTTGGGTGGCTGGCTTTGACTGTATTTACGCCTGCCTGGACGCCGACTTTGATCGTGATGCTGGGCTCTATTCCATGCCGTCCTTTTTCGGAAGGAAGAACGGTTTTAGAATCGCAGTGCTCTTCCACCTACTGGCCTTTATTCTTTTTACCCTGACAGGTGTTTTAACCGGGCTGAATTACTGGTACTTTCTTGGCATTGCTCTAACTGCTGCGGCCCTTTTTTATCAGCACCTCATTGTCAGCCCCAAGGACCTTTCCCGCATACGCCAGTCGTTCTTTTCCATGAATGGTCTTATCGCCCTCACGCTCTTCTGCGCTACCTGCCTTGCGTTAGCAACAGGAAATTAACGAAATGAAACATATGTTCATAGCCGTGGTAGCCTCGACGCTGCTGCTTGCACCGACCACAGGGATCTGCAAAAAATTAAGGCCAGAGGTGGAGCTTCGCCCCAGTCAGATACGCTCGGAGACCGTTGATATTATTTATTCGGGTAAGGAAACCCTGCATTACTCGGTTTCATGGAGTGGGGGGGTCAAGATTGGGGATATCTACCTGAAGATTCGGCCGACTTCAGAGTATGAGGCCGATTTTGTCATTGATGCAAAGGTTAAGGATTATGGTCCACTCTCCCTGTTTTATCCTGTGGATGACCGCTTTCGCTGTTTTGTCTCAGGTGTGTCAAAATTGCCGGTCCGTTACGAAGTTAAGCAAAACGAAGGCTATGATCATAAAACCACTCGTCTGAGTCTTTATGACCAAACTGCACACACTGTTCGTTATCAGAAAAATAAGAACAAGGTTCAAGAGTACACTTTGGATGGTGGTGTCTATAACGAGTTCACCTCTTTTATTATCTCAAGAGCCTTGAAGTACATTGGCCAGGTTCCGATTATAGTCCCGACCTTTGCCGATAAAAAACGGCATGCCGTTCAGGTTGCTGTTGTCAAAAAAGAGAGACGCAAGACCATATTTGGTAAACGTCCAACGCTGAAAATTGAACCACGCATGCAGTTTCGCGGGCTTTATGAAAAAAGTGGGGGGACGACGTTATGGCTCACCGACGACCGTTGTCGTGTCCCGGTTGAGATTCATTCGCGTATTGTCATCGGCTCATTGGTGGCGGAACTGGTGGACTACACCAATCCCGCCTGTCCGGAATTACAGCGCAAGCAAAGGTAAACAGCGAATCAAAGAATTTGCTTATCCGATTTTGATTTCAATTTTTTTCGGCTGGGTTGGTGCGACTTTAGGTAAACTCACCCGCAGGACTCCATCGACCAGTCGAGCTGCGATTTGGTCCTGATCAATGGTTTCAGCAACAGTAAATCGCCGCAGATAATGCCCGGTCTCATACTCTTCGAGAATAAGACGTCCCATGTGTTTGGGAGGTTGCCTCTGGGCGGCAATTGTGAGGATATTCTCTTCTAAAGAGAGTTCGATATCTTCAGGGGTTACACCAGGAACATCTGCAAGGACAACAACCTCCGCATCAGTCTCAAAAATATCGACATGGGGAGCAAAACAGGTCTCAGTTTTTGTGGATTCCTGGTTGGGTTGCACCGGTTTTTTATCCTGAATTTTAAGTTCTTGTGCAGACATGGACACACCTCATCACTCAGCAGAGACATTAATTTGGCGAGGGGTGACCGCACTCGCTTTCATCAAGGTAATGGTGAGCACACCATTGTTGAGTTTGGCTGCCACTCGTTCGTTATCGACTTTGACCGGTAAGCCAATAGCGCGGCTGAAACTTCCAGACTCTATCTCCCGTCTGTGATAGGAAATTCCCGGTTCACTCTGGTGATTGTCACGTTTACCTTGCAGGTTAAGCGTCTCCCCATCAATGGATAGACTCAGATCTTCCACGCGGACCCCAGGTAACTCGGCGGTGATAAGCAGTCGATCCGGTTCTTCGTACATGTTTAAGGGGGGGTAGACGTTGGCGGGTTGGTTTTTCCCTTTTTCCCCATAGGAGCGGGAAAGCTCATCAAGCCCCTGGCGGATTCGCTCAAATTCAGCCCAGGGGTTACGAAACGTCGGGCGATCCACAAATCGAATAAAAGCCATAGTGCACCTCCTTGAGGGCATGCGAGTTAATGATCATATAGAATAAGAACCCTCCTCTGGCATTGTCAAGAGAGCCTTTGTTGGACGTTGAGGCCTAAAACAGCTCGGAAAGTTTGTCTTGCCGGTGTCTTGATACAGTCCAGTCTGTTTGCTTCACTCAAACGTTTACAGAATTACTTTTTCCATATAAAACGACGACAAGAAACAATATTGTTTTTGTAACCAACCTTAGTTTCAGGAGTATGCAAAATGAGTACGGCTGTAATTGCCACCGATTGCCCGGAGCTGAACCTGCTGCACCGCGGCAAAGTTCGTGATATGTATGAAATTCCAGGTCATGCGGATAAACTGCTGATGGTGGCCACTGATCGCATTTCTGCCTATGATGTGATCATGGATGACCCCATCGCCGGTAAGGGAAAGGTGCTGACGGAAATCTCCCTGTTCTGGTTCAATCTGCTGGGGGATATCCTGCCCAACCATCTGATCAGTGCTGATGTTGATGAATTCCCTGAAATCTGCCACCAGTATCGTGATCAGCTTGAAGGCCGTTCCATGTTGGTGAAACGGACCAAGGTCGTACCGATCGAGTGCATCGTCCGAGGCTACATTTCCGGATCCTTCTGGAGCGCGTATAAAAAGGACACCACGGTTTGTGGCTTTACCCTGCCAGCAGATATGCTGGAATCCGATCAATTTCCTGAGCCCCTTTTCACACCCTCCACCAAAGCCGAGCAGGGATTGCATGACGAGAATATCAGTCTTGCCCGTATGGAAGAGCTAGTTGGAGCGGAACTGACGAAAAAAATGGCAGAGGCGAGCATTGCTCTCTACCAACGGGCTGCAGATTATGCCCGAACCAAGGGGATTATTATTGCCGACACCAAGTTTGAGATGGGAATTGACGGAGATCAGTTGATTCTTGTCGACGAGGTGCTCACTCCAGATTCATCCCGGTTCTGGCCTCTGGATGAGTATACCCCAGGTAAAGGACAACCCAGCTTTGATAAACAATTCCTTCGGGACTACCTCTCTTCGCTCGACTGGGACAAACAACCGCCACCTCCACCCATCCCTGCAGAAATTTTGGATAAAACCAAAAGCCGTTACGAGGAAGCACAGGTCAAACTGACACACTGACGTTTTTTCCCAAATAGAGCCTTAAAGAAAAAGCTCTTTCAGGCGACCTAAAAGCCCATTCATGCGCAGGTATTTCAGCGGCATGAATGGGCTTTTTTTTATTACCACCGAAATTAATCTCAAATATCCAACGGGAAAATTTCAGCGTCTTTATATGGTTTGGAAAAAAGTTCCATAACAGTTCATTGTTTCTGTATATGGCAAAATTGAGAATTCCAATCCACCTGAAGATGAGGCTCAATTATCCAAAGACGAGCCTACCAACCTCCCCGCCAAATAAGAATTTGCAGTGTGTCCATAAACCGTAAACTTAGCTCTGGCGACCAATATTTTCTATACAATGGTGGAGATCTAATTCTGGTCTAATTTTCATTTGCTATTGAGCCTTGTCACCATCGATCAACTTTTCTCCTCATCAGGTATCCAACGCTGCACATTTTTTTTCAAATGCTCTCTGAATAAAAAACGAGAGGAATTGAGGACGTCTATTCAAGATGATCACATGCCTCCATATCGGCCACTGATAGGCTTAGTCTGCCGCTCAAGTGATAATAAAAAACCAAGGCAAAAAAATGATGAACTCGCATGAAATGAAGAATTCAGAAAAGCTGCTCAGTAAAGTTCCTGAGGTAACCTTGTACTTTTGGATCATAAAAGTACTCTGTACGACTGTTGGTGAAACAGCAGCAGATTTTCTTAATATGAGCCTTGGCCTGGGGCTTATCGGCACGTCGGTAATTATGGGTGGGCTACTCGTAATGTCCATGGTTTTTCAATATCGTGCCAGCAAGTATATCCCATCCGTGTATTGGCTGACGGTTGTTCTCGTGAGTGTTTTTGGCACATTAGTGACCGATTTACTCACGGATAATATGCATGTTCCCCTCGAAACAAGCACCATTTTTTTTAGTCTGGCATTGGCGATAACCTTTTCAATCTGGTTTGTGAGCGAAAAAACGCTTTCCATTCACTCCATTTTCACGGTGCGACGGGAAACCTTTTACTGGCTCGCTATTCTTTTCACCTTTGCTCTGGGAACAGCCACCGGCGATCTTATGGCAGAGAGTCTTGGGTTGGGCTATCTAACGACCGGCTTCATTGTCTGCTCTGTAGTTGCAATCATGGGGATTGCCTGGAAATTGGGCCTTGATTCCATCCTTTCGTTTTGGATCGTTTACATCATGACCAGACCCTTGGGGGCATCTTTAGGCGATTATCTCTCCCAATCAACGGCAAGCGGTGGGGTAGGGCTTGGGCCGACAATGACCAGTGCCTTGTTTTTAGCAGCTATTGTGTTGACGGTCATTTTTCTTTCGATAACCAAGCGTGATATGATCGCTGGCAGCATAAAGAGTGAGAGGAGGTTGCGTTCCCGCAACGTTGTTTTTGCTCAAGTCATTTTCGTCCTTATCGCCTTACTCTCTGTTTCTTGGGGAGGGTACTATTGGCGAAATGGAGAGCTGACTGCCTCTTTAGCCAACAAATCCTTTTCAGATAAAGGAAGAGCAAGTGCAACAGTATCCTCCATGCGGCCTTTGGGAGATTTATCTCTTTATAGGACCATAAGTGTGGACAGCTTGGCATTGGTCGATTCCGGCAAGTTTGCCGAGGCAAAATCAAGGGTGAGAGACCTGGAATCTGCCTGGGATCGCGCTGCTGGAAGATTGAGAGCGATGGACAAGGAAATTTGGACCAAAGTTGACGATGCCATTGATTCAGTGCTCCACAATCTCAGGGCATTCCATCCGGATACCACGGAGTGCCATGCATCTCTTCTCTCATTGATAACGACGATTGACGCATTAGATCCTTCGCCGCTGCCTCAATAGCTAATTTCTTCTGGGTAAACCCCCGGCTTTGCCGGGGGACTCTCAAAGTTTGACGGATCCTGCAAAATAAAGAAGCCTCCAATTTCGTGGACCGCTCAAAGTCACGAAAAAGGAGGCTTCATGAACGACATACAATGTTTAAGCCACACGAAATGGGATTGCAAGTTCCATGTGGTGTGGATACCGAAATGCAGGAGGAAAATACTCTATGGTCAACTCCGGAAGAATCTTGGGGGTATACTCCACGAATTGGCTCGTCAAAAGGAAAGCCGAGTATTAGAGGGACATCTTCAGTCAGACCATGTGCATATGTTAATCTCGATTCCGCCCAAATATGCGGTCTCACAAGTAGTTGGGTATATGAAAGGGAAAAGTGCCATTCATATTGCTCGCACATATCTGGGCCAAAAGAAGAACCATTGCGGAATGAGTTTTTGGGCTCGAGGCTATTTTGTGTCAACAGTAGGCACCGACGAAGAGGTTGTGCGGGAGTATATCCGCAATCAAGAAAAAGAAGATCAACGTCTCGAACAACTGAACCTGTTTAAATAGGCGACCACCGAATGGTGGTCAGTTGATCTGTTAAATGTGCCGCTTTGAGCGGTTCTCAGGCTTTCAAGCCACCGGCTTTGCCGGTGGTTCTGACTTGATAAATAAAACCAGCCGGACGATTGTCAATTCCCGTGGTTGTTCTCAAATTGTTGGGAAGGTTCGACGTGTTTGCTACCGGTTTACAGGAGCCCTCCTGGGCAGAATAGAAACTAAAGTGGGAATTTAAAATGTTTCACCAATGTGTGGTTTGGCTTTCAGAAACTGCTGGTCAGTGGGGGTATCCCGGTATTGTCCTGCTTATGGCCCTGGAATCCTCTTTTTTTCCTTTTCCGAGCGAGGTGGTGATCCCACCGGCGGCCTATCTTGCCGCAAGCGGAAAAATGAATCTCAGCATGGTGATCCTCAGCGGTACAGCGGGAAGCCTACTGGGGGCACTGCTCAACTACTGGCTTGCGGTGCAATTCGGCCTTCCTTTTTTGGAAAGATATGGACGTTACCTGCTTATAAGTCCTCAGGCCCTTGAAAAATCACATCTGTTCTTTGAGCGCCATGGCCATATCAGTACCTTTATCGGACGTTTGCTGCCCGGTATTCGCCAATATATATCTTTGCCCGCAGGGGTGGCTCGTATGGGGCTTCTAACCTTTTGCGGAGCAACTGCGCTTGGCGCAGGAATCTGGGTTATGGTGTTGGCCGGTCTTGGTTTTTGGTTTGGGCGCAACGAGCAGAGAGTGCTCCACAATCTGCACTGGGTTTCCTTAGGGATGTTGACTGTCTGTAGTATATTCGCCTTAGTCTACTGGCTGAGACAAAAACAGAGGGTTTGACAGAAACCGCAGTTAAAAAAAAACGCAGGGCAAATCATTCCTGCCGAATCATAGGTGGTCTGGCCATTTTTTGCAGGCGCAAAGGTTGTCGATAACAAGATAATCCTTGCGCCTTTTTATTTTTGGGGGACGACTTGCACAATATGCATTCATAAAAAAAATGGGCTTCCTAATTCTGGTATAATTCTAATTCGCTATTGTACGAAAAACGCGAATAACCGCGTCTCTTCAACTTAGTGGAGTATGAACGATGAAACAGAATGTATTAGCCCTCGCACTTACCCTTGTTATGTTCTCAATGTCCAGCCCAACCTTTGCAAATACCATGATGCAAAACGATGCTTTGCCCACTCATCCTGCTCAAATTAGCCTTGCTCAAGCAATATCTGCCGCGGAACAGTATGCTGCAGGCACCGCATCCAAGGCGGAATTGGAGCAGGACGACGATCAGTGGGTCTTTGATGTCGAGGTTATCAATGGTCCCAAAGTCATGGACGTTAAAGTTGATCCGCAGTCTGGAAAAATCCTGGCTGCAAAGTTGGATAAGGCTGATCACGATGATCACCGGGACCGGGACAATGAGGACGAACACGAGCAGAAGGATTGATGCCTAAAGGACTGTGCCGAGGTGCCACAACGCTTCGGTACGGTCTCTTCTTGTAGGCAAGCAGGTATTCAGTCTTATCTGAACGGATTAAAAGCTATAGATAGGAATCACACAATTCAAAACTTTTAGTTTGAAGTACATTAAATGAGGCCTGGATATGAACAAATTTCGACCAAAAAATATTCAAGAAACCTTAAATAAGGTTCCGCAGGTAACGCTTATTTTCTGGATTATAAAAATTGCAGCAACCACCCTTGGAGAGACAGGTGGCGATACGGTCTCCATGTCAATGAACCTGGGATATCTTTGGGGAACAGCTATTTTTGCTGGCCTCTTTATGGTTGCAGTCGTCGCACAAATTAAAGCCACAGCATTTCACCCCTCGCTCTATTGGTTAACAATTATCGCGACCACCACTGTTGGTACCACTTTGGCAGATTTTGCAGACCGTTCGCTGGGCATAGGTTATGCCGGAGGATCACTACTCTTGTGTGGCCTTCTCGCCATGTCTCTCATTGCATGGTACCGTTCCATGGGGACAATTTCAGTGCAATCGATCAACTCGGACAAAGCTGAAACTTTCTACTGGGTAACCATCATGCTCTCCCAGACACTGGGCACCGCACTGGGGGATTGGACCGCCGATACGGCCGGCCTGGGATACAGTGGTGGGGCCGTGATTTTTGATGGACTTCTGCTCCTTCTTGTTGCCGCTTATTATTGGACCAATATTTCCCGCACTCTGCTTTTTTGGGCAGCTTTTATCCTCACCCGTCCTTTGGGTGCAGTGGTAGGCGATTTTCTCGATAAACCGCTGAGCTCAGGCGGTATGGCCTTAGATCGGGCAAGCGCATCGTTTGTGCTTTTTACCTTCATGTTGGCGTGTATACTGTTCTTTAAACAAAAATCAGCCGTAACTTCACATTGATGATCTCGGAAACCTGTGAACGACGGATTATATACTTGTATTTTGCCAACACCGTCATTGCCGTGTCGTAAAACGGGAATGGCACAACCTGAAGGACAACGTGATGCGCGTATTACTGGTTGAAGATGATCCGATGATTGGCGCGGCTATCCAGGACGCCCTTAAGGATGCTTCATATGCCACCGATTGGGTCAAAGATGGACAGGATGTACTTGATAACCTCCAATTCCAGCAGTACGACATCCTCCTTTTGGATCTGGGGTTGCCGGGGAAAGATGGGGTAGAGGTGCTGCAACATGTGCGTGGCCAGCAAAACTCGATCCCTTTATTGATCATTACTGCTCGCGATGGATTGGAAGACAGAATTCGCGGTCTTGATGAGGGGGCCGATGATTATGTGCTTAAACCCTTTGCTATGGAGGAGTTGTTGGCTCGCATGCGTGCTGTGTTGCGGCGCAAGGGTGGCTCGGCTTCTCCCCTGTTAACCAATGGCATCGTCAGCTTGGATCCCGTGACCAGGGAAGCTACAGGTCCTATCGGAACACCTGTCCAGCTTTCCAGTCGCGAATTTGCACTTCTCCAGGCCCTCCTTATTCGTCCTGGTGCCATTCTCTCCCGGAGTGAATTGGAGGACCGTATCTACAGCTTGGGAGAAGAGGTTGAGAGTAACGCGGTTGATTTTTTCATCCATGCAATTCGCAAGAAGCTTGGAAGCGAGGTTATAAAAAATATTCGAGGGGCGGGGTGGATGGTCGCAAAAAGCGCATGAAGGATAGATCGGAGAGCAACGAGCAGCCAAAGAGCAGGCACTGGTACGAAGAAGTATTCAGTAAGTGTGTAGGTGTAATCTCACCCCGTGTTCTTCAGACGCTGCGACTTGATTCACTGCAGGGTCGATTGGCGCTATGGCTCTCTGTCGCCATCGTTTGTGTTGGCGTGATAGCGGGAACCTTTGCCTTTGTCAGTGCTTTCATTGAGGCGCATGAGCTGCAGGATGATATGTTGTCCCAAGTGACCGCCCTGTTGCAGGAAAAGGGATTATCTGTTCTACCGACTACTGCTTTCGGTGAACGGCTGGTCCGTGATCCGGAATCTCGTTTCTTGGTGCAGATGCTTCCGAACGCACCAATAGCTAGCCAACAGAAGAGCGACAATCCTTCCTCCATCGCATTGCCAGCTCGATTGTCCGATGGACTGCATACGGTACGGGTGCATCACAAAGATTATCGGGTCATGGTGAAAACATGTGCCCCGGATCAAAGGCTTGCCGTAGCGCAAGAGACTGAGTTTCGTGATGAAATCGCTCGAGACAGTGCGCTGCGCACCTTGATTCCGTTTCTATTTTTGATACCACTTCTGCTCATTGTCGCCTCATTCCTCATTCGCACAATATTTGCTCCGATTACACACCTTTCTCGCCAAATAGACAGCCGAAGCGAACAAGAGTTGCACCCCATTGCTATAGAAAACTTCCCGTTAGAGGTTCGCCCCTTTGTGGGGGCCATTAACCGTCTATTCAAACGGGTAGATCAATCCATGACCGTGCAGCGGCGATTTGTCGCCGATGCCGCCCATGAGTTGCGCTCACCCATGACCGCTCTTTCCCTGCAGGCAGAGCGGTTGGCACAGGCTGATATGTCTGTCTCTGCCAGCGACCGGCTCCAAACTTTACGCCAGGGGCTCGATCGGGCGAGAAAGTTGTTGGATCAGTTGCTCACCTTCGCCCGAGCACAGTCAACGAGTGATCGATCGGGTATGAGGCTATCTGTACAGCAGCTTTATCGGCAGGTGTTAGAGGATTTGCTCCCCCTGGCTGAGGCCAAATCGATTGATATCGGGATCACTACTGCTACCGATGCCCTCCTTGAAGTCGATGCAGTGGATCTTCTTACCCTGGTGAAAAATGTGGTAGATAACGCCATTCGCTACACCCCCACCGGTGGACGGGTCGATCTATCGGTCGGACTTGGACCGGAAATAGTGCTCCTGGAGGTTGCGGACAGCGGTCCAGGCATTCCTGAAGAGGAGCGATTGCGAGTATTTGATCCTTTTTACCGGGTCCTGGGGAGTGAACAGATTGGCTCGGGGCTGGGATTGTCCATAGTCCAGACCATTGCCCAACGTATCGGTGCGAGTATCACGCTTGAAACGGCCGATCCGCAGACTGGAAGCGGTCTGCGGGTGAATATAACTCTAGCACGGGGAAATGAACACCAATGTAGTAGCCCCTTATTTTCGGTGGAGCGAAAGGCCTGGTAGAAAGATAAGCCCTAAATCGAACCAATCACGCCTGCTTCTCTGTATCCCTATCTCCCTCTGACTTATGTCAGAGGGATTTTTTTTGCTTTTTTTACGCAATTGTTCCCTATCTTCATCTTTTCTTCATCTTCGGTTTGCTAGGGTGACGTGCAATAGCCGTGTTAGCCACGGCAAAAGGGCGCTGGTGCCCCAATTTCCGATAAACAACTATGAGACAATAATGCGATCAACATTTTTGCCGTTTTCAAAGCCTTCCATTAGCGAAGCGGAAATAGAGGCGGTGGCCGAGGTCATGCGTTCTGGCTGGATTACCACCGGCAGCAAGGCCCTTGCTTTTGAACAGGCCTTTGCCAACTACTGTGGAGCACAGGGCGCGGTGGCCTTGAGTTCCGCCACTGCCGGTATGCATCTTCTCTTAACAGCCCTGGGGATAGGCCCTGGGGACGAGGTTATTACCCCCTCGCTCACCTGGATCTCCACCGTCAACCTGATACGCCTTTTAGGGGCCACCCCGATCTTTGCCGATGTCGAACGCGACACCCTGATGGTCTCCAGCGAAACCGTTGCCCCCTTGATCAGCGAGCAGACGAAGGCGATCATTCCGGTTCATTTTGCGGGTGCACCCGTGGAACTGGATGCACTGCGTCAGCTGGCTGCGGCCTCCCAGATTTCCCTGATCGGAGACGCGGCCCATGCAGCTGGAACCGAATATAGGGGCGAGCGGATCGGGCATCGTGGAACAACAATTTTTTCCTTTCACCCGATCAAGAATTTGACCTGCGGCGAAGGAGGTATGTTCTGCTCCGATGATGCAGAAATGCTCGAGCACATTCGACGCCTTAAATTTCATGGACTCGGCGTCGATGCCTTTGATCGGACCATGCAGGGGCGTTCACCCCAGGCCGAGGTCCTGGAGCCGGGATTTAAATATAACCTGACCGATATGGCAGCGGTCCTTGGTCTGGGGCAGCTGTCTCGGCTCGATGGTTTTATCGAAAAACGTACGCAGTTAGCTGAGCGCTACAACAAACTCCTGGTCGAGGTGGACGAAATCCTGCCGTTGATTACACCGACCTATCCCATGCGTCACGCCTGGCACCTTTATGTGGTGCGGGTGGACTCGAAACACGAAGGTATGGATCGGGACCGGTTCATGGCGGCGCTCAAAGAGAAAAACATCGGCACCGGCATTCATTTCAAGGCAGCTCACTTACAGCGCTATTACCGTGAAACCATGCCACAGCCGCAAGGAACTCTGAAAAACACCGAATGGAATTCGGCACGGCTCTGTTCTCTGCCCCTGTTTCCAGACATGGAACTCTCTGATGTCGATGAGGTGGTGGCCGCCATTAAGGAGGTGCTGGCATGATCGCTGCTCCAGAAATATCTGTGGTTATTCCGGTCTACAATGAGCGGGAAAACCTGCCCGAGCTGGTGGAGCGTTGCCTTACTGCCTGTCGTTCCATGAAGCGCAGTTTTGAGTTGATTCTTGTCGACGACGGCAGCCGGGATGGATCTCAGGCGCTGATTACTCGGGCTGCCGATGCCCACGATGAGGTGATCGGCGTCATCCTCAACCGCAATTACGGTCAGCATGCCGCTGTCTTTGCCGGGATGAAACAGAGCAGGGGAGAGATGGTTGTGACCCTGGATGCGGATCTGCAGAACCCGCCGGAAGAAATCCCGAAGCTGATACGTGCAATGGACGAGGGCGTCGATGTGGTGGGCACAGTGCGCGAAAATCGTCAGGACAGCCTTTTTCGCCGCACCGCCTCACACCTTGTCAACCGCATGGTGCAGCAGGCAACCGGGGTGATGATGCACGATTACGGCTGTATGCTCCGGGCCTACCGGCGGCCCATTGTTGAGGCCATGCTCCAGTGCTCGGAGCGCTCCACCTTTATTCCCATCCTGGCCAACAGTTTTGCCGGTAATACCGCTGAGATTGCTGTGCAACACGCCCGGCGGGAAAATGGAGAGTCCAAGTACAGCTTTCTCAAACTGATCTCCCTTCAGTACGACCTCCTGACCTCCATGTCGACCTTTCCTCTGCGGTTACTCTCCTTTCTTGGAGTGCTGATTTCGCTCTCCGGTATCGGTTTTGGTCTTTTGCTCATGGTATTGCGGGTGATTTACGGTGCAACCTGGGCAGCCGAAGGTGTCTTTACCCTCTTTGCCTTCCTGTTTGTCTTTATCGGCGCTCAGTTCATCGGCCTTGGCCTGCTGGGTGAATATATCGGCCGAATCTACCATGACGTGCGCAGCCGTCCCCGCTATTTCGTGCATGAAATAAGAGGGACTCGACACACGAAAATGAATTCGACATCCGTATCATCGATTTTTTGATGCCCTACTTCTTTGAAATACTGAGGAATATTCTATGAAAGCAGTTGTTTTAGCCTATCACACCATCGGATGCAGTGGCATCAAGGCCTTGCTGGACCAAGGGGTTGAAATCGAGGCTATCTTCACCCATCATGACAATCCCCTGGAAAATATCTGGTTTGAGTCGGTGGCCGAACTGGCAACCGCCCATGATATTGCCGTTTATGCGCCTGAGGATATTAATCATCCCTTGTGGGTGGAGAAAATTCGTGCCATGCAACCCGATATTCTCTTCTCCTTTTATTACCGCGATCTGGTCGGGCAGGAGATCCTCGATATTCCCGTACAGGGGTGCATCAATCTCCATGGCTCCCTGCTGCCAAGCTATCGTGGTCGCTGCCCGGTCAACTGGGTTCTGGTTAACGGTGAAAAGGAAACCGGTGTCACCCTTCATTACATGACTGCCAAGCCCGATGATGGCGACATTATAGGCCAACAACAGGTGGCCATTACGGAGGACGATACGGCCCTGAGTCTCTTTGGCAAGATGGACCAGGCCGCCAAGGTACTGCTGAAAGAAGAGTTACCTAAAATCAAGGCCGGCACCAACGCGCGTATGCCCCAGGATGCGGCGACAGCCAGTTACTATGGCGGACGAGGTCCCGAGGACGGAGAAATCCACTGGGATCAGAGCGCCTCGACCATCCGTAATCTGGTCCGTGCGGTGACCCGGCCCTATCCCGGCGCCTTTACTTATCTGGTCAACCGCAAATGTCTCCTCTGGCAGGTTCGCGTGAGTCCAGTCCAGGAAAAGGCCTATCCGGGAACGGTGCTGGCCACCAACCCGCTGACCGTCGCCTGTGGTGAGGATGCCCTGATCGTCGAATTCGGGCAGGTAGAAGATGGGGTCTACCTCAGCGGCCCACGTCTGGCTGAAGAGTTGAACCTCTCCGTGGGTATGCGGCTCAACGGACGTGTCGGGGACGTGACCCAGCTGCCGAAAAAAAAGCAGGTCTTGATTCTCGGGGTCAACGGCTTTATCGGTAACCATCTCTCCAAACGTCTGCTGGACAGCGGCAAGTATGTGGTTCACGGTATGGATCTGGGTACCAGCAGTATAGGTCATCTCCTGGGCGAGCCGGATTTTCATTTTACCGAAGGCGATATCTCGATTATGCGTGAATGGATCGAATACCATGTGCGCAAGTGCGATGTGGTCCTGCCCCTGGTTGCCATCGCCACCCCCATCGAGTATGTGCGCAACCCCTTACGCGTTTTCGAACTCGACTTTGAAGAAAACCTGCGGGTGGTCCGTTACTGTGCAAAATATGGTAAACGCCTGATCTTCCCTTCCACCTCTGAGGTCTACGGTATGTGCGGGGATGATGAGTTTGACGAGCTTCAGTCCAACTTTGTCCTTGGGCCCATCCACAAGCAGCGCTGGATCTACTCCTGCAGCAAGCAGATGCTCGACCGGGTTATCTGGGCCTATGGAGCCAGCGAAGGGCTTCCCTTTACCCTGTTCCGTCCCTTTAACTGGGTCGGGCCCAAGCTCGATTCGCTGCAGTCTGCGCGTATCGGATCTTCCCGGGTCATTACCCAATTTATTCTCAATCTGGTGGAAGGAACGCCCATTCGCCTGGTGGACGGCGGCAGCCAGAAGCGGTGCTTCACCGATGTGCGCGATGGGGTCGAATGCCTCTATCGCATCATCGAAAATAAGGATGGTCGCTGCAACAGCCGTATCTTCAACATCGGCAATCCCGACAACGAGTACTCCATGCAGCAACTGGCTGACATTCTACGGGAAAAATTTGCAGCCCACCCACTGCGTGGTCATTTTCCACCGGAGGCCGGAACCCAATTCATTGAAGCTCGTGCCTATTATGGCAAGGGCTACCAGGATGTACAGCACCGGCGACCTTCCATCCGCCAGGCGCGTACCATCCTTGGCTGGGAGCCCCAGGTATCCTTTGAGCAGTCGGTCTCTCAGACCCTGGATTACTTCCTTCAGGATGTGGTCCGCTCCCAGCCGGTGGCCGCATGATACCGGTCGGTCTACGGGTCGATGTGGACACCCTGCGCGGAACCCGCGTGGGTGTCCACAACCTGCTCACCCTCTTTGCCCGTCATCAAATTCAGGCCACCTTTTTCTTTTCAGTAGGACCGGACAACATGGGGCGTCATCTTTGGCGCCTTGTACGGCCCAAGTTTCTGTTGAAGATGCTCAGAACCCGGGCCGCCAGCCTGTATGGTCTGGATATTCTTTTGAAGGGAACCCTCTGGCCCGGACCGGAAATCGGCAAGCGATGCGCATCAACGATCAGTAGGGCAAGTGAGGAAGGCCATGAAGTTGGGTTGCATGCCTGGGATCACCACCGCTGGCAGTCACGCCTGCGTGAGCTAACCCCGGTGGAAATCGAGACCGACATTCGCAAGGGGTATGAGCGTTTGGTGCAGATACTGGGCAAGGAACCAGCCTGCTTTGCCGCGCCTGCCTGGCAAATCACCCCGGAGGCCTTGGAGGTGCTCGACCGCTTCTCCTTTGGTTTTCACTCCGACTGTCGAGGCACGGCCCCGTTTCAACCGGTGATCCACGGCCACCGCTTCTGTCACGTGCAGGTGCCGACAACTTTGCCCACCTATGATGAACTGATCGGTCTGGATTGCACACCTGCGGCGTATAATGAGCATCTGCTTTCACTCATTACGCCTGAGCGCTGCAACGTGTTGACCATCCACGCCGAGGCAGAAGGCGGGGCCTGTCTGGACCAGTTCGAGAATTTTTTGAACCAGGCGGCAGAGCATGACCTTGCATTTCAGCCTTTGGGTGCAATCCTCTCGCAAAGCGATCCCTTGGTCGAGTCTTCCATTGTTTCCCAAACAATAGAGGGTAGGGAAGGATGGATCGCCTGCCAGAAAACAACGACTCTCCCCGAACACCAACACTGCGGAGTACCTACCCCGTGAATACCGAACATCCTATCCACAACAAAAGGCAGATGGTCCTCTACACCTGCCTTCTGTTGTGCTTTTATGTGGTTGCTTATCTCCTCCCACTTGGGGCCCGCGATCTTTTCGTCCCAGATGAAACCCGTTATGCAGAGGTGCCCCGTGAAATGATCGCCACCGGCGACTGGGCGGTCCCGCACCTCAACGGCCTGCGCTACTTCGAAAAACCCGCCCTAGGCTACTGGGTGCATGCCGGAAGCCAACTGCTCTTTGGTGAGAATAATTTTGCAGTGCGTTTTCCCTCGGCGCTCTCTATTGGCCTTTCGGCACTGCTGGTATTCTTTCTGGTTCAAAAGGCCAGGACTGGAACGGGAAAGGATAAGGAGTTTGCACCAATAGCGGCAACTCTTGTCTTCCTCTCCTGTTTCGAGGTCTTTGGGGTTGGCAATACTGCCGTGTTGGATAACCTCTTTTCCTTTTTTCTCACCGGCTGCATCACCGCCTTTTACTGGGCCACCGAGGCTGAGCGAGGGAGCTCTCGTGAAAAAATCTGGTTGATTATTGCCGGAATATTTTGCGGGGTTGCCTTCCTGACTAAGGGTTTTCTCGCTCTGGCCGTTCCTGTGCTTGCCCTGGTTCCCTACCTGCTCTGGCAGCGTCGCTTTGTTGATCTCTTTCGCATGAGCTGGCTGCCTATTGTTGTTGCCGTGCTGGTCAGCCTGCCCTGGGCAATCCGTATCCATATGCGGGAGCCGGATTTCTGGAACTATTTTTTCTGGAACGAGCATATTCGCCGCTTTGCCGGCAGTGATGCCCAGCATAAGGAATCTCTCTGGTTTTTCCTACTGGCTGCCCCCGGCCTGGTTTTTCCCTGGACCTTTCTCATTCCCGCCGCCGGTGCCGGGATCAGACAGCGTTTTCGGGAGCAGGGAAGCGAGGGATCACTGCTGAAACTTTCCCTCTGCTGGATGCTTGTGCCCTTTTTCTTTTTCTCCCTCTCGCAGGGTAAACTGCTCACCTATATCCTGCCCTGTTTCCCCCCTTTTGCCATCCTCATGGGGCTCGGTATGGTGCAGCTTTTACAAAAAAATGGGCAGAGTAAACTGTTTCGTGGAGGAATAGCGATCAATGGTCTGCTGTTTCTCCTGCTCATGCTGGCTTTTATTGCCCTCCAATTTGTAGGCTTCCATGGTATGCGTCCCTACAGCCAGGCCTGGAAGGTGATTATGATCGTCAATGGCCTGCTCTTCTTTCTGCTGTTCTGTTACTGGTCCTACCAGGGGGGAAATCCGTATAACAAGATCGTTTTTGCAGGGACGTCCCTTCTTTTTGTCTATGTGCTCGCCCATTACACCCTGCCCGATAAAACCGTTGAGGTGAAATGCCCTGGGCCGCTGATAGAAAGAGACGCGCCACTTGTTGCTCAAGGAGATCTGGTGATCTCCGATGACGATACTATCCGTGCAGTCTGCTGGTACCTCAAGCGCGATGATGTCTACAATCTGGGGTCTCCAGGGGAATTGCGCTATGGATTTGAATATCCCCAAGCAGGTGATCGTCTCATTGATCTCAAGACGGCGACGGAGCTGATAGAGAAGCATCGGGGCCATGCCGTTCTTATTGCCCGGGAGCGAGCCTTGAAGCGTTGGCGTAATGCCTTGCCGCCTCCTCTTTTTCAGGATTTCAATGGTGAAAAAGGGTACGTGTTTCTCAAGTTTTAGAGGTTTTTTAAGGATACCATGGCTATCTATCTTCCCCTTATTTTGTTCGGTGTTTTGTTAAACGCCGCGGCACAGCTCGCCCTGAAGCAGGGCATGCGTCAGATCGGGTATTTTGACTTCATGCTCACTAATATTCCCCGCATTGTCTGGGAGGTCGCCGCAAACGGTTATATCTGGGCGGGATTGATCTGTTATGTTGTCAGCGTGGTGGTTTGGCTCCTCGTTCTCTCTCGGGTTGAAGTGAGCTATGCCTACCCGCTGCTCTCGGTGGGGTATATCGTAACTGCCTGCGCCGGTTGGTTCTTGTTTCATGAAAACTTAAGTCCGACCCGCTTACTGGGCATCGCAGTGATCTGTCTGGGCGTTTATTTCATTACTCGATCGTCCTGACAAACTATTTGCCTCACCTCTTGAGTATTACCATCATGACTGTGCAAACCCGCATTATGCTTTTTATTGTTGGATCGGGTTTTCTAGCAAGCCTGCTCTTTTCTTTGGTGGTCTTCTATGAAATGGTTGAGCAGCCCTTTAACCTCTTGGATACAGTATTGCATGAGGAGGGAACCAGGGTCGTGCGATCACTTGTTGACTCCCCTGAAACATCTATGACTGAGAGGGGCAGGCAAAATCTTGGGATCGATCAATACTGGATTGAGATCAGGGGGGCAGCGAATAACTCGCTTATATTTCGCTCAAAGCTTGCTGAGGACATCCCCCTTGTTGCTTTGCCGTCCGGTTCGGTTGCTATTGTACATCCCCAGATTATTCAAGAACAGCCGTTGAGCAAAACCACTCCCCCTGTGTTACGGATGACTTCCTTCCTTGTTGAAAGGGCCGGTCAGCACTTTCGGGTCCAGATAGGGCGGCCAATGGAAAAACTCCATGAGGAAATCGGAGAGGTAGTTTATGGGCTGTTGGCGGGCCTGATTTTTTCCACTCTGGTACTCTGTGCGGTTAGCCGATGGGTGGCCAAAAAAATTTTACAGCCAGTGCAGCATATTAAGGACCTTGCCAGGGATATAAGTGAACAAAACTTAAGCCGACGAATTCCCTTGCAGGAACCTGGTGACGAGATCAGCGAGTTGGCGCGGACAATCAACCACATGCTTGACCGGTTGCAGCATTCCTTTAATCGCCAGCGAACATTTCTCTATGCCACCTCTCACGAATTGAAAACGCCTTTAGCCTCGATCCGTTTAGCGATTGATGAAATTTTGTCCAGAGAAACAGCAGAGGGGCTGGCCTTGGTCCAGGAGGATTTCCTGCGAATCAGTCAGCAAAGCTTTCGCCTAGAGCGGCTGGTCAAAGATCAGTTGACGCTGTCTTCATTAGAAACAATGACCGGTGGTAAGTGGAATCCGGTTGACCTTTCAACCCTGCTGGGTTCACTGGTAGAAGAATTTTCTCTCCTTGCTGAAGAGGGGAGTATCGCCATGCAGGCCATGATTGAACCAGATTGTGTGGTCCAGGGGGATGAGGGAAAACTCCAGAGAGCATTGATCAATATTTTGGACAACGCCTTGAAGTTTACCAGAAAAGAAGGGCAAATTGAAATTTCCGCTGCCCTAAGAACGGATACAGTGGTGATCACCGTCGCCAATACGGGTGCAGGTCTAGACGAGGCCGAGTGCAAAGAGGTCTTTGACCCTTTTTTTCGTGGCGAGAAATCGCGAGCACTTGAGTTTGGTGGTTTTGGCTTAGGCCTGACAATTGTTAAAAAAATTATTGAACTCCATCAAGGGAGCATTACCTTCTCAAGTGGTTTGGAACAGCGTACCACCGTTATGCTTCGTTTACCTCGTCTGTAGCCAAATCCCAGGCAAGGCATCATGCTCCGATTATTCCTGCTTTTGGAGGATGGTGAGCTGATACGTTTTCACACACCCTGCTAATCAGACATTCTTTATCAACAAAAAAAGAGAACTACATGCGGATACTGATTATTGACGATGAACCGGAACTCTGCCAACAGATTGCAAAATCATTGATAAAACAACGGTATGCCGTTGACACTGCAGGATCTGGAACAATGGCTCTGGAGAAGATTTTTACCAATCCTTACGATTTGATCGTGCTTGATATCATGCTTCCGGAAAAAGACGGTTTCACCGTTCTCGAAGAGCTACGTGGCGATAAAATGGCTGTACCGGTATTGATGTTAACGGCAAAGGGCGATATTTCCGATCGGGTCAAGGGGCTGGATTTAGGTGCAGATGATTATCTGCATAAACCTTTTTCCATGGCAGAACTGTTGGCGCGTATTCGGGCATTGCTGCGACGAGCTCACGAACAAACAAGCTTACAGCTTTCAATTGGTAAGCTCTGTCTTGATACCAACACCCATATCGTCACCCTGAGTGGAGAGACAATCAATCTCACCCCCAAGGAGTTTTCCTTGCTGGAATTTCTTCTGTACAATCGTAACCGAGCAATTTCCCGATTCAATCTGGCCGAACATGTTTGGGGAGAAGCCTTTGATCCCTTTACTATGTCCAATAACATTGATGTCCATATCAAAAATTTACGAAAAAAGATAAACGACGTGTCAGGTGAACTGATTGTTACCGTGCGTGGGATTGGGTATATGGCCCGGGATGAACAAGCATGAAAATCCGGTGTCTCATTCCCCAATAGTTGACTCTCGCGATTTACCTGACCTAGACTGAAAAACCTGTTCCCCTCTCTGCTGCCCCCTGGAAAGTCAATTTTATCAGAATAAATCACTGTAGTTACGACCGGATTATTTCTTTCCCTTCACCACAAGCCGCTTTCCCTGAAAACCGATAATGAGCCAACCGATGTAGGCCACCAGGAAACAAAAGGTCAGGTTCAATCCGCCAACCCCCATACTCTGTATCGGCAGTGGCCACAGGTATGGAGAACCATGATACCGCTCAAGAAAGGTGGGCGTAAAAATGGTATTGAGCCAGGCGAGTATAAGAAAGAGCGGCAAGAGATAGATAGAGACATAGCGGGCGTAATGCCCAGCCAGGAAACGATTATACTCATCATTGAGTTCTTCATCGGTCACCCGGTAAAGAGCGCTGCGACTCTGTTTATCTGAAATGAGTTGCAGATTCTGTTGCTTTTCCCGTTTCGCCGCAAAATCCGTATTAAATTGTCGAACCTTTTGCTCAACCCGAAGTAACCTACGCAGACTAAACGAAAACATGGCCAGAACTCCTGCGAGCAGGATCACATGGGCAAGCGGAGGCAGGTGCATAGAGAGAAAAGGTGTGATCAATAAGAATTCAAGCACATACCCCGTACCCACAAAAAGAGGCGTCAGGTAATTGAGGTAGATGACATCAAGCAGTTCGGTTAATTGATCCATGAGTCACTCGAATGAGAAGGGAAAACGGGTAAAAAAACTATCGTCTCGACCGATAAATTACCAGGAAGCGGGCTCCTGCTCAAGTGCGATAGATCCGTTCAAAAAAAATGGGGACAACCGTTCCCGGTCATCCCCACAGATACATCTGCGAACTCTCTGATCTTAACGGAGGAACCAGAGCAAATCTGCATATTTGAGGCAGGTCAGGATCAGGGCTAGTGCCAGCATTCTCTTGAGAAAGATCTCCGGCAGCATTTTCTGAATTTTCGGTCCAACGATACCACCAAGCATAGCACCGGCAGCGATCAGTGCAGCCATAACCCAGTCAGGTTGATAGCCAAGCATGGTGTACTTGGCAACCGCACCAATGGAGGTGGCAAAGGTACCGGCAAGAGCGATCGGAACGGCCAGATACATGGGGTAGCCAACCAGGGTGGTCATGAAGGGCATGAACATGAAACCACCACCAACGCCAAAGGCGGAAGCAATGATCCCCATAAGCACACCACCTACAAGCATCATCAACGGACGGGCAACAAAGGTCTCCCCCCAGAAGGAAATGTTAAATTTAAGGAAATTGAATTTTTCGAATTCAACCTTCCCCATTTCCATAGCCTTACCAGACTCTTTGGCCTCTTTAACAGCTGCGTTAAATTTCTTAACGATGGCCTGCATGGCTTTTTTCTTGGCAATTGCACTGGGCAGGGACTCGGTGAACAGTTTGATACCGATAACCAGACAGATGATACCCAGGTAGAATTTAAATGCAGCCAGGTTGAGGTATTTGGCCGACAGGGGCGGTCCAATAAAGAAAGCACCCGCAACAATACCAATGGCAAAAGGAATCGCAACCGGGTAGGCAAAACGTTTCTCTTTCACGAAGGTCATCAGACCGGTGATCGGGGAACACATGGTGAGAAAGAGGTTGGTCGGTTTAATGGTGTTACCGGCATTGATACCGATCGGGCCTTTGGTTCCAACAACGGTGATTTGGAATGCCGCCGTGAAAAGACCACCGGCAGCCCCCATGATGACAAAAAGCATACCGATGATGAAGGCGCCACCAAAGACAACCAGCGGGTTCATGTAGACGTTACCGGTAGCAAAGAAGAAACCGGATTTCTCGATGGTTACGGTGTCGACCTTGTCGCCGTTTACATAGACGGCCAGTTTGGTCTCAGGAGCAAGATTCTTGTATGGGGTCATGGAAACCGAGAATTTACCGGTTGCCTTATCAAGCTCTACTGCGACACCTTCGTTCCAGCGCTCCTGGGTGGTGGTGTAGTCGGACATGATCATACGAGCATTGCCGCCCCCTTTACCAGGCTCTTTAGAAACGGTGTTGATACCGAACTTTTTCTCATGGGTAAAAGTTACAAACTTCCACTGTGCCTCTGTGGAAACCGGACCCAACATAGGAATCAGGGAAGGATCAATTTTTTCCCAGGACAGGATTTTGTTGACCATAACCCGGTATTTAAAAGGCGGGAAGGCAAACAGCCCCTTGGTTTGTCCTTTCCATACCTCTTTCGGTGCGGCCAGAGTCTCAGGGGCGCTGGTTACAACATAAAAGCTGGCAGGGATTTCAGTGTCGCCAAAGGCGTTTTTGCCATTTTTGCCGTTGGTCAAACGAGATTTTTCTTTGGGGCCGGGGGCATCTTGAGGAGCAAACATCTTCTCAGATGCAACGGTAACGTACAGCTCCTGACCGGGCTCAATGGTACCGGAAACGGTAATCGGGGTGCCAGCCTTTACCTGGGTGCTCCCAAGTTTGGCATCGGCAGCCTGAGAATTTGAAGTAAAGAGGAACACTGCGGAGAGGACCGCAGCGACCAGACCAGTTACTTTTTTCATGCAATTTCTCCTTCCAACTTAAAATGAATGATCACGCTACAAAAATTCTTATCATGCAAGCTCAACCTATACGAGACCTCCTCCTTGTCCGGAATTTTTCAGGTAAACAAAAATGGGCAAATCAAAAAAATTCCTTTAAGAAACAAGCTATTATCCCTGTTCCTGTTCTAAAACACTATTCACTTTAGATTCAAGCTCATCACGATCTATGGGTTTGACGCAGTATTCGTCAGCCCCCAGACTGATAGCCTCACGTGCGGTTTCAATGGTTGGGTAGCCAGTGAGGATGATGGCCCGCAAGGCTGGATTATTTTCCTTGAGAATTGCCAACACTTCAATGCCACTCATTTTTTTGAGCTTGATATCCAATATTGCCAAATCTATGGGAGTATTTTGGGCAAAATTGATGGCCTCATCTTCCTCAGTAAAAGTGTGGACATTGTGCCCTTTTTTCTTCAAAATTTTGGCGATAAGGACCGTCGCATCTTCAACGTCATCCAATGAGAGAATTTCAGCCATGTGTACTCCTGAGCATTTTGGGGATGGTGGTGGATGACCAACCTGCATCACCCTGTCTTGCGAGTTTGCCCGCCCTTCACATTGCAACGCTTTTACTGCAGAGTGAATGAGGGCTTTTCTTCGGGCATCCCCTATAAAATCACTTAAAGTCAATCGGTTAAATCATGTCACACGTGAAGATATCATTGATTCATTGATCAACTGCCCCTTGTATTAGCAGGCCTGATGCCAGGTTTAATTATTTTTTATATTTAAACGAGTATCCCGCTGTAATTCGGAGTGTATTGCCTTTGACTGAGACCTGAATCCGTGAGCATGCATCGGAGTGTCAGCATCCCATTTTGTGGTATGCCGATTAAAGCACACTTTATCGGCCTGTTACGAACGATGACGGTGGAGCGCGGATGAATGTCTCAAGGGGCGGCGGGTGAAACTGAACAACAAATGAATTAGTTTAAAAATCTTTGTTTTATTAATGGGATACCTTGTTCAGAGCCTGCTCGCCGTCACGGATTCAGGGGGCAGTTACGTCAGGTTTGGACAAGGTAAATGGAACTCCAAACGAAAGTACTTAAGTGCAACATTTTGGTTGCACTGAAACAAATAGATTGCGCTTTTTAGATCGGTTTTACGAATGAGTTTTTGGAGTGGAGTGAGGACTTAACCGACTACTTCCGTACAGGTAAGGGGAGAGGAGAAGGAGTGGAACGAGCAAAAAGGGGATAACCATGTGACAGTTATCCCCTTGCTGAGAAGGTAATACGCTTTTTTTCTAACGAAGAAACCAGAGCAGGTCAGCGTATTTGAGGCAGGTTAAAATTAAGGCAAATGCCAACATTCTCTTCAAGAAAATTTCTGGCAACATTTTTTGGATTTTTGGTCCAACAATTCCACCAAGCATTGCACCGGCGGCAATTAAGGCTGCCATAATCCAGTCAGGCTGATATCCAAGCATGGTGTATTTTGTCACAGCTCCAATAGAGGTTGCCCAGGCGCCAGCCAGACCGATAGGGACTGCAAGATACATCGGATAACCGACCAAGGTGGTCATAAAAGGCATAAACATGAAACCACCACCAACACCAAATGCAGAGGCGATAATCCCCATAAGTACTCCACCGACAAGCATCATCAGCGGACGGGCTACAAAGGTCTCACCCCAGAAAGAAATATTAAATTTAAGGAAGTTGAATTTTTCAAATTCAACTTTTCCCATTTCCATGGCCTTTCCTGACTCCTTTGCCTCTTTGACTGCAGCGTTGAATTTTTTGACGATAGCCTGCATGGCCTTTTTCTTGGCAATGGCGCTAGGCAAGGATTCGGTAAAGAGTTTAACACCAATAACCAGACAGATAATTCCCAGATAAAATTTAAAGGCTGCCAGGTTAAGATATTTTGCTGACAGTGGCGGTCCGATGAAAAAGGCACCTGCCACAATACCAATGGCGAAGGGAATGGCTACAGGGTAGGCAAACCGTTTTTCTTTGATAAAAGTCATGAGCCCTGTGATCGGTGAGCACATCGTCAGAAAAAGGTTGGTCGGTTTGATGGTGTTGCCTGCATTAATACCAATCGGACCTTTGGTGCCGACAACGGTGATCTGGAACGCTGCGGTGAACAGGCCACCAGCGGCACCCATAATAACAAAAAGTACTCCGATAACGAAAGCGCCACCAAAAACAACCAACGGGTTCATGTAGACATTGCCGGTAGCGAAGAAAAAACCGGATTTTTCTATGGTGACGCTATCTACCTTGTCACCGTTTACATAGACAGCGAGTTTGGTATCCGGAGCCAGATTTTTATAGGGCGTCATGGTCACGGAAAATTTACCACTGGCCTTATCGAGCTGTACCTCAACTCCTTCATTCCATAGCTCCGGGGTGGTGTTGTAATCCGACATGATCATGCGCGCATTTCCACCACCTTTGCCAGGTTCCTTTGAGACAGTGTTGACTCCAAACTTTTTCTCATGGGTAAAGGTTACAAATTCCCACTGATTTTCAGTAGAGACCGGTCCCAACATGGAGATTAAGGCGGGATTAATCTCCTCCCAGGGGAGAATTTTGTTCACCATGACGCGGTATTTAAACGGGGGAAAGGCGAAAATACCTTTAGTCTGTCCTTTCCATACCTCCTGGGGAGCCGCCAGAGTTTCAGGAGCGGTAGTGACCACGTAATAACTCGGAGGTATCTCGGTATCACCAAAGGCATCTTTACCGTTTTTGCCATTGGTCAGGCGAGACTGCTCTTTAGGACCGGGGGCATCTTTGGGCGCAAACATCTTTTCCGAAGCCACAGTCACATACAGTTCTTTTCCGGGGGGTATGGTACCACTGACAGTTATCGGGCTCCCAGCCTTGACCTGAGTATTCGCCAGTTTGGCATCAGCAGCCTGCGAATGTGAGGTAAACAGTAAAACCGTGGAAAGCACCACGGAGACTAATACGGCTACTTTTTTCATGTATTTTCTCCTTCAGTATAATTTTTAGAGACACCCTTAAGAGCACCTTGTTGCACAACCTTTGCTTCGGGGTATACCTCCTCGAAGTGTTTGTTGTTTATCCTTACAGGAAAAGGGAAAATCAGATGTACCTTTTAAATAACTTGTTGAAAAACCAATGGTTTTAAATTTTTTAAAACGAAACAGCGCGTTCTTTTTGCAATGCATCATCGGAATGTTTGTTCAAGGATACTTGTAACCTTCGATTCCAACTCGTAACGATCAATGGGTTTGACACAGTATTCGTCTACGCGCAGTTTGATAGCCTCACGTGCGCTTGCAAGCGTTGGATACCCTGTCAGAATAATCGCTCGAAGCAGCGGGTGGGTTTTCTTGAGTTCGGCAAGCACTTTCAAGCCACTCATCTCCTTGAGGTTTACGTCCAAAATAGCTAAATCTACATGATTTTTTTGGGCAAAGGTAATGGCGGCAGTTCCTTCTGTGAAGGTATGAACTCTATGCCCCTTCTTTGTGAGTATTTTTCCGATGAGGGTAGTTGCGTCTTGCACGTCATCCAAGGAAATAATCTCAGCCATGTATCCACCTCGTTGTTATGGTCGGGATTGCCTATACAGAGGATACTTGCTTAATTTTGAGCAAAAATATAAATTACCACACTTCTGTTGCAGAAGTGTAAGACTCTCATCTGAAGTTTCAGTAAAAGCATCGAGAAGATCATAAAGTCATGCAATATTCTATTCCCAACCTGAGTTCATTCAATTCCGTTATAGCAGAGTTCATGCCAATTGATTTAATTTTACACTGCTACGCAGCCTAACTCTATTGCCTGCGACGGTTTCTCCAAATTTGCTTTTCAAATAACCAGAATATAAAAAGGTAAAACTCCTTATTTAACCTGGATTTTTGGTGCAACAATAGAGTTGCACTGAAACAAATAGTTTGCAGGGTGCTTGAATAATTCTAAATGGTGCTATGAAAAAACAGGGAGTGCAGCAGGAAAAGGCTAAACCGCCTATTCCTACAATGTGGTGCAGTGAAAAGTATATTTCACGACTAAAGGAGGGGAAAAAATTCTTTTCAGCGTTTATGCATCATCGCCTGGTAGTAGACCTGAACAAATTTACCGGACATGGTATCCACGCTGGAAAAATCTAAATTTCCGCCAGGGGGGAAAATCCCCGCCAAGGTGAGGTAGGCGTTTTTTGAGAGTCGCCGAAGACCTTCCTGTACAGACAGATCCATCTGCGAGTCTTGACGGAGAGAGAAAAGACGACAACGAAGAGGGCGAAAGGCAAAGAGCAGGCATCCACCGTCATCCCCAAGAAGCGGGCAGCGGAAACCAGCTTGCCCGCAGAGTTGCTGAAACTCTTCACTTGGCAGACCCGGGGATTGACGGTGCAACTCTTTGAGCTTGTGGGTCATGGTGACAGCGCGCTCAATAACCTCCAATCGTTTGTCTTTACTTAGATTTTTATTTATCATCTTGCTGAGATAGTGACTCTCGATCAAGAGCATGTCAAAGGGCTCAAAGCAGCAGGGACTGTTTGCCTGGCCACAACAGTGTTCTCTATTGTGTGTCTCTCCATACTGGTCGTCAATGGCAGCGACAAAGGTCTTGTAATCACTGACCAGAGCCTGAGTATCAATGCCGACCTGATTGTCGATAGAGGGGCTTTTTGATTGGAGGATGCCTTCCTGTTTGCCGTATTTGCGGAGCAGTTTCCACTGGGAGTAGTTGGTTGGCTTGGCGCGGTTCCCCTTAAGTGCCTTTTCCGTCATCTTCAGACCAAGCCCCCTGCGGAGCATATAGGCCGAAACAAAGGTACCGGTTCGACCAAAACCGTGGCGACAGTGCACCAACACTTTTTTGTTGAGGTACACCGCCTCATCCAGCCACTCAAGCGCCTTTTCCATCTCTTCAAGGTCTGGAGCGCATTCATCAGCAACCGGCAGGTAATACACCTCAAATCCAGACTGTTCTTCAATTTGATGTAGATCGCAGAATTCACCGCAGAGATTGACGATCGCAGAGATTCCCTGCTCACGTATGGCATCAAGCTCTTCATATGACATGGGCGCATAGCCGGTTGCCAGATGCTCCGTGATCCAGGTCAGTTCATAGTTGGACATAGCTTTCCTTTGCGGTTACCGTCTGTTACTGGGTAAAGGTATAGACACCGTTTAAATACTGCGAGACAAGTTCCGGGACTTGGCTGTCCTCACGCAGAACCAAGTCCATAAGCTTAGTGGCACCAAGTAACTTTCCAAGGTTATCCAGAAGTTCGTAGATTTCTTCCTGACTTCGTTCGACCAATCGGCCGTCTATGAGGTCTCCCTTGGTGGTTGTTGTAAACCCGTAATGCTGCAAAACAGCTTCAAGAAATTGCACGCGAAGGTGTCTCCCCGCATATTCGCCGCCACCGCCTGCAAATCGTATCTGTGCATAATTCAATCTGGGATCAGCTCCACAGACCGCATCAATGAGAGTAAAATGATAGCCAAAACGCATATTTACATTTAAATATCCCTGGCCAACGATTGCATAAGAGGCAAGATCGCCGCTTTGAGTGGAGGCCATTCCACCGGCAAGAACCACATCATCAAAACTTTTCCAATCAAAATGCTGGTGGGAGTCCCAATCAATATCGGGATGCGACAGCCCTCCCCAAAGCGCTGTAAGTGCGACTGATTGAAATTCCTCAACGGGAAGAGAACCGATCGCCGTGGACTTTTTCGCGTTGCGCAGGTCAAGCACATAGAGATCTATGGGGAGTTCTGTCCTGATTTTCAATGCTCTCTGCGACTTACCCGAGACCATATCACCAAGAAAAAACATGGCTGTAAGGGAGCGTTCATGGCTGTAGCGGATGATATCATGCATTGAACGGCAACCTTGAGGGCTAAAACTGTCGGCGCGGGGATCGGTAAGCTGCAGAGGGGTGATAAATCGAAGAATAGAGCTGATGCGTTTGTGGTAACTTTGTTCCCTTTGCTCATGAAGTCTGGGGAGGCTCGCAAGTTGTCCACTGATATTGCCAGAAAATATTTTGCAGTGACTCGCATCCAGGGTCACCAAGTGCCCCTCAGGCAGGAGATCACTGACTCCTTGGGCATGAACCAATAAAGGTATGCCTTTTTCTCTACAGACCGTTGAAAAATGCCCTGCCAATGCCCCTTTTTCAGCAATAATGGCAGAGACATGCCCCGTGATCTCAACCAGACTTGGAGGGGTTTCCCTGACAATGCAAAGAGCTCCATCGGGAGGCCGCTTTGTACCTACCTGGCTCAGATAGTGCGCCACAGGTCCGGCAGCGACACCTCTGGAGGCACAAACTCCACCGGCGTAGACGATCTCTCCTTCAATCTCCCGTTCGGACTGTGGGTGCCCGAAATCGTTACGGTCTGAAAGTGTCGAACCAAGAGGCCTGCTTTGTAAAAGAAAAAGCTGTCCCTGTTCATCAAGAGACCACTCAATATCCTGAGCGACATCACCGAAATTCTTCTCAATAACCATTGCTTTTTCGGCAAGTTCCTGGATTTGCTGCTGACTGAGCATGGGGGCATTGCCTGTATCACCGTCAAGTTTCTCACGTACAAGCCCCTCTGTTGTGCTTACAAGACGTTCACCCTGCGCAGAAGGGAGAGGCAGTTGAACATCTAAGGTGGCGCGATGCACCAGGTAGGTTTCTGGAATTTCCTGACCGCTCACTAAAAGATCGCCTAGGCCGTGTACACATTCAATGAGCAGGTACTGGTCGCTCTCATCGCCGTAGGGGAGCTGGGTATAGATGACTCCGCTTATGGAAGCATGCACCAGTTTTTGGACAACGACTGCCAGGGGGGTTTCTTCATCCATAAAGCCAAGATGAATTCGGTACAGCAGGGCCTGCACCGAATATTTCGAGGCGATAACCTCCAGGTAGGCCTGGGCCAGGTTCTCAGACCGTACGCCGAGCAGGGATTCATACTGACCTGCAAAAGAATAGGTTCCATCTTCTTTTTGAGCCGAAGATCGAACTGCAAGGTTACAGTGTTTATCTTCATATTTTTGAAGAGATAACAGAAACTCTTCAAGTTCGTTCTTAATATGCAGAGGGACTTGTGCCCCTAAAATAAGGGTCTGTATTTCCGAGGAAATCCGAGCGCATTCTTCAGCGTTACGGGGATCAATCTGGGCGAGAAGCGAATTTATGGGAGTACGAAGCTTATTTTCCTCAATCAACGAGAAATAAGCGGTCGTTGTGATGACAAAGCCATCAGGGAGAGCAAAGCCCTGTTCTTTGAGTAGTCCCAGGTTGTAGCCTTTATTGCCCAGCAATAATGCATCGCTGTGTTGCTCACCGAGTTTTACGACAAAGGGAGGAATGGTAAATTGCTCAGGCGGGGCGAGAAGGAAGCGAATATAAAAATCAAATTTGGTGAAATACTGTCTGAGAGAGCGAGCAGCTGTTGGATTCATCTGCTCCAGGCTTTCAACCATGGCCAGAACGGCCTGGCTAAAGTCTTTATAACGTTTAGAAACCCGGGCGAGATCCTCATAGCGATTGTCATGAAAAAGCTCTTCAAATTCCGCCATGAGGTTGTGGGCGGCGCTGTCCTGTTCAAGCAATCGACGAAAGGCATCGTAGGAGTGTTGCAGCATCTTGTCCGGTGCGAACAACCTATACGACCAATGCCTGAGAAGAGCCTGTACGGGGACAGCCATACGCTACACTCCATCGACGGAAGGAATACGACCAAGATCAGGGAGGGATACCTAAAGGGCATCTTGAATAATTCCTGAATCCGTGACGACGGGTGGTTACCTGTACTTTTATCGGCATATCACAAAAAATGAAACTGACGCACCGATGAATGCTCACGGGTTCAAGTAATTGTTTTTATCTGCCAATCTCGCAGAGTCTGGCGCTTACCTCGTGAGGCGAATAATTGTATCCTCGGAGGACACCCGCCATTACAAAACAAATAGAATAACGACTCCTGGTCGTTCAAGAATCAACAGTTTCGGCAACCACCCGCAATGATTCCCCTTGAAAAGTTACCACATCACCGGGATAAATTTTTTTTCGCTTTCGCATCTCAACCTGGTTATTCAGCAAAACCATTCCTTCACTGATAACAAAGCGTGCTTCACCACCACTGGCGCAAAGATTTTCCCGCTTGAGGAGTTTGTCGAGTTCTATATAAGGCGTATTTATAGTCACGCTCTGTTCATTTGGTAAAGCCATGGAATTCTTCTTAGGCAAGTGGTGTAAGTCTACCCAGTAACTGCTTCATATTCTGTCGTATTTGGACATACTCATCCATAGACAACCCCGCTCCCAAACCGACTTTCTGGGACATTTCCTCTGTCAGAAAATCGCCGGGGGCATGAGCATCTGCGTTAATGGCCAGTAAAGCACCGGTTTTGCGTGCCACCTGGGCGACATGGCCATTGGTCAAGCTGTGCCCTTTACGGCCAGAAAGCTCAAGGAGAATACCTTTTTCAGCCGCAAGTTCAGCCTCCTGCTCAGTGATAAAACCGGGATGGGCAAGAAGGTCAACACCAGCCTCCAAGGCAGCACGGTTTGTTCCCGGCAAGACTGGTTCCACCGGTGTTTCTCCATGGACAACGACTAACTGAGCACCAAGTTGGCGGCATTCCACAGTGAGGGGACCAATCAATGCGGGGGGAACATGGGTTAATTCAACACCAACGACAAGCTGTGTTGCGTTGACAGCATTAAGTTCCTGAGCCACTCGAATGAGATTGGGAATGAGGATGCCGATATTGGAGGAATCGGCATGATCGGTGATGGCAATGGCCTCATATCCCATCTCTTCGACGCGGCGGACATGTTCAGAGGGCACAAGGGCCCCATCGCTAAAAAAAGTATGCGTATGGAAATCTATCATAGTGGTGTCTCATTAAACTCATTGAGTAGAAAATCAACTCTTTATCCCTGAGAATAGAGCAGGGGCTATACAGGTTCCTTAATACAGGGGGGCTTGAATCATTAGATTTTTCAATCAAGGTCAGATAAGCGCAGACTTCGAGGCATGCAAAAAATTTTACCGCAGGCATATACATGATATCGGAGTCTTCGCTTACCTCCGAGGATAAAATTTTTCGCATAACGAGGTAAGCGTCAGACTCCGGGAGATTGGCAGAAAAAGCAATTATTCAAGATTCCCTACAGTAAACGGTCACGAAGCCAATATACTCCGAAGCAAACTCGCCGGATTTAGGCAAGGACTGCTCGAAGCGAATGGTTACCGGCATGAATAATACGTACCTGGATCAAGTCGCCCGGTAAGATGCCAGCAACAGGTTCGTTGATGTGGACCACATGATTACCGCCGGTCCTGGCTTTAATCGATGTCTCGGAACATACCTCAACCATAACCTCAACAGTATTCTCTAACAGTTCAGAATTTCGTTCTAATGAAATCTCATCCTGCCGTTTTTGAAAGATCGCCAAACGCTCGGATTTAACCGCTTCAGGAACCTTATCAGTAAACTGGGCTGAACGGGTATGAGGACGATCTGAATATTTAAAAGAAAAGGAGCTGTGATAGCGAACCTGATTCAGCAGATCCATGGTAGCTGTAAAATCGGAATCGGTCTCACCGGGAAAACCAACGATGATATCTGTTGCCAGGGCAATGTCTGGGCAATAGGACCGCAAGCCATCAACCTTTTCCAAATACTGCTCAACCGTGTATTTTCGGTTCATCCGCTTGAGCACGGTGTTTGATCCAGCCTGTACCGGCAGATGGAAATGCGGGCAGAGATTTTCAAGCTCGGCAAAGCAGCGCATGAGTTCATCGGTTAAATCCTTTGGGTGCGACGTGGTAAAACGGAGCCGTTGTATCCCTTCAGTGGCCGCAACCTGACGTAAAAGCTCCGGAAAGCCAACAGGCTGGTCAGCAACAGCATTTGTCTGTCCGTAGGAGTTTACGTTCTGCCCCAGCAAAGTGATCTCACGCACACCTTGGCGTGCGAGGATGGCCACCTCTTCAAGGATATCGGCAACCGGACGGCTGATCTCACGACCTCGGGTACCAGGCACGACGCAATAGGCACAGAAATTATTACACCCCTGCATAATCGTGACAAAACGTTTAAATCCCTGGGGAGCAGGGGAGGGGGGTGAGTTTTCCAGAAGTTTCTGAAAGGGGGGAATCTCAAAGGATGCATCGAGATTGGTCGCAATTTCTCTGCTGGTTTCCTTTTGGCTGAGCCGCTGAACCATTTCAGGTAGTTGATAAATCTGTTGAGTCCCGACAATAAGATCCACATGGGGCATGCGCTCCCGGATGTGTTCCCCTTCCTGCTGGGCGACACATCCGGTTACCCCTAACAGCATTGCTGGATTCCGTTTTTTCTCATCACGCAGGCTCCCCAGTAAACTGAAAACTTTCTGTTCCGCCTTTTCCCGAATAGAGCAGGTGTTTAGCAAGACGAGATCGGCACCCTCCGGAGTACTGGTGAGGCTATAGCCATCCTGGGCAAGGAGCTGCTCAATGATTTCAGAATCACGTTCGTTCATCTGGCAGCCAAAGGTTTTGATATACAGGCTTTTACTCATAATTCTAGAAGGAATTCGCACAATTTTCCGGGCAGCGACCAGGGTAGGGGGTTAGATCTTGAGCCAATGCTTCGACTAATCACATGGTTTCGGTCAACCGGCAATCCAGGGTCTGGATACGGACCAGACCCTGCTTGGCGGCTATGGTGGAGACAATAGCCAACCCATCGTATCCTTCAAAAATAAATCGAAGCCAGCTTATTTTTTCCGGACGGATACGGAGATAACATTCAACTACGGCAGCCATATCTCTCTCGTACTTGTAAGCGAGTATTAAACTGAGATGGTAGCGTCGAAATTACCCAACAGCCCCTGGTATTTCTCCAAGACCGGGACCACATGTTCGTCGAGATATTCACTGGTCTGCATACCGGCACGGCCTGTAAACTGCTGGTAGTCACCGATAAGCTCTTCCAATTCCTTGGTTTCAAAGGGGACACGGTCATCTGCAGATAGACGCTCAAGCAAGTTATTGGTCAAGCCCTTCATCTTAACGTCAAAGCCGGCAGCAACGGAATGTTCGCGTATGACTTCATGCATCTCCTGACGACTTTTGCCGCGCTCAACACAGGCCATGAGAATTTTTTCGGTGGCCATGAAGGGGAGTTCTTCGCGAAGGTGCTTCTCAATTTGTTTCGGATAAACAACCATATCACTGGTAATGTTGATATATAGCTTCAATACGGCATCCGTGAGCAAAAAGGCCTGGGCCATATCCATACGGCGAATTGCGGAGTCATCCAGGGTTCGCTCAAACCACTGATTGGCAGCGGTCGCTCCGAAGTTCACTGGCAGGCCCATAAGTTTTCGGGCCAGGCCGGTCATGCGCTCACTTCGCATGGGATTTCGTTTATAGGCCATGGCAGAACTCCCCACCTGTTTGCTGGCAAAGGGCTCTTCCTGAACCTTGAGGTTGGAAAGCAGGCGAAGATCAACAGCAAATTTGTGTGCCGACTCGCCAATGCCTGCGAGAGTCTCGGATGTTTTCATATCGAGCTTGCGAGGATAGGTCTGGCCAGTCACGGCAAAAACCTGGTCAAAACCAAGTTTTTTAGCCACTAACCGATCAAGTTTACGGACCTTTTCGTGATCCCCATTAAAAAGCTCAATAAATGTAGCCTGGGTGCCGACGGTTCCCTTGGCCCCACGGGCCTTGAGTTGTTTCTCAAGCGACTCGACGTAATCCAGATCCATTAATAAATCTTGCAAATACAAAGTGTTACGCTTACCAACCGTAGTAGGCTGTGCAGGTTGGTAGTGGGTATAGCCAAGTGTGGCTAAATCCCTGTGAGTGCGGCAAAATTTCTCCAGGTTCGCAATAACCTGAATCAATGCGGATTTAACCAGTTGAAGCGCCTGTTTCTGCACAAAAAGATCGGTGTTGCAGACAACAAACTGTGAGGTGGCCCCCAGATGGATAATCGGCTCAGCAAGCGGACAACACTGGCCGTAGGCAAAAACATGAGCCATGACATCGTGACGAATCTCGCGCTCTTTGGCCGTGGCCACATCAAAATCGATATTTTCGATATTGGCTTTTAATTCAGCCACCATTTCAGCGGTGACCGCACCAAGTCCGAGTTCATGCTGGGCCTCGGCAAGAGCAACCCAGCATTTACGCCACTGGGTAAATTTAAACCGCTCGGAAAACAATTCCTGCATAGCGCGGCTGGTGTAACGGGATACCAAAGGCTCCTGATAGATCTCACGATTCATGGCGTTGTCTCTATGGGGTTAAAGGATAAGGGAAAGCTCAAAAAAGCTTCACGCAACACTGGATGAAGAAAACGCAGTGCTGACAACACAGAGCTGAGTTTCTCGAATTTCACAATGTCGCATAATATATATTATGTTAAATTTTAGATATGGTAATGAATTCAAGGCAGTAAAACATGGGTAGCCTGGACCTGATCCTGCTCTATCCCTCGAAACCAGGATCGTTTCAAATGGAAAACCAGATCATGGGGGCTCTTGTAATTATGTCCATTTTCAGCCAGATGAAAGCCAATCCCAGGAAAAACATGACCATTTGCCTGAACTCGAAAACGTAAATGCCCGTTACTCCGCTTGGGATGCATCAAACGCTCACGGGATAACAAAAAGCTTGGCTCTGGATTCCCCTCGCCAAAGGGTTGCAGTCGCTGCAACGCACGTGCAAAGTGCTTGGTCAATGCCTTTTTTTCAGTAAAGTGGTAATCAATTTCTATCCCCCTGCCCTGTCCCAGAGGTTCACCACAACCGCACACCTTGGCGTTAAAAAGTTCAGCAAAATGTTCTATATTTGCCTGTTCTATGGTCAGGCCAATGGCCATGGCGTGTCCACCATACTGAGAAATAAACTCTTTGCACTGTTCAAGTAAATCAAAGAGATGCACCCCGGCTACCGAACGCCCGGAACCTTTGAGGCTTGTGGAATCGGCACCGACCTGTTCATCAGTGAAAATGATTACCGGACGACCATACCGCTCGGCTATACGAGATGCGACAATACCCAATACCCCGGGATGGCACCCTTCCTGATAGATTGCCAACCCTTCCCTACCCGTTGCGATCTGCTCTTTGCACTGTATTTCTATTGCTTCCAAGGCATCAAGCTCAAGTGTTTTACGCTCAACATTAAACTGATCGAGGGCATCAGCCGGATCTTGGGCTGTCTGGGAGGTCTGCGAGAGCAGTAATTCAACAGCGACCCCCGGTTCTCCGAGCCGACCAGAGGCATTGATTCGCGGGGCCAGTCTATAGGAGATGTCTTCGGCTAATATTTCTCGCTCAGCGATGCCGCAACGCTCACAGAGCGCATGAACCCCTGGTCGCTGTTTTTCTGATAATACCTCAAGGCCTGCCCGCACCAAAATACGATTTATCCCAACCAGAGGCACCACATCAGCCACCGTTCCCAGCGCCACAAGATCGAGATATTTTTTCAAGTTGAGCTGGGTGCCATCAAAAACACCGTGTTCTGTAAAAGCCTTGCGCAAGGCCATGACAAGGTAGAAGGCCACCCCAACTCCGGCAAGCTGGGAAAAAGGGAAAAGGCAGTCAGCCTGTTTGGGGTTGATTATGGCGCCAGCACGGGGCAATTCAGCCTGTGGCTCATGGTGATCGGTGATGATGACATCAAATCCCTGTTGCCGGGCATATTCGACCTCGTCGATGGCTGTAATCCCGCAATCAACCGTAATCAACACCCCTCCCCTGCCAGGATTGTCAAGTTGCTCGATGAGGCGCCTGATCGAGTGTCTTGAAAGACCATACCGTTCTTCAAGTCGATTAGGAATGACGTAACAGGTCGAAATTCCGATCTCACGGAAGAAAGCAGTCAGTAAGGTGGTTGAGGTGATGCCGTCCACATCATAGTCCCCGTGAATGAGTATGGGGAGTTGATTTTTATAGGCCTCAAGAAGAATACGCACCCCTGCCTCAATTCCTTTCATGGAATCGGGTGATGGCAGCATGGTAAGCTGAGGATTAAGAAATTGATCAATCCGTTCAAGTGTATCGATGCCGCGTACGTATAAGATCTCTCCAAGCTGGGGAGGCAAACGAAAATGATTGGCTGCTTGAGCCCCAAATCGTTTTGTTTCCGGATTTTTCAGATGGGGAGATAAAATATACAGAGGGTGTGGCATCGCAATAGTTCGTAATTGTAAGTGAAGATGTCTTCATCCTGAATCCTCAGGATCCAGGTTTAAAGGACAGGAGAACTCAGGAAGAAGAGTGGTATAAGCTCTATTCAGGCCGCTAAAAGTTATTCTACCTGAAGAAAATGTTCCGCATCGGCCAACACTTTAGCAGGTTGATCCACATCATACCAGCGGATATCTTCAGAGCGATTAAACCAGGTAAACTGGCGCTTTGCATAACGGCGGGTATCTTGAATAAGGCTCGTGGTTGCCGCGGCAAAATCCCAGCACCCCTGCAGATACCCCACCATATGCCGGTAGCCGATTGACTGCATCGAACTCAGTTCAGGGCCGTACCCCCCTGCCAAAAGAGATTCAACCTCTTGCTGAAATGCTGGACACATCATCTTGTTTGTTCGCAATTTTATACGATCATACAAGATAGATCGTTCGGTGCGCAATCCTATTTGAAGCAGTCGGGTAAAATGAACAGGCGGCTGTCTTTTAGTCTGCTCCTTGAGATGCTGCGACCAGGGACGGCCAGTGGCCAGAAAAATTTCGAGGCCTCTGAGCAGACGCTGCGTATCATTTTTATGGATTCGAGAACTGCTTTCCGGGTCAACCCGGCAAAACTCTTGAAAGAGTGACTCTCTTCCCTCTTGTTCAAGCCTGAGCTGCAGGGCATGGCGCAGACTCTCCGGCACTTTGATTTCCTCAAAGAGTCCATTCAAAAGCGCACGGAGATACAACCCCGTGCCCCCTGTGATCAAGGGAACTTTGCCCTTTTTTATAATCTCTTCAACGGCGGCCAAAGCATCGTGAACAAACCGGGCTGCATCATACTGGTCATCCGGATTCACAATATCGATAAGATAATGCGGTACCTGACTGCGCTCTTCAACAGTTGCCTTGGCGGTACCTATATCCATGAGCCGATACACCTGCATGGAGTCCATGGAAATGATCTCGCAACTGAACCGAGCCGCCATTTCAAGGGAAAGTGCTGTTTTACCGATGGCCGTGGGGCCAATCAAGACAAGCACCGGAGATGTAATTCGCTTGGTTTCAGACATTGTACTGATGATTTATTCGTCCTGTACAAAGGTGATCAGCGGTTGTAGCTGCTGAGCTTTTTTCGGCCCTATCCCACTAATTTTATGCAAATCTTCAACACTGTTGAGTGTTCCGTGTATCGCAATGAACTCCCTGATATTTTTTGCCAATTGAATGCCGACACCAGGTAGCAGCTCCAAATCCTGTTGGCTTGCCCGGTTTATGGCTAATGGTTCAAACAAAAAAAGGGCATAGCGGGCAGCTATGGCCTTATTACGAATACCATTTGAGCTGAGCGGTATAAAATTGGCTTTTTTTTGGTTGGGAGCCGTCCAGATCAGTTGTGTATGAGAGTCAGGCTGAAGACCGTAGTGTCGTGTTTCTAATTTGTGGACACTGGGCCAAAAATCAACAAGAATGAGCACAAGGCCGAAAAGAAAAAGGACAAGCGCGCGCTTGTCCCTATCTCTGCCCCGATGAAGAACAATGACCCTATCAGCTATCGGATTTACCATCCTTCATCAATTTGTAATTAATACTATCGGCAAGCGCCTGCCAGCTGGCTTCAATGATGTTGACTGACACGCCAACTGTCCCCCAACTCTCTTCAAGATCCTTGCTTTCAACAAGTACACGTACCTTGGCCCCGGTGCCATGTTCACCTGTCAGTACACGTACCTTGTAATCGTGAAGCTCCATATCCTCAAGTGACGGATAAAACCGGATGAGCGCCTTACGCAATGCCTTATCCAGGGCGTTGACCGGTCCATCGCCCATGGCGGCGGTGTGTTCAGCCTGGCCGTTCACCCAAAGGCGAATAGTGGCCTCGGTCAAGGGGTTCTTGCTGATATCGTACTTATGATTCATGACGCGAAAGGCTTCCAGGTCGAAGTAATCCTGATGCAG
The DNA here is from genome assembly GCF_016919065.1 of Desulfobulbus rhabdoformis. GTDB lineage: Bacteria > Desulfobacterota > Desulfobulbia > Desulfobulbales > Desulfobulbaceae > Desulfobulbus > Desulfobulbus rhabdoformis. Next base: position 50,260 of record NZ_JAFFQA010000006.1, on the reverse strand, counting down.
GCCAAGCGCACGCCGCATCAAGAGCTCAAAACTTGCCTCCGCTGCCTCGTACTGGTAACCGCGGTTTTCCAACTCCTTGAGTTCTTTGACGATATTGGCCATACGCGGATCGCTGCTTTCCAGATCAAGTCCATACTTGCGCGCCTTCATCAGCACATTGGCCCGTCCGGACTGGTCAGAGATGAGAACCCTACGTACATTGCCCACCTTTGCAGGTTCAATATGCTCGTAGGTCATTGGGTTGCGCTGGACCGCACTGACATGGATCCCTGCCTTATGGGCAAAGGAGGACTCCCCTACATAAGGCTGGTAACGATTATGCGGCAGATTGGCAAGTTCATTGACCATACGTGCCGTGGTGTAGAGGCAGTCTATATATTTGCCCACCTTACACTCAAGCCCCATTTTAAAGACAATGGCCGGTATAATCGAGGTCAGGTTGGCGTTACCGCACCGCTCACCAAAACCGTTAATGGTCCCCTGTACCTGGCTTGCCCCCATATCAACGGATATCAGGGCGTTTGCCACCGCGGTTTCCGAGTCATTGTGGGGATGAATACCAATCTTAACCTCTTTCCCTTGCTCGGCCACAAACTGCTTTACCCGTTCCATGATTGCGGGAATTTCTTGGGGCAGTGTGCCGCCGTTGGTGTCGCAGAGGATAATAGTCTCAGCCCCACCGGCAATTGCACGACCAATGGTTGCAAGACAGTATTCCCGGTTATTTTTAAAACCATCGAAAAAATGCTCGGCGTCATAGAGCAGATGCTCGACCTGTGGCCGGAGAAAGGCAAGCGAGTCCTCGATAATGGTAAGATTATCTTTCAGTTCGATCCGTAGGGCATCAATGACGTGGATATCCCAACTCTTTCCGAAAATGGTAATTGCTGGTGTCTTCGCAGCAAGCAATGCCTGCAAATTACCGTCATGTTCAGGCTTTTTCTGAAAATGCCTGGTTGAGCCAAAGGCGGCAAGTTTTGCCTGTTTTAGCTCGACATCTTGCATTTTTTTGAAAAATTCCACGGCCAGAGGGTTTGAACCTGGCCAGCCACCCTCGATAAAATCAATACCAATTCGGTCAAGTTGCCTGCATACCTTGATTTTATCATCCACCGAAAGATTGAAATTTTCGGCTTGAGTTCCATCTCTAAGGGTGGTGTCGTACAGCTCTATAACGCGGGACATTATCTCTTACTCGGTCTCTTCTATGGGGGCATTATCTTTGTCCAGAGCAAAGGCATCATGCAGTGTCCGAACAGCAAGTTCCGTATATTTTTCAGCAATAATGCAGGAAACTTTAATCTCAGAGGTGGAGACCATCATCATATTGATCCCTTCTTTGGCAAGGATCTGGAACATGGTGGAGGCAATCCCCGTGTGGTTACGCATACCGACACCAACAATGGAGACCTTGGCTATGTCCTTATCGCCACTCACTGAATCTGCCTTAATATCTTTAGCCACGTTTTGCAAAATGTCCATGGCACGCTGGTAATCATTGCGTGGAACCGTGAAGGTCATATCTGTGAGCTGCCCATCTGTAGTATTTTGAATGATCATATCAACCAAAATACCCGCATCACTGATGGGGAGAAAGATTTTTGCCGCAACTCCGGGTTGATCCGGAACTTTCTTGATGGTGATTCGAGCTTCTTTTTTACTGTAGGTAATGCCGGATACCAGCATGGATTCCATAATTTTCTCCTCCTCAACGACCCAGGTACCAATATTTTCAGAAAATGTGGAACGTACATGGACAGGTACGCTAAACCGTTTTGCCAACCCAACCGAACGAATGTCGAGCACCTTGGCACCAAGGCTTGCCAACTCCAGCATTTCGTCATAACTGATGTAGTCAATCTTTTTCGCCTGAGCACAGACATTGGGGTCGGTGGTATAGACCCCTTCAACATCGGTAAAAATTTCACAGGCATCGGCCTGGAGAGCCGCAGCCAAAGCTACCGCTGTGGTATCTGAGCCGCCGCGGCCAAGGGTGGTAATGTCACCGTTGTCGGCCACGCCCTGAAAGCCAGCGATGGTGACAATCTTGTTTTGATCCAGATATTTGCTAATATTTTCGGGGTCAATAGAATCAATTCGTGCCTTGGTGTGCATATTATCGGTATGAATGGCTACCTGATCCCCCAAAAGGGAGACCGCATCATAGCCTGCTTCCTTGACCGCCATGGCAAAAAGCGCCACCGTAACCTGCTCTCCGGTGGCCAGGAGCATATCCATCTCGCGAGAGTTAGGAATACGCTGAATGTCATTTGCAAGCCCCGTTAAACGATCGGTTTCACCGGACATGGCTGAGAGAACCACCACCATCCGGTTGCCTGCCTTGTGATTTTTGATTACCCGTTGGGCAACTGCCTTGATTTTTTCAGTGGAACCTACAGAGGTTCCCCCAAATTTTTGTACGATGAGCGCCATATTTTTCCCGCTATGATGAAGGTGTCTGTGGGGCGAAAATCGTTGTAGACGACCAGGGGTAACTTGGTTCACTCAAGTTCCCTTAAAAAATGCATCTCCCCATATTCCCAATGTAGAATTGAAATATCAGCTCTATACCTGGCTCAAATTGAATGCGATTCTTGCGCGTTGAGTGAAAAAACTCAGCCCTCAGGATATCCCCTGAGTGTTTTGAATCATTTCAGCCTCTGATGAGCATACTGAAGAATTGCGCGGCAACAACGAAAAGCGGATCAAAGAATGTAAACTGTATTTTTAAATTTGCAACCTCTATCCATATTCTGTACATACGGTGTCTATTTTTCTGTTTTTTAAGTTGAAGGTAATTTAAATGGCTGAGCCCCTACACATCGTTCTGGTTGAACCGGAAATTCCACCCAACACCGGGTCCATTGCCCGGCTCTGTGGAGCGACAGATACCATCCTGGATTTGGTGCACCCTCTCGGTTTTAAGGTGGATGACAAACATCTTAAACGGGCGGGACTTGATTATTGGCCCTTTGTCCAGATCAATCACTGGCCAAATTTCGAGACATTCCTCAACGACCAACAGGAGAACACGCTTCATTTTTTAACCACAAAAACAGAGCGATTGTATACAGATGTCCAGTTTCACCCAGGAGACAAGCTGGTCTTTGGTAAAGAGACAAAAGGCTTGCCCGAAGATCTGATCAAGCTGTATAGTGACCGCTGCTTGACCATTCCCATGAGTAACAACCATATCCGCAGCCTCAATCTGGCCATGTCTGCGGGTATCGTTCTTTATGAGGCCCTGCGGCAAATCCGCGGGTAACCCGACACTCAAAATAGCAGCCCCCAAAAAGTAACCAACTATTCAAGCGCGTACCAAGGAGAGAGAGGAATGCCCGAAAGAATTTATAACTTCAGTCCCGGACCCGGCACCCTGCCCTATTCAGTTCTTCAGGAAGCCGCTGTTGATATCGTTAATTACAAGAATAAAGGCATTGGCTTAATCGAACTCAGCCACCGCTCCAAAGAGTTCATGGCTGTAGCCGATGAGGCTGAAGCGCTGATCCGTGAGTTACTTGGGGTTCCGGCCAATTATAAAGTACTCTTTTTACAAGGTGGAGCCAGTTCTCAATTTTTTATGGTGCCGATGAACCTGCTGCAGCCAGGGGATAAGGCAACCTATCTCAATACCGGTGTCTGGTCTAAAAAGGCCATCAAAGAAGCCAAACTCTTTGGCGATATCAATGTTGCTTATACCTCCGAAGCCACCACGTTTAACCGTGTTCCTACCGACGCTGAATACGAAGTTGCCGCTGAGAGCAAGTACCTCTATTTTGTGAGCAATAACACTATCTACGGCACCCAGTTCCCTGCTATGCCCGCCAAGGATGCCATGCTGATATCCGATATGTCGTCAGATATCTTTTCCCGTCCTTTTGACGTCAGTAAATTTGGCCTTATCTTCGCCGGTGCACAGAAAAATATCGGTCCTGCCGGGGTCACTCTGGTTATTATCCGTGATGATCTTTTAGAGCAGGTCGGTGACACTGTCCCCACAATGCTCAAATACAAGACCCACGCAGAGAAGGGATCCATGTTCAACACCCCCCCCTGTTTTGGTATCTACTGTGTTGGTCGGGTTATGAACTGGCTCAAAGAGCAGGGAGGCGTCAGCGCCATTGAAAAAATCAACCGCAAGAAAGCAGATCTGGTCTATGAAGTCATCGACTCCACCGATTTTTACCGTGGTCATGCCGAAATCGACTCCCGCTCTATGATGAACATCGCCTTTAACCTGCCCACCGCAGAACTTGAGGCCCAATTCATCCAAGAGGCAACAGCGGTCGGCCTGGACGGCCTCAAAGGGCACCGATCTGTCGGGGGGTGTCGCGCCTCTATCTACAACGCGTTTCCTCAAGAAGGCATTGAGAAACTGGTTGATTTCATGAACGATTTTTCCAAGAAAAACGGCTGATCTTTTCTTTCCCCGTTCATGGCGGACTGGCCGCTGTGAACGGGGATTTTTTCTGCATGGATTATCAAGGCGATATCATACGGCCTCCCAGCGAGGCATTCTCCATCATTCTTCAGGTGAGTGTGGGCTGCTCCCACAACCGTTGTACGTTCTGTGCAGCCTACCGCGACAGGGACAAGAAATTTACAATTAAATCCTGGAAACGGATAGCAGCAGACCTTGACTTCGCGGCCACCTACTGTAGTCATCAAACAACACTCTTTTTGGCTGATGGCGATGCACTGGCCATGGAAGATACCCTCTTTCAAGAGCTTTTACGCCTGATCAAAGTAAAGCTCCCCTGGGTTCGCCGGGTGAGCACCTATGCTACGTGCCAGAATATTGCCCAAAAAACCGATCAACAACTTCGTGTGTATAAAAACCTGGGCCTGCGACGCATTTACATGGGGTTGGAAACAGGCCATGATGCCACTCTACAGGCAATCTGCAAGGGGGTTGATGCTCAGGCTATGATTACGGCAGGGAAGCGAGTGCGTGCTGCCGGGCTCTTTCTCTCTGTCACCTGTCTTCTGGGAATAGCTGGAGTGCATAATTCAATTGCCCATGCTCAGGCAACGGCTGCCGTGCTGAATCAAATGCATCCCCACCAGATTGCAGTGCTCACCCTGATGCTGCTTCCGGGAACGCCACTTTATCGGCTCGCCAGACAAGGTCGTTTCACTTTGCCTGATCAGGTCGGCCTCTTTCAAGAACTGCACACACTGCTCTTAGGGCTTGAGGACAACCGCACACAATTTTACGCCAACCACGCATCAAATTATTTTTCTCTCAGTGGCCGCCTCCCCAAGGATAAAGACTCCATGATCGCCACTATCCAGGCAGCCCTTGAAGGATCACTCAGCATTAAATCAGAATTTCAGCGCGCCCTGTAATACATCCATGATTACAGGGCTATGACGAGCAAACATTAGGGATTACATGACACCTGCTTCCAGCAAAACCGACCTGAAAAATCTCACCCAGGAGCAACTGATCAACTATGTTGAATCACTGGGACAGCCTGCCTTTCGAGGTCGTCAGATTTTGGCGTGGATCTATCGACCAGGTATTACTGAGTTTGAGCAGATGACTGACCTTGCCAAGGTCTTTCGAGCTGTCCTTGCCCAACACGCCACCATCAGCCGTTTTGATGAGGCGATGGTGGAGGTGTCGGCCGATGGCGCTGTTAAATTTGGTTTCCGCTTACAGGACGGGGCTATCATCGAATCGGTGATGATTCCCGAAGAGGATCGCTCCACCCTCTGTGTTTCCTCACAGGTAGGGTGTGCCATGGGGTGCACCTTCTGTGTAACCGGCTCCATGGGGTTTCAGCGTAATCTGACAACAGCTGAAATCATCAATCAGGTCTGTGCCGTGCGAGACTGGTGCCTCAACCATGACCTTCCTCCCTTAACCAACCTGGTTTTCATGGGAATGGGCGAACCGCTGGCCAATTTTGAGAACCTGCTCGATGCCCTTTCCATCCTGACTGAACAGCGGGGGTTGGATTTTTCCAACCGCAGAATCACCGTATCGACCTGTGGGCTGGTGCCGCAAATGAAGGAGTTGGGTGAACGTACGGATGTCAATTTGGCGGTTTCCCTCCATGCGGTAAACGACACCCTGCGCTCAAGCATGATGCCGATCAACAAACGCTATCCCATTGCCCAGCTGGTGGAAACCTGCAAAAATTACCGGCAAAAGGCGCGTAAACGGATCATGTTTGAGTACACCCTGCTCGAAGGGGTCAATGACTCTGATGCCGATGCTCTGCAACTTGCACAAATCCTTTGCCAGGTCCCCTGTAAGATAAATCTACTTGCGGTCAATCCCGCAGGAGATGACGCTGTGCGTAGTCCGAGTAAGGAGCGGATTTTACAGTTTCAAAAAATCCTACGTGACAACGGCTATACAGTCTTTATTCGTACCAGTCGTGGAGAAGATATTTCTGCTGCCTGCGGCCAGTTGGCGGGTAAGGGCTGGGATGAGGCAAAGGTACAGTTGAATCCGGCCAGTCAACCGCTCTCCTGAACCCGTGAAGACGGGTGGTCACTGAACAAGGTATCCTTTGAATGAGACGAAGATTTTTTAACTCATTCATTTATTGTCCAGTTTCCCCCCACCGCCCTTTGGGGGCATCCGGGTTTTAGACAGTAACGGACGAACCAAACCGAGGCAAAAAGAGGCAGGGTTAAGAGAGCGGCCAGAGGAGTAAAGAGGGCTAATCGGATTTGATTGGCAGTTTGATTGTAAAGGTGGTTCCCTCGCCCACGGTCGATTCCAGACTGATTGAGCCGTGATGTTTATCATAGATAATATTGCGGGTAATGGCCAATCCCTGACCTGAGCCATGGCCAATATCCTTGGTGGTGAAAAAAGGGTCAAAAATGCGCTGACGTACCCCTTCCGGTATGCCGCCACCGCTATCCTCAACCTTGACCGTTACCCACTGTGCATCGCTGGCGCTGCTGATGTGAATGGTCCCCATTTCCGAAGATTTTTCCTTGTCCTTTTTATCGCCGATGGCGTGGGCTGCATTGACCACGAGATTCACGATAACCTGACCAATATCACCCGGATACACCTTGATAGACGGGAGTTCTTCAAGGGTAAGCTCCATGTTGGCCACATACTTGTAGGCATTCTGGCAGACAACCAGAGAGTTGCTGATAATCTCATTAATGTCGGCGGGGCGTTTACTCTCGCCATCTCCGGAATGGGCAAAGCCTTTAAGGCCGAGCACCAGCTTGGTGACCCGTTCGACGCCGTTTTTGGTTTGCTCAAAGGCTGTCGGTGTTTCTTCGGTCAGGTACTCCACATCCGCCTCATCCTCCAGACGGGTTATTTCCTCAAGGAGTGCACCGGTATCACCCTCCCCGCTTTCAACTGTATTTTTCAGCTTGGTATAGGCTTCCAGCAGATGGAGAATATCCTGGAAAGACTCCTGTAAAAAAGAGAGGTTGGAGCCTATGAACTGGACAGGTGTATTGATCTCATGGGCAATGCCTGCTGCCAAAACACCTATAGATTCCAGCTTCATGGAATGAATCCGGCTGGCCTCCTGCAGTTTTTGCTCGGTAAGATTTCTAAAAATGAGCAGGGCGCCGGTGATCTCGTTTTCTTCGCCACGGTTGGGGCAGACAATAAAATCAGCTGAGAAACTTGAGCCATTTTTTTGCCAGAAGACATCACCATCCACATGATGGGAAGACCCGTCTTCGATGGCGGCAAACAGAGGGCAGAAATCATAGGGGTACTCACTGCCATCGTCCTGAGAGTGATGAATGGTGTCATGCAGGTGCTGACCGACAAACTCCTCTTCGGTCCAGCCCAGGGCATCAAGAGCAACCGTATTCACCTCCTTGACGATACCTTCCCGGTCGACAATGATCACGGCACCATTGACCCATTTGAGCATCATCTGGTTTTGGTAGCTAACCTGTTTCAGGGTCTCCTGGAGGACATCGACTTTTTTCTGCAGATATCCGCAATCCAAGCTTTCTTCAGGCACTCGTCACCTCGCGGTTGTAGCGGTTCAACGTTGCATATCTCTGTCTGCTGAATCCTTGAGCATTCATTTGTGCGTCAGTCAACTATCAGGCGCCGTCACGCATTAAGCTGTCTGCTCTCTGAAATTATGCGGCCCAGCGGCATAAAGATCAAACTGAATAATCAATGAATTTGTTAAAAAATTTTCGCCTCACCAAAAGATTTCGTTGCTCAGGGACAAAATGAAGAATTCTTTTCACCGGGAAAATGATATTTCATTGTCCCTACAGCTCAAGCTGACTCGGCGGCGATCGGGCTCCCTTCTGCTTGCGGTTTCCCTCTGGCTCGGTCGAGACGCAAGGGCCGCAGGTGTTCAATAGTGAAGGTGCGCACACCAAAATCTTCATCCAGGTAGCCACTGAGCAAAAACGGACCACAGGTGGAAATGAGATGGCAATAGCGGGCATAGGCTTTGGAAAAAAGCGTACATTCCACAAGACCGGTCTCATCTTCAAAGCTGAGGAATTCCATAGCCTCCCCCTTTTTCGTACTGACCAGTTTGCCCGTGATCAACCAGCCGATATAGCGCAACCGTTTTTGTGTGCGAACCGCATTCGCAGGCAGGGTTGCAAGCTCATGGGACGTGCGCGTCTGCAGACGGTGTCGCTCATGGGCAAAAAGAGTGATGGGATGAAGCTGGCAAAGAAAGCCAAGGACCCTATACTGATTGCGCAGCCGTTCTCTGGGCACTTCTGCCGGAAGTGGGGGCGGACTGGGGTCCAGGGGAAAGAGTGCATGGCCGCGTTTTTTCCCTTGAAACCAGACGGCAAGGAGCCAGACAAGCAGACCGCGGTTGGTTGTCGCCTCTGGGTGGAGCGCATCCAAAGCCCCTGCATGAACAAATGCCTGAGCCTCGTCACGGGCCGGTTGTACCCGGGATAACCAATCAAAGACGGAGCGAAATTCCCCTTTTTCCCGAAGATGACAGCTTCGTTGGCAGGTTTCCCCCCCTCCCCCGGATATTGCCATTAAGCCTACCCGAAGTACTTGCCCCCTGCCCTGCCATTGTATTTCACTTTGGTTGACACAGGGCGGCAGGATCTCAAGCCCAAGTCGACGTGCCTCTGAGACATAGGCAAAGGCTGAGTAAAAGCCTCCCTGATTGGAGAGCACAGCCGCCATGAACTGGGCTGGAAAGTGCGTCTTGAGGTAGGCTGCCTGAAAAGAAACCCGCGCATAACTGGCGGAATGGGGTTTACAAAACGAATAGCCATGAAAGCTCATCATCATGGCCCAAATTTTTTCCGCCACCTGTGGGGGCACACTACGTCTTGTTGCCGCCGCCAGAAACTTCTGCTGATAATCGCGCAACTGGAGTGCTTTGTCTTTTTTGGACATGATTTTGCGCAGCCGGTCGGCATCGCCATGGGAAAAACCAAACCGAACAGCCACACGTGACACGTCTTCCTGGTAGACCATGATACCGTAGGTCTCATCAAGGACACCGCCAACCAAAGGGTGCAGCGGCTGCCAGGAACCGCCATGGAGACGGCGCAGATATTCGCGAATAAATTCGTTGGCTGCCGGGCGAATGATAGAGGAATGAATCACCAGATGCTGAAAATCTCCCCGCTGCGAGCGCTGTTGCAACAGGCGTGTAGCCGGGCTTTCAATATAAAAACAGCCCATGGTCCTCCCCTGCGCCACAGTCTCTCTGGTGGGGGGATCATCTTCAGGAACCCACCTGCTTTCATCAAGACTGCTCCCCTCGGCCCGCAGCTGGGACAGGGCATCGCGAATGACCCCCAGGCTGCGGTTGCCCAGCAGATCTATTTTCACAAGCCCGGCCTCTTCGGCACCGTCTTTTTCCCATTGAATGGTCGGTACCCCCTTTGCGGCCTGCTGCACCGGTACATAGTCGCAGACCGGTTTTGGGGTAATCACAACCCCCCCAGGGTGGACAGAGAGATAGCGGGGCACCCCGCTGATACGGGCTGCAAGCTGCAGGATCATGGCCCAGGGACCGCTGAGATCGGCATCGCGTAGCTGGGGCAGGTTACGCAACTGCGTCAGAAAATCACCTGCAGCCTCCTGTGAGCGCCAGGTCCAGGGCAGCTTCCTGCAGACACGATTGATCTCGCCATCAGGCAGGCCAAAGACCTTGGCGGTCTCTCGAATTGCGGCCCGGGGTTGCAGGGTGACATGGTTGGCCACCATGGCCGCACGGCAACCAAACCGGCTCAGCACCGACTTCAGCATGGCATCGCGCTCATCCCAGGCAAAGTCAATATCTATATCCGGAGGATCGCTGCGCCCCGGATTTAAAAAACGCTCGAAATAGAGGTTATGGCGTAGTGGGCAGACGTTGGTGATGTGCAGGCAGTAGGCCACAAGCGAAGCCGCACCGGAGCCACGACCGCAGGTACGGGCTACCGGCCCGACTATATCATGCACGACCAGGAAATAGGTGGAAAACCCCATGGATTCAATCACGCTGAGTTCGTGTTCCAGGCGTTTGTTTACCTCGGGAGGCAATGGTTGCCCGTACCGTCTTCCGGCACCGGCAAAAGCACGTTGTCGTAACTCACCCAGAGCGTCCTGCCCCGACCAGGGAGGCATAATCAGCCCCTGGTAGGGAGTTGTCAAACTGCAGCGTTCGGCAACATCCAGGGCCGCACGCAGTGATTCCGGCCAAATGGCAAATCGCTCTTTCCAGGCCGTTGCCGAGGGCAGCATGCCTTTTGGTTTCCAGCTGTCCGCAGGCACCCGTTCAAAGGAGGTGTTGAGTTCAATGGCACGAACAAGCCGGTGCAGGGGTTCATCCCTGGCGTTGAGGAAATAACTGTCCTGGAGGGCGATGCAGCCCAATCCAAGTTTTTTGGCCTGGAGACGGAGGGCGGAGTTATGCTGGGTGGGAGCTGCCACCAGACCAGCCAGTATATCGGCCTCAATCTCCCGGCCAAAACGCAGCATGGAGTTGTCGGTGGCCAACAGGACTACCCCCTGGTGATGCGTCTCCAAGGCGGTTTTGAGGCAGAATTGAGGGTGCTGGTGGCATTTGCTGAGCAGCTGACAAAGGTTGCTAAACCCTACAGTGTCTTTGACCAGAGCAAAGAGACGCTGATGATCGCCGGTGCTCAACTCTGCGCCGATGATGGGCCGCAGGCCTTCTTCACGGCAGCCTTCAAGAAACCTCCAAAGGCCATACAGGTTGTTACAGTCGGTCATCCCCAGGGTGCTATATCCCTGGGCCTTGGCGTAGCGACAGAGAGCCTGAGGGCTGGCGGTCCCCTGCATCAGGGAATAGGAGGAATGAAGACCAAGGGCGATCATGGCAGGAGGGAGAAAAAAAACGTGGTCATGGAACAACGTATCATACGAATAACACAAACTTTTTTAAACAAATTCGAAAGCCCATGTTTTCAAATCGAAGGACGGGCAAGCAGCTGTGTGCCCCGCATGATTTTGTCTGTGCCGCAGCGAAAATGGATCGCATCCAAGGCCCGACTCAGGCTGCGGTCACGCTCCCGGACAGCAAGCGACTGGGGGGCGTGAGCCAAGAGGGAGAGCTGTTGTACAGGGTGTTGTAGCTTGCCTACGGTGAACGAGAGACAACGCAGACGAACCCGTCGCCTCCAGGCCCGGTAGAGTACGGTTGCCGCCAGGTGTTGCAGCTCTTTTTCTTCATCAAGCGGTTGGGACACGCTTCCTTGGCGGCTAACCAGGACCCCGTCGGTGTACTGGACCGTAATCCCAACCTGGCGGCACCCCAGGCCACGACTGCGCAGAGTTCTTCCGGCTTGGGTTACAAGCTGCAACAGGGCCGCTCGAATAACCGTTTCCCTGTTACTGTCCGGGCTGAAATGGTGGTACCAGGTGTTGCGCTGTTGCCTGGATGCACCAGGGAGAACCGGCGAAGTATCTATACCTCGCAGGATCCGGTAGAGGGAATGCGCCTGTTGGCCAAGAAGCAGGCTTAACTCGTGGACACTCAACGCGGTTGCCTGCCCCACCTGCCAGATATTGACATGGGCCAGGCGAAGCTGATCTCTTTGACTGACTCCCGGCAGGATGCGTAGTGCCAGCGGGGCTAAAAAAGAGGTGCCTGCCTCCTGGAGGATATATTCTCCCCGGGGTTTAACCAGACGACTGGCCACCTTGGCCAAAAGTTTGTTGGGGGCTACCGACCATATGGGATCAAGCCCCAGGGACTTTTGCATGGAGCGCCGCAGGCGAAGGCCGATATCCTGGGGTGGACCGAAAAGACGCCCCACTCCACTGACATCAAGATAGAAATGCCCTGTATCACTGGAACGCTCCACCAGGGGGGTATAGGGCTGCACCTGTTGCAGGCAGGCATCCATAGCCTTGCGGTACTTCTCCAGCCTGGGGGGAAGAATATGTGCTGTGGGGCATCGTTTGCGGGCCAGACTCAGGGCCATTCCCTTCCGGACCCCCGCGCCATATGCCTCATCGCTCATATCGTAGACCAGAGAGCGGGCCGAAGGCTGGGCAATGATCAACGGCCTGGTTCGAAGGCGGCTGTCCATCACCCGCTCCACCGCCACACTGAAGTCGGCAATATTGAGATGAATGATTCGTCGTTCCATGGGAATGACTTTAGCTAAATGTACAGTAAATGTAAAGCTGAACTATACATTACCTCCATCCCCTGTGAGGGACGAACTCAACACTCACGGAATCAGGTCAAAAAAAAAAGCCCGTCACATCAAAGATGTGACGGGCTTTGTGAAAAATTGCGGGGGTAGATTCAGGCGGCCTTTGAACCTGACCCCTGGGATTTTTTCACCTTTTTCTTTTCGATTTTCTTGGGAACAAGACCGTTGGCCATAAAGGCGGTACACTGCTTGCGCTTCTCAAAGGGGCAGTCGGTAATATTCCAGCAAGGGGTGTATTGCAGCAGCTTTTTCACCGCAGCAATAGAGACACCATGTTGGTGGATCATCTCCCGTAGGCATTCAATCCATTTGATATCGTTCATGGTGTAGTAGCGCCATTTTCCCTTGCGGATAGGGGTAATCAAACCTTCTTCTTCGTAGATTCGCAAGGTCCGGGGATGCACACCCAACATCTGTGCGGCAACTCCGATGGTGAATATCGCTTTTTGTTCATCAACCATTGTTTCCCCCGTTGCGGAAATCCACGACCGGCACAGGGGCGTGCCGGTCAAATACTCTGCGCCAGATCTTAGTGGGCTTCATGATCAGAGAAGCTTTTTCCGAAAAAGCGCTCTCCCTGCAGAAAGGCAAGACCGGTGAATCCGATACCGGCCAGCGCAACCAACCACTCAAATCCGGACGGGGTATAGTTGAGGTAGGTCGGCAGGTTATCATAGCCCAGGTACTGAGGAACGATCTGACCGCCGGTGACCATATTGAGTCGGGAGATAAACATGCCAACCAGAACCATGAGAGCGGCGGTGGACATGGCGGCAACACTTTTCAAGCGAGTGATTAAAATCAGCACTGCAGGTGCAGCCAGGCCGACACCAACCTCGAGGACCCAAAAGTTAAAGGAGAGCGGGCCAGCGTAAAGGGCATTGGCTGCAAGTTTGCCGTCATCAACACCACCGACATAGAAGGAGGCCATGCGCCAGAAAGTGGCCACCGCAACCAGAATCAGCATCAAGAGCATAACTTTACCGGCGGCCTGAACGCCGTCAAAGATGTGCTGATCCATCTTTTTGCCGCGAATAACGTAGGCGTAGTGGGTAAAGAGGATTGCTGCAGCAGCACCGGAAAGAAAGGCACAGGCCAGAAAGTACACCGGCAACTGGGCACCGTACCAGAAGGGACGGGCTGCAAGTGTGGCAAAAACACCACCAAGGCAGGTGTTGGCGGCGACTTCGGCCAGGGCACCAAGGATACCGAGTGCAAGCGCCATGGTGTAATGGCGGGTGAGGATGAGCCAGAACTCAAGGAGAATAAATCCAAGGGCCATACCGTAGAGCGTACCCATCCACCAGATATTAGAGGTAATATTAGGAGAGATGACGTTGTAAATAGCCATTCGCCAAGGGCTTTCGATCTCCATGCCGATGACGACAAAACCACTGAGAATGGTGATCAGGGATACCCAGACCATGCGGTTGGCAAGAGGCGCCAGCTTATTGCCACCAAAGACATGGCTGATGGCGGCAAGCAGGCACAGGCCGGTGGAAGTGATGGCAAAGAAGGCATAGGTGGAAATCAGTAGCCCCCAAGGCACCTCACGGGTATTGTTGAAGATGTGTTCATGTCCAACAAAAAATCCGGCCAAGCCTACACAGACACCGGCGACCAGAATAATGCCAAACAAACCGGACAAAGTTTTCACCAGAGGATTGGCGACCTCCGGCTCAGCAGTTGCTGTCAGTAAAAACCCATTTGCCATGATACGTACCTCCTTGCGTGTTCAGATAGGTGTGAAAAAATTATAAACGTGCCGGCTCAGTCATTTTTGCCCTGTTTTCTTCGCTTGCCAGGGACCCCAGGCCGATGAGAACCACCACGGCTGAAAACGGTCCAAGAAGGAGAAAAAGGAGAAAGGTAAGACAGAACCAGAAAGACTCGACGATTTGGGCCAGGTGGGAACGAACCCAGGTGCCAAGAGAACGACCGCCATCGTTCTCTAAACGCTTGGTCTGGTTGTGTGGTAAAGTATTCATTGTCATCCCCTGTTCGTTGTTCGCTGGTTGAAGCATTTTTCTTGCTTTCAATATCGCAAGCCATGTGCCATAGCGGTAGATTTCCACCATTTTTTCAGGGTTACTTGAACAACGCTTTGAAGTTGTGTGCATTTTTACATGTGCAAAAGATGATGTTTAGGTTTTTAGCAACATCATTATTGATAGATTAATTACACAGAGGACGCTAAATACGCCCTATTGGCCACGGACCATAGAATCAATATGCGCCCAAAATCGCTCTTGCTTGTATCGCAGGAGAAGAGGTGCTATCTTACCGAAATACAACAATTATTCGTAAAAGAAGGGCTATTGAAAGCTGGCAATGAAAAGGGGAAGTAGCAGCGATGAGAAAAAGAACTCTCCTGGTTAGGCCAAGCCAAGGCACGTTGATTTATTCTGTTATTCTAGGATGTTGAGAGTTAACGCCAGAAGCATGGACGCAAAATACGCCTTGCATGAGGAGTACTTATAGTAAAAGCGGTAAGAGGCAGGACGGTTTTTAGCTGTTTTTTTGGGGAACCCTAGATGAAAACGGGAGCTAACATCCGGAGAAGAGTAAGGAAAATGAACAAGGAGGGGGCAAGGACGAAGTCAAGAGCAACGTTGAGCCGACTTCTATAAATACGGACTGTCAGGTTTTCTTGACAATAGATAGAAGGGGAAGCAAAGAGCTTCCGGGGCAGTAGAAAACTGCCCCGGAAGAAGAAATGCGAAGGGATCAATGGCCGTGTTCGTCTTCCTCGGCCTCGGATACAAAGCGGCGTTCAAAACCACTCACGCCGATATGACAGGTGGTGCAACGAGTGTCGGAGGCAAAGGCGTCGGAGCCATTATGGCAGAGACCGCAGTATTTGCCGTCATAGAGCGCCTGCATGGTGAATTTCTCAGGCTGCTCTTCAGCGGCTCCAACACGCATCTCAAAGGCCTGGTCATGACAACTGGAACAGTCAAGCCCCATCTCAACATGCTCTTTATGGTTAAAAATAACCGTTTTTACGGGAACATTAAAGATGACCTCGTCAGGCTGCTTCATATCGCTGCCGTGACAGACCTTACAGGTCTCCGGTCCGGTGGTATTGAAGGCCATATCACCGTCGTGGCAGGCGCCACAGTACATGCCCTCTTCCAGTGAGGCCATGTTGTAGTCGCCATTGGCTTTGGCTGCCCCACGTTTACGTTCAAAAATATCAGGATGACAACTGTCACAGCTCAGACCGGCGATGACAACGTGCGATTTATGGCTGAACATATCACGAATCGGTTCAACCGCGATAACCTTGGTGTCTCCATACGATTCGAACTGGGGCTGGACATCGACCGCCGGTTCGGTGGCTTGAGCGCTGGCACAACACAACATTCCTGCCGCAAGTAAGGCGCCAAGGAGTGCAGATCCATTTTCTTTTGCATTCATAATCCTTTCTCCTTTGACGGCTTAAGCGTTCATGTAAAAGACATTAGGCAGAGCGCCCGTCTCTGGACGCAGTACCCAGACCGTGGTCTCGGGTTTGTGGATCAGTTGATACACTTCACTTTCCGGATCGCTGAGGTCCCCAAAGACACGAACATGGGCCGGACAGGCCTCGACACAGGCAGTATCTTTCATCCCTTTGGAGAGTCGAGTGTCAAAGCAGAAGTTACACTTGTCAACAGCTCGAATTTCTTCATTAAAATAGCGGGCATTATATGGACAGGCTGCCATACAGGTTTTACAGCCGATACATTTTTTGCTGTCCATCATAACGATGCCCGTGGTTTTATCCTTATAGGTGGCCACGGTCGGACAGACACGAACACAGGGAGGCTCGTTACACTGATTACAGAGCACGGGCATGAAGATAGTTTCTTTCTCCTTGGGCGCGATGTCACGAGTCCGCTCAAGAATGATGGTCCGATAACCATATTCAGGGACATGATTGGTTTTGACACAGGCCTCCATGCAGCGTTCACAGTCGATGCAGAGGTTCTGGCGCATGACCATGCTATAATGAGGGCTGTACGGATACTGCTCTTTGGTAGGCAGGGGGCCCATGGCACTTTGCGCATTACGGGCAGAGGTCAGTGACAGAATCGTCCCACCCATAAACAAACCGGTGATGGCGAGTCCGGCACGTAAAAAGGTTCGGCGCTCCAGCGATGGCAGATGCTCCACCCCTTCATTGTTTAACTTTTCCAACTCATTAATGTTCATTCCACACCCTCAGAATAATAGTAACGAAGACGACATCGGCACCGAGTGCTACAATGTGTTGTTATGGCATGAGAAAAGGCAGCCGAGAATGAATAGCTCCTCATTAATTCAAAAATGCAACAAGCGAACATAACCCAAAACCATGAGAAGAGCAAGTTTTCAAATATATGGTATAGTAACAGTACTTTTTGCCCTCTTCCCATGTCGGCGATAATGGTTACCTATTGAAGAGACCCGTTCTCATTCTCAGCCTTCAGGTCCTTGGGAAGAGTTTTGTCAGCCCGTCCAATTGAGTGAATACTTTAGCCCTTTTTCAAGTGCAGGTGCGATGACTTCAAATATTCCGCAAATCCCCACAATGTTCCACAATGCACTCTCCCTTATTTGCATTGATACCTACGGCCGGATCAAGGGCATCAATAAAAACGCCGAGGGGCTGACCGCTCGTAGCTCCTCCGAACTTTTGGAGGTGCCGCTTGAGCACATACTGCACTTTCAAGAGAAGGTCGCCCAGATTTCAGAGTTGTTTGATCAGCAGCAGTGGGAAGATGCGCACACCCTGCCCGCCCTACTCTCCTTACCAGATACCAACGCAACCCCGATTGAGGTGCTCGCGACCATTACCCCAATTTACGGCCCCAAAGGTGCTGTTACCTGTGCTCTGGTGAGTATTGATGAAAACAACGCCCCCCTTTATAATCAATTACTCCTGGACTCGCTGGCGGAGGGGGTACTCACGGTCAACAGGGATCTGGAGATCATATCTTTTAATAAATCAGCCGAGCAGATCACCGGTTGGAGCGCAGAAAATGTACTCGGGAAAAAATGCCAGGAAGTCTTTCCAGCTGAGCTCTGCGAAAACGGGTGCCTGATTCGCTCGACGGTGGAACAGGAGCAGTCGTTCAACCGCCAAACCGTCTTTATGACCAATAAACAAGGCCGGTTCTTTCCTCTCTCATTGACATCAAATCCTCTGTATGACCTTAAAGGGAGCGTCATTGGAGGGGTGCAGACCTTCCATGACTGTACAGACAGTCTCAATAATGCCCTGATTCTCTCCTCGGTTGCCGATGGGGTTTTCACCATTGATCGCAATCGAATAATCACATCGTTTAACCGAGCTGCTGAGTCAATCACCGGCTGGAAACAGGAGGAGGTGCTTGGCAAGCCCTGCAGTGAAATATTTCATTCCTCATTGTGTGGCGATGACTGCATGCTCTTGAAGGCTATCGACAGCAACTCCATGTATGTGGATCAGTCGATTTTTATCAAAAATAAAGATGGGGACTCGATTCCGGTCACCATCAGCTCAGCACCGCTCTTTGACGATTTCGGCAATATTATCGGTGGGATTGAAACTTTTCGTGACAACACCTCCTCTATTCGAGAAAGCCTGATCCTTGATTCCATTGCCGATGGGGTGTTCACTGTTGATCGCAACTGGTGCATTACCTCCTTCAATCGGGCTGCCGAGGAAATCACAGGCTGGGCGCGGGAAGACGCCATGGGTAAATCCTGCTCGGATATTTTCCACTCCTCCATTTGCGGTAAAAATTGCGCTATCGCTGAGAGCTTGTACAAGGGGACGCCCGTAGCTAATCGCTCCATCACTATTCGTGATGTTCAAGGCAGTAAGGTGCCCATCAGCATCAGTGCCGCCCCTTTAACCGACCACGAAGGGAATATAATTGGCGGCGTGGAAACTTTTCGCGATCTTACCACTATCACGACCCTGCGGCAGCAGCTGCATCAGAAATACAACTTTGATGCGATCATCTCGAAGTCGGTCGCCATGCAGCGTCTTTTTTCCATCATGCCCGATATTGCACGCAGCCCGAGTACGGTCCTTATTCTCGGTGAAAGCGGCACAGGTAAGGAACTGGTCGCACGGGCCTTATACAATGCCAGTGAGCGTAAGGAGAAACCCTTTGTGGTTGTCAACTGCGCCGCCCTGCCCGAAACCCTGCTTGAATCGGAACTTTTTGGCTACAAAGCCGGGGCTTTTACCGATGCCCGTAAAGACAGGCAGGGGCGGTTTGCCGCTGCAGAAGGCGGCACGCTTTTTCTTGATGAAATTGGAGATATTCCCGGAAGTGTTCAGGTTAAACTATTGCGGGTTCTCCAGGAGAAGGTCTATGAGCCCTTGGGCTCAAATGAGCCGGTGAAAGCCGATGTGCGCATTATCACCGCCACAAATAGGGACCTGCAGGCGCTGGTCAAGGAGGGAAGTTTTCGCGACGATCTCTTCTATCGGCTGAATGTGGTTAAGATCAGCCTGCCACCGCTTAAAGACCGCAAGGAGGATATCCCCCTGCTCATTGAGCATTTTATAAAAAAATATGCGGCCCAACAGGGAAAAGATATCGTTGGGATCTCAAGCAGCGCACTCTCTCTCTTGATGCGCTACGATTTTCCCGGCAACATTCGCGAACTAGAAAATATTGTAGAGTACTCCTTTATCCTCTGTGAAGGCGGCTATATTCAGCCCCAACACCTTCCTGAACCCTTTGTTACTGGACTCGATGACCAAGGAATTTGCTCCGGGCAGGCAGGTCCGCAGAGCCTGGAAGAAATCGAAAAACAGGCTATTCTCCTCAGTCTTGATCGAAATAAATGGCGTAAGATGGCCACCTGCCGGGAACTGGGGATTTCCAAGGATACGCTTCGCCGAAAAATCGAGCGGTATCAACTCGTCAATCCGGCTGCAATCGCCAGTTAATCCGTCATGTCGAACAACAAGGGCGCTGAAGGTGCCCCCCTCAGCGCCCTTTTGCCTTGCTTGCGCGTTCCTCTGGCTGCGGCAGCACTCTGCTGAAAGCTCTCTATTAAACAACCCCAACAAAAATTTCTTTTTGTTGGTCTCGTCTCTCTTTCAGCCAGAGGATCGGTGCTTTTTTTTGATCGCGGCCTTCTTGCGTTTGGCAACATCACTGTTCTTAGCCTCGATGCGAGCCTCTTCATCCCCTACCCTATGCAGTGTCTTGGGGACGCAGCGATCGACCCGAGCTGAGCATTGGGAACACACATCATGCGGGCAGTCAGCCACTTCCCAGCAGGGAATGTATTCCAGAAGCTTTTTCAGCCCTGGAATGGAAATCCCCTCTTCGTGAATAAACGTTCGCAGACATGTTATCCATTGAATATCATCGGCTGAAAACATTCGCCGATTCCCTATCATAGCGGGCTGGATCAATCCTTCCTGCTCATAAATTCGCAGAGTTCTCGGGTGAACATTGACCAATTTAGCGGCAACTCCGATAGGGTATATGGGCACATCGGAGCGAATTACCTGAATCTCGGTTTTCTTTCTTGCCATACCGGCCTCCTGTCTCAACGGGGTGCCGGAACAGGAGGCCTGCACCTTGAAGAGTCCCCCTGCTGTGCGACACGGATATCATTAATGATCTTCAGACAGATGGCCGCGAAACAACCGCTCGCCCATCATGAACAAAATACCGCAGAAGGCAAAGCCAGACAGAGTGATCACCCACTCATGCAAGGTGGGAGAGTACGGAAGAATATGGGGCAGGTCCACGATGTCCATTTTGTGAAAACCAGGGATAATCTGTCCCACAATAACCAGGTCGTAACGCATGACAAAGATTCCGATAATGGAGGCAAGGGAACCAATTGCCATGGCTGTCAGGTTTTTTGCGCGCACGGCAAGAATGATCAGAAATGGCAGCGCCAGACCGAGGCCAACTTCACCAATCCAGAAATTCTTGGCATAGGGACCGGAGACAAGCGACATGATAGCTTCATATTTTCCCGGAGGATGGCCAGCAATACCGGAAATCAGTTTCCAGGTGGTAAAAAACATGATGACCAGATAGAGCAAAGCTCCAAGTTTGGCTACGGAGCGTAGGGATTCCTGAAGTTTATCGCTCATTTTCCAGCCATTAATTTTATAGCCGAGCCAGTGAAAAAAGATGACTGTAGCGCAACCGGACATCATGGCGGAGGTGATGAAATAAATGGGCATATAGGGGCCATGCCAGAACTCGCGGCCATTGAGCAGTCCAAAAACCGCCCCCAGGTTGGAATGGGCGGCAACACCGGCGACTACCCCCAGCAGACCACACATACCGGCAATTTTGTGTTTTCCGGCCTGGAGCAGGGCAAACTCTATGAGCATGCAAAAGAGGTAGGCGCCATACAGTGTCCCCATCCACCAAATATTTGAGGTCAGATTCGGGGAAATGACATTGTAAACAGCCATGCGCCAGGGATTTTCAATCTCGAAGGCAATGACGAGAAATCCGGCGACAATTGTCGAAATAGCCAGATAAACAGAACGTTTAGCAATGGGTTTAAACGACTCATAACCAAAAACATGGCCGATGGAACTGACCAGACAGAGTCCGGTCGAGGTGACAACGAAAAAGACATATGCGGCAAGCATGAGCCCCCAGGGGACCTCACGGGTTACCCCGTACACATGTTCATGCCCCGCTATAAATGCGTGTACTCCAAATCCTACACCAACAAGTGTTATCAGCCCTAAAAGGCCAATGGTTTTGTCGTATATACCGGAGCGACTTCCTTCAAGCCCTCCTTCTTGGGGCAACACTTTAGCTGCTATATTCTCCATGATAGCGCTTCCTCCAGTGCAAAACGGCATAGAGCCGCTTGCTGTTCGATAAACGTTTAAAGATTCTTACCAGAATCTGTGACGGCGAATACTCACAGGGAATCTTGAATAATTGCTTTTTCTTCCAATCCCCCGGAGTCTGGCGCTTACCTCGTCAGGCTTAAAATTTTATCCTCGGAATATCACATATATGCCTGCGGTAAAATTTTGCGCAATCCTTGGCCTTGATTGAAAAATCTAATTATTCAAGACACCCCACAGATTCAAGGGTATCAGGGTAAGTCACTCTCTTCTCTGACCGCCTGAAGAACCGGTTTGATTCTCAGATCGAACAGTGTATGGAGAACAGCACCACCCAACCAGACAACGAAAAATACTATGGCTTCCATTTTTCTTCTCCTAGCCCCATACCTGGGGCAGTCTTGACATCTTCCGCAATCTCCGAGTGCAAGTAAGATCGCCATGCATATTGGTGGGGATGAGGCGACCGCACTTCAAACTCAGGGAATCGGGGACGGCAATTATCTCATCAAGGTGTATTGGCGGATACAAACCTTGATGATCTCATCACAAGACAGCACCTCCTTTGGGCGATAAGCCCAGCACTTTTTTTAAGGGGGTAATCGATTACCAATGCGCTACTGTCTATCCTGCCTTGCACCCCCTGTCAAGAAAATCGAACGGTAATTGTAAGAAAAGTTATAAATTAGCTGATCATAATTAGCCCAAAATACATTTTCAAAGTTTCGTTGAAATTACTATTTCCTCCTTTTTTACTGACAAGTAAAACACCAATCTTCTGAAAACATGGGCAAAAATAACAAAATCACATGATTCAGGAGCAACACGCCATATCTCTAAGCAATGACTCAATTCGCCACATCAGCCCTGTGCGGCTAGGCGCAAATTGATCCCAGTATAAATTTTCACTTCAACCTGTTTTATTTCTCGCCAAGGTGATTACATCAATAACTTACAAAATATTATAGAGTTAGCTTCGCTTTGCGCCTGAAAGCTCTCTATTGAGAGTGGAACAGATAATGCATGGTTATACATAGCCACTCGCATTATTTCAGAAAACGAGCGGGCTTCCCCCCTCCCCTTCAAGGTGGCGGCCTTGAAGGGGAACCCTTCTTTTTCCTTCCGACTTTACCTTTCGTCTTTTTTATGGTAGCTGCAAATTGCAGGGAGGGCTTATTCTGCGCCTGCAACGCTACCCCATTTAAATCTGACAGGGATTTTGCCCAAAGGATCCCCTTATTTCATCAACCACCATTTCAGGAGAATGCTGTGCAGAAATTCTACAAGAATCTCTCACTTTGGCTGATTATTGCCCTTGCCGCGTTATTTCTCTTTAACTACTGCAACAAAGCCCCTGAACGGTATCACCGTGTCCCTTACACAGACTTTCTTAAAAAGGTTGAGTCCGGACACCTCTCCAAGGTTCGGATGAAAAGTAATGTCATTTATTGGGACACTTCAAACGGTGAAAAATTTAAAACCGTCGTACCGCTTACGAGTGCGGCCTTACCCCATTTACTCAAAAAAGAGGTAAGCATCCTTGCAGAAGAAACAGGTGAACCGCCATGGTACTTGCAAGCCCTGCTTATTTGGGGGCCGGTGCTTATCCTGGGGTTGGTGTGGTTTTTTTTCTTTCAAAAAAAAGGTGGTCAGGGCGGTGGCCGAGCCATGGCCTTTGGTAAATCTCGCGCACGGTTGATCAATCCTGAAGAATCCAAAGTACGCCTGACGGATGTGGCGGGGATTGACGAGGCCAAAGAAGAGATTGAGGAAGTTGTTGAATTTTTAAAAAACCCAGATCACTTTGTTCAGGCGGGGGCAAAAATCCCCACGGGAGTCCTTCTCTACGGTGAACCTGGGACAGGAAAGACCCTGCTTGCCAAGGCCATTGCAGGTGAAGCCGGCGTACCTTTCTTCTCTATAAGCGGCTCAAACTTTGTGGAAATGTACGTGGGCATTGGCGCCTCACGCGTTCGGGATCTTTTTAACGAGGGGAAAAAGAAAGCGCCCTGTATCATTTTTATCGACGAAATCGACGCCGTTGGGCGACATCGCAGCTCTGGAGCTGGCTCTGGCGGAAACGATGAGCGTGAGCAGACCCTCAACCAACTCCTGGTTGAAATGGATGGGTTTGAAGCAAACGACCATGTCATTATTATTGCCGCAACCAATCGCCAGGATATTCTTGACCCTGCTCTACTGCGTCCCGGCCGTTTTGACCGCCAGGTTATGGTGCCGCTTCCGGATGTGGGGGGCCGTCAAAAGATTCTCCAGGTGCATGCCCGCAACGCGAAGATCTCTCCCGAGGTTGCCTGGGAGGTCATAGCAAAAGGCACACCTGGTTTTTCCGGCGCCCAACTTGCCAGCTTAATCAATGAAGCTGCCCTGCTCATGGCTCGACAGAAGAAGGAGCAAATCGACATGGATCTCCTGGAAGCCGCCAAAGACAAAGTAATGATGGGGGCCGAGCGCAGAAGCATGATCATTACCGAACGGGAGAAACGAACCACTGCCTGCCATGAGGCCGGGCATGCACTGGTCGCCTGGATGCTCCCCGGAGCTGATCCGGTTCACAAGGTAACGATCATCCCCCGTGGTCGTGCTCTGGGGCTCACCATGCAGCTCCCAGAAGAAGAACGAAACTCCCACGATCAAGTCTACCTGTTCAACACCCTCTGCACGCTTCTTGGGGGCCGCATTGCCGAGGAAATCGTTTTTGACCAGATGACCACAGGCGCAGGTAATGATATTGAACGCGTCTCAGATATCGCCAGAAAAATGGTTTGCGAATGGGGCATGAGTCCCACTGTCGGACCACTCACCTTTCCCGCGGCAAGCCCGCCCCATGGGCAACAGGTAATCATCAGTGAACAGACAGCCGTCCTTTTAGACACGGAAGTAAAAAAACTTGTTCAATCAGCCTATGACCATGCGCGAGAAATTCTTGTCGCCCACCGCTCGGAACTTGACGCCCTGACCCAGGCCCTCCTTGATAAGGAAACCATATCCAGGGCGGATATCGCCATGATTGTGAACAATAAAGGGGAAACGGAGGCCTGAGGGTGTCTTGGATAGTTAGACTTTACAATCAAGGGAATCTTGAATAATTGCTTTTTCTGCCAATCCCGGCGTCATGCTTAAAATTTTATCCTCGGAATATCACACATATGCCTGCGGTAAAATTTTGCGCAATCCTTGGCCTTGATTGAAAAATCTAATTATTCAAGACACCCTCAAGATTGGCAGAAAAAACAATCACCTGGATCCGTGAGCATTCATTGGTGTGTCAGCTTCGCTGTTTGTGACATGTCGATTAAAGTATACTTTATCGGCTTGTTACGAACAGTGAAGGTGGCGTACTAATGGATACCCCAAAGGGCGGTGGGTGAAACTGAATAGCAAATAAATTAGTTTGAAAATTTCTGCATTATCAACTGAATATGTTATTCAGAGACCATCCGCCGTCACGGATTCAGGAATCATTCAAGATTCCCTCACGGTGTCAGGCGTGTAGACCTTGGCTTACCTGTTCAGGATTTGAATCTGTTTACAAGGCCGCTGACTCACAGGAAGCCCCTTGAGCCAACGCTTTTTTGAGCGTAGGAGAGAAATATTTTTCCTCCAAAAACCCCTTCATATAATTTCCCATCTGACGTATACTCCTGATACTTGAACAAGTTTCCAGGGCTATCAATGGCTCTCAGCGACTCTGCCAGTAGCGGCACTCAGCCAAATACCAGGTTCCAGCCAAGGAGGGGAACACCTTTTTCCTCTTCATTTCGGCTGATGTGCAATCGCGGGGTTTGAGGGAATCAGCACCGCGATTTGGCGACGCAGTCGCCGAAAACAATCCTGATAGCAGGATTTCAACGCTTTGATACGACGGCTATATTGCCTTGCATATATTGTTTGTTTTCCGAGATCTGATTGCAGAAAATCGAGAGTCAAGGCACTCAAGGATTCGCACATTGCATCTTTTTCTCGTCAACTGAACAGGTAAATGCATCCTGAATTTTGTTTCGCTTTACATGCCAGGGGCAGATAGCATATTATTGAATCGATTCAGTGTGTTTCATTGTTTTAGCTCGCCTCACCTTCAAGAATCACAGGAGGCAACGAGCTCGAACTGGCTAGAATTACAACGTTTCTCTTATCATTCCGAGCAAAGCATAGCTCTCACTTGAGAAAAATTATTTTTTATCTGACGGATAAGAAATCGAATAATTAAAAGGGATCTTGCATGTTTTTCCGGATCCCACATACGGTGCAAGACTAAAAAACATTCTTTCCAAGATTTCCCTACGAATGCACTCTCACTCTTCTTAACAACATACTGACCAGGTAACGAGGTAGCATATGAATTATGGAGTTGTTAGCCAGGAACAGCTTGAAAAAATAGATGAAATCCTGACTGAAAAGCTCATCAAAATTGGTGTTGATTGCGTTATCATCATTGATATGGCTGGCAACATTATTACGGCAAAAGATAATGGAACCTCCAAGTACGATGTTTACTCCTTTGCTGCTCTGGCAGCAGGTAACTTCGCTACCGTCGATGCCATGGCCAAGCTGGTTGGTGAGCAGGAATTTTCACTCCTGTTCCACAAAGGCTCTGAATGCAATATTCACTTTTCTAAAATCGATGATGAACTCCTGCTCATCACGATGTTTGGTAAAGGGATTTCCCTTGGTTTTTTAAGGCTGAACGTTGTTGAGGCCATCGAACGTATCAAGAAGATCTGGTCCAGAAATTAGACCTGTTGCTTTGTAGTGTATCTAACGCTTTTACCAGCAGGAGAGCGTCGTGAGTTTTATAAACCTTAGGGAAAAAATCGTTCAGGTCAAAATTGTCTATTACGGTCCTGGACGTGGTGGCAAAACCACCAACCTTGAATATATTAATCGTAAGTTTTCCAAACAGATCCAATCTGAAATGGTGAGTTTGAAAACCCACGGTGATCGCACCCTTTTCTTTGATTTCCTCCCCTTTAATATGGGACAGATCAAAGGCTACGAGCTTAAGATTCAGCTGTATACCGTACCAGGTCAGGTTAAGTATAACGCAACTCGAAAACTGGTTCTTAAGGGCGTTGACGGCATTGTTTTTGTAGCCGATGCTCAAGAACAGATGCGGGAGAAGAATATTCGCTCACTCAACCAACTGCACGAAAACTTGCAGGGGTATAAAGAATCCATCTTTAAAATTCCGCTGGTCCTTCAGTATAACAAGGTCGATCTTCGTAACCAGGGAATCCCTATCCTGCCGACATCTGTCCTGGAAAAAGACCTGAACAGCAAACTGAAGGTTCCGTACTTTGAAGGCAGCGCCCTTACTGGTTATAATGTCCCAGAAACATTGAAAAAGATAATATCTTCAACTGTTATCTCTATTCAGAAAAAACTTATGTAGTGGACCCCACCAAAGCCACCAGACCCGAGCCGGTAGGATGAAAAATTCGCAACGTGAAAATTATACCCAGTCTGAAGATTTCGAAGACCTGACACTCTTTGCCAATGAGTCGTTTGATACTCAGGATGTCGATCTTTTTGAGTTTAGCAGTGAGGAATCTTCACCACTGACTCGACTTAAATCGATCATTCTTTCACTGGACTGGGAAATTAACGACGAGATACTCCAAGAGCTCTCCGATGAAGTCGATTCCCTCGGCCCCATGTGGGAGGGAGATAAGGTTGCGGAGGTCTATCTTCAAGGGTTAGCGAAAATTGGTAACTACATCCAGACAAAAGGCGCCTATGCTCACCCGAACTCCATAAAACTCCTGCTCACCTTTTTCTATAATTTTGAAAAAATTATTTCATCGCCCGACATAACTGGAGATCAGATAACCCAGTTACTCAAAGGCGATGTTCGCAAATTTAAAATCCTCCAGTACCAGATTACTCAAAGCGACCTCGCCGAGTCTGGATCCGAGGAAGAGATTGCCATCATCCCTGCCCATGACGACCAAGCCACCGTCCCTGTTCATCCAGAGACACCTCAAGCTACTCAGTTGCTCAAGGCGGCCATACTTGGACTTGATTGGGAGGTGACCAATGAAAGTTTACTGCAATTCAACACCCATCTTGAAGCCTGCCAGAAAAATCTGGCCGATAAAAAAGCAGGAACTGTACTCCTTCAAGGGTTACAGGCTCTTGGAGACTATATTGCTGAAGAACGAGCCAACTCACACCCTGATGCCTTTACACTGCTTCACTCATTTAATGAGGCGCTTGAAAAAGTCGCCTCAGATGAGCAAGCCTCTGATTCTGAGACCCAAGAATTACTGGTGGGATGTATTAACAGGCTCAACAATCTAAAAATGGAAATCGCAGCACCGAGCTCTGGACAAAACATTGATGAGGAAATGATTGCCGGTGTAGTCGATGAAATCAGTAGTCCGATCACAGAGGTGCCGGAAGTAGAGCCGGAGGAAGCTGTCGAGCTTTCTCCTCAGGCCGCCCCCCATGTGTCAGCAGAACCCGAAGCCGAGACTGCTGATGAAGAGATTTCTCTTGGTGACGAACTTGACTCAATCTTTGGTTTGGAGTCCAAGCCAGCCATGGAAACTGCAGATGAGCAATATCCAGATGAAATCCTTCCCCCGGATGCCATTCACCCTGTTGACGACGAACTTGCCGATGATCTCATTGGGGCTCAACTGAGTTCAAAACGTGGGCTTGCACCCGCCCTGTCCGATAGCGAAGAAGTGTCAGGTTACAGTAATACGGCAGAAGGTGAGTCTCAAGAGGCCGATGAGGACCTGGCAACGCAGCTTGATTTTCTTTTTGCAGATGATGAAGCCACAAACGACGATGAAAAAAATGCAGAGAAACAAGCTGTTGCATCTTTATCTGAAGCCAACTCCGGTGCAGAGCCGATTGCTGCTTTAGCAGACGTTGAGTTTTCATTGGAAGACGAGACCGCTGAGCAGACACCTGAGCTCGAGGAGATCACCCTTGATATAGATGGCAAGCTTGACAGTTTCTTTCTTGATGCCGATAAAGAGGCGCCAGAGGAAACCAGCACAGGCCAGGAGGCTGAAGAAAACGAAAATTCACTCTTTTTTGACGAACAAACCGGCCCGATAGCAGCTTTGGCCGACAGTAATGAAGACTCTGGATTCTCTGAAGAAGATACTGTGGCCTCTTTAAGTGCATCACCTCTTGATGAGATCGAAGAAAAACTCGACTTTTTCTTTGGCGATGAGTCTGAAGAAGTTGCCGAGCAAACCGATATTGCCCCTGCGCTTAACGAAACCGAGGAAGCGTCGGAAGCAGAGTCTGCGCCAGCTTCTCTTGAGAGCAGTACGCCTGCCGAGGAGAGCAGCGAACTCTCCGGAGCACTGGATGCCTTCTTTGAGACGACCGAACCAGGGACAGATGTTGAGGCCACAGAGGAAATCGAGCCAGACGTACTGACCGAAGCACTGGAGGCCACTCTTGACGAGGCCACAGCGGAAGAATCCTCCGAGTCCTCTGATTTTGAAGGAGAGGTGGCGACCCTCGGTGCGCTCCTGCCAGCGGCTGTTCGAGCCCTTGATCGGGAAAAACTCACCCAGGCCGAAGAACTGCTTGCCTCGCTACAGAAAACCAGTCCTTCTGCGGAACACACATCGTTAGCTGAGCTGTTGCAGTCCGTGG
This sequence comes from Desulfobulbus rhabdoformis, assembly GCF_016919065.1. Classification (GTDB taxonomy): domain Bacteria; phylum Desulfobacterota; class Desulfobulbia; order Desulfobulbales; family Desulfobulbaceae; genus Desulfobulbus; species Desulfobulbus rhabdoformis. The sequence continues at coordinate 21,186 of NZ_JAFFQA010000006.1, read as the reverse complement.
TGACCATGCTCTCCAGGCTTCCGGCCAAGAGTGCGGCCGACACCGAAAAACTGGTCAATTATCTGTACGAGCAGTTGATGGGCAAGGAGGTCTCTGCCAAGACTTTGACCACCGCAATCTCGCGTTTTAATCGCTGGATGCAGGATGCAGCCAAGTTCATGCCTCGTGTCCCTGCTGTTGCCGAAGAAAATGAAGCGCAGGAAGTACAGTACAGTGCCAAGGAACTCTATTTTGAATTGGCGCAGCTCAAACAGTATATAAATGATGAGTTTGCCATGGTTCGTCACCATTTAGAGCATCATCACTGAGTAGATCTTCCCGTTCAGGGAAAGCAAACCAATAGAGTGTATACACCTAAGAGCGGGTTCAAATATGGACCCGCTCTTTTTTTGGGAATCTTGAATAATTGCTTTTTCTTCCAATCTCGGCGTTATGCTTAAAATTTTATCCTCGGAATATCAATCATATGCCTGCGGTAAAATTTTAAGCATGCCTTGACCTTGCTTGAAAAATCTAATTATTCAAGACACCCTTTTATCTTGAACAGGTGACACGGAGGGGTGCGGCTCCTCCATGGATCCTTGAGGGTTCTGCTTATTTCCTGGGGTCAAAGGCCTCGCGAAGTGCCTCTCCAATAAAGATGAGTAGGACCAGAGTTCCCACCAGAACCACAAAGGTGGAAAGAGAGAGCCACCAAGCATCAATATTTGCTTTCCCCTGGGCGAGCAACTCCCCGAGACTTGGCGTTGATGGGGGAACCCCCAGACCAAGAAAATCAAGGCTCGTCAGAGCCAGAATGGAACCCGACATGCGAAAGGGGAGGAAGGTAATGACCGGCGTCATGGAATTAGGCAGCAGGTGCCGATACATAATGGTGAAATTATTCACCCCAAGGGCCTTGGCCGCCTTGACGTACTCCATATTTCTGCCCTTAAGAAATTCGGCGCGCACATAATCAGAAAGTCCCATCCAGCCAAAGAGGGAAAGCAGGATTAACAACAACAGCATGGAGGGCTTGAAGATCGAAGCAAAGATAATAAGCAGATAGAGTTCGGGCATGGAGCCCCACAACTCGATAAAGCGCTGAAAAACAAGATCCGTCTTCCCACCAAAAAATCCCTGTACCGATCCTGCCATGATTCCAAGCAGGGTACCAACGGCAGTCAACGCTGCGCCAAAAAGCACACTCAACCTGAATCCATAGATCAACCGCGCAAGTACATCCCGACCACGGTCATCTGTGCCGAGAAAATTTTCTCCTGAGGGAGGTGATGGGACTGGTCGATCGAGGTTCAGATTGATTGAGTTAAAACTATGGGGGTTGGGTGGAAAAAGAACGAAATTGCCCTTTTGATGCAACCGATCCAGGATAAATGGGTCGCGGTAATCAGCCTCAGTCTCGAATATTCCACCGAAGGTTGTCTCTGGGTACATTTTCAGCAATGGGAAATACGAAGCCCCCTGGTAATGAATATAGAGCGGTGTATCATTACTGAGCAGCTCAGCAAAAAGACTGAGTCCGAAAAGAATAAGAAAAAGAATAAGAGAGTAATAGCCCCGCCGATTTTTTTTGAATCGTTTCCACCTACTGCGCGCCAGGCTTGTCCCCTTTCCCGCTCGTGCTGCCCTCATCACTGATGCCCCTCAAAACTGATTCGCGGGTCGACGAGCACGTAGGAAAGATCTGATAAGAGTCTCGATATCAATCCGATAAGGGTGAAAAAATAGAGTGTTCCCAACACGACCGGATAATCGCGATTCATAACAGACTCGTAAGCCAAAAGCCCCATACCATCCAGAGAAAAGATTGTTTCTATCAAAAGGCTGCCCGTAAAGAAGGCGGTTATAAAGCTGCCGGGAAATCCCGTTATAATAGGGATAATGGCATTGCGAAAAACATGCTTGTAAAGAACCTGCCTTTCCTCAAGCCCTTTTGCCCGGGCTGTCACCACATACTGTTTGCGAATTTCTTCAAGAAACGAATTCTTGGTCAAAAGGGTCATGACGGCCAGGCTCCCCACAGTCGAGGCTATAATAGGCAGGATCATATGCCAGAGGTAATCAAGAATTTTAGCCCCAAGGCTGAGTTCCTGCCAGTTATCCGAGACGAGCCCCCGCAGGGGAAAGACATTAAAAAAACTCCCTCCACCAAAAAGCACGATCAAAACGATACCAAGGACAAAGCCGGGGATAGCATAGCCGATAAGAATAGCCGTACTGGAGATTACATCAAAGGTGGAACCATCCCGCACGGCCTTCGCTATGCCCAGAGGAATACAGACAGAATAGACAATGAGAAAACTCCACAGTCCAAGCGACATGGACACAGGGAGCTTGGAGACGACCAGTTCCACCACACTCATGTGGTGATAGTAGGACTGACCAAAATCAAAGGCCAGGTAACTGCGCATCATCTCGATGAAACGCTGTACCGGAGGTTTGTCAAACCCATACAGTTTTTTCAGTTGGGCAACCCGCTCCTGATCAAGCCCCTTGTTTCCCTGATAAAGGCTGGTACTGCCTGCTGCCTCCTTCCCTGCCCCATACCCACTGAGCTGGGCCATCATCCGCTCAACCGGTCCGCCAGGCACAAATTGGGTGACAATAAAAGTCAGAAGCATCACCCCTATCAGCGTAGGGATCATCAAAAGAAGTCGTTTCAGAATGTAGAGGGCCATTGTATGAATCAGCTCACCTTAAGCTACCCTGAATCCGTGGCAGCGGTTGGTTACAGAAGAAGCTATCAGTCTAATTTGACGAAATTTCAAAAAAAATATTGTACTGTTCAGTTTCACCATCGGCACGTAAGCCCACCCGTCAGCCTCCATCTTTTCAGGAAATACGAATACCTCCAACAAGATCATCATCCTGTTGTTGGGGCTTGGACAGCGAATGTTCTGCGCTCTTCAAGTGCTCAGGGTGCTTGGCATACGTGGGTGTTTCTTGAGGAATCGACGTCTCGGAAGATTGGCTCGAAAAACCAACAAGAGGGCCCGACTCTGCTGGCTCCCTGGAGGATTCTTCCTGAATGGAGGGGCCTGGCTGGCCAGCGAGCGGCTGCTTTAAAATGGCAAGCAGCCCATCTTCAAGCAGGGAAACATTGACCAGTTCCCAACCTTCTCGTCCGAGGGTATTGAGCGTTTTTTCAATTTCCTCATCATCCATATAGCGATCACCAAGAAGTCCATTCTTGGAAAATTCAAACAGGACCGTTTGATATTGCCACATCATCACAGCCTCTCCGTTTATTGAAGAAATTGTTCTTTCAGGGGGTATGAGTTCATTTGAGTTTGGGCATACACAGCCCGGAGTTCGTCGCCAATGAGACGGATGCCTCGGGCAAGGGACGCATCATCCTGGGCATAAGTAATCCGCAGACACTCCTGGGTGTGTTGCCAGCCTGGTTCTAATCCTGGGAAAAAATAATCTCCGGAGACCACGACGACCCCGCGCTCTTTCAACCGTTCATAAAGCTGGCGACTGGTAATCGGAAGCCCGGGAAACCAGGCCCAGAGGAACATTGCTCCCTCGGCCACATGAATTTTATACGGAAAGTTATAAAATTCATTGGCTATACACTTGCGTGTCCATTCCATCTTCTTCTGATAGAAGGGGCGGACGATCTCCTGGGAGAGTTGAATAATCTTTCCGCTGGCGACAATCTCAGTTGCCAACATGGCTCCAAAGCTTGCCGTGGACAGGTTGATAACTGCATTGGCACTGGCAACCCGACGGATGATCTCTTTGTCGGCTATAATGATTCCTGTGCGGGCAGCAGGCAGGCCAAATTTTGAGAGCGACATGCAGAGGATGAGTTGCTCATTCCAGACCGGCTTTGCCTCGGTGTACATCATTGAGGGAAAGGGGAGCCCGTAGGCATTATCAATGATTAAAGGAATATCATGCAGGGTGGCGAGGTGGGAGAGTTCATCAATTTCCGCATCGGTTAGTACATTTCCAGTGGGGTTTGTTGGCCTTGATACGCAAAGAGCACCAATATCCGGACCAATCTCAATTTCGTCGAAATCGACTCGATACTTGAAAGTATGTTCGTCTATCTCTTCGATCTTTGGTCGTACCGAGGTGAAAAGATCTTCTTCAACTCCTAAATCGGCATAGCCAATGTATTCAGGCGCCATGGGCAGCAGTATTTTTCGGTACTCACCTGTGCTTGTTTTGCCACCAAAAAGATTGAACAACAGAAAAAAAGCAGATTGGCTGCCACTGGTGAGGCAAATGTTCTCCTCTGTGATGGGCCAGCCATACTGCTCACGCAGCAGCTGTGCCAAAGCACGGCAAAAACCGGAATCCCCCTGTGGGGGATCATACAATCCAATGAGCTTTTTAAAAATTTGCTCATCATCGATCATGGTCTGCAATCGTTGCCGCATGACCTTCCCTATCTCTTCTATATACCCAGGGTTTCCTCCCCCCATCAAAATCGCTTGGGGATCAGCCACGGCACGCCCCAGGTCATCCATGAGCGAAAGGATACCGGCACCTGCGGAGAATTTTTCACCAAAGGCAGAGAGCTTCATATTCAGTTTTTGGATCGGGGGGTAAAAAATTGACAGGGAGAACCCGAGCTGGAGAGAACGACCTGTGAGGGCATGGCACTGCTTTTAAACCCGTAGGCTCGACAACCTCGAGGACGTGCTGGTTCATAGGTGATGAAAAAATGTTTACAGAGCATACAGTTCGGCACCTGCCCTGTGGGTTTCACTGGCATAATTGGATGATTCTTACACTGTGGATTGCTTTTTAGGATATTCAAACTCCAGAAGACGTCCCTCTGCCCCCTGAATCTCTTTCCACGACTGGATTGCAAACTCCAGAGCGACAACACCCGAGGTGGGGATGTTTTCGATACGTAATCCTGAAAGGAAGTTGGCAAGCATGGTGCTTTCCGGATTGTGCCCCACCATCATCAGGGTGACCACCGAGGCCTCGGTTTCCTGGATGAGCGCGAGTAAACGGGCAACACTTGCTGCGTATTGACTTTGGTTGGTGGCTATTTTCTCCTGCGGATACCCGAGTTCCTGCGCATAGGTCAGGGCAGTGGTTAGGGCTCGCTGGGCCGGGCTTGAAAGAATCAGATCAGGCACCAGACCATGAATACGTAGACGCTGCCCTATGATTGGCGCATCGTGCTTGCCTCGTTTGTTCAAGGGCCGGTCAAAGTCGTTTACACTCCGGTCCTTCCAGCTTGATTTGGCATGACGACAGATAAGCAGCCGTTTCATTGTGCCTGTACGTCGTCCTGAATTTCGTCCCAGAGTTGCTGATAGGCTCTTGAGGCTGTTGCATTGGGATGGCTCGCGGTAACAGGCATGCGGTAAACCCCCATCCGTTCAACATCGGTCAAATACGGTATGCTGGAAGTCAGCACACCTGGCTTCCCCTGCATGGACTGGATAACCTCGGTGTGCAGCCGCTTGCGCTTCTCAACCATGGAGAAAAAGATACGTACTTTATCGTGGCCAAGACCAATTTCATCCAAAAAGGCGTAGAGTTGCTCCGAAGAGAGGATGGAAAGTGTGGTGGGTATAGCAGGGACCAGAATCTGGTCGGCTGCATAGAAAATATTCTCAGAAAGCAGTGTCAGATTCGGGGGGCAGTCAAGGATTATCTGCTCATACTCCTCTTCTAAGGGTTCCAAAATTTTTTTGACCCGAGTCTGGGATTTTTTGCAGTCGTCCAGCGCTATATCGATATTGCGGTAAGAGAAATCGGCGGGCAGCATATCCAGATTGGGAAAATCAGTCCCCCGAATATTTCTTTCTATATGTTTGCCGCCTTTGAGCAGTTTCTTGGTGCCAAATTTTTCCGGTGAACGGATACGGAAGTAGTAGGAAGCCGATCCCTGTGGATCCATATCAATGAGCAGGGTCTTTCGCTGAATCGAGGCCAGGTACGCCAGGTTAACAGAGGTGGCGGTTTTCCCGACGCCACCTTTAATATTATATACGGCAAGTATACTCATTTCGACACCTGCTTTTTCTTGAAGAGTTGATGGCAAAGGGTCGTTGTTTCCTCATCGGTGAACTGGATAAAGGCTTCCTTAAAATGATATCGCACTTCCTCCTGTTCCTGATACAAACTTTGCAACAGTCCGCCAAGGCTTGCAGAGATTGAAAGATTTGTTTTGGTGGGTCGCTCCTGGTTCAAGGCTCCCAAGGTCTCCAGGACCATGGTCTGCTGCACATAGAGATCATTAAAAATGCCAAGAATATCTTGAAGCTTTTTCAAGTGTTTAATCACGACCTGCAATTCTTTTTTCGGATAAAGGCTCGCGAAAAACTCCATGGAATATCGGAGTTTTTTACATTGAATCCGTAACGCATGGACATCGTCATCTGGTGAGGTTCGATCGACAGACAACCCTGTTTTGAGAACCCGTTTATAATGCTTAAAAATAATTGGGTTGGCCACAGAGAGCACCGGCATCTGAGCTTTTGGTGCGGGATGCAACTCTTCCTGTTCTATACTGCGTTGCCAATCGTCAAACAAAATGGAGATTTTTTTGGTTCGAAGATGGCGGACCAGTTTCTTTTGTTCAGCCTGACGTTTCTTGGCCAACTGATCAAAAAAGAGCTCGAGTCCAGGTTGCAACGCCGGAGGCAGCCTATCAAGATATTTTTGGCGATCTTTGAGATAGACATCCAAATCGCGCGTAGGACCGGTAACACTTCCCAATGCGGCAAATTCTTTTTTAAAGCGGCTCACAAGAGCATCAGGCAAGACTTGCTTGACCAAACTCAGGCCAGAACGGGTTCGCCGAATCGCCACCCGCAGATCATGGAGAAATTCAATATCCCAATCGGCCATCACTCCTGGAATATTGATCCGCATATTATCTAGAAGTTCCAGATAGATGGAGCCGATGGCCTCTCGGGCCGTACTCCTGGGACTCAACTGTATTTGAAATTTTGAGCTGTAATCCAGGGGATAGCGTCCTCCACAACGGCAGGCTTCCTCAAAACCAATGAGAGCAGAGACGACTTCAACTATACCATTTTCTTCGAGTATCTCTTGCGCTGCACTCAGTTCTTTATCATATCCCCGAACGGCTACAAGGCGCACTAACCGATAGCTGTATGCCTGTCCCTCAGGTTGCTGCCTCTCGATAATCAGCCGCACAACTGTTTTTTCGTCTCTGTTTAAAAGGCGGATCTCCTGACCTGCGAGCAGGACTGTGGCAACAGGGAGTAGGCAACGAATCCCCAGAATTGGCGTCAAAACATCACGCAGCGGACCAGGAGGAAAGTCGGAACTAAAGCATGGAGAATCAAGTTTAGGACCGCCTTTCTCAAGCGTCAGACTGCACGTATTTTCATGATAAAGGCTCCAGGACCCAGCATTGTTATGCAGAAGATATTTTTCCCGGTAAAGCTCCCAGTCAAAGGTATCGACATATTCGATCTTTGCGGAATACTCAGGCAGCACATCAAGGGCGAATTTTTCCTTGAGCGATGCAAACAGATCGTCAATATGAAGGTCCTCCGGAATCAACCAGGTTTCTGGGGAGTTTGGATTCATAAAACGCTCTCAGCTTCTATAATCTGCATTAATTTTGACATAGTCATAGGAGAAATCACAGGTATAGACCTCCCCGCAGCATTCCCCCTCACCCAGATCGATAGTGACGTCAAATGCTTTTTGTTTCATGACTTTTGTGGCCTCCTCTTCGCAATCCCCTCCAATAAAGAGGCCTTGTTTTACCAGTTGTACCGCATCAAAACTGATGGCAACATTTTCCTGGCGAAAAGAGCAGCCAGAACGGCCAAGAGCAGCAATTATTCGCCCCCAGTTGGCGTCTTCACCAAAAAAGGCTGTTTTTACAAGTGCCGAGTTGGCAATTGTGCGCGCGGCTTGTACAGCGCTTGCCTCACTCTCTGCGCCGGTGACGCGAATGGTAACAAATTTTGTGGCGCCCTCACCATCGACAACAATTTTGCGGGCAAGATCAAGACAGATGCTATTGAGTGCTTCTGCAAAATCATGAACCGCCTCTGAGTTAGGATCACTCAGAGCGGTATTACCGGCCGCACCGTTGGCCATGACCAGCACCATGTCGTTTGTCGATGTATCGCCATCAACGGTGATTCGATTGAAGCTTCGTTCGACAGCGACTTTGAGCAACTGATCAAGTAAGGGCTGCTCAATGGCAACATCGGTGACAATAAACCCGAGCATAGTCGCCATATTGGGCATGATCATACCCGACCCCTTAGCCACGCCCAAAAGGGAGACCTCTGTTCCCAGAACATCAATTGTAGCGGTTGCTATCTTGGGGACCAGGTCAGTGGTCATGATCGCCTTGGCCAGGTCATCGAACCCATCTGCTGAAAGCGCTTTGACTAACCCAGGCATGGCACGCTCAAAGGGCTCTTCTTTAATCTGCTCACCGATAACCCCTGTCGAGGCAATCTGAACCAGGCCGGGGTCAATATTCAGGGCTTTGGCGGCAAAGGATCCGGTGGCCACGGCCAGGTCCATCCCCTGTTGCCCCGTACATGCGTTGGCATTACCGGAGTTAACAAGGACTGCCTGTGCTTTGCCGGTTAGTAAACGTTGTTGATCCAACAAGACTGGCGCTGCCTTAACGGTGTTCATCGTAAAGACACCGGCTGCAACTGCTGGGGTAGTAGAAAAAATCATGCCCAGATCGAGCCGATCGGCATACCGAATACCTGCTGCAACCGCAGCGGCTTTAAAACCTTGAACCTGCATGAGACGTCCTCATGTAAAAAAAATAAATGAGCAAATAAACGAGCTATTTCTACCCTAAGAGCTCATATCAACAAAATATTGGCCCCACTTTTCATCCTCAGGGCCAGCTCCCCACCTCATAAAGATATCACTCGGTGACAATGGAACAACCCCTCAAGTTAATAGCAGAAATTTATCCCTACTCTACCAGATAGCCTTTAAATTGAAAGCCCGATCACCAAGAAAGCGGATTTTCCTTGACCAAGTGCGGATTTATGGGAATTTTAGGTTTGCCGTCCTTCTTGAATAACTTCATTCCTGGAATTGATTGTATTGACACCGCTTCCTTTCACACCTGTTCTCGCTTCGCCCCTCCATCCCTCTTTATTCGTTTTTTTCGAGTAACTAAGAGATGGGGAGTTTTGCTTGGGGGCTGACCAGCTCGATCTTTCTTATCGACCTGGCCATCCGTGTTGGTCTGTCGATACGAGTCATTATGCGCAAACGCGCCCCCTCGGTGTCGATAGCCTGGCTGGTGATCGTATTACTCCTCCCCTTTGCCGGTGCAATAACCTACCTGCTCTTTGGTGAAACGCGACTTGGTGAGCGCAGGGCGGCTCGCCTGGTTACAGGCCGCCCCATGATCCGGCAATGGTCAACCACCCTGATGCATCATCCGCAGATCGACTGGTCCGGTGTGAACCCGGAACGCCTTCCACTCAACCATCAGGTGTATGCAACCACAGGTATCCCCACAATGGGGGGGAACCAACTGGAACTCCTCGACTCAGCCCCGCAATTTTTTTCCCTACTCATTAAGGATATCCGCAAGGCCAAAGCCAATATCTCCCTTGAATTTTATATTTTGAGCAAGGGAGGGTTGGTTGATCTACTGCTCAATGAACTTTTAGCCGCAAGTGGGCGTGGAGTCCGCTGCCGCCTGTTACTGGATAGTATTGGCTCAAAAAAATTCTTGCGAAGCCGCCAGGCAAAAGTGCTGCGGCGAGCAGGTGTGGAAATTACAGAGGCCCTGCCTGCAGGACTTATCCGAGCCCTGTTCATGCGCATTGATTTACGAAATCACCGCAAAATTGCTGTAATTGATGGAACGATTGCCTACACAGGTTCGCAAAATCTGGTCGATCCACGTTTTTTTAAACAGGATTCAGGAGTGGGCGCCTGGGTGGATGTCATGGTACGTGTTACCGGCCCCGTGGTAGAACTTCTCCAGGTGACCTTCTTTTTTGACTGGTTACTGGAACAGGGAGAGCAACTCAGTAAAAGTGGTATTACCGATGAATTGCATCCGGTAGAAGACACAGGCGAAGCCCTGGTCCAGTTGGCCCCATCCGGCCCTGGCTACGGTGAAGATACGATTCACAATCTCCTGCTGACAACTATATACGCCGCCAGGAAAGAAATTGTCTTGACCACTCCCTATTTTGTGCCTGATAACGCCCTCAACGCAGCCCTGCAATCAGCGGCACAACGTGGTGTTCAGGTGTGGATTATCGTTCCTCAGCAAAATGATTCATTACTGGTTCATTATGCCAGTCGTGCCCGTTATGATGGCCTCACGCAGGCAGGTGTGCATATCCGTGCATTTACCGGAGGATTACTCCACGCAAAAACCATTACCGTTGATGGTGATTTTTGCCTCTTTGGTTCGGTGAATCTTGATATGCGTAGCTTCTGGCTCAATTTTGAGATGACACTCTTTGTGTATAACCAGGACTTCACTCGGCAGGTCCGTAAACTGCAGCAAGAGTATCTGCAGCAAACCATTGGTTTTGATGGCGATCAATTTACTAACCGCTCCTTTGGCGAGCGATTGTTAGAAAATGCTGCATTGTTGGTGAGTCCCTTACTTTAGGGTGTCTTGAATTATTAGATTGTTCAATCAAGGACAGGTAAGCGTCAGACACCGAGGGATTGGCAGAGAAAGCAATTATTCAAGATGCCCTTTCGTTCGAATTCGGGCCAGGGACCCTGCAACAAAACATTCGGGCTGCATTATTATTTTTATTCGTTTACAGTGACTCTCTATGAAAATTTTGCTCATCAGTGACATTCATGGCAATTATCCTGCGCTGGCTGCTGTCAGCGAGGCGGTCTCAAAACATACCATCAGTTATGTGCTCAACTGTGGCGATAGCCTTGTTTATGCGCCCTTTCCCAATCAGACGCTTGATTGGTTACGTGATAATGAAGCCTTTACCATCCGGGGCAACACCGACGATAGAGTGATCAAACTCCTGAAAGGAAAAAATTTTAAAAAACCGGCTAATCCAGAAAAACGGATCATGTATACCAGCACTGCGGAGGCACTCAGCAAAGAAAACGCGGCCTACCTTCTTGAGCAGAAAAAGAAAAAACTCCTGCGGCTCGGCCATAGTTTCATCGGGCTCTATCACGGCAGCCCTGCAGAACACGAAGAATTTCTTTTTGCCGATACACCGGATAAGCGTTTTAAAGAGCTTGCCAAGAAAACCCACTGCGAAATCGTTATCACTGGCCATTCCCACACTCCCTATCATAAATACATTGGGGGAGTACATTTTATTAATCCTGGTTCTGTTGGCCGCATGTTTGATGGCAACCCACAGGCATCCTTCGCTCTTTTAAAAATAAAAAAAGGCAACGTAGAGGTGAAACACTACCGTTGCCCTTATGATATCGATGCCGTCATTGATGCACTGGGAAAAAGTAAGCTTCCACCAGCATACGGTGACATGTTTCGCGCAGGGAAAAAACTCAATTAATTCGCCGTGTCCGTTCTGAAATGGGGATTTTGGTTCAAGTTCAGATAACCCCCGAATCCGAAAAGACCGTTTCAGGATGGACACTCATTCGTTATTTCACAGCACTCGCATAGGCCTCATCAATTCGAGCTGCCACATATTGCAACTGCTCTTCACTGCATTCCTCAAGATCAAAACAGACGGCATCGTTCCCTAAAAGACCTCCAGGTACAAAGGAGCCAAGCTCCTGCGGATCGCTAATCATATCCCCAAAAAAACAGACAGAGAGCCAGCGAGGCTCATCTTCGATCACATCGACCATGACATACAACGACCGCTCATTGCCAGGAACCGTACCACGCAGGGAATAGGTAACGCCTGGTCGTGGGTGAAATTCCATCACCCCTTTTGCCTGTGCACTTAACTGCTCTTTTAAACAAATAAATCCGTCTTTATTCCCCTCTTCCGTGGCTTTCCAGTCTGTAATAAATTCTTCCAACTCCTGTATGGTTGCGCTCATAGCTTTAAGCCCCCTTCCATGGTTAGAGATACGTCTTTAAAAAACTCAGCAAGACTCTATCCGGTGAATATGTTTAATTTTAATAACTGACCACCTCTCCCTATAAAACTGTCGGAAAAGGAGTACCACAAAAATCGTGCTCAGGTGAATATTTTTGAAGTACAGTCGGCCAGTTGATTCAGATTTTGAAATAGCCGAGAGTCACGAACTACAGGAGCAGAATTGACTCTGAACGCGAACATCTGGGGCTTTCCCGCAGAATGTTATTGATAAAAAGTCGTATTCTGTCCCTAAAATCCCCACCGCTGGGGGAGAGATTGCCTAGTAGCAATCATGTATTTGATCTACGATATAATGCCAAAAATAGAGCAAGCGATAGCAAGGCAGACGCACATGCTTGATTCAATTTACGCAAACCTTTCAGGGTAAGAAATCTAGTAGCTTGGGCACCGCCTGCAGCGTAGCAGGCCATAATGACCATATCTAATGCTGCTGTGAGGAGTGCAAGGATTAGGTATTGAATGGCTTGGGGCTCTGCAGTGTTTATAAATTGAGGCAGAAAAGCAGAGAAAAATAACAAGCCCTTTGGGTTCGAAAGCGACACTAAGAGGCTTCGGGAAAATGCTTTTGTTGCCGTTGAGCTTGAATTGCCGATGCTTGCCCCCAGTGCGACAGGTCGATGGAACCACAATTGAATCGCAAGCCACACGAGGTAAACGACTCCAATGCATTTGACGGTAGAGAATATGGCTTCAGATGTAGCTAGCAATGCGCCCAACCCTACGGAAACTGCACCAATAAGCAGAAGGTCAGAAAGGGCAGCGCCGAGAATCCCCATACCGCATAGCCGTCAGGCTAAGCCATGGCAGGCCTGATTATACAGCACATGGTATTGGCTCCCCATCGATTCTCAGAATAAAAAGGCCTTGAATGATTTCTGGAGAATAGTTGCCATTTTTCTTTTTCTCCAACAAATGCTTCCGGCAGCTCAACTTGAGGAACTTAACCAGAAAAACCGTCACAGCTTCTATTCCGTTAAAAAATGCCTCTTTGAACTGGTCAATCGACCTGATCCAGGTCTTTAACGCTTTATAGAAGCTGAGATTTTTACCATAGAGCCCACGCATGAGGTTATGCATTATCCATAACATATCCATGCTGAGCACAATGATGAATAATTTCGAGTAAATATAGCACTCAAGACGTTGCTTTTTTACCTTCTTGACCTTGTCGATTTTCCAAAGCGATTTCCAGGTCTTGAAGACGAGTTCAATCTGCCATCGCAAGGTGTATGCCTTCCACGCATTTTGAATATTAAGCAACTCCTCTGACGCGGAGGTGATAAACAGGTTGAGCCGTGCTCGGGCTTTGAATTCTTTACCTAATTGCCGCCCTTTCTTTTGGGCATTCAAATGAGCCTTACGCATTCGTTCCTGATAGACGCTTTCAGGGAGCAGATAAACGAAGAGGCGAACCTGTAATGTCAGATTTTGGTCAAGAAATACCCAGTCTTCGAATTTTTCGATTCCGGCATTGGCCATGGCTCGAACGATCCGGGAAAAATGCAGCTTAACCTTTTTCTTGCCTCGAAGCTGATACACGTTTTTGTTGGCTTGCAGACGGCATAAAAAATCACCAATATTCTGCAGGATACCTCGCAATGCTGATAGATGCATATACGCGAGGTCACGAATGACAAGGTCGCCTTCTCTAACAACATCAATGGTCAGCGTTGAATTGGTTGCATCCTGGTCGTTAAACGCATTCAGGCTGAGATCAACGATGCTGCCGGAGACTAAATCATATTCAAATTGGATCCTGACACTGGCTGCGGAGCCACTGCCGCCACTACCGGGGTAATACTTGGATAAAGATTGATCTATCTGAAAACAAACAGAATCTTTAATCAAAATTCTTTCAAATTGGTCACAGCTTATCAACGTCGCTATTCCACCGGCCAGCTTTTTGCTGAAGAGTTCAGCGAGGGCTGCCGTGAGAAAAGAAACCGCATGCTGGTTGAAGCGCTCGTCCAGCGATTGCTTTTTGATACATATGTCGTGATCCAATTCCAGTTTGACGGTGAGATCATTGAGACTCTCAAATGCCAATGCATCACTGTTAAAAGCCAGCAGACAAAGGAAGGTGAAACCGCCTAACTGGCCTGAGCGCTGGACGAACTTGCTCTCACGAGCTAAAGATTCGATTTCCTGCTCGGTAAAGAAGCAACATAGCTGTTTCCTGATCGATTCCTCAATCAGTCGAAATTCGGTTTTTTCAACTCTCTTAATGGCAAAAAACGATGCAACTTACTGAAAAAACGAGTATATTTCCTAGAAATATCAAGCTAAAGCACCACCAACCTTCGAGAGTGATTAGTAATCATTCTCGGCAAAGGGAATGCCATTATGAGGCTGGGGCCTTGGAAGTTTTTTGCGCCTATTTTACTGTTATTTCGTGTTTAATTTGAATACAAATCCCTTAGCCTGACGGCTATGCCCCATACCGGCTACACGCCAACTGCGAGATGTCCCGTTTGCGAGTGCCAGCAACATGGTGGGGCCAGGGGTAACCGTGACCGTGAAACATGTAACAATGTAAAGACATATAGTGGTGAATGTCATCAGTAATTCCTTACTTTCATAACGGGGTTCTCATTCGCCTGGAGACGAGAACCGGGAACTTCCCTAAAATTAAGTCTATCGAAGGTCATGATCGACAGGAGTTATCGTAACTCGTAACGTTAAGTTAAACGGCGGCGATCACGTCGTACGAGTAAGCCATCAGGCTAACGTTTTAAACGATTGGCTATGTGTCTCATTTACTAAAAACCCGCATGATATCTTCATCAGAAGCCCCCTCCCTACTATTTGAACTAAAAAAATCATCATTTCGACGCATTTCATTTTCAATTGCGATATCGTCGTAGTTAATATTGAATGTTTCTAATTTTTCAATATTAATGAAGTTGAAGTCAGAAACCCTCGATTTTAGTTTGCATTTAACATTATCTGCCGCACTCTCAACTTCCCATGGTGACAATGCTCTATAATAGTCATCATCATCTGCAAGCATGACATCAGCCTCAAGCTCACAAAGTTCATAGATTTTATTTATAATTTCTTTTCTAGGGCTGACAAAAAATTGTGCTTTCACATCAAATTCTAACAATGAACCATCATCAATTAACCTATCAATAATATCTAGATCATTTGCATTAAGCAACATAACGTGAAAGGTGTTTTTGATATCCAGTCCGTGTTTTATTAAGAATTCAACAGAATAATTATTAATTAAATATTCGAGAGTATCAAACAACAATTGATAGTTCTTATTTCCAATATCACTCAAACACTTTTGAAATAATTCCAATATTATTTTGAATTCTATCCTGAAATTTGACAGGAAAATTAAACCTAATAATTCTTCTTCAAAAGAGTTATCTTTTCTGCTTTTGAAAACTAACTTATTTTTTAAAATTTTATCTATGATTTTTGCAGTTTCACAATGATTAATAATATTCGATTTGACTAAATGTTTGATCTGGTCAAAGTACACACAAGATGAAATTGTGTTATGTTGTAAGTATGAATTGCCTGAAAAATAACTTAGGAGATAATCAGATATTGAAGGGTTTTTAACTGCTACGGTTGTTGAAGTGTTTTTCTTTGTATAAGAGTGGGAAATAGTGCGAGTTACAAAACCATTAAGTAATATTTTTAATGAATTTATATACGGTGATGATGTTGGGACATGATTCGAATTTTTTATTTCGAATTGAACTCGTTTGATAAAGCTCTCCTCGAGCACTGATTCCTCACAAGAACCACCGTGAGTAAATAATGTTTGGAGAAGCCACCTGTTTTCATTATTAAGCTGGTTCTCAAATGCTGAATGCCAAATTTCGCTTGGATGATCTAGATAATATCTTACTAACTCAAGATATTCCTTGTCATTTGAATCTTCAATTAACTCATCAGTTGTTATAAACTCAACTAGTCTTGGATTAAAATTTTTGTGTTTCACGATATCAAGATATATTTTTGTGTTTTTTATAATATCAAAATATCTTTCATTTAATTTTTTATAAACGAGATGATTATATAATATCTTTGCCTTATTTAAATTTGAGTAATGGGATATTTCTAAAATTAACTTTTTTTTGTCTATATTTTTTTCATTTAGATGAATAGCTCGTTGAAGTGCAGAATTAAATATGGTCGTTCTAGAACAAAAAATTACATATTTTTCATTTGAGGATTGAATTCTATTAATGAAGCGTAAAATTTTATTTTCTGTATTCTCTTTAAATAATTCTAGAAAGTTAGCTCCCATAAAGTCATCGATGAAAAATATCTGTAACTTTGATTTATCGTAAACTTCTTCAGCCTCATCGATACTTTCTGCATATATGAAATCATAACCTTTAGTTATATAGTATAGACATATGAGCTCGGCGTGAAATGTTTTTCCTACTCCTGGGTCACCGAGTAACAAAAGAGTACGTTTCTTTTTCAAAAGATTAATTCCATCCGAAAAAGATGATGTTTGAACAAAATAGTTTTTTCTTTCTAATAATCCGGATAAATAATCTTCTGATTTACCATGAACCTTATTATGCAATATCAAGCTTACTGTCTCTGAATTTGATAGCCATAGCTTGTAATGTTGCTTTAGTATCTGTGGGTTGTTGCGCAAGAAATCATCTATGAATTCATAGCCAAGGATATCTTTATCTGATTTAATGAGCCCATTAAATATTTTGTTAATTTCTTTTTTGTTTTCTCCTGATAATTTTGCTGATGTTATTAGTATATATCTTGATGGATTATGTTTATGCTTTAAAAAAGAAGTGTACTCTTTTTTTAAAGAGGATCTGTGAGAAGCGCCATAGCTTCCAGGTGTATGTTTGACTTGTATTATAATCTTTGACTTGTCGCTTTCTAAACACCTCAAGTCAATACCTTTATCTTTTCCTACTTTGAATCGTTCTAGTTCTATCAGAAGATGCGACTGTAGTATATCACAGCACAATTCTTCGAAATCTTGAGGGCTTAAATTTTCCAAATAATACATATAATCTCTATGTAAACTCCACCACATATGAATTAATTATGTTATTTCTCGATAACATAAATTTTGAAAATGTAAAAAATTAAGACAGAATCCCTGTGGGCGATTATATCCTGCAAGGTGCTAAGTCACACGTTCTTAGCCGCTCAATGACAAGCAGTTTTTTTAATGTTATATATATTCTTTTCATCTACACGTCCCCGATTTTTGGTAATCTTATGACACCTGCAATTCATGAACAAGAAATTGTTGAACATAGAAGGCATGGACAATGTCAAGCACACTTACAGGACTCAAAATTTACCATCTTCCTAATTATTTCATGGATCTTCGAGTTAATATTGTTCCAATATATGGAAATCTCTGTACCACACCGATGAAAAGCGACCACCGAAATTCCGATAGTCATCAAGGCATGCTTCCAGTTATTACGAATTAAGATATCGACATATACGACCCAATATTTCATTGGGCAGTTCGAAAATGGTTTGTAATAGCCCTTTTCTTTTTACACCACCCAATTTGAAATCAGAGCTAAATTTTTTACCACATGAAGGGCAAGCCATAAGCATGCCGCCGATATTCTTTGGGAACCTTAACTGCTGTCCACACTCGGGACATTTCATTTCTATATTGTCTGCCATTAACAAATTTCTCCGTTTTACAGATGAATTGCTATCCTAAATGGTGTCCCACAGTTCACCTTTCTCAACTATCTCAATAAATCGTTGAACACTAAACCCTTCAGGAAACAAATCGTCTTCAACGACTTCCTTCTCAAGTACCAGGTTGCGGCCCAAAAACTGCCGTTCATTCCGAAATATCACTATCAAACCTTCCAGAGATACCTTGAGAAATCCATCTATCATTTCCTGGTCATGTTCAATCGAGGTGTCCACAATCCAGGAGTAAAATTTGATCTTGTTCGTGTCAGTATTCAGCTGGAGATCAGACTGTAATTTTTTATCGTTTAGAATGGCCTTTTGAACGGCTGTTTGTTTGCGATGAAGTTGCTGAGCTGCTTTTCGTAAGGTAATGGTTCGATGGACCCAAGCCTCCTGCTTTGTTTTTCTTAGGTACGACGATTTTACTTCTAAGATTAAAATGTGATCGTCTTGATGGCAAATAAGGTCGACCTCGCCCGGATCATAACCGTCTTCGATATCTGGCTGGTATGATTCTAGAACATTAAATCCCTTGTTTCTGAATAAATCACCTAATCGTGATTCGATGCGGTGGGTTTCATCCGTTTTTTCTTTTCGTCTAGATCTAATCCTTCGTAAATTATTAACGGCGGCGGTTGAGTTGTTCTGTGATGCCATTAACCACGGCAACTGAAATCCATACATACCAAGTTTGATTATCGGTTGTTCATGAAATTCAGGTGTCGGTAGAGTAGGGGCTTTCTCTAGGCTGTCCCTCAATTCCTTCAGGTCATTCGACCAGAATTCCAAAATATTTTCTGCCATCCTGAGATCGCCATCGGGATGGCTCTCTGAAACGGTCCACGATTTTATCCGTTTAGCTTTTTCCGATGGTTCTGCCCAGGTTAACGGAAACCGATTTTCTTCAGTCATGAGACCTTCGAACATCAGCTGGGACAACGCTGGAATCCAGTTTCCAGTTTCCTTCAGATAATCCTGAAATTTGGCGATATATGACGAGTTGAAAAATGCTGTCATAAGTTCGAGGGAATGTATCGCCTTAAACAGATCAACCCTTGAGCCATCCGGTAATACAATTTCTGGTTCTAAGCCAAATACTTCATCCAATTGCAAAAACACCTGGCATGCTTTGATGTGCGCCAGACGGTTTGCATCATCGTTTTCTGGTAACCCAAACTGTTGTGTAGCTAGGTCCGACTGGAGGTGAAAAAGAAAAGCCCGATTGAACCAGTAAGTATGAAGTGCAGAGAGTTTTCTGCCGTTAAAATCCCATTCAGATTCCTCCGGAATTTCGACAGGATAAAGGGTTAGATGCTCACCCTCAAAAAGATATCGATAATCATCGTCGTAACAGAAATCATAGACCGTTCCATGTAGAAAATCATTCCGTGCTGCCACAGCAGCAATAAGAACATTCAACCAATCAAGATTTTTCAGGCACAATGACGGAGGAATTTCCCCTGGAAACAATAATGGTATCAGGTGGCGTTTAAGCGATTTTGCCAAGAATCGTTCATTGAGCCGGAGATCATTTTCTGGCCTGCTTTTGAGTTTCCATATGAGAAGTTCACTTAACGCATCCCAAGCTCGTTGATGCATCTCAACGTATCCATCATCTTTCTTTGGTAATTCGAATCGTTCGGGGACTAAATTCTGGAAAGTGAATAGGCTTCCGTACAGCAGATACTCGAATATTGTCAGCTCTTCCAATTCCTTTTTTAGGTCTTGAATATGGTTATTATGCTCCTGAAGTTCCTCGTGAAGTATCTGGCAGACTTTAATGAACTGTTGGAAATCAACGTCCCCGTTGGCAGCTATAGAGAGAATAGCTGTCCATGAAGGCGAATCTGGGTAAAGAAAAATGCTGGAATATCGTATTCCCCGTTTGAGGGTTTCAGGTACAGTTTGAAGCAAACGCTGGAATAACTTTTCATCCACTAAACCGAAATGCAGTGAGCGGCCAAGGGCAAGCGATATGGGATCAGATTGGTAACCGATATCAGTTAGTTTCGCCCAGAATGAGCATTGCCATAATGCTGTGGTTCGAACCTGATGAGTAAATCCCTTTTTTTTGGGTTTACCGTCAAGGTATAGGTGCGAGCACGAGTCAGCAGCTTGTCCAAGAAAATCTGATGCTATGAAATTCTTTTCGAACACCTTTTCGTAAGCAATCCTGCACTGTTCAACTGCAGTAGATGAAGTCATTTAAAAATAATTTTATAATCTGTGTCACGCCCAAGTAAATAAATTGAGGTCTGACCACGATTGTTTTGATCAATCTCACCGTCCTCAGTTTCCGCGCTAATCGGTCAACATACTTCCAATTTATTGAAACTGGGAGTTGAAACCATTTTTTCCTTTGGCGTGATGCATTACCTCGCGGCCATCTTTGAGCTGGTGAATGCTCATGATTACGGGAGTATCCGACAGTTGTGGGGATTTAAAGGCTCGCCACTGTCCTGCAGACGGCATCCCCTGTGCTGCCGTCTGCAGGAGTATATCTCGCAAGCAGTTTGCCATAAACATCGGATACCCCCCCATGATTACCCTTTAATCTATCTGCTGCCACCTAATGATGCGTTTCCAGTCTGCTAATGGCGAAAAGGTTTTCTTCGTTAAAATGCGAATGCCATTAACTGGAACTTTGGCACATATGCTAACGTGATCGACCTCAACCGATTGAAAATCAAGCGCCTGAAGAGTAACGCATACACTTTCTCGGTCACTCTGGTTTGTCACCTTCGTCGTTATAGTATACCAGATATTGTCTCTGGTAATTTCAACAGGCTTCACCTGTGGGGATGAGGCTTTTACTCCCTCTCTGGCTACAGCTATACATGCGATGATAAGTATTCCAAACACCGTGACGAATTGAGCTAATTTTAAATTCATTTCGATTTTACCCAGTTTTAGAGGTGTTTATTGTGATCACAGACGCGCTGAACGATCCAGTGGCCACCTATGAGTTGGTGAACGTTCATTGTCCTACGCTAAGGCTTGCCTCATGAAAATGAAAAAGTCAAACCACAAGGAGATGATGGGCAAGATAATCATGATTGAAGAACCAGAGTCTTGCCTCGCCCCGCCAAGACTTTTCCAATTTATAATCGAAACCGGGCGTTGAACCCGGCGCCACTCTTGCGACTCAAGGCTCTCCGGGTAGGGAGCATCCGATACTTATGGCATTATTTAACCCGTCGGATCCTCTTCGGACGTGATGCTCGCTGCTGCTTTGCGTTTTGCTCATACTCCTCGAAAAAGGAATCGAATTTTGAATTGTACTTGGCACATCGCAGTTTGAGGATGTTGTTTGCATAATCTACTTTCCACCAGGCACCGGATCTCTTGAGGCGAATATTGCTGATGAACTTATTGGCACTCTCAATCGCTCCACTGCCAAGCGGGTACCCACCTCGCCGCAAACGACCATACTCGATTCTGCCTTTGTTCTTTGTCAGGTAGTTTACCAACTTAGTTC
>NZ_JAFFQA010000069.1 GCF_016919065.1 Desulfobulbus rhabdoformis | reverse complement strand
TATGGTAATCTTTTCCATCCGTGCGATATCTCTCTTGCGTGTTTTTACGATGGTTGTAATTTGATTCGCCATGACGCCTCCTTGTAAGTTACTGTTTTTCTTACAAAAAGGCGAAAATCGCTAACTCATTAATATGTCAAGATAAATTTAGATTTACCCGATAATTTTTATAAAAGTTTACGAAAGCTGAATACATTTTGTCTGCTATTACTGGGTTTGCGGCTGCACCGGGAATTGCTGTAGTGAAATCTTTTTCCTTCAATTAGCAAATTGCGGACTGGAGTTTTTCTAAAAGTGAAATGATTGCAGGGGCTGCGTCGTTCTCGAGGTTGGCTCCTGTTCTTTCTGTTTCCTTCCATCGAGTTATGTAGTCCACCTTCATGTCCGGATTACTTGCTTCAATATTCACAGGTACCCCATTGGAGTATTCAACTTGCCAATATGCAGGTGTTCTTAGTAGCATAGATTCTTCTGTAGATATCAGATTGTTATTCCTCAGTTCATCTGCAACATGGTGCATTTCGTTATGAGAAATGTTATGAAAATTGTAATCATTTCTTTTGAAAAAATTTTCCAGTCTATTTTCTTGATTATTCAAACCAGATAAGCCTTCCAATATATCACGGAAATTTTTTCCAGATGGAGAGGTGTTTGCTGTTTTGCATGATCCTGAAGAAAAAGGAATAGTAGATGATATTTGCATGTTACCTCTCCTTGTTTGTTGGCCTCAAAAGAGTCCTCGGAACGTCTGCAACCTTTATTTTCGGTCATGGATACGGTTCTTGGTAGGGTGCCGACCTGCTTGCCACCTCACCTTCTTTTACTATCGTACTATAACTTTGTTGACTTTAGAAAAAAGCAAAGAGGCGGCTAAACGAGTTTAAAAACAGGCATATCCTTGTCCGCCAATTTAGCCCTATTCTTAGGGCACGGGAAATTCGGCAAGCAGTTGATGTCTTGTGTAACTATTAAATTTAATAGTATTTTTTGTGAATTGTCACAGGTAAGAGGATCTTACGCGCTTTGTTTCAATCTTGCGCCTTTGTTTAACTTCTGGAACAGTCGGGCACGCGGGATTTTTTACCCAGCCAACAGAAACAAACATGCAATCACCGTAAAGATAACCCCCGCCAGATCGGCTGTTAAGGCTGCTGCCATGGCGTGGCGTATGCGTTTCACTTGCACCGCGCCAAAATAGACTGCCAGCACGTAGAAGGTAGTCTCGGTCGAGCCTTGCAGGGTAGAGATTAAGACGCCAGTGTAGCTGTCCGGGCCGATGGCCGGATCCTGGATCAGTGAGGCGAGCACTGCGTAGGCACCCGATCCAGATAGAGGTCGCAACAGGGCCATGGGCAGGGCCTCGGCAGGGAGTCCCAGCGGTGTGGTGAACTGACCAAGAAATCCCACCAGTAGGTCAAGGGCACCGCTTGCGCGCAGCATACCAACCGCGACCAGGATGACCACCATATAGGGGATAATGCGCAGGGCCACCTGAAAGCCTTCCCGGCCGCCCTCCACCATCGTCTCGTAGACCGGTACGCGGCGCGCGGCGCCAAAGCCCAAAAAGAAAACCATCAATCCGGGGATAATCCAAGGAGAGATAGCCTGTCCGTAAAGAATTGCCAGGGGCACCAGGCCTGCCAGACAGGCCATGGCAATGAGGCTCACCCAGAGCGGATAGGGTGACTCAGCCTCGTTGAAGTCGCTGGTGTCATTGTTTTCTTTATGTGCAATCTCGGTAGGATCAAGTGGCGGTGGGGCAGGGGAGAAGCGGCTGTAGAGTTTGGCGGCAAGAATTGCCACCGTGGTAGAGCCGATGGTCGCGCAGAGCGTGGTCGGCAGGATTGCCGCCGGATCCATAGATCCCGCTGCCGCACGCAGGGCGATAACCCCAGTGGGCAACAGAGTTACCGATGAGGTGTTGATTGCGAGAAATTGGACCATGGCGTTGGTGGCCGTACCCGGTCTGCTGTTGAGCTTTTCTAGCTCCTGCATGGCCCGAATGCCAAAAGGGGTGGCTGCGTTCCCAAGGCCTAGGGCATTGGCGGAGAGGTTTAGAATCATTGCCCCCATGGCCGGATGCTCGGAAGGGACTTCGGGAAACAGCCGAACCATCAAAGGACGGATCAGACGGGCCACAATGCGCAACATGCCACCGGCCTCGGCCACTTTCATCAACCCCATGAATAACGTCATCACACCTACCAGGCCAATGGCCAGATCGACGGCGCCACCGGCCGCATCGATCATGGCCTTGGAGAGCAGTTCCATGGGAGCTGCAGCATCACCTGCCGGTACCCATATTAACTGGTGCCACCCGGCAAAAACAAAGGCCACGCTCACCATGACCAGAAGGATACCGTTCATTGCATCTCCTTGTTATTCATCGCGGTAGCGCAGGGTCAGTTCATGGTAGGCGTCAATACGCCGATCCCGCAGATAGGGCCAGATACGACGTACATCCTCACTGCGTTTGCGGTCCAGTTCCGCCACCAGCACCTGCTCATTTGTGGTATCCGCCTCTGCAATAAGCTCCCCCTGGCAGCCTGCCACAAAACTATTCCCCCAAAACTGAGCGCCCGCGCTTACCCCGCTTGGGTCGGGTTCAAAACCAACCCGGTTGACGCTGATAACCGGGATGCCATTGGCCACGGCGTGCGAGCGCTGAATGGTGATCCAGGCCTCACGCTGGCGGCGTTGTTCGTCTTCGGGATCCTGCGGATCATTGCCAATGGCTGTGGGGTAGATCAGGATCTCAGCCCCGGCCATGGCCATGAGGCGGGCCGCCTCGGGGTACCATTGATCCCAGCAGATCAACACTCCCAGGCGTCCCAACGAAGTATTGATGGGGGTAAACCCAATATCACCGGGGGTGAAATAGAATTTTTCGTAGTAACCGGGGTCATCCGGAATATGCATCTTGCGGTAGCGTCCGGCAAGAGAGCCGTCACGCTCCAGGACAACAGCGGTGTTGTGGTACAATCCAGGAGCGCGCCGCTCAAAAAGTGAGATAACGATCACTATATCCAGTTCTCGGGCCAGTGCACCAAAGTACTCGGTTGCAGGACCAGGAATGGGTTCAGCCAGATCAAAGCAGGATGTATCTTCACTTTGGCAGAAGTAGGGCCCGCAATGCAGTTCCTGCAAGACGACGAGCTGCGCTCCCTTCTGTTTGGCCTCACGGATCCCCTGGTCGCTTTTCTCAAGATTGACTGCTCGATCATTTGAGCAGCGCTGTTGCACCAGACCAACGGTCAGTGTGTTCATGCAAGAACTCCTTGGGGCAGTTGCATGGTCACGCAGTGAAGCGAGCCATGCTGAAGAATCAAGGGGCGGCAATCAATTCCGATGATTTCGCGTTCCGGAAAGACGGTTGCAATGGTCGTAAGCGCAACCTGATCCTGGGGATCGTCATAGATGGGCACCAGTACCGCCCCGTTTATGATCAGAAAGTTTGCATAGGTAGCTGGCAACTTGTGCCCGTCTGGATGGTAACAGGGACGCGGCCAGGGCAGGGGGACAAGCCGGTAAGACTGCCCGGTTACAGTCTTCAGCTCCTGAAGCTCTGCTTCCATTTGTTGGAGAGCACGGTAATGGGGATCTCCCTGATCGGAGCAGCGTACATAGACGATGGTGTCTTGCGGACAAATTCGGGCCAGGGTGTCGATATGAGAGTCGGTATCATCGCCTGCGAGGAAACCGTGGTTGAGCCAGTGGAATCGGGACACTCCCAGGTGGTGGGCAAGCGCCCCCTCAAGCTGGCCTTTATCCAGATGCGGGTTGCGATTAGGGTTAAGGAGGCACTCGCTGGTAGTCAGCAGTGTGCCTGCGCCATCGGATTCAATGCTGCCCCCTTCAAGTATAAGCCCGGGAACCTGCAGGGGGGTGGTGCCCCAAACACCACAACTAGCCAGGCGAGAGGTTACCTGATTATCCAAATCAGCAGCAAATTTGAGGCCCCAACCATTGAAACCAAAATCAAGGAGAAGCGGTTTTTGGTCTTGCAGGACCGTTATCGGGCCAAAATCGCGGGCCCAGGTGTCATTGGTTGGCAACGCAATCAGAGAGATTCGCGAAAGGTCAATGCCTGCCCCAAGAAGCTGATCCTGTACCGGCCCAATTTCAGGGGCAACGAGAACAACTGCTTCAAAGCGGCTGATTGTCCGAATAATGTCAAGAAAGACCTGCTGTACTTCATCAAGATGGTCTTTCCAGTCTGTTTGGGGATGGGGCCAGGAAAGCAGGACCCCATCCTGGGGTTCCCATTCGGCTGGTAGGCGTCGTTGCATCATAGATTCTTCAAGGAAGGCTATTTGAATCCTGGAACTGTGAGCATCCGACTTCACGGATCCAGGTGAATGAAAGCTCCCTATTCTATCTTATTGCCACCTCCTTGTAAATGGATTGGAATAGGTTGAAAGAAAGGAGCTAAAACCAGAATCAGTCTCGGTGATTATTGCTAACCTCTTTAATCTAAACCAGCTTTTTTTGAGTAAGTCCTTTTCATTCTCTGATTTGTGGTTGACTCAACCAGGCCTGTTCGGTAGTCTGAACAGGAATAATTCTCATCGAATTGAGGGCTTAACGCGGTGAACTCCCTCTGCATCCGTGCTATCCCATTCCCCCCCCCATAATGAACCCAGGAGCGCCATGAAGAAACAACTCCTTGATCTGCTTATCTGTCCTAACTGTTTACCTGGAGAATATTCGCTTGTTGCCGATATTATAGAACAACAAGACGGTGATATTCACACCGGAGCACTGAAATGCCCCCAGTGCGCCTCTCTGTTTCCCATAATCGATGGCCTGGCTCTGCTTGATCCGCAAACCAGTGAGGATGAGCGCCAAACCAATAAATATGAGAGCGAAGAGGTGGTTTCTTCCTATCTCTGGAGTCATTTCAGTGATCTGCTTGATGATGAAAACGGATCCCAGGCCTATACAACCTGGGCAGGAGTGATGCGACCCCAGGCTGGCATTTCTCTGGATGCCGGTGGTGCGGTGGGGCGATTTACCTTTGAGATGAGTAGCAAATGTGATTTTTCTATCGGCTTGGATACCTCTCAGGCCTTTATCCGGGCGGCTCGCCAACTGATGCAGGAGCGCTCCATGGTGGTCTCGTTAAAAGACGAGGGCATGCTGAGAAAAGAAACCGTGATTCGTCTCCCCGATGACTGGCGTAGTGATCGGGTTGAGTTTATCGTTGCCAATGCCCTAGCCCTGCCGTTTCGGAAAAAAACCTTTAATATGTTCACCTCGCTGAATCTGGTCGACAAGGTGCCTTCTCCCATGACCCATCTGCAGGAAATGAACCGGGTTACCCGAGATACCAATGCGCAATTTATGCTTTCTGACCCGTTTTCCTGGTCCACTGAGGCCGCGCCTAAAGATGCCTGGCTGGGAGGGAAAACCGAAGGGGATTTTGCAGGTAAGGGGCTGGCAAATGTGGCGACAATGCTCGCCAAGAAACAGGGGGAACTCGCTCCTTCCTGGCAGGTGGACGATCCGGGGCATGTCTGGTGGAAGATCCGCACCCATTCCAATCATTACGAGCTTATCCGTAGCTGTTTTATTCATGCCAAGCGCTAAGAGGTTTTTATGATGACCGATACTGTCTGTCGATTCTGCTCTTCCTGCTGTCCGGTAGAGGCGGAAGTTGAAAACAATCGCCTTGTTGGTGCCCGGCGCAAATCCTTTCTTGATCCGGATAAGCGGCTCTCCTGTGCCAAACTGGCTGCGGCAGCCGAAATTGTCTATTCCCCCCAACGGTTGCTTAAGCCACTTATCAAAAAAGAAGATGGAGCCGGCTTTCGTGAGGCCGAATGGGATGAGGCGCTGGGGCTCGTTGCCGAGAAATTTCAGCAGCATAAGAAAGAAAATGGTGCGCAGTCCATCGGGTGGCTCAGAGGGATGGCCGCTGATTGGGGGGCTCCCTGGGATTACCCCAACCGCCTCATGAACAGCTTTGGCAGCCCCAATACCATCGGCAACGGTTCCATCTGTTTTGTAGCCCGTGATTTTGCCCATAGCTACGTCTACGGGTCCATGGCCTTCCCTGAGGCTAAGGGGGCGAAATGCATCATCATCTGGGGCAAAAATGATGGCAACACCGCCTTGGGGGCAGCAGAGGGAATCCATTGGGCCAAGGAGCACGGTGCCCATCTGGTGGTGATTGATCCGGTCGAAACGGCTCTGGCCCGTAAGGCGGATACCTGGTTGCAGATCAAGCCCGGTCATGACGGACTTTTAGCCATGGCCATGATCAACGAAATCATCGGCAATGGGCTGTACGATGCCGAATTTGTAGAAACATATTGTCAGGGCTTTGATGAGCTCAAACAGGTGGCGGCCAAGTATCCCGCTGAGGAGGTTGCAGAGCAGATTTGGCTGACGCCTCAGCAGATTAGGGATCTGGCGCACCTCTACGCGACCACCAAACCGGCGGCCATTGTCGATGGCAACGGCCTGGATATGCACCGTGAGGTTTTTGATACCACTCGCGCCATAGCCATGCTCAGAGCCCTGACCGGGAACCTGGATAAACCGGGCAGTGATGTTCTGCCGCAACCAGTGCCGGCTCGCAATATTCAGCTGGCCGATCGTCTGCCTGCAGATGCTCAGCCTATTACCAGTGAGTTTGCCTTGTTTAACACCTTCTCCGAGACCTGGGGGAATCAGGTCCAGGGCTGTGTGGTAGATGCTATTCTCAATGAAAAGCCCTACCCGCTGAAGATGGTGGTGGTCCAGTCGGGTAATCCCCTGGTGACCATGGCCGATTCGAGCCGGACTCGCGAGGCCTTTTCCAAGCTGGAAACCCTGGTGGTGATCGACATGTTCATGACCGAGACTGCCAAGCTTGCCGATGTGATCCTGCCTGCCTCCAGCTGCTTTGAAAAGACTCAGCTCAATCGTTCCTCGATTCGCAATAATCCTCTATTTTTGCAGGATGCGGTGATAGAGCCGATTGGGGACTCCTGGCCGGACTGGAAGATCGTTTTTGAATTGGGCAGGCGCTTGGGGCTTGCAGAGGAATTTCCCTGGCAGAGCGCTGAAGAGGCTATCGATTACCAGTTGGAACCCGCAGGTGTCAGTGTGGCAGATCTCCGGAAAAACGGTAAAGGACTGCGTATCGAGGAGCTACGCTATGAAAAATATCGGGATCAGCCCTTTAAAACACCTTCAGGGAAGATTGAGCTGTTTTCCGAACGGTTGCATGCCGCTGGATTTCCCGGGGTTCCTTTTGCAGACGGCTTCGGGCCCAGCCCCATCAGTTTTGCGAGCCAAAGCGTGGAATATCCGTTGTTGGGGGTGAGCGGTAGCCGTGATATTCGTTTTACCAACTCCCAGTACCGGACAATCCCCTCCCTATTGAACGGTGGTGCAGGTGCGGTGGTGGATATTCACCCCGAAGATGCAATGGCCCAGGGATTTTCTGAGGGGGATCGTATCGGTATTGAAACCCCGAAAGGTTTCATTGAAATGACAGCCCGGCTTTCAAAGACCGTTCGGCCAGGGATGGTCCGGCTTGCCTGGGGGTGGGGCGATTATGATCAAAAGGCCAACCTCAATAGCCTGACAGAGGATGATATCCGTGGTGCCGTCAGCGGCACCTCGACCAGCCGCAGTTTTATGTGCCGTTTACGCAGGATGTAAAGAGACAGAAATTTCCTTTGAGATATTCCAACTCTTCCAAATTTGCATGAGCAATTTTCTCGTACACCTTTGACGATGTGGTCTCAGCCATTCGAGAGAAGCCCCATAAAAAAAGCTCCCTCAAAGGGAGCTTTTTTTATGGGGCTTCTCTATATGATTAATGGGTTAGCTTTGAGCCCTCTTCGTTAAATGCAGAGCCCCAAGAGGCCTTGTAGGTGTCAAAGAGCGACAAGGCCAGATTGTGCAGAGACGGGGCCAGGCAGTACTCGCGCATAAAGAGTTCTGCTTCTATGCCTCCAAGGCTCAGAGCTGCTTTCATATCATCCTCAGCATCTTTTTTTCGCTGCAGAGCCTTGTAGAGAAGGCTTCTGGCCACCAAGGTCTCGCTACGCCCTGGGTTGAAGCGTTTGGCAACGGTGAGATCTTCCAGGGCTGTGCGCAACTCACCCCGGTTAAACCGTGCCATCCCTCGAAGAAAAAGAAGAGAATCGTTTTTGGGATCATGCTCCAATGCCTTGGTAAACTCAGTTGTTGCCTCGGCAAAATCACTGTTTTTAAAATAGGCGAGCCCCAGTGGTAGATGCACTTTGCTCGGATCCATACCCGACTCAAGTGCTTTGCCAAACCCCATAATACTTTGGCCATATTCGCCGCGAAGAAAATGACGCTGTCCATGGAGGAATCCTTCATTGTGCGTCATGGTTGTACCTCCGTGCTTCACGCAAAAGGAGGAAGGAAACGAAACCTTTTGCAAGAATGAGAAACGTTCTTGTTTCCTTTTGCAAAACATATAAGCATCGGAGATGAGCGTTGCAAGTATAGAAGGTTTCTATCATCTGAACCCGTGCCCCGCTTTCACTGATCCCGGTATCAGATCAGAGGCAGCGAGTCCAACCGATGCTCCACATACAATGACCGCAGGGCACATGATTGCCGTAGCAGTCGTGGATATCAAGCATGTTGGGGTTCACCAAATCAGGGCAGGGGCCGGATGAACAGGACCAGCAGGGGGCATAGTCGGAACCGGATGCTTCCTGGCGAAAGAGAGTGTAACGACGATCCTCCCATATCTCCTGGAGTGATTGCTTGGCAAGATTACCAAAAGGGCGGGAATGGATCTGGACATCGCCTTGGTTGACCATGCAGCTGTACGTATGCCAGAGGAAATGGCAGGGCATGACATCACCGTTGGTGGTAATGA
This sequence comes from Desulfobulbus rhabdoformis, assembly GCF_016919065.1. Taxonomy (GTDB): domain Bacteria; phylum Desulfobacterota; class Desulfobulbia; order Desulfobulbales; family Desulfobulbaceae; genus Desulfobulbus; species Desulfobulbus rhabdoformis. Next base: position 5,822 of record NZ_JAFFQA010000069.1, on the reverse strand, counting down.
AAGCTGCCTTCTCTTCCATAAACGGGCAGGAGCGCTTGTCGTTGCTGGGGGCCTGAAGCGGGGGCAGGTTTAAACGAATACCTCTTTCATTTGCAAGCTGCTTGGCCTCTTCCCAGAGTTGTACGAGCTCAGGACGAGCATTTTTTCTTTGCTTGAGCAGGTTGTCGAAATGGAGCTTAATATCCCTCTCCCGTGCCTCCAATTGCATATTGGCACCCAGGTCAAGGAGTTGCCTGTCTTCATTGCTCCGATTGAATCGTAGGCGAAGCCTGGGCAAGGAGGCAAGGTTCAATCCGTTGTCTTCAGCCTGCTGGGACCATTTGGCAAAGAGGGCAGTTGCCTCTAGGGAATTTGGCGTAAAGAGCGTCTCCTCTTTCAACTGTCCGTCATAGGAGAAGAGGTGACTGGCGATGATGTAATCAACCCCACGTGCATGGGCCCAATCAATTATTTGAGGGAGTTGTTGTTGGTTGCTCTCTCGAAGAACAATCTCTATGCCCAGGCTGATTGACCTCTTGCAGCTGTTGCCCGCCTCCTGCAGATAGCCTATGGCTCGCTCTACCGGGCTGGCCTGATGCTCACCTCCCTGCGCTGGCTGGAGGCTGTCCACAGATAAACAGACTGTATCGAGCCCTGCTGCCACCAGTATCCTGGTTTTTTTCTGGGTAAAGAGTAAGCCATTACTTTGAAAACCAATACTTCCATTGTGTGGCATCGCTTCTCTGGCCAGCGCAATCATCGTGGCTAATTGAGGATGGAGCAGCGGCTCTCCGATACCGTTGAGAACCAGAAAATCAACCTGAGCAAGGGAAGGGATCAGGCGGTGAAATAGCTTGAGATCGAAATCCCCCTCTTCAATACAGCTCCCTTGAGCATACTTCATACACATCTTGCATCGCAGGTTGCAGCGAGTCGTGGTTTCTATATAGAGTTTGCGGGGGGCGGAAGGCAAAAGATCAGTGCTTTTCTTTACTGCGTTCATACAGACAAACGGTGCTCACAAATGGGCCTGAATCCGTGATGGCCGGCGCTCACGGATTCAGGATAGAAAAAGGGAGAGAGTTAGAGTTCAGTCGAACCAATCTACCCCAACCACTGCTCCACTTCATCCTGTTTCGGTATCCGACCCACACATTTTACCTCGCCGTTAATCACCACCGCAGGCGTAGAAAAGACACCCATCTTTGCCATTTCTTGAAAATCTTTAACTTTTTCAATAGCCGCGCCCACACCTTTTGCTGTGACTGCTGCTTCGACAACCTGCTGGGCCTTTTCACAGGAGGCGCAGCCAGGACCGCATATTTTGATAATCATGGTCATTATCCTATATTAAATTATGAAATTAAAGAGATAGCCGGTAAAGACTATCCCGCTTGCGACCACACCAATAAACACGGCAATGAGTCGCATTTTAAGCACCTTACGCAAAATTATCACCTCCGGCAGGGAGAGGGCGATAACACTCATCATGAATGCAAGCACTGTCCCCAGGGCCGCTCCCTTCCCTAAAAGTGCCTCCACAATGGGAACAATACCGGCCGCATTAGAGTACATGGGCACACCAAAAACAACCGCTGCCGGAACAGACCACCAACTGCTTTCTCCCATTATTTTTGCCATGAAATTTTCGGGTACATAACCGTGAATGATGGCGCCAATTGCAATGCCGGCGATAACATAGAGCCAGACTTTACCAACGATATCGCGTACCGCCTCCCAGCCCATACGAAAACGATCCGGCCAGTTCAGGTGTTGCTCCAGAACGATGGCTTCACCAGAACGCATTTGCTGGACCCAGTCTTCCATCCACCCTTCAAGGTGGAGGCGTCCAATGATCCATCCGGCAACCATGGCTATCAGAAGCCCGGTGACCAGGTAGAGAGCAGCTACCTTCCAACCAAGCAGGCCATAGAGTAGGATCAGGGCGATCTCATTAACCATGGGGGCCGCAATGAGAAAGGAGAAGGTCACGCCCAGCGGAACTCCAGCCTGAACAAAACCAAGAAAAAGCGGGATTGCCGAGCAGGAACAAAAGGGGGTGACTATCCCTAACAGCGCGGCCATAGCGTTGCCTGTGGTCTCCCGTTTACCAGCCAGATATTTTCGGGTTCGCTCCTGGGTGAAAAAGGAGCGGACAATGCCAACAGCAAAAACAATGAGGGTGAGCAGTAGGATGACTTTTGGGCTGTCATAGACGAAAAATTCTATAGTACTGCCCAGGTGACTGCTGGGATCAAGGCTGAAGAGGGTTGTGGTCACAAAGTGGGCAAAGGGCTTGAGGTGGGAATAAAGATAAAACCAGATCCCTAAACCAAGAGGTGCGGCAACGCAACATTTTACCCAAAAAAGACGAGTAGGAGAATTGTTGTTGTTCGATGGTGTTGTATTGCAGGCGCAAGAGCCTCCAAAGGGTTGTATCGGTTCCATGGTCTCTTTGTTGTTAAGTGCTGGGGGAAGATGCCTTTAAGGTGGCCACCTTGAGACAGGCAGCCGCAGGCAGTGCTGCAATCATCTGACACAACTCAGGATCATCATTCAGCCAGCCCCGCAGTTGGGCAAGCATGGTTTGCACATAGGGAGAGTCAGTCTCCTGATTTTGCGAGTAGATCATCCAGGTGCCCTGACGTTCTTTGCTGACAAGTCCTGCATCTTCAAGAATTTTCATATGGCTGGATACCGTGGGTTGGGCCAGTCCCAAAACCTCACGGATTTCACAGACACAGAGCGAACGTCCTTCAAGCAGTTTCATAACCCGGACCCGATTGACATCAGAAAGGGCTTTGGTAAGACGGAGGAAATTTTTCATAAAGATTGTTTTCTATATTTCTATATTGATATTTATCGATATATACGGCGTTGAACTCAACCTGTCAACATATGATCTCGAAAAAGAGCACCAAAGGTTGCTTTCCCCTGAAGGGGGAACTTGTCCTCAGGTAGTGCATACTGTAAAAAGCACTGTTTCACACCTGGTCATCAGGCCGGTGTTTTTTGTTTTTAGGGTGTCTTGAATGATTTGATTTTTCAATCAAGGCCAAGGATTGCGCAAAATTTTACCGCAGGCATATAATTAATATTCCGAGGATAAAATTTTAAGCATGACGAGGTAAGCGCCAGACTCCGCGGGATTGGCAGAAAAAGCAATTATTCAAGATTCCCTTTAGTTCAAAAGAGTCTGAGGGAACAAAAGTATAACTGGCTGGGGAGTTCAGGACAAAAGCTGGCTCCCAATTCAGGGGCCGTTTGGCAATGGTATGGTTTTACAGAAATGTTTGTTTCCTGTGGTGGAGAGAAGAATGAAAGATAATCAACGTTACCTCTGGATTGGCCGCGGCGGCAACCCCGTTGATGAGGATGGAAAAGGGGTGGAGATCCCTTCAGGATGGGGCTTCCTTCCCGCAGGCGATGCAGGGCTGACTCGAAAGGTCACAGCCAAAAAACAGTTTTGGCGACTGCAGGTGAAAAAAGGTCGACGGGTCATGTCCAAAGGAATCTGGGCACCACAAACAACCATTGACCAAGCTCGTGAAGAGGTTGAGGTTCAACGGAACAGTCTGAAATACCAACATCGCCTTGATAGCGAGCGGCGCCGCAGAGAAGCCAAACAGGCAGTTTATGCGCAGGAATTTTTGGAGGCTGTCCGGGCTTATCTCCATTTTGCTTCCTGCTACCAGCAAGTCGAACAGGCTATGGCCGAGGCTATAACTAACCATGCGGTCCCCGTGGGAAGTGGAACCGTGGCCCGGACTACCCAAATTCCGTTGGAAGAACGAGCTTCTCGGGCAGTTATTGCCTGGATGCGGCATCAGACTACAGCCTATGACGGCATGGTGATCTCACGAATCAAAGGAGAGCGAAGACGGGTGCGGAGGATGCTCGCTCTTCGTTCAAAAGAGCTGTTAAGCGCGTACAGGGAAGGGCGGCCGCATGATAGACACTGTCCTTTGCAGCGGGCGCTTAGGAAACAATCCCCGACCGATGACGGTTCATCGACCGGGGAGATAGAAGGGACATCTGTTAAATTTTGAAGGCTCCCACAATTTTATTGAGTTCTTGGGCCAGTCTCAGCATCTCGTCCGCACTTTGCCTTGAGTTTTCGCTGCTGGAAGATATTTCCGCATTGGCGTTGTTGACCTCAGCGACATCATGGGCAATGGTTTCGGAGACCATGGAGGTCTGGCTGACATTTTCGTTCACTTCCTGCAAGCCCATGCTCGCCTGTTCGATGTTTTTGGCGATTTCTTCAGTTGCGACCGATTGTTCCGTAACCGCTGAAGCAATGGAGGCGACCAATTCGCTGACCTTATCGATCACATCAGTGATTTCCTGGACTGTTTCTCCGGTTGTCCCCTGAACCCCGGCGATCTGGGCTTTAATGTCCTGGGTTGCGACGGCAGTTTGTTTTGCCAGTTCTTTGATTTCATTGGCAACAACCGCAAATCCCTTGCCTGCCTCACCTGCTCGAGCTGCCTCGATGGTGGCGTTTAGAGCCAGAAGATTGGTCTGCTCCGAAATTTCAGTGATAGCCTCCGTGACCTTGTTAATGGCCAAAGCGGCCTCACCAAGGTTGGTCATTTTCGAGGACGCCGCTTCAGCCCTGCTGACAGCCTGCTCTGAGATTATTCTTGCCTGTTCGGCGTTATGGGCAATCTCGTTGATAGTCGCATGCATCTCTTCAGCCGCACTGGCCACCATGGCTGTATTGGTGGAAGATTCCTCCATCGCCGCTGCCACGCTGCTGAGGTTGCCGTTCATCTGTTCCGTATTTCTGGCAACCTCCGCACTACGCTGGGAGCTATCGACAGCACTGGCTGACATATTGCGGGCGATTTGGGCCATGGAATGAGATGCTTCTTCCACCTGTTGACTATTGGTGACAACAGCATCGATAATACCGTGAAGTTTCTCGATAAAGAGATTAAATCCATTGGCTAGGGCACCAATTTCGTCGTTGGATGTTATCTCTAGGCGATGGGTGAGATTTCCTTCGCCTTGGGAGATATCTTCAAAACTATGCGCAATCTGGTTGATCCCGCGGACGATTCCGTAAGCCACAACCAGGATTATGGTGATGATAACGATAAAAAAGAGGGAGGCGGTCAGGACCATCTTGATAAGCGAGTTGGTTACCTGAGAACCTATTGTCGTGTGCAAGGAAGCAATAAAAGTTTCAATATTGTCGATATATATACCAGTTCCGATCCACATGTCGGTACCTGGAATCATTTCTGCGTAGCCCAGTTTCGGGGTGTCCTGACCCGAGGGCGGTTTGGGGAAAATATACTGCACAAATCCTCCCCCGCTGGTGGCCTGCTGCATCAGTTCACGAACAAAATAGACGCCATGTTTATCTTTAGCGCCAGCAAGGTCTTTCCCCTGTTTTTGTTTGGCCGGTGGTAAGGCGACCACGGTTGTCTTGTTGTAAACGAAGTAATAGCCGGAGCGGTCATCTTCAAAGCGAATGTCATCGACCAACTCACGAATGCGTTGCACCCGGGCATCCTCGCCCTGGATGGATGCAATGGCATGGCCGATTGTAACGGCTATACTATGTGTTGCCACCTGCAGTTTGGCTTTCTGATCTTCCAGCATAACAGCCTGGGTTTTTTCTATTCCTATATCCCGGATCAGAAAACTGTTGGATATGGCAAACCAGAGGAGAATGGAAAATAGGATCATGATCGATGCCACAACGGATGGTTTCGTAAAAAGTTTTTGTGTTTAACTGGCTAATTTTACAAAATAAAATTTATTTTCTAAGTTGAGAAAATCTTCGACAAATGTTAATATTGCTTCGTAGATTCAATATGATACGAGGCGCT
>NZ_JAFFQA010000068.1 GCF_016919065.1 Desulfobulbus rhabdoformis | reverse complement strand
TCTTTCCATATCCTCCTCCTTTGTAAGGGTTTGAAGGATATTATTATGGAAAGTGATTGTGTGTTATTATTTGAATTGAAAAGGTAATAGCTTCATTACTTTACATAACTAAGAACTTGGCATAATTGCCATTATGTAAAGCTTTACATAATGGTAAGACTCATCTTGCCATCTCGCTTGCGATCAAGGCTTGTCACCATGGCTTCAAGGTCTATTTCACCACCATGGACACCCTGATTAAGAAACTCAAAGAAGGCGCGACCCGGCAGAAAGCCTATCTCAGCTCAAGCCTGGTGGTCGTCGATGAAGTCGGCTACATCCCCGTCACCACCCAGGAGGCATACCTCTTCTTCCAGTTCGTCTCTCATCGCTATGAACGAAGTTCGACCATCATCACCTCCAACAAAAGCTTCGGTGACTGGCAGGAACTTTTCGGTGATCCGGTAATCGCTACCGCTATCCTCGACAGGCTTCTCCACCACAGTAAGGTCATTAACATTAAAGGCCACAGCTACCGACTGAGGGGACACTCCATCTCAAAACAAATATTCAAAGAACAGAAACAACAGACTGACGACAACGATATTCAGACATAATAATCAACCAGGTGGTACACTTTTACTTCGCCATAACTGGTACATTTTTTCATTGCCATTAACATTTGTACACTGCAGCAGAGTTGTATCTGTAACCAGATGAAGTTCGACAGGGGCTTATCATTACATTCCTCGTTTATCGAAACAAGATCACAACAAACTCTTCCAACCACCCCTCACTCCTTCTAGTCCCAGCACACAGGCCACATTCGGCCAACATTCCTCTGATACGGGGGCAGCCTAGACAAAAAAAAAGCCCTCCCTGCTATACCAGCAGAGAGGGCCAAAAAACTAAAGCAGCAGAAAGATTTCAGGCTTACTTTTTCAGCATAGCCTCAATTTTATCCCAGTTTGCCTCGACATACTTTTTGGCACTTTTTCGTGGATCCATACCTTTTTTGTTGTCCAACAAGACGGTATCCATGGGTAGCTGTTTCCAGTCAATCTTCTTGAAGAAGGCAAACAGTTCAGGATCCTCTTTTTCAAGTCCACCACGAACGACGGTGTTGATGGTCTCCTCGCTACCGAAAATTCCGTCCGGATCATCAAGAATTTTCAACTTCCACTGACCAAACATCCAGTGCGGCTGCCAGCCGGGAACAACAATCCACTCTTTATTCTTGATCGCCTGAGCCAAGCTAGCCACCATAATGGCGTCGCTGCCGCTAATGTACTTAAATTTGCCCAGTCCCGAGGTGTTCTCGGCAATGGCCTTTTCAATTGATTTAGACATACCCGCCCCTGGGTCAATACCGATAATCTTACCATCAAACTCTTTGAGATGATCTTTCATCTCGGCAATTGAGTTGATGCCAACATAGGCAGGAGCAACAAGGCCGAGCTTTGCGCCGGTGTAGTTCGGTCCCAGGTCGACGACTTTGTCTTTATACTCGGCATAGAGATCTGCATGGGTTACCGGCAGCCAGGCACAAAGCAGAGCATCAGAATCACCTGTGGCGACAGAGGCCCACATGGCAGCGGTAGCGACCGACTGCAGCTTGACCTTATACCCCTCTTTTTTCAGGATTTCTCCAGCAACATGGGTAATGGCGACGGCGCGGGCCCACTCAACATAGGCGATACGGGCGGTTTTTTTGGCAAAAACAGGGCTTGCCAGCATGCAACTTACTGCAACTAAAACTGTACAAATTTTCAGCAGACGTTTCATCCTTTCCTCCAAAGTTTACTTACATTGATGTTCTGCGTGGTTCTATCAAGAATCATAGCTATAATAACAACCGCTATGCCCGCCTCAAAGCCACGCCCCATCCACAGACGCTGAATGGCGCGCCAGACTTCACCGCCCAAGCCACCGGCACCGATCATGGCTGCGATGACGACCATGGACAAGGACAGCATGATTGTCTGATTGATTCCGGCCATAATAGTCGGAGCTGCCAGGGGCAACTGGAGCTTGAACAGCTTTTGATTGGTGGTAGAACCAAAGGCATCGGCGGCCTCAATCAGATTCTCTGGAACCTGCTGAATTCCCAAGCAGGTCATGCGAATCGCCGGAGGCATGGCAAAAACCATGGTCGTGAAAATGGCGGCAACCGGCCCCAAGCCAAAGAATGGAATGGCTGGAATCAGATAGACAAAGGCTGGCATGGTCTGCATGAAGTCAAGGACAGGCATCACAATTTTCCGCACCATGGGAGAGAGGGCGGAAAGGATGCCGAAGGGAACGCCAACAAGGACAGAGAAGCAGGTTGAGATCAGGACCAGAGCCAGCGTTGCGACGGTGGCCTCCCAAAGCCCAAGGTTCCAGATAAGCCCAAGCCCAAGTAAGGTGCCTATGGCTATGCGCCGGTTGGAAAGCAAACCGGCTGAAATGGCCAAAACAATGATAACCAGCCAGGGGGGTACAAAGAGGACCCACTCAACAAAGAGGTCAAGACCAGATTCAATAATTGAGGATATGATATGGGTAAGGAAGGCAACGTGATCGGTCAAAAACTCAATAACCTGCTCAATCCATGCTCCGATCGGAATCTTATACATTTCCATCGGTTCCTCCAAAATCAGCAATGCCGGAGAGGAGCGATCCTCGTTTGACAATGCCTACCAATTTATTCTCGTCGTTTACCACGGCAACAGGATATTTTGTTTCGGGGAAAAGAATCCCGACGTTGTCATCGGGATGAACAATGGGCACATCCTTGTCCATGACATGCTCCAGGGTAGTTTCCCCCCGTTTGATAGCTGCGGTGACCTCTTTAACCTCGACCACTCCAAGGAACTTACGATCTTTCCCGACCACCATCAGGCGAGAGAGCCCCTCTTCTTTCATTTTATGGACCGTGGTTTTAGGCCCGTCCTTTGGGTAGGTTACGCTGATCGCTTTACGCATGACGCGTGAAACCGTGAGGACCTTGGTGATATCAACATCCTGCACGAATTTTTCTACGTAGTCGTTAGCAGGGTTGGTGAGAATTTCCTCAGGTGTACCAACCTGCACAGCACGACCGTCTTTCATAATAATGATACGATCGCCAAGCTTCAGCGCCTCGTCCAGGTCGTGGGTGATGAAGATGATGGTCTTGCCGACACGCCCCTGCAGGGCAAGCAATTCATCCTGCATCTCCCTCTTAATCAGTGGATCAAGGGCACTGAAAGCCTCGTCCATGAGCAGAATATCGGCTCCTGAAGCCAAGGCTCTGGCCAGGCCAACACGCTGCTGCATACCACCACTGAGATTTTCAGGGCGATAGTCTTCCCAGCCGGCCAATCCAACCAGGTCAATAGCGTTTTTTGCTTTTTCTGCACGTTCCTCAATCGGTACGCCCTGGATCTCCAGGCCGTATTCGACATTTTTTTGTACAGTTCGATGGGGGAAAAGGGCAAAATTCTGAAAAACCATGCCCACTTTTTGCATCCGAAGCAGTCGCAACTCGTTTTCTGAGAGTTTGGTGACATCGATTCCATCGATTTCCACCAGCCCGGCGGTTGGCTCAATCAGACGATTGATACAACGCACCAGGGTGGACTTACCGCTTCCGGACAACCCCATGATGACTAAAATTTCAGAGGCGCCTACCTCAAAACTGACGTCGTTTACGCCAACAGCCAACTTATAGCGGGACATGATTTCATCCTTACTCATGCCCTTCTTGGCTGCGGCAACGCCCTTTTCCGGGTTGGCGCCAAAAACTTTATAGAGATCTTTCACTCGTAGTTTCAAAATGGCTCCCGGTCTAACAATGTTTATCTATATTTACATGCATAAACCTTTATTATATGAAATATATGGCCAACTCACAACCCTACTGACACATTTTCGGAATACGCCATCAAGGGGAACACATGAGGAAATGCTTCTTAACAATGTGGGAAAAATTATTAAATTCAGTCAGTTAAAAAACTAATAATTGCAACGCATTCCCGATTTTTCAGCCTGCAAAAAAAATTTTAGCTCTTACCTTACGTCCTCACGATTTCAGGTATACATTTGTGCCACGAACACCGAAGAGTATGGAAAAGGGCTAGGGAAAAAAGCCTTTCCCTCCCCATCCACAACTTCGGACAACACCAATAACAACTTGAAAAATATGTATAATTTAAGAATACCTCTCGCCTTGTTCCTGGTGTTCTTCTGCTTCCCAGCCGTAAGCACCAGTCGCTCCATCAGCAGCCATGGTCTTCCTCCTTACGAAATGACCCTCTTCAACCAGATCAATACCTACCGAACCTACTCCGGTCTGCCGCCTTTGCGGCTCAAAACACAGCTAACCCGACTTGCCCGCAGACACAGTTTTGCCATGTTCCGTCAAAAGCGGTTGAGCCATGCCGACTTTAAATCACGTTTTCGCCAATCCGGCAGTCGCAGCTGTGTAGAAAATGTGGGCTACAATCACAGCGCACCGCTGAAACAGTTTGATGCCTGGCGCACATCCCGGGGGCATGATGTCAACATGCTCAATGCGGAGATTCGCTACGCCGGTATTGCCAAGGTCGGCAACTATGTCACCTTTTTTGCCTGCCATTGACCCAACGCCCTCCTTATCTCAATAAACAACGCTAACCTGCTTCACGGATTGAACAGCTTCTCCTGAATTGGGAACAAGATTGGTGTATGAGTTTCGTTGAATGCGCTATACTCGTGTCTGTTCAGGAATGTAGAGATGCACCGCTATGCTATTCATTCAACGCCTCTGTCCACTCACGCTCTAACTCATGGAAAACGGAACCTGTACCCTCGATAGCCAAAAATTGCGCCGTATACGGGAGCAGCAAAAACTCACGCAGCTCTTTTTGGCGACCAGCGTCGAGGTGACCACGGAAACCATTTCTCGCTGGGAAAATAAAAAGTATCCGACCATTAAACGAGAAAATGCGGAAAAACTGGCCGAGGTCCTCAATGTTTCCCTCACGGATTTACTCAAAACCCCCTCTCCTGCTCCACCATTGCCAGAAAACGAGCCATCTTCCCTCCCCTCCACTATCCCCTGGGGCAAGGTGGCCCGATGGAGTAAACATCCTCCCTTGGTTGCTCTGATCCTGGGCCTTGGCACTCTGCTTTTTTTTGTACTCGCACGCATGTGGCTACAGTCCGTTCCCACCTCCCCCCTTGTTGCCTCCCGCTATATCCCAAGCTGCGTCCTGCCTGGCCAGATCTTCCCTGTACTGGTCAGAATCGAGTCCGGCAGCACACTCCATCCGTTGATGTTGCGGGAACAACTCCCCGATCACAGCGAACTTATCGCCTCTCTTCCGGCATGCATGAATGCCGGACACAGCACCCACCAACTCAAATGGATGCTGACCAACCAGAGTACAGGAACGAGGTCCATCACCTACCTGGTGCAACCCGCATTGCACGACATGGGCCACTCACTCGAAATTACCGGCAACCTTGTTACCGGCCCCCGTGGTTCCAAAGAAACAGAGGTACAAGGCATGGAAGAGACGAAAATAGCCCCCTACCATTGGGCAGATGAGAATCAAGATCACCGTATCGACGATTACGAGATGCTTTCCGTCTATGACCTGTTTCCCAACGGAGAACAGCTTGGAATCGATCTGGCAGAAATCAAGGCTATATGGGCTGGCGAAGGCTACCAATGGGACCCTCAGCAAAAGCGCATTCTGATTCTTCCCCATAGAGGAAACATGCGGCACTCGGACAACAGACATTGATACGCTGGAGCGCTGTATTTTCAAGGAAATCTTTTGATAAAGGAACAGAAAACTATGAATAGGGCGAGATCAAAACTCCACACAATGTTCCTCCTGTGTACCATCACGGTCATTCTTTTGCTCATAGATGGACTGGCGTGCTTCTCCCACGCCAAAGATCAGCAGGAAATTGCCGGTCGGTATACGGTGCATGGCACCAGAATTTTGCACAAAATTACTCTTCCCCAGCAACGCCCCAGTGCGGTTATCGTTGTCCAATATCTGCCCCCCCAGACAAAAATTCTTCAAACAACACCCCATTTCAGCAGTTACGATGAAACAACCGGCATCGTCAAATGGTTGTTGAGTGAGGCGGAATCAGGACGACTGAACATCAGCATCACCCTGGAAAAGCCCGTCGACCGTCACCGGATTCGGGCTGAAGTCCTTTTCAAGGACCAAACCGGGATAAGCAATGCCTTCACCATCGCTCCATCCCCTCTGAAACGCAAGATGCTTGAAGGCTGTTGACCCCATATACTTTCCCTTTAAAATCAAACAACTACATATTGACATCTATTGATATCACCCCATCTCCGGTTTTACAATTCATCGACACGGGTATGATGCACAAAAAGGCGGAGGATTGCCTGAAATCCAGTTTCGATTTTGCTCAACACGGAGGTGAATATGAACCTGTTACGCAGATGGACGCAAAAAACCCCCTTTCCCCCCCTTCTGTTCTTTGCCACCCTGGCATTGATGCTCGTTCCCGTGCAACGGGGATATGCCACAGCAGCAGATGGGCTCCAATTGCAGGCACGCTTTGACAATCCGCAGGCAGAGGCCAACACAAAAGGAGAAAGAGTCCTTGAACTCCTGGTGACCACCCCGAAACACCTCTCCTCCCAACCCGCCCTTGCTCGTATTCCTCTCAATATTGCCTTGGTGATCGACACTTCAGGCTCCATGGGCCAGGAAGGAAAACTGGAAACCGTTAAATCGGCAGCGCACAATATTCTCGACAAGCTCCAGCCTGGCGATCGCTTTGCCTTAATCACCTACAACAGTTACGCCACGGTGCACATCCCCTTGGAACCGGTTGAAAGCTTGCGGCACGCCCATCGGTTGATTGACGCCCTGCGCCCCGGGGGCAACACGCATCTCTCAGCGGGCCTCAGGCATGGATATCGCCAACTGCATCGTCACCTTGATACCAGCGTGATCAACCGCATCTTTCTGCTCTCCGACGGACTGGCCAATATGGGGGAGACAAATCCTCGACGACTGGGCGATTGGGTGGAGATGGAGCAGCACAACGGTATCTCGCTTTCAACCTTCGGCGTGGGGTTGGACTTCAATGAGACCTTGATGGCCGAACTTTCCGAGCGAGGACGCGGCATGTATTACTTTATTGACGAACCCGCGCGCAGCAAGGAGATCCTTGCCCAAGCCTTTCGGGCAACCCGGGAAATAGTTGCCAAGGATGTTGAACTTGAGGTGCAGCTTCATCCTGCCGCAGTGGTCCGTGAAGTCTATGCCAATAGTTATCAAATCCACGGGAATACACTTACCATCCAGGCAGGCGATCTCTCAGTCGGTGAACGAAGAAGGATTCACATCCGAATTGCAACTCCCGTTCTCGATAAGGGGGATCAGAACATCGGTCAGGTGCGCATGGAGTATCAGCAACCGGGCCAGGCCACAGCCATCAGCCAAACACTGCCCATGTCGCTTCGCTATGGGACCTTTGGCCAAGCCATTGAAAAAGCACGCGATTGGACGATCACCGAACGAACCAAAGTTTTTGAGGCCCATTATGCCAGAGATAAGGCCGCGCAAATCTATGACAAAGGTGATGTTACCAGTGCCAAGCGGATTCTCCATAAAAGCCTGCAAAATCTCCGCAATGCCAAGGTCCATGGCAAAAGGATCAGCAAAGAACTTGAAGAGACCAGCACCTATCTCCATGCTCTTGAACAACAGCTTGACCGGAAAGAACGGAAGAAAAGTCAGAAAGCAGTGAAATATAAAAAATATTTGCTGGAAGGCTGCTGATCGGTCGATAACCAAGCAGAAAACGTCACCCGCCCGTATCGCACCTCCCCGTGCAGCCCAAACAGGCGGGCGATTGAAAGGCATCGCCTGAACAAGGGGCAGAATGAACAAAAAACTTCCAGGATTTAGGGGGCACTGAGCCGCTTCTCGTTGAGTCTGCTCAATTGCCCCCTATCTTTTTCAGTACAAATCCGATATATACCTTTGCTGCGTGTCGGCGAGAAGCCGGACACCGCCGTATTGGAGGAAACGGGCGCAAATCCCGTGCTGTCCCGCAACTGTAATTCCGCCCAAGGTGGATAAGCCAGATACTCCTCGTTAACCTGTGTCTTCGCGGAAAAGACAAGGCGCCGCCACACGCCACGCCTTTTCCTGGCGATACACGTTGTCTCTGCAATATTGCCGTGCAAGCATTCCAGCTCCCGGCAACTTCCCGAGGTGCTCGAATGGGACGCCTGACCCTGATTACCGGAGGGGCAAGAAGCGGCAAAAGCTCCTTTGCCGAAGAATTGATTGCCCAACGTGGACAAAAAATCGGCTATATTGCCACCGCCCGCCCCTTCGATGCCGAGATGGAAGACCGGATCGCCAAGCACCGCTTGCAACGCCCATCAGCCTGGCAGACCTTTGAAACACCAACAAACCCTGCGCAAGCGCTCTTGGAGCACGGCAACCAGTTCGATGCCCTGCTGCTCGATTGCATGACGGTGATGATAACCAATCGCATCCTCACCCATGATATCGACTGGGACCAGCCTTCGGTCGACCAGCTCAACCAGATCGAAACGGATATTCTTGCTCAGGTGAGTTCCCTGCTTGCGGCCGCCTCCAAAAGCAAGGCCGACCTTGTGGCGGTCACCAACGAGGTCGGCTATGGTATCGTTCCCCTTGCCCCCCTCTCCCGTTTTTTCCGCGACTGTGCCGGCCGGGTCAACCAGCGCATGGCTGCCGCTGCAGACGACGTCTTTCTTGTGGTCTCAGGGATTCCGATGCAGGTCAAGGGAGCCAACCAATGAAAGCGCTCATCCTCATGATTCAGTTCATGACCCGCTTCCCCATCCCGATTACGGTTGAGTTTACAGCCACCCATTTTGTCCAGGGGATGAAATGGATGCCGTTGGTGGGGATGTTGGCCGCACTTCCTGGCGCGCTGATTTTTTTTCTCGCCGACACCTGTCTGAGCAGGGAAACCGCAGCCCTGTTTTCGGTGATCATGCTCATCACCGTCACCGGTGGACTGCATCTCGATGGTATCGCCGATACCGCCGATGGCCTCTTCAGCTACCGCAGTCGTGAACGGATGCTGGAAATCATGCGGGACTCCACCCTTGGAACCAACGGCGTTATTGCCCTGGTCCTCACTATTTTCCTCAAGTTTGTTTTGCTGAGTCAAATTACTGGGCAGGGAGCTCTCTTTGCCGTAATCGCCACCCCGATCCTGGGCCGTACCGCGCTGACCTGGCACTCGGCCTGTGCCCGGTATGCGCGAGATGTCCGCGGTATTGGCGATTACGTCAACCAGATGGGGCTGTCACAGGCCCTGGCGGCGACCGCTCTTTCCTTTGCTCTTCTTTTGCTTTTACTGGCTCTTTTTGGCGTCTCTGCAAACCTTGTCCCTGCGGTGGCCATGCTCCTGCTCCTCCCCCCCATTGCTCTGGCAACCGGGTTTGCCCAATATCTCAAATACCGCCTTGGCGGCATCACCGGCGACACCATCGGCGCCTCCATCGAGCTTGCTGAAATACTCAGTTTTTTTATCATCACCCTTGTGTGGAGATACATTCTATGACCAACACCACCCTCTATATTATCCGCCATGGGGAAACAGAGGCCAACAAAACAGGTGTACTCATGGGAAGCACCGATACCCCGCTCAACGACAAAGGACGGGCGCAGGCGGCGCAACTGCACCAACGTACCCAGGGGCTCGAGGTTGACCTGATCTGTGCAAGCCCTTTAAGCCGGACCTTGGAGACCGGTTCCATCGTCTTTGGTGACTCAGCCGAAATCACCACCGACTCCAATCTCCAGGAATTCCATTTTGGCGACTGGGAAGGCATGCATTTTAAAGAGATCGCCAAACAATATCCCGATATCTGGGAGATGTGGCTCACAGACTGGGAACAGACCCAGATTCCCGGAGCAGAATCCTTTGCCGGTTTTAAGCAGCGGGTGATTACCATGGTGGAACAGATGGTCCAATCACATGCCGGTAAACGACTTGCTGTTGTCTCCCATGGCGGCTGCATTCGCACCCTCCTGGCCCATTTTTTCTCAGAATCTGTTTCCAAAGGTTACTGGCAATTCAAAGTCGACAATGCCACACTCACCGAAATCGAGTTCATGGGGGAGCTCCCCATTCTGACTCGCTTCAATTACCGCTAGGAGCGCTCCATGCCACTACTTGAACAAACCCTGGCCGCCATTGGCCCAACCGATGCAAAAATAATGGCCGAGGCCCAACGGGAAATCGACTACTGCCTCAAGCCGCCAGGAAGTTTGGGGAAACTCGAAGATATCGCCCGCCAGATCGCCGGTATCACCGGTCAGGTCCATAACAAGATCAAGAAAAAAGCCATTATCGTGATGATGGCAGATAATGGAGTCTACTCCGAAGGGGTTGCCATGTACCCCCAGGATGTGACCCGCATTGGCGCCGATTTTGTGACCTCGGGTCGGATGGGTGTGAATTTTCTCGCAAATTATGCCGGGGCCGATATTATTGCAGTGGATGTGGGGATTCAGGTCGATGTGGATCTGCCCAAGGTGGTTGATCGAAAAATCCGCTACGGCACGGCCAATTTTCTCAAAGAGCCCGCCATGACCCGTGAAGAAGCCAAACGGGCCATTGAAGTGGGGATCGAGATCGCCAACAAGGCCATCGACGACGGCTACGACCTCATCGGCACAGGAGAGATAGGCATCGGCAACACCACGGCCTCCAGCGCCGTGCTCTACGGTTTCACCCAGGCACCGATCGACCGGGTTGTTGGTCGCGGTGCGGGCTTGACCGATGAGGCCTATGAGAAGAAAAAACAGGTCATTAAGCAGGCGGTGGACCAGCACCAGCCCAATCCCAAAGATGCGCTTGACGTACTCTCCAAGGTGGGAGGGCTGGACATCGCCGGTTTAACAGGCGTGTACCTGGCCTGTGCCGCGCGCAAGATTCCGGTGGTGACCGATGGCCTCATTTCCAATGTGGCCGCACTGACCGCCATACGGCTACACCCTGACGCGGTCCAGTATATGATTCCATCCCACATCTCTTTTGAGCCGGGGGCCAAATTGCTCAAAGAGATCACCGGACTGGAACCGATGCTCGATATGAACATGCGCCTGGGAGAAGGCACAGGGTGCGCTCTGGTTTTTTCCATTATTGAGGCTGCCCTGCGTATGATCGAAGAAATGGGCACATTTGAGGCCCTGGGGAAATCACGCGATGAAATTGGGGACCACATCATGGCTTATAGGGGAAAATTTCCCCAATAACGCACGGCTTGTTGTCGGAAAAGCCGACTTTATAGAACTCCTGGTTTATACCTGGAACCAGGAGTGGCAACACAAGGTCAGCCGCTGGCTTGATGAGCTGGCAGGATTTGATCTGGAGTACAGTCTTCACCTGCCCACGGATACAGCCGCAAACGCCCTGGCCGCAGCCAACTTCTTTGCTGCAAGCGGTTTTCCCCTTCTGAACATGACCCTGCATCCCCTCCCGGGCTGGCAACAACTCCGCTGGCCGGAACTCATGGCCATGGAAAACCTGACCGACCGGGTGGAATTCCATTCACGCTACACCTTTGATCTCACCCATAGCCTTTTGGGCGAACCGCTGCCCGAACATTTCCACCCACATATCGTTGAGCTGCATCTCTCCGGCACGGACGGAAGGCTTGACCACCTGCCTCTGGATGTGCAGACCCTGGAACTGGCCAAGCCTCTTTTCCGTGAG
The DNA here is from genome assembly GCF_016919065.1 of Desulfobulbus rhabdoformis. Taxonomy (GTDB): domain Bacteria; phylum Desulfobacterota; class Desulfobulbia; order Desulfobulbales; family Desulfobulbaceae; genus Desulfobulbus; species Desulfobulbus rhabdoformis. The sequence continues at coordinate 3,787 of NZ_JAFFQA010000068.1, read as the reverse complement.
GATCTCCTGGTCTGTTTTGAAATCTTCGATACGGATGATGCCCTGGCCGCGGTGGAGATGGTCCGTGAGGCATTCAAGATGGAAAACACGAGGAAAGAGTACAATGTATGAGATAACGGTTGTACCTAAATTTGGTGATGTTGATGGCCTGGGACATGTGAACAACACGATCTTACCCCGGTGGTTTGAACAGGCACGCAACCCGGTGTATAAGCTGTTCAATCCCGAGTTCACCTTTAAGAACTGGAACCTTATTCTGGCCCGCTTTGAGGTCGACTTTCTCTCGCAGATCTACCTGGAGCACGAGGTGCTCATCAAAACCTGGATTTCCAGAATCGGCTCCTCAAGTTTCGAGGTCTACCAGGAGGCGCACCAAAAGGGTCGGCACTGTTGCAAAGGAAAAACCACCCTGGTTCATTTTGATTTTCAAAACCAGAGATCTGTGCCCATCTCCGCTGAGCTGCGGGCAATACTCCAATCCCATTTTAAAGACCTGGAGCCAGCCTGATGATGTGGCTCTCCTGTTAAATGAAACTAGCCGAACGCACGGAAAGAAATGTACATATAAATTGGAAATATGGGGACTCCGAGAATCAGAGATTTACTGCTATGGTACAATCAGCATAACAGGCTCCGGTATCGTGAGAAAAAATTTGGGTAATATGATTTTTGGTAATGTTACCCGGAAGAACGGGCACGCGGTCTCGTTTTAGTCAGCAGGCTATATGTTCGATTTTTTTTAATATATTTCATATAAAAGGAAGGCTGGCCACACCGTGAACGTCCGTTGAGGTCGCTCCGATCAGTCTTCCGGATAATCACTTGTTCAGCCGGAATTTATCCGCTAACTATTGAAAAATAGGGCAAAATATGCTACCAGCTACGCCGTGAGCGGCTGGATAGCAAGTTTGCTGATACAGACCGCTCACGGCGTAGCTGGGAATGACCTGTTCCCGCATTTTTTACTTATCAAGACGCTGCAAACTCAGCTGAACCAAAAGATTCAACGGACTCCGCTGCGCTCCGCCGGTGATCTTTGTCGTTAACCAAAAGGGCGATATGATAATTGAATATAGCGTTGAGCCAATATCTGAAGTTGCCTTTGAGCAAAGCTCAGGAATGTCAGAGCAAATGAAGATTGATGGTGCGTACATATATTTTGATATCGACGAGAATCATTATCTAAAAAAAATAAGAGTTATAATTTCTGGTCTACCTATGAAATGGGAAAGAGCTGATCTTATAAACCCAAGCTATCCAGAAACACGTGACAAAGCTTATCGAATTATAAAATACTTGGTCGACAGAATACAATTACAAGTTATGCTCAAATCTTTTGATTTGAGTAGAATCGACAATATTAAAACAACAGTTACCCCAGAAACAGAAGAAGAAAAAGAAAATTGGAGTAAGTTTAGAAAACGTATCATGGCTAGTCTCGAAATGCCTTACTCTATTTTGGGCGCAGCAGATACGAGTGACTATGAAAATGGGTTTAAATATGCTCAAGCATTTTCCAACTTTACAGATGCTTTGAATACTGAAAGTCCAATTGTCAAATTTGAGCGTTTCTATAAAGTCGTCGAAACCTTTTTCACTACTAACGGGCATGCCTTAGACTCTGACATTTCTGTTTTTATGGGAAAATACGATCCTAAATTCAAATCAGATGATTTTAAACATCTGCGAGATCTAAGGAACCGTTGCATTCACCCTCAACACAGAAAAGGACATATAGCCTCTAACGATTTGGCACTTTCAAATGAACTGGAAAGTCGCACGAAGGAGTTAAAAAAAATAGCAGAATTGTTGCTTAATGAAAACAAATAGAAATTTAACACATTGGTTAACGAATAAGGATAGATTGTGTGAGTGAGGCACGAACGAACCACAATCTTATCCGGGGTTGGACAAGCCCGGCCTCTCAAAGGAAATAAATATTGCTCTGGAATATACTGGAAGCACTACCAGAATGGTAGTGCTGAACGCAGGACGTAGGAATGCATTCGCCTGTATCAGGCGTTAAAAAGCGGCTCGCTGCTCATAAAAGAGTTTTCCTCCCGTGGTCTTCTTGACGGTGAAGCGGCGTCTCGCTTAAAGGTTACCCGGGGTGGCGATAGTCATTTCTAAATCGCACTATGCGCATCGGCTGATTGCAGCATGGGCAAGTAAACACTGGTCGGGGGCGGGGCGGCTGCGGTCTGATAACGACGTGCAGGACCAACTGGACCAGCATACGGATTTTCTTGGCATTCCCGTGCAGAAATCCATATTCGCGCAGTCGCCTAAACCCGTTTGGCAGGACATGTTGAAGAAGCAGACGCAGAAACTCTTCTCCCCTAAGCGTCCTCTTCTGCATTGTCCCGGTTGCGCTGTCCCGGTACCTAAAGGTTACTTCGCCGTTGGTATTGGCAATGATGTTTTTTTCTCCAATCACGCCTCGGTACAAATACCTTGCGAGGTATTTTAAGGCCGGTGCGCCGGTGCCCATATGGTCGCAGTGGACAACCCATTTTTTCGGGACTTTGTCTGTGATGCGCAAGCCGATAGCATCTGCTCCGGCCAGGAACTTACCGCGAAAGGCTTTGGCCAAGGCAAAACCGTTGAAGAGATATTTCCCCGATAGCTTTTTCCAAACCCGAGCCTGTTGGTCAATGCCACCTCCAGGGATCAGGACGTGGATATGCGGGTGAAATTCCAATCTCCTTGAATGTGTGTGCAGGACCATGGTCATGCCGATCTCGGCGCCCAAAGATTTTGCATTGCGGGCGAATGAACGCAGGACTTGGGCAGCACACCGGAACATGAGCGAATAAACCTCTCCCTGGTGACGATAAGCCAACGAACGCAGCTGATAGGGCAAGGTAAAGGTCACCATGAAATAGGGCACAGGCAGGAGCTTTTCCCGTTGTTTGTCGATCCAGAGACTGGTCAGGTGATTTTGGCAGCGCGGGCAATGGCGGTTACCACAGGAGAGAGGCCGCCATTGGCCATGATGGCAGTCAGGGCACTGCACGTAGAGTTCCCCGGAAGCAGGCGTTCGGCAACGGAGAATCGCATCAAGGGCCTTGCGTTGTTCTGGCAGGATGGTTTTGCCGAACCGCGCCATGAAGACATCATAATATTGGTGAACAAGAGTGGCCAGGTCCATAGTTATCTCCCTGCCGGATTGAGTTGCAGTGAGTTGACCAAGGCATTGATCGTTGCCTGGCTATCCAGTTCGGCAACATCGGTGAGATGAGTGTAACGGGCTGTGGTTGTGGGACTGGCATGACCAAGCAGAGCCTGGATATGCCTCAAACTTAAGCCGGATTCGAGTAGGTGGGTTGCGAAACTGTGACGGAGGCTGTGGATCGAGACTTTTTTTTAATTCCACAGGAGGTGACAACGGCCTTCATGGCCTGCTGAGCACCGCCATTATTCATGTGGTTTGTCGCCTGCCGGATCGTTTCCATTGATCCCCGGTAATTGGGAAACAACAACTTTGGGTGCTGGTGTTCACGCCAGAGCAGACGTAACGCTTCCAAGGTGCGGTTCGGCAACGGGACAAGACGATCTTTATGCCCCTTACCGCGACGGATATGGACCTTCATATGGCCGGTATCGATATCACCGACCTGAAGAGACAAAGCTTCTTCCAGGCGAAGCCCCATGGAATAGGTGGTGAAGAGAAAGACGCGATAGCGGAGCTCCCGGCAGCCATGAATGATCCTGCCGATCTCTTCGCGGGTCAGGATATCCGGAATGGTTTTAACGACAGGTGCTTTGACGATGTTGAGCCACTGCC
>NZ_JAFFQA010000067.1 GCF_016919065.1 Desulfobulbus rhabdoformis | reverse complement strand
CGGTGCGGTAGACTGCTGTCTACGATCAAAATGGCCGGAAGGAGAAATCCTTCCGGCCATCTACGTTGGAAAAATAGCTGGTAATTATACGTGAGAAACATGTTGGACGGGAACTTGAGAATCTACACTACGGCTTTATTTAAAAGCTCAATACTTTTTTCATGCATTTTGGATATCCTCCGGCTAGTGTTTATTCTAAATTTTATTGATCCCTACTATTACATCCATAAATTATTATGCAAAATCTCGGAAATTTCAGCCCCCATTTTGGGGACAAAAATGATACCCCCCTGGGGGGATTTGTACAAAAAATATGTAAAATTGAGTCGTTACCGAGTAAACGACTGTAAACTTTCCTGCCATAGGTCCAGGAATATTGTTACAATATTTCAACAAGTATACAAACACGAAAGTATGGACCGTTGTTTTACGCTGTCTTTCTGAAGATGGCACATATTGGGCACATTTAACGAAAAAAGCGCTTAACCAGGGGGCTAAGCGCTTGAAATTATTGGAACCGATTGTTTAGAACGCCTTCCGGTCTTCTGTATTTCGCAGGGCGGCAAGTTGCCAAGGCAGATGATAAGGAGTTGGACCAGCTGGTTAAGCTGCGTACCCGCCTGGACGATGCCATTCAACACGCTACCAAATGCCAACGTGAAAAAATCACCCTTGAAAACGAAGCGGTGGTTCATGAATAAATCGATCTTCATCACTCCCCGGCGTGGTCTCATGGGTAAGATTTCTCTCGGGGGAGAGTACATGCCGGAAGTCAAAGAAAGGGCAAGGCGCATGAAAGCTGCGATCAGAGAAAGGAGGGGCAACCCATCGATAAGCGTCAACAACGGTTACCGGGATTTTGATATGATTCACTTAACTACAGAACAACTAGCAGACCGCTGGCAGATTAGACCAAAAACTTTATGTAATTGGCGAATAACTGGTATTGGTCCAAAATTTTTAAAAATTGGGCAAAGAGTATTATATCCTATGGATATAATAGAAGAGTTTGAGCGAAATAGTATAAAGTCTAACACGCAACAGTAATTGATTGCTTTGACCTGGGGATCTATAAGTTTGATTCCACGTTTTTTCTCAGGACATCCAAGACTGTATCTGTATCCTTGCTCATAAAACCATGATCTTCATGGATTTTATCTTTCATTTTTTGCCAAAAATCATTGACAATTTGTTGGTCTTCTCGGTCAATATTTGCATATTTTTTTATTGTTGCATTTAAATGCAAAGACACTGCATTGCATTGCATGGTGTTAAGACCCTCTGAAAATGGGACTTTCTTATTGTATACATCACCTTCTGCGATATCTTCTTCTATGGGTGGTTTGCTGTTTAAATTATTAGTGCTCTTTTCTGTGGTTAAATCATTATCATTAATTTTTAAAATATCATCAGAGATTTTTTGGTCTGCATTTTGTGTTTTTGTCGTCTCTGGGAATTCAGTCGCTGTAATTGATGGCTTCTTCATGTTTTGCTCACCAGGCTCCTCTCTTTACTGTCTTTCAGATTAATCGGTGGTTTCTCGTTGCTCCTCAATGACCACCTGTCCCTTCCACAGTGTTTGTCTTGAAATCTCGGCAGTCGGAAAAAACTAAACTAACTTCATGCAAGTAGACCACTTACAGCACCTTACTCGATAAGGGCTACGGGGATACTGAAGGCAACACCCTGAATTTAATTTTCATTTTGTCATAAAAAGGAAAGGGTGTAAAACGAATATTTTTAGTGAAAAAAAGACGCAGATAATCGCTGGAGATAATCAAAAATGAAGGGTTGTTGGACCAATTGAATTTGGAAAGGACTTTTTCGGTGTGACCTAGGTGTGACCTGGAATTTTGGGTCCAGGTCACGAAGGCTATATAACTACTTGAAATTATTGGAGCCGATAACCGGACTTGAACCGGTGACCTACTGATTACGAATCAGCCGCTCTACCAAACTGAGCTATATCGGCAAATATGTGTGGGATGATCGTGTGGGGACGATTTGAGGATTTATCATGTAGCAACTTTATGCTACAGTGTCAAGATTATGAAGCATCTCACGGGACTCCCTCTGATCATTCTGTCATTTTTTTTGCTGTGGCCAGCCATTTGGCTATACGCTGAGATACAACCAGTTGCTCCCAAGACAGGAGCTGGCCAGCAGCCAAGCGTTGCCAGCGGTTGCCTTCGTTGTCATACAAGCATTCGGCTTGATGCCAATCACCAGTTTGCCTGCAGTCGCTGTCATGGGGGGGATGCGCAAGCCACCGAGCAGTCAAGTGCCCATCAGGGGCTCATCGTCAGACCGTCGCACCCCAGTTTTATGCAGCAAACATGCGGTCAATGTCACCCGCAGAGAGTGCAATCCGCCAATCAATCCCTTCATTTCACTCTCAAGAACAAGGTCAACGTCATTCGACATCATTTCGGGGCCAAAGTGTCGCTAGCACAGGCTCTGGAAATACCCGAGCAGGAATCACCCACAACTCCACTTGGACTGGCAGACGATATGCTTAGGCGACGTTGCCTGCGCTGTCATCCGTACTCCAACGGGGACTCCTATAGTGCCGTCACCCATGGCACAGGCTGCGCCAGTTGTCATCTCCCCTGGCAGGATGGCAAAATGGCAGACCACGTCTTTCAGAGACCAAAAGATCGCCAATGTCTGAGCTGCCATTACAGCAACCATGTGGGCTGGGATTATTACGGACGTTACGAGCATGATTTTAATTGGGAGTATCGAACTCCCTATACCCTGAAGACTAATTCGTATTATCCTCCGCGGCCTTACGGTCTGGAGTATCATGATTTGGCCCCGGATATTCATCAGCAGGCAGGCCTGATCTGCATCGATTGTCACAGGCAACCAGGACATGAGCAGAAAGGCGCAAAGCTAGGTTGCACCACCTGCCATGGATGGCAGCCGGGTATCAAGCCCGGCTTAAGCAATCTACTCGTGGTCGATAGCAGTCTTCAATTATTGGGGGCTAAGGATGGTGTAAAACATACGGTGCCACTTCTGCGCCATCCTGCTCATCAGAAGTACGGCAAAGAGGTTGCCTGCCAGGTCTGCCATGGACAATGGAGTTTTAATGATGCTCCCACCCACCTACTGCGGACCGAGGAAATTGATTATGATCTCTGGGAGTGGCTATCTGCGCAGGGAAGTTCAGCCGTCGAGCAGCTCATTGATTATAACGCCTATGCAGACGAAGAACTTCCTCTGACCATGCCTGACGGACTTACAGGCTCCTCACGTCCTGGCCTCTGGCTGAAGGGGTATGGTCAGCGGCGTTGGGAGCAGTTGCGTATAAGGCGGGATCAGGATGGAATCATCAAAGTTTTTCGGCCAATTCTTGATTTACGCTTGTCGATGAAAGATGCGGAGGATGAGGTTGTCTTTGACAATGTACACGGCAAGGGAAACGGTGAATTGCCCTACACGCCCCATACGACAGGACATGCCGGAATGCTTTATCTTGATCGGTTTCAGGATCTTTTGGTGCCAGCCGGGGAGCAGGCACAATGAATAACGGACTGATCCGATTTTTTTCACTCTGTACGATTCTGCTGTTTATCGTCGGGAGCTTTGGTTGTGGCAGTAAAGGTTCGCGTTGCGGCAAAGGCGGAGATGTTCATAAAAAATCAGCAAAAAAAGGCCGACGTATCAAGGCGACCCAGCGTCCCTATAGGATCAAAGGAATTACGTATTATCCCATTCCTTCTGCCCAGGGATATGTGGAGCGGGGCCTGGCATCCTGGTACGGTGATCCCTTTCATGGAAGAAAAACCTCAAACGGTGAGACCTACAATATGTATGGGGATACGGCGGCCCATAAAACCTTGCCGATGAACACCATGCTGCTGGTGAAAAACCTGGAAAACGGTCGTTCCACCGTGGTGCGCGTCAATGACCGCGGTCCCTTTGTCGAGGATCGCATTCTTGATCTCTCTTACACCAAGGCAAAAGATTTGGGGGTGGTGCGCAAGGGGACTGCGCGAGTGGAAATTGTTGCCCTGGCCGAGGGAGAGGATGAAGCGCCGAAAACCATGATCGCAACCAGGCCAAGCGGCATTGAGCAGGGTGGTGTGCAGCCTTCAGGGAAACCAGTCCCCCAGGCTAGCGCCTTGATAAAGAAAGCACCGCATAAGGTCGCCCCGATTCCTGATTTTGATCAGGGAAATTTTTATGTACAGGTCGGCGCTTTTGTCCAGATTGAAAATGCCAGATCTTTGGCCCGGACCTTTGCCAAACGGGGTAGGGATGTGGTAATTCAGCAGTATCCGGCTGCCGGTATGAATCTCTATAGAGTGCTCATCTTTGCCAGTCATTCATTGGCAAGGGCAAAGCAATATGAAAAGCGGATGGAGGCAGAGGGATTTCACCATGCTTTGGTACTGGCACGTTAGCCTTTGCTCAGTAAGCAATGCCCGCGAAAAATACCAGCACTGTTTGAGCCCCTCTGGCAGAATTAAGCATCCAAGTTACTTCGGGGAACCTGATCAACTCCGCTCAGATTCTCGAACCAGCCGTAGGAAGGTCTGTATCTTTGTATGATTTTTCACGCCGGGTGCATCCTCGAGCCCGGAGTTGGCATCCAGTCCATAGGGGGCGACGTTACGAAGAGCGGTCCCGACATTGTCGCAGTCCAAGCCTCCGGCAAGGAGTAGGGGACGACTGAGCTGCAAACGCTCAATCAGGGCCCAGTCAAAGGCCTTGCCTGTTCCCCCCACAGCATCTTTTTGAAAGGTATCAAGCAAATACCCCTGAACACAGCCCGCATAGGGGGCGATATCTGCAGCGGTTGTCTGCGGTCCCACACGAAAGGCCTTCAGTAGACGGCAGGAAGGAAGCGCCAGGGCCAGGGAACGGCAATAGTCTGGTGATTCCTGGCCGTGCAACTGCACCGTGTTCAGGCCGCAGTGTTCGACAATCTCCTGCAGTTTTTCTTTTGCCTCATTGACAAACACCCCCACCGTATCGACAAAGGGCGGAAGCTGAGCAATGATTGCCTTGGCTGAATCGGGCTCAATGTTGCGTGGGCTCTTGGCAAAAAAGATAAAACCCAGGGCGTCCACACCTGCATCCACCGCACAGAGAGCGTCGCTTAAGCGGGTGGTTCCACAGATCTTGACCCGAACGCGTTTGCCGCTCATTTTCCGAGAAACTCCCGCAGGAGCTGATCCTGCTGTCCTGCGCGCATGAGGCTCTCACCAATAAGGGCTGCCGTGATATTGGCCTCACCTAGACGGCGCATGTCGTCAACTGTGGAAATACCGGACTCGCTGACCACCGGAATTTCGGCCGGGATCTTTTGGCGTAGGCTAAAGGTGGTTTCCAGACTCACTGTGAAGTCGTTCAGGTTACGGTTATTGATACCGATCAGGCGGCTTTCGGCGGCCATGGCCGCTGTAAGCTCCTGCTCGTTGTGGACCTCAACCAGTGCATCCATGCCCAGGGACTCTGCCTGTTGGCGAAAATCTTTCATTTGCTCGGTTTCCAGAATGGCGGCGATCAGCAGAATCGCGTCGGCGCCAACGGTGTGAGCCTCATCGATTTGCATGGGATCGATAATGAAATCTTTGCGGATCACCGGTAAATCGACTGTTTCCCGAACCAGCGGGATGTAATCAAGCGCCCCCTGGAAAAAATCCACATCTGTAAGCACCGAGAGGCAGTGTGCTCCTCCCTGTTTATAGTTCTTGGCAATGCGCACCGGATCAAAGTCCGGTTGAATCACACCCTTTGAGGGAGAGGCTTTTTTTGCTTCGGCAATAATGGCCACACCTGGTGCATCGACCAGAGCTCGCATGAATCCGCGTGGTGGTGCGACGGGCTTTTTCAGAGTGGGGAGACCGCGCCGTTTCAGCTCGGCGACTTCCTCGTATTTTCGGGAAACGATGGTATCAAGTATCATAATTTTTCGTTTTTTTGAATCTGGGCTCGAATCAACCGTTTTCAGGATTTACTAAATTGGACCAACTGCTCGAGTTTCTCCAGAGCAGCCCCAGAGCTGATTATCTCGCGTGCCAGGGCTATACCCCCTTCAATGGTCTCTGCCTTGCCTGCAGCCATGAGGGAGGTGCCTGCATTCAAGAGCACCATGTCGAGTTTTGCTCCCGGCTCTCCGCCAAGTACGGCACGAACCAGCTCTGCCGACTCAGCAGCCGTTGCCCCACCTTTGATGGCGGCAGAGTCGGCAGTGGTCAAGCCGACATCTTCCGGCTTGAGGACAGAGTTGGTTACCTTCCCCTTATACCCGTCGGCGATGTGGGTAGCTCCGGTAATGGTCATCTCGTCCAGGTTGCCCTCACCCCAGACAACAATAGCCCGCCTCATCCCCAGGCGCACCAAAACCTCGGCCATGACCGTGGTCAGCTCCTTGGCAAAGACACCGGTGAGTTGGACATTGGCACCTGCAGGATTGGTCATGGGGCCGAGAATGTTGAACAGGGTGCGAATCCCGATCTCTTGGCGCGGACCAATGGCGTATTTCATGGCGCCATGGAGCATGGGGGCAAAGAGAAAGCCAATGCCCACCTCGCGCACGGCAGCGGAGACCTTTTCCGGTGACATGGAGAGATCCACGCCCAGAGCTTCCAGCACGTCGGCGGCGCCACACTTGGAAGAGACGGCGCGATTGCCGTGTTTGGCCACGGGCACACCGGCGGCAGCAACCACAAAACTGGTGGTGGTGGAGACGTTGAAGGAACCTGAGCCATCACCACCGGTGCCAACGATATCCATCAACACATCACCGGCGGCGGTATCGACCCCGGTTTCAACAAAGGTGGCTTTCTCGCGCATCACCTTGACCGCACCAACGATTTCATCGATGGTTTCACCCTTCATGCGCAGTGCTGTGAGAAAGGAACCGATCTGGGCCGGGGTGGACTCGCCGGTCATGATCTCACGCATAACCCCGACCATCTCTTCTTCGCTGAGATTTTCCTGGACAATAACTTTGGAAATGGCCTCTTTTATCATGATCAACCTCGTTGAATGAGCTTTATGAAGGGGATGTGTTCCTTAACTGCGCAGCAGCTTCTCGTAGTCAGGACGCAGAAAATTATGCAGCAAAATATTCCCCGGTCCGGTCATGATAGATTCCGGATGAAACTGTACGCCTTCGATCGGCAGGGTCTTGTGACGAAGCCCCATGAGTTCGCCCTGGTCGGTATGGGCCGTGGCTTCCAGGCAGTCGGGCAGCGGCTCTTCAACCACAAGCGAGTGATACCGCATCCCGTCAAAGGGCTCGGGCATGTCGGTGAACGCGCCGCGGCCATCGTGGTGGACCGGGCTGGTCTTGCCATGCATTAACCGTCCGGCACGTATGACCTTGCCGCCAAAGGCCTCTCCGATAGACTGATGGCCCAGGCAAACCCCGAGGATCGGAATTTTACCGGCGAAATGGAGGATGGCTGCCACCGAGATGCCAGCTTCTGTTGGGGTACAGGGGCCGGGAGAGATAAGCAGTCGGTCAGGTTGCATGGCCTCGATTTCGGCTATGGAGATGGCGTCGTTACGAAAGACGCGAATCTCCGCTGCCTGCCAGTCGGCACCGGCTGAAGGGGGCGCGGTGGCCAGTGTCTGGACGATGTTGTAGGTAAATGAATCGTAGTTATCAATGATGACTATCACGGCTTAGAACCCCTTTTCTGCCAGCTCAACCGCCCGGCGCAATCCCATGCTTTTGTTAATGGTTTCCTCAAATTCCTTTTCCGGATCAGAATCGGCGACAATACCCGCCCCCGCCTGGACCCACAGGTCCTCACCCTGAATGATAAAGGTGCGGATGGTGATGCAGAAGTCCATGTTGCCGGAAAAACCAAAGTAGCCCACTGCGCCTGCATAGGGGCCGCGGCGGCTAACCTCGAGCTCGTCAATGATTTCCATGGCCCTTATCTTGGGCGCACCACTGACTGTTCCTGCAGGAAAGCAGGCTTCCAGCACGTCGAACTGATCCTTGCCTTCAGCCAGTTTACCGTGGACTCCTGAAACGATATGCATCACGTGGCTGTAACGCTCTATGACCAGCAGGTCAGTGACTTTAACCGTACCGTTCTCCGCAACCCGGCCGACATCGTTGCGCCCCAGGTCCACCAGCATCAGGTGCTCGGCACGCTCTTTGGGATCGGCGAGCAGTTCCTCTTCCAATTCTTTGTCCTCTTCGGCATTCAAGCCACGTTTACGGGTACCGGCGATGGGGCGCAGTTCTATATCCCCTTGCTCAAGGCGTACCAGAATCTCGGGTGAAGAGCCTATCAGGACCAGGTCTCCCTGGCGTACATAGAACAGGTAGGGGCTAGGGTTGATATGTCTCAAGGCCCGGTAGAGTGCAAAGGGCGTGAGCTGAGATTGGGTATGAAATCGCTGGGAGAGGACGACCTGAATGACATCTCCAGCAAGGATATACTCTTTGGCCTGCTCCACCATGGCTTTGAAGCTATCTTCATCCATATTGGATTTAAAGGTGTGCGGCGTGTCTACTTTTTTCTGGGAGACGAAACTCTGTGAGATCGGTTCGGCCAGCCGACCGATGATGTCTTCAATCCGACGGCAGGCATTGTCGTACATCTCCTGGGTGCTGGTTTTACCGCATTTCCAGACATTGCAGACAACAGTCAGCTTCTGTTTCATGGCATCGTGGATCAGCACAATGCCGGGAATCATAAAGGATGAGTCGGGCAGGTCCATGGGAGGGTGCCGGTCAGGCAGTTTTTCCATGAATCGCACCATATCGTAGCCGAGAAAGCCCACTGCACCGCCATAAAACCGGGGCAGACCAGGCGAGTCGAGGACCTGAAAGGAGGCGAGCAGTTCGCGCAACTCCTGCAAGGGATTTACCCCCTTTCGTTCTTCCCCGCTGTCGTCCAGGCCGGGGTATTCAATGGAAATCTGATCTCGATTACTGGTAAAGGTAACCAGAGGATCCAGACCGATAAAAGAATAGCGTCCCCATTTCTCACCACCCTCCATGGATTCGAAAAGAAATGCATGGGGATCAAGGGCCGCAACCTTTGCAAACAGAGTGAGCGGCGTCTCCAAATCGGCGACTATGGTGCGGTGAACCGGGACAAGATCAGACTTGGTGATCATGTCAGAAAATGTAGTTTGTTCGGGACTGTACATGGGGTGACCTGTAACAATGAGGATGGCGAGGATTGGCCAGCTCGGCTCGTGACCGGTTGTTGTCTGCTTAGTGAATCCCTTTACTGCTGTACGTGTTGGAACACCCGGAAGACGGTGCTCAAGAAAGAGCCAAAGGGCCTGGGTACATGCGGTGGGGGCTCATGGGGCAGAGAAGGGCGAATCTCTTTACCCTGCATGAACCGAAGATTGCGTTGTAGCTCCAACCTGGAACGAACAATAAAAAAGGCCATGGACGCAGACTGCACCCATGGCCTTACAACACTCGAAACTTAATGGAAAAAAAGCGTCCACCTTAGGCAAGGGGCTGCATTTTGTTAACCCTTTTGGTCAAACGGGAAACTTTGCGAGCAGCATTTTTTTTGTGGATGGCACCTTTGGTCGCGGTTTTGTAAATAACCGGGATTGCAGTCTGCAGAGCAGTCTTTGCCTGCTCCTCGGAGCCGGCTGCCAGGGCGATCTCGACCTCGCGTACAGCTGTTTTCATAGCCGACTTGTTCATGCGGTTACGCAAGCGACGAATTTTAGACTGACGATCTCTTTTCTCTGCGGACTTGTGATTTGCCATGTGGTTTTCTTACTCCCTTAAATAAGCATGTAAAAGCATATCTGATAATGCCAGCCTCTCCAAGGCGGTGTGGGCGGCATATTGAGCTTAGAATTGTAGGTGTCTGAAGCTCATTTTTCATTATGAAGAATACAAGGTGTTCCGTTGATGATTAAAAAATGGAACTCCGTTCTATACAGAAAATCACGGATCCTGTCAAGAGAACAGGGCCTTGCCCGCACAAATTTTTATCGTTTTTTAGGTTCTATAATCTCATTGCTTCTTTGGAATCAACGCGTCTGCTTGTGCTCTTTTTCAAGCGCTGCGACTTTTTTGGGGGCAGATATCCCCGCTGCCGGGGCGCTGAGTTTTGTATATGGTGCCATGGCGATTTTCGAGGGGAACAATCTTAACGGCGCCTGTTTTTTCATTGGTGTTGGTTTGATGGCTGCTTTTACATATTTTTTGGGGGATACGGGTGCTGGGGGCGCATTTACGCGTATAGGTACCGGGGGAGAATTCACAACAGGGGCAGCTTCCACAACAGGAGCAGCTGTCGGAGTTGACTCCAAGGCGATTATCAACTCTTTGGGAGGAGCCGATTCAAATACTTCCAGCTGGGCTTGTTCGGTATGAATGAGCCGGTTGACCGTTTGTCCTTTAAGTTGCGTATGTTCAAAATGCGCTCCTTCGAAAATAGTGCTACGAAATTCAGCTTCATTAAGATCTGCAAACGAAAGGTCTGCGCCGGAAAGATCGGTTTCAAAAAGTATTGTCTGCTGGAGACTCGCACCGCTGAGATCGGCAAGATTTAATTTTGCGCCACTGAGGTTGGCACCGTTGAGATTGGCTTTGGCCAGGTTTCTCTGGCGTAGGTCTGCTCCGGTTAGGTCGCAGCCTATGCAGGAATTTGTCTTGAGAAGGCGTTGGACGTTTTTTTCAACTGACGTCATTTTTGCCTTGGTTGATTTGCTCCAGCAGAGGCTGGTGGGGAGTAGACAAAAGGATATAAGTGTTAGGCTCATAAGTAAACGGTGCATAAAATCCTCAACAAGAGATTGGCCGAAATGGTGCAGGTAGAAAAAACACGCGTTTGGGTGTCGGGGGGTGTATGCAAACAATATGGCATTTATACTCGAGACCAGCCATAGGTTCAAGGACCTTGCGTTTTTGCCGACCCTCTATCCAGAATGGGGGCAAAGTCAAAATTCTATTCCCTTTTGCGCCTTGATTCCTGTTTTCAGGGGATGCTTTATTTCTCGCATTTCCGTCACCAGATCGGCGCTGTCAATGAGCTCCTGAGGAGCATAGCGCCCGGTAATGACCACATGTTGTTCTGGCGGCCTTTTCTTCAGGCGATCCAGGCAGTCGTCCATATTGAGCATGTTGTAATGAAAGAGGTACGTAAACTCATCCAGAATAACCGTGTGGTAATTGCCGGAATCAATCGTTTTTGCAGCAAATTTCCATGCCTCCTGAGCCAAACGGGTATCTTCTGTCAGGTCCTCTGATTTCCAGGTAAAACCTTTGCCCATGACATGAATATCAATCAGGCCATTGAAGGCTTGTATTCCGTCGAGTTCTCCGTAGTGCCAACTTCCTTTTATAAACTGAATAATACAGACACGAAGCCCATGGCCTGCTGCACGCATAGCCATGCCGAGCGCTGCTGTTGTTTTGCCCTTGCCGTTGCCCGTGTTTACCATCAATAAGCCTTGTGTCATAGCAATCTCGTCATTTGTAGATTCCCGATTCTAAAAAAGTGTCTGGAGTAGATACTCCACGACAGAAAATACCCTTGCCTGGGATTACTCATCATCGTCTTTGGTACTCACCATACCACCGGTGAATATTCTTTCCAGGGAATCATAGAAGGTGCAAAGTCAATACCTGAATCCGTGACGGCGGGTGGGCACTGAACAAGGTATCCTCTGAACGAGACGGAGATTTTTAAGCTAATTCATTTGCTGTTCAGTTTCACCCGCCGCCCCTTGGGGCATCCATCAGCACGCCACCTTCATTGTTTGTGGCATGCCGATGAATGCTCACGAATTCAGGTTAATAGTTCTGGATTCCCGCCACGTATTTTTGCCACCCAAATCTGCATTAAAGTTTGAGCCGAAGGTTGATCTCATGCCCTTTGTAAAACAAATAAATTCACAAAAAATTCGTTATATCATATCCTTAAGAGAAATCCATTTGGCGGGGCAGGTCGGCTGAGTTATACTCATTTTTGAAAGAGTGTGCTCGTCTTGGAGAAAAGCTGGATATGAAGGAGTAAGAAATGCAAAAGATGCTGGCTCAAGCCTTTTTGGGGCATTCCCTAACAAGTCGCAGGCTGGCGCTTGAAACTGCGGCAGTCGTTGCAGCCTATTGGCTGATGGCAACGGCTGCCAATGCTCTTTTTAGCTCCTGGGGAATCATGCCCATGCCGATTTCGTTCCCTGCAGGCCTTGCCTTGATTTTTGCCGTTCTTCGTGGTTGGCAAAGCGCACCTGGCATTTTTATTGGTACCATTGTGGCCAATGTCTCGGCTTTTGGGGCACCGATAGCCTATGCCATGTGCGTAGGACTCGCGAACTGTATGGGAGCAATAGCTGGCGGTCTCATTGTGCGGCAATATATCATGCGGAAAAATACGAAATTTGGCTTTGCTGGTGTGCTGTTTTGTTTTTTCGTCACCCTTGTTATTCCCCCGGTTATCTCTGCCAGTGGTGGTATGAGCTGTAAATGGTTGCTGGGGCTGATTCCTTACGGTCAGTTTGCCATCGGCTGGATGAAATGGGTCATCGCCCACACAACAGGAATATTGCTGGTTGGTTTACCGGTCCTGGCTTGGCTGGCAATTAAGGAGGCTGGGAGATGAAACAGGGGGAAGGGACAGGGCCACCTACCAGGATTGTTTGGGTTATTATTTTAACAGCAATCCTGCTGACGGGAACGCTCTGGTGCATCGATAGCTTCTTCGAATTCCTTTGGGTGTTTCAGGGGCAAGGCGATTTTTGGCCTGTTCTGCTGCCGCTGCATGATCCGCATGAGATGCTCATGCGGATGAGTTTTTCAGTGACGCTAATTTTTTCCGGGGTGGTTGTAGGGCTGTTTGCCCAGCGTCTACAAAATTTGCAGCTTCAGGCTGAGGAAACCGCAGAAAATCTCCGTATCACGCTAAACTCCATAGGAGATGGGGTCATAGCCACCGATACCGAGGGACGGATCACCCGCATGAACCCAGTCGCCCAGAAACTGACAGGCTGGAGTATTGAGCAGGCCAAGGGAATACCGTTTTCCGAAGTGTTCAACATTGTGCACGCGCAGACGCGGCTTCCGGCGTTCTGCCCGGTGGATCATGTGTTGGCAAGCTCGGAGGCAATTGGGCTTGCTAATGATACAGTCCTTATTGCTCAAAGTGGAGCAGAGTATCAGATCGCTGATTCCGCAGCTCCCATTCAAGACAGGGCAGGGAGTATAACCGGCGTAGTGGTGGTCTTTCGCGACGTGACCAAGGAGTATACGTTGCGCGGTGAGATGGAACAGATCAATGCGCTTCTCACCGCAGTGGTGGAGCAGTCACATATTCCCATGCTTATGGCGACAGCGGAAGATAGCTGTATTCGTCTGGTCAATCAGGCGTGCCTGGATTTGCTCGGGGGCGCTAAAGAACAGTACCTCTTGCAGCATCTAAATGCCATAAAGTGGAATTGGAAATGCGTCACCATGGATGGACGGGAGTTGAGCCGGGGGGAACTCCCTATCTTTCGTACCTTGCAGGGAGAGCGTATCCAGGGCATGGAGTTGCTTATCGAAGGGCCGGCTAGTCAAATCCGGCAAGTCTTGGTAGAGGGGGTGCCCATTCGCAGTTCCAGTGGCGAGCTGCTGGCTGGTCTGGTCATGTTTCCGGATATCACCGAGCGTCGCAAGATTGATGAAGAACGGAAAAAACTGCAGCGGCTTGAAAGTGTTGGTACGCTTGCCGGTGGTATCGCCCATGATTTTAATAATATTCTTATGGGAGTTTTCGGCGGGATCGAACTTGCCCAAATGACGCTCGCGCCAGAACATCCATCATATAAGTACATTGAAACCGCTTACCAGGCTCTGGGGCAGGCTACTCATCTCACTAAACAGCTTCTGACCTTTGCCAAAGGGGGCGAACCTCTTTTGGAAACATTTTCTCTTTCCCCGTTGGTGGTGGATGCTGTCGAGCTGAATTTAAGCGGTTCCAACGTCAAGGCTGAGGTGGATTTGGCTGAAGATCTCTGGCCTATTCGTGCCGACCGTGGCCAAATTTTTCATGTGCTGGCGAACCTTATAATCAATGCAAAGCAGGCTATGCCCGATGGAGGGCGTCTGTTCATCTCCGCTGAGAATATTGCCTTAAAAGAGCAGGAGAATGCCACACTTGCAGGTAATTTTATTCAGCTTCGTCTTCGTGACGAGGGGGTGGGGATACCGGAGGAACATAGAGAACATATCTTTGATCCCTATTTTTCAACCAAGGAGAGTGGAAGTGGATTAGGGCTTGCCATTGTCCACTCTGTGGTCACCAGGCATACAGGCCAGATTCGTTTCGAGTCCAATCCCGAAAAAGGGACGACCTTTACCCTCCTTCTTCCTGCTGATAAAGAAGGGCCATGCATTCAGGAGGTGTTGCCTGAGCCGCAACTAACAGGGAACCAGGATAAAGGCCGCGTTCTGATTATGGATGATGAACCCATGGTGCGAGAGGTTGCCGGTGATATGCTGGAAATACTCGGCTACGAAGTGGCTGGAGTCGAGAACGGAGAACAGGCTCTAGAGTCCTACCGACAGGCTCTGGAGAAAAATACCCCCTTCTCTTGCGTTATCATGGATTTAACTATCCCCGGCCAGATGGGCGGGAAAGAGACTGTTCGTCGCTTGCTTGAAATAGATCCAGAAGCAAAGGTCATTGTAGCCAGTGGGTATTCGACTGATCCCATTATGGCCGCCTACGGATCTTATGGGTTTAAAGGGCGACTGGTAAAACCCTTTCAGCTACGAAGTTTACAAAAAGAGCTTGGGCAAATACTGTGCTGAAAAGGCAGTTGAGTGCAGTTATGTTGCAGCCCTTATATTGAGAGGAAAAATCCTCAACTCCAGTTAAAAATGGTCGGCCCCCTTGTCTGGTAAAAGGAAATTCGATATCCTAATGGAATGCCGCTTTGTTGAGAAAGTCGAGAAGCGATCATTTTTTATTCATCCTGAATCCGTGAGCATTCATCTTTACTTATTGATCACCACCTGATCGAACCGAGAATTTTTTTGACAGGAGAGGGCCACCTAGGGTCCTATTCTCCTTTTTGTTTTGGTTAGCTTATGCGCAATGTAAAAAAATGGGATGACGATTTCTCTACCGGGATCGGCCTGATCGATAATCAGCACAAAATTATTTTTGATTTGCTCGGCGATCTGGGGAAAGCATCTGCCGCGAAAGCGGATAAAAAGGTTGTTGATACTCTTTTTGACGTGCTCGAAAATTATGTTTTCCGTCACTTTGAAGCTGAGGAAGAGCTTATTGCTTCCCATGGAGATGCTCCGTCTCACAGTCTGGAACATTATCATCTTATAAAGGAATTTCACAAGTTTCGGCTTGGGTTTCGTAATGGTACCAGCTGCGGGAAGACAGTGGACGAATTTCTGGAAGCCTGGTTTGTACGCCATATAAACGAGCACGATAAACCCCAGTTTACACAGATTGCAAATGGAAAGCTCCTTGAGGAGGCTGGTCCCGTTGATGCGTATCCCTTGCCGAGCAACGAGCGCAGGCGACATAACCTGGGTTTACGGGTTGTGGAACACGCCTAGCCGCAAAGCCTTGCCTGGTGGGCGCTCGCGAGCGGTGCCGATTTTGGCGTGTGCCCACAGGTATTGCACTTATTTTTCGAGGGTCTTTATGCCAAA
>NZ_JAFFQA010000066.1 GCF_016919065.1 Desulfobulbus rhabdoformis | reverse complement strand
ATTGACTGTATGTCGCTGAAAAAATTGACGATAACTCCCACTGAAAGACAAAAGTTGACGGGCAAGGCCCGTCAACACTTGGAGTCTGACATGAGGATTTACCTTTGCTGAATTTCTTTTTTTGGGAAACGCTGAGATGAGGTAGAACGCCCCCCCAAAAAATGAATTATTTGATGGTGTTATTATACACAATTTTGATAAAAATTCAGCAAGTTAAATGATTCCCAAAGTAGAATTAGGTGATACCATAATCCAGGTACGAAATATTCTTCTCTCGGATAACCTCAAAAGACTGGTAGCCCTATGAAAATTACCTCTCTGAAGGCGAAGCTCATTGTTTATTCCGTCCTGCTTATCTTGATTACCTCAGTTCCAATTGTCGTTGCTGTGACCTTCCTTATTAATAACTCGGTCTATGAGCAATTTGGCAAGACACTGAACCACCAGATGGCCCTGGTGGACCACACCCTGAACCTCTTTTATGATGACCTGGATCGCAACATAGACATGTTTGCGCAGCATCACCTTGTGCAAAGTGCGGATGCAAGCTTGAGCACCTATTTCGATAAAAAAAAGAACACCATGACTCCATCAAAAAATGGAGGCGTTGAACAGAATATCTACCAGGAATTTGATAATTACGCCAAGACGCATCCTGGGACGCTGTATGTCTACATGGGAACTGAGGATGGCGGGTATATCCAGTGGCCGGAGACCTCTATATCAGATAACTACGATCCCAGAAAACGTCCCTGGTACACCAAGGCCATGGAGAAGAGAGGGGAGATTATCAGAACAAATCCCTATGAGGATGCGGTCAACAAAACCCTTATTGTCTCCAATGCCAGAACCTTTACCGACAGCTCGGGCAAGGTCTATGGCGTAATGGCGATTGATGTCACGAGTAACAAAATTACCGAGATCATCAGTGATATTCAGATCGGTGAAACCGGTTATGTCATGTTGCTCCATAAGACCGGGTTGGTGCTGGCTGATCCTGCCCAACAATCAAATAACAATAAGCTGCTTGACGATGTCGGCTTGGGTGGGCTCAAAGAGGCTATCACAACCAATCATGCAGAGTTTCAGCTGACACTTCGGGACAAGGAGTACCGGGTCAATTCCCTGCACTCAACAACAACGGATTGGGTCATTGTCGGGCTTATTGAAGAGGCTGAATTGGCGGAGACCGCCAAGTCCACCGTGTTGACAGTTATAGGCATTACAACGGTTTCCATGCTGGTGGTCGTACTCCTTGCCGCCCTGATCTCGGTGAAGGTCACCAAACCAATTAAAGAGATTGTCGCTGGCTTAAAAGACATTGCCGAGGGGGAAGGCGACCTGACCAAGCGGTTAAACATCAAGACCAAAGATGAAATTGGTGAACTGGCTTCCTGGTTTAATGTGTTTTTGGATAAACTGCAGGTTCTGATAAAGGATGCGTTTTCCAACGCCCAGGGCGTGGACAGCTCGTCAAATACCCTTTTGAGTGTTGCGACAAAACTTGCCGAGAATACCGGAGATACCAGCGCGCGAGCCAATGCCGTAGCACTTTCATCGGAAGATATGCGCAGCAACTTCAGTCGTGTTGCTGAGACCATGGAGGAGACGACAAGCAACGCCTCGATGATGGCTGCAGCCGTGGAAGAGATGGCTGCCACCATTCATGAGATTGCAGCCAATTCAGAAAAGGCGAGGATGATATCTGAAAATGCGGTGAGCCAGGCCTCCCAGACCTCAAACCAGATGGAGGAGCTTGGGCAGGCAGCCCATGCAATCAGTGCGGTCACCGAAACGATTACCGAGATAT
Source organism: Desulfobulbus rhabdoformis (assembly GCF_016919065.1). Classification (GTDB taxonomy): domain Bacteria; phylum Desulfobacterota; class Desulfobulbia; order Desulfobulbales; family Desulfobulbaceae; genus Desulfobulbus; species Desulfobulbus rhabdoformis. The sequence continues at coordinate 13,937 of NZ_JAFFQA010000066.1, read as the reverse complement.
CCGAGCAGACCAATTTGCTGGCCCTGAATGCTACCATTGAGGCGGCAAGAGCAGGTGAGGCTGGTAAAGGCTTTGCCGTTGTTGCCAATGAGATTAAAGATCTGGCCGCACAGACAGCGAACGCGACCGCGGAGATCAAGGCCAAGATTAGCGGCGTCCAGACCACGACCACAAGCTCTGTTGATCAGATCAAGGCTGTTGCCGTTGTCATTAACGATATTAACGAAATTATTGTCTCCATTGCCTCCGCCATTGAGGAACAGTCGGTGGCGACCAGGGAGATATCCGGAAGTATCGGCAAAACCTCAGAAGGCATTGAGGCGGTGAACAAAAATATCAGTGATGGAACCATGGTTATTGAAGAAATCAATGAGCGAATCGGCGATATTAATCAGACCACCTCACATCTTTCTGATAACAGCAGAGAGATTGAGCAGCAGTCCAAAGAGTTGAAGCTACGTGCGGACCAGCTGCATAAGATGCTCGCTCGTTTTACCTTTGAATGAGTTGCGCTGGAGTGAGTTGAGTGGTGAGCCCAGCCTGGGATTTCCACCGAATAAAGAGAAGGCCCGCATTCCGGAGAATGCGGGCCCTTTTGTTTGACTGTATTTTTATATATTTAAAATTTTGATTTTATTATATAAAATTAAGTAAGGTTGATTTTGGGGAATATTGAATAATGACATTTCCTGCCAATCCCGCGGAGTCTGACGCTTACCTGGCCCTGATTGAAAAATCTAACTATTCAAGACACCCTTTAAAGTAAATAAAAATAAAAAAAACCAGGCGCTGGTTAAAATCAAAGGGATAAAGAGTAAGACTTGTCGGGTTTTTACTATTCGAGATACTTTGAGAAGAGAATTCTTCTGGTAAATATCTTCCAAGTTATTTTCATCCTTTTCGAGAATTTTCATTCCTCCGGCTTCGGCTAATTCTCCTTCTATTTCTAATGTGTTGCGTTTCCTCAGGGTAATAAAGGTTACTCCGTTAGCGATGGAAATAAATAATGCTATTGAGGAAAAAAGGCCAAAAACTGTGATGCATACGAGCATTATCGGGGAGGCCGTTGATTGAGAAAAAATTGCCCCGTAGACAGTAAAGAGAGCAGCAGATAATACAAGTAATCTTTGAAGTTTTGTCCATGTAAGGTTGTCTTCATGCTGGTAGAGTTGAGCGTAGATCTTGTATTGTTCAAATAATATCGTTTCGTTTTTTTTCAAATACCAGACTCCTCATCATTTGGTTTCCAATAAAAACAACAAAGGCCCGTACTCAAAAGAGCACGAGCCTTCTTGATTGTCTCTCCTGGAACAATCACTCAGCAAGCGTATGTAACTCCACCCGTCGGTTTTGCCGACGTCCTGCTGCAGTGCGGTTGTTGGCGATTGGGTTATCCTGGCCGTATCCGGTGACCACCATACGATCTTTGGCGATGCCGTTGCTGCTGAAGTAGTTGGCCACTGCCTGGGAACGCTGCTTACTCAAGTGGAGGTTGTACTTGGCATTACCAGCCGAGTCGGTGTAGCCCGCGACCTCAACCTTCAGTGCTGGTACCTGCTTGAGGGCATCGACCACACGGTTGAGCGGTTTCTTCGAGGCTTCGGAGAAGACCGCTGTGCCTGAACGGAAGGTCACGCCTTCAATAACAATGCCTTTCCCGGCTGGACAACCGAGTGCGTTGACCTTGGTGTCGCTTGTTGTCTCCTCGCAGAGGTCGATGGAATCGGCAACGCCGTCTTTATCCTTATCCGCGACCACCTGGGGGGCTTCCTCTGATTGAGCTGCAGGGGGGAGGGCAGAAGAGGCTTCACTTTCTGCGGTTGGCTGCTTTGCCGCTTCTTCGTTTTCAGGTACTGTGTTGCTTTGTTGCTCAAGTTTAAGGCGTAGCTGCTCATTTGCCGCCAGGAGTTCCTCAACCTTTTTGGCGGCAGCTTCAGCCGCTTCGCTTTTGCTTTCCGCAAGGGCGTTAGCCTCTGCAAGCTCACTGTGCATCTGCTCCTGGCCAGTGGTGAGTTCGGTGAGTTTTGCCTCCAGAGTGGCGATTTCTTCTTCCAGATTTTTGACCTGATCTGCCGGACCTTGTGATTTCAGTTTGGTTGTCTGCTCTTCAATGGTTGCCTGAGCCGCTGCTAGTTCAGCCTTGAGGGTCTTCACCGCCTGCTTGTTGGCGGCAATCTGCTCCTGAGCGGCTTCTTTTGCTTGTTCGCTTTTAGCGAGCTGTACCTTCAATGCGTCCACCTGGTCGTCGTCACCTTCCCCTTCCAGTTTAGCCCGGGCTTCCTGCAGTGCTGTGGATTTTTCCTCGAGTGCTTTTTTCAGCTCCTCACTTGCAGCTATCCCCGCCTGTGCATCTGCAAGCTTGGTCTCCAGTTCGGATTTTTGCGCCTGTACCTCTGCAAGAGTGCTGTTGTCAGCTTCCACCTTGTTGGTGAGTGCGTTGAGCTTTTCCTGCAATGCCCCCACCTGTTGGCTATCGTGTGTGGCCTTTCGCAGCGCACTGTCCTTTTCGGTCAGCTGGTTTCTCAGATCAGAAATTTTCCCCTGAAGCGACGCGAGCTTTCTTTTGAGCTTTGTCGCGTTGGCAACAGCCTCTTCATTGAGGTCATAGCGTTTTTTGTAGTTCAGAAGCCGTCTGTTTTCGTCCTGCAGAGCACTGAGCTGGCTGGTGAGGCCTATATTGGTGTCATGGGCGGCGCTGAGCTTGGCTGCAACCACCTTGGCTTCTTCCTGCATGGCATGAGTGGCGGCCAGCTGTTTCTTGGTTGCGTTGATAGTATCCTGAAGGGTACGTACCTGCTCCTGGACCTGGGCGAGCTGGGCTTGAGCCGCTTCAAGGGTCTGCTGCCGCTCCCTGTTACTCTCTTTGAGCTGATCAATTTCAGCTCCTTTGCCATCGATTTTTTTCTGCATCTGGGCAAGCGCCACGGGATGTTGGGCAACCTCTTCCTCCAGGCTCGTTACCTGGGCCTGCGCTGCATCAAGTGCCTCGATCTTTTCCTGAAGTACTGCCTCCTGCTGAGCCTTCTGCTCGTTGAGGGTGGTGATCTGTCCTTGAAGTTCTTCAAGGTCGGCTGCTGACTGTTGTTTCAGCTCATCGATTTCAGCGACCTTGTCATCCAGGTTTTGCTGAAGTTCAGTAAGAGATTGGGATTGCGCTTCCACCTTCTGCCGTAGGTTTTCAATCACGCTCTGTGTCTCTTTCAGGGCCGTGGTCGTTACCTCAAGCGAACTCTGCAAGAGTGCTTTTTCCTTGATGAGCGTGGCGCTCTGTTCCTCTTTTTCGGCAAGTGCTGCTTGCGCCTGGCTCAGGTTCGCCTCGGTTTCGGCTTGCATCTCATGGGCCGTACCGGCCTCTTGCTTGAGTTTTTTAATCTCTGCCTGCAACGCAGAGGCCTCCGGGGCAAGTGCTCCAATTCGGGCTTCTTTATCGGCAATGTCAGCCTGAAGCGTGCTCGCCTGCTCCTGGAGGGATTTAACCATCTCCTCTTTGTCTTGGAGCGCTTGGGTTACATTGGCTATTTGAGCCTGGCTTTCCTCTTGCTTGGCCCGTACTGCCTGGAGTTGCTCACTGGCGGTGTTGAGTTGACTCTCAAGCGCTTGTGCAGCCTCGTTCATTGCAGCCATTTTCTCTTGCTGCGCAGAAGCCTGTGCCTGCAGCTCGGTAACACTCTGCTCGGTTCTCAAACGCTGCTTTTGTGTTTGCTCTAACTGCTGTGTGCTTGCGGCCAGTTTGTCCTGCAGCGCCTGATGTTCAGCGGCCATGGCTGCAATGGCCTGCTCCTTCTGGGCAAGTGTATCTTTTAATTTTGCAATAACCTTGAGGCTTTCTCCCTGGGCTGCATGCAGAGCAGTCAGTTGCTCTTGAGACGTGGCAAGCTCGGCCTGCACATCTGTTGCTGTTGTCCGGAGTTGCTCAAGGTTTGTTTCTTTGGTTGCGATTGTCTGTTGCAGCGCTTCAATTTGTTTGGCTCCAGCAGCCTGCAATTCTGTTTGTTGTGCAAGCTGCGCAGAGGTGTCTGCCAGTTTGTTTTCCACCTCCTGTCGTTGAGCTGTCATTGTCGCAATCCGGGTTTCCTGCTGAGCCAGCTTCTCTTGAAGCGTAGTGATTGCAGTATTGGCCTCTGTCAGCTTGGTATTGGCGTCCAGCAGCTCATCCATTGCGGTATCATAATCCTGCTCAAGGGACTCCTTGGCGGCCTGAACTGCATGTAATTTTTGCTGTTTTTCTTCGACACTGGCCTGCAGCTGCCGCATCAGCTCCTGGTCTGCCGCTTGCCTTTCTGCCGCGACCTGAAGTGCTTCCTGTGCTGTTTTCAGTTCGTCGTGGAGTGTTGTGTTGGCCGTATTTGACTCTGCAAGTTGCTGCTGCAGCTCAGCTGCCTGGTGCTGCAGGGTCGTTGCCAGAGTTGTTGCGTCTTTCTGACTGGACTCCACAGACTGGAGCTTAGCCTCTGTGGTTTTCAGGTCTCCCTGCAATTCTTCCAGGGTAACCGACATCTCCGCGAGCTTTTGCTCCTTGGTTATAAGCTCTTGTTGCAGGCCGGTTGCGGTACTGTCTGTTTTTTCCTGTTGGGAGGTAACAGCCTCAAGGCGGGCAGTTGTCTTTTTTAATTCAATCTTAAGTGCCTTGGCTGCAGCCTGCATCTCTTGGATTGTTGTTTTCTGGTTAGCGACATCTGCCTGCAGTGAACCGATGATGTTTTCATTTTCTGCGCGTTGGGCTGTCGCTGTCTCAAGTGCCTGTTGCGCTGTTTTCAGTTCTTTCTGCAGATTCATGCTTGCCTGACTTAAGGTGGCAATCTGCTGTTCTTTGTCAGCAACCCTGTCTTTGAGTGTCTGTAAATTCTGTGTAGCCTGAACCTGCTGCCCATCGGCAGTGGCAAGCTCGTTGGTGGACTGCGCAATCTCCGCCTTAAGAACCTGGGCCTGCTCGGTTAAGGAGGTTATAGTTGCTTCTTTTTCTTGGAGTACCTGCTCGAGTTCCTTGACCCGGCCCTCAGTTGAAGCCTGTTTTCTGGAGGCGGCCTGCAATTGTTTTTCTGCCGCTTTCAGTTTGGTCTGCAACTGTGTCGCCGAACCATTCAGCGCTTCCAGTTCACTCTTTTTTTCAGCTACAGTTTGTTGGAGGGCGGTAACTGTGTCCGTGTCGTCTGTCTGCTTGTGTTGCACGGTTCGCAACTGTTCGTTGGCCTGGGCAAGTTCCGCCATCAGCTGTTTTTGCCGTTCGCTCAACTCTGCAATCTGGTTCTCTCTTTCGCTAACCGTCTGTTTCAGCGTGCTGATAGCGTTGTCGCTGACTAACTCTTTGGCCGTGGCCGCCTGCAGTTGCAGCTTCAGTCGTTGTAGCTGTTCTTCAACGGGACGCGTTTCCTGACTCAGCTGCTGGATCTGTTGCTCTTTTTCAGCAACAGCCTCCTGAGTTGCGGCTTGCAATTGCTCGACAGATGTATCCTCGGTTTCGCTGTTTTCCTGGAGAGTGGACAGCTTCTTTTCAAGTTGTTGCTTCTCCGCTTGCAAGGAGGCTATCTGCTCGCCATTTTTTTCTTTAAGCGCAGCAAGTTGCTCTTGGGCTGCCTCAAGTTGTGTTGCAGCCCTCTTTTGGAGCGCAGTCAGTTCGCGAGACCGTTCATCCAGAAGCATCTGAATAGTGGAGGTGGCCTGTGGCTGTGCGCTTGCCTCCTGGCGGAGGGCCTGGAGTTTATAGAGCGTTTTGTCCAACTCGGCGGCTTTCTTTTTGAGCGCGGCATCCTTTGCCTGCTTTTCGCTTTGGATCTTTTGGATTTCTTTTTCTTTTGCCTGGATATTATCCTGCAGCGCAGTCAGTTCCTGGGTTGTTTCTTCCTGCTTGGCCTGTACCGCTGCAAGTTCCTGTTTGAGCCCGGCAAGAGTTACGGCGTGCTTTTCTTGAAGCTTTTCAAGCTTGGTTGTGAGTTGCTCACCGCTTTTCTGCAGCGTTTCAATCAGGGTGGTAAAGGTGGTAACGTCCGATTGAGCCTCTGCTTGCTCCTGATCGGTATTCTTTTCAACAGATAATTCTTCTTCTGAAACACCAGGCTCAACATCGCCTGCTTGCTTACGTGCTGCAAGCTCTTCATTCAAGGCCATGAAAGCTGCTTTGGCAGAGGCCAGTTTACTGTTGAGATCATTATTTGCGGCGATGAGCTGGGCAATGGATTCTGCTTTCTGGCTGAGTTGCTTCTGAAGCTGGGCATCAGTTGCCTTGAGTTTTTCAACGAGTTCAGTCGCCATCTGCTCATATGTGAGCTTGAGCGCTTCCTGTGCTGCCTGTAGCTGGTTTACCTCTTCTTTTTTTGCTCCTACAGCCTCTTCAAGCTGTTGCAGTTTCTCTTTTTCTTGCGCTAGTTTTTCAGCGGCCTCGTCGTTTACCTCTTGAACACTTTCTGTGCTTTCCTTTTCAAGATTGACTGTATCGGCAGGTAATGTGGTTTCTTCCGCCATCACAGCTTCTTCGCTGTTTTCAGGCTCAGCAACGTCAGGTGTCGGCGCGGCATGTTGCTCCTGAGACTCGAGCTGCTCTTTTTGCTCCTCAGTTTGGGGCTCCGCGATTGGCTCCTTTGTCATTTGGGGAGCAGTTTCTGTGGGCGTTGTGACCTGCGAGTTCGTTTTTACTAGCGGAGCCAGCGGCTTGTCCACTGTCTGTGAATGGGTGATGGCCGGAAGCTTCTGCTCGGAGAGATTGGACTCTTCGATCACTTTGCTGTTGAAATTGGCGAGCACTACATAGGCGGCAACACCAGCAATGGAGACGAGTATAAGACGGGTTTTCATAGCTTGTGTGGTAGGGTTAAAGTCTTGGGAAAAAGAGAAAAGGTAAAAAGCTGGACGCCTGCGTCAGTAGTGAATTTCTACTGCCAGGGAAGGCATCCTTTAAACATGACGCAGGGGGTGGAAGAAAAAGCAATTATTCAAGATTCCCTTTATTCCTGGTGCGGTTGCAGGATAAGCGTTGCCAGTGGCGGCAGGGTCAGTGAAAGGCTCTGCTCGTAGGTGTGGCTTTTAATACTTTGGCTCAAAAGTTTGGTTCCGTTAGCCACGCCACTGCCGCCGTAGATTTCAAGGTCTGAATTGATCATTTCCTTGTACCTGCCGCTTTGAGGCACACCGATTCTATACCCACGGCGGACAACAGGGGTCAGGTTGGAGACAACGAGGACATGTCGCGTGCGGTCTTCCGAGTACCGGATAAAGGAAAAGACCGAATTATCGGTGTCATTGGCATCAATCCACTGAAAACCATTCCACTCAAAGTCGACCTGATAAAGCGCGGGCTCATGCCGATAAACCAGGTTCAGATCCCGCACAAGTCGCTGTGTGCCCAGATGGGTGGGGGCTTTGAGGGCTTCCCACTCGAGGCCGGTGTCATGGTTCCATTCCTGCCATTGGCCAAATTCACAGCCCATGAAGAGCAGTTTTTTGCCGGAATACCCCCACATAAAGCTCAAGTAGGCACGAAGGTTGGCAAATTTCTGCCACTCATCGCCACTCATTTTACCCAGCAAGGATCCCTTGCCATGCACCACCTCATCGTGACTGATGGGCAAGACAAAGTTCTCCTGAAAGGCGTAGAGCATGCCAAAGGTCATCTGGTTATGATGAAAGCGGCGATAGAGTGGATCTTTGGCCATATAGCCCAATGTGTCGTGCATCCAGCCCATGTTCCATTTCAGACTGAAACCAAGCCCTCCAAGATAGGTGGGGCGACTGACCATTGGCCAGGAGGTGGATTCTTCGGCAATGGTGAGGACACCTGGAAAGAGGCCGTGGACAACCTCGTTGACCTTTTGGAGAAAGGTAATGGCGGCAAGGTTTTCCCGTCCCCCGTGTTCATTGGGAATCCATTGCCCCTCTTCACGGGAGTAGTCCAGATAGAGCATGGAGGCCACTGCGTCCACCCGCAGGCCATCGATGTGGTATTTGTCGATCCAGAACAGGGCGTTTGAGATCAGGAATGAGCGGACCTCATTACGGGCGTAGTTGAAGATCATGGTACCCCAGTCCTGGTGCTCGCCCTGAAGCGGGTTGGCATGGGCGTAGAGCTGGGTTCCGTCGAATTGGTTGAGTCCTGCGCCGTCTTTGGGAAAATGAGCTGGGACCCAGTCCAGGATTACCCCCAGGCCCGCAGCATGGCACTGGTCCACAAAGTACATGAAATCTTCCGGGGCGCCGAAGCGTGAAGTTGGGGCATAAAAGCCCAGTACCTGATATCCCCAGGAGCCATCAAAGGGGTATTCGGCAATAGGTAAGAGTTCGATATGGGTGTAGCCCATATCCACTACATAGGGGATGAGGGTCGCCGCCAGTTCTTTATAACTGAGATAGCGCTTCCCCCATTTTTTATCGACAATTTTGCGCCAGGAGCCAAGATGGACCTCGTAGATGGAGATAGGAGCATTTAAGGCCTGGCGATCTTGGCGACCAGCGATCCAGGCCTGGTCCTGCCACTGATAGCGGTCAAGGTCGGCCACGACAGAGCCGGTGCGGGGACGTTCTTCCATGGCAAATCCGTAGGGATCGGCCTTGTCATGTTCGTCGCCGGACTGGCTGGTAATACGGTATTTGTAAACGGAAAATTCAGAGAGCCCAGGGAGAAAGATGGTCCAGATACCACTGTCTGATGGGTACATGAAGTGGCTGCTGCCATCCCAATGATTAAAATCCCCGACTAAGGCTACCTGGTGGGCGTTCGGTGCCCAGACAGCAAAGACGACACCACTGTCCTTGCCAAAACGGATGAGGTGCGCACCAAGTTTTTCGTAGGCACGCTCGTGGGTACCTTCGCTGATCAGATATCGGTCAAAATTACTGAGCCAATCCGCCGGTACTGCCTGTCCTGCTGGGACGTTGTCTTTCATAGTCGGATAAATAACCTGTAGTTGGGGGCTGGCAGGATAGACCCGTTAAGCGTTTTGGGGGAATGAAGCAAACGCTTTGAACGTTTAAAAATGCTGCCTCTAGCCATCCTGGTAAAAGCCTCATTTGTGGTGCAAGTCAAGGGCAATGTACCGCATGAGCCCATGATTGTCATGGGGAAAGAGTATTTTTCTCCTGTCCTTCGGCCAGGTGAGAATTGGAGGTGCAGAACCCAAGAATTGTCGCCACCCGCGTCGGAGTATACTCCCGAAGACGCCAGATACGGGCAAGGCCACGGGTGTTGTCTGCAAGGCGTTCTATATCCCCAGGCGCTATGTCCAGTTCTTCCAGGGTGGTCGGTGCCCCAATGGCAAGGAGCCAATCATGAAGTGCACTAATGGTTTGCTGGGCAGCAGAGAGTTCGGTTCCTGCCGTCACCTTAAATACCCGACGGCCCAGTTGTGCAATTCGGGCGGTGTGAGACTCTAAATGAGCCTGAAGCCACCCCAGCATGACCACGGCAAGCCCGGCTCCGTGGGCAACATGAAACAGCGCACTCATGGAGTGTTCGATCAGATGCATAGGAAAACCGACCCGGCCAAGGCCTGAGGCCGTGAGGCCACTAAGCGCCAGGGCAGAGGTCCACATGAGATCGGCACGCGCGTTGTAATCCAGCGGATCGATCAGGCAGCGCTTACACCCGGAGATCGCATTTTCCATCAACCCTTCCATCAGCCTGTCCTGAACGCGGGGCTGGGGCTCTTGGGTAGTGAGATAAAATTCCAGAACATGACTCAGCGCGTCCACGGCCCCAAAGGCGGTGTAATCAGGGGGCACGGAAAAGGTCAGCTCAGGGTCTAAAATAGAAACCTTGGGAAAGAGCAGGCGGTGGCCGAAACCAAATTTTTCCAGGGTCTGGTCATTGGTCAGGACCATACCCGAATTCATCTCTGAGCCTGAAGCCGCCAGGGTGGGCACGGTCACCACCGGAAGCGTCCCCTTCACTCCCTTCTTACCGGTAAAAAATTTCCAGACATCGTGGGCAACTACAGTCCCTGCACCGATTGCTTTGGCCGTGTCCAGGACAGATCCACCCCCCACGGCAACGATGACCTCAATACCTTCTTGTTTGGCCCGCTCTATACCAAGGCGGGCATGGGAAAGCAGAGGGTTGGACTGCACTCCTCCGTGCTCAACCACGGTTATTTCTGCAGCTTGCAGTGCCTGAAGAACCCTGTCGTATACCCCGTTATGCTTGCAGCTTTTTTGTCCATAGACGAGCAGGGCTTTGCTGCCCCAGGCGGCGGTTTCCGGACCCAGAGAGTCGAGGGTGGACTGTCCAAAGAGGATTTTTGTGGGGTTATGAAAGACGAAATTGTGCATCTTAGTTGTCGAGTATGTGCTTTTTTTGGCGTCGTGCCCTGATCCTGAGGAAGAATCGATACACGAAATAGTACGTGAGTAGGCCACTGGGAATGGCAAGCACAATACCGCCGGCGAGCATGACCAGCACTGTATCCCCTCCCATGTTGCTCAGGGTGGAGAAGCTTTCCGTCAGTCCCTGGTGCTTGATCAGATACAAGGTGTCTTTGATTTTTTCCCAACTCAGACGTCCAGGGAGGAGAAAATTGCCGATTTTCCAGGCCAGAAAGTACTGCGGGCCAAAGGTGAGTGGATTACTGACCACATTGGCTGCCAGAATCCCGGCGATGGGGTTGGAGCGGGAGCCGAGCGTAAAGGCAAGGATGAGAATATTATGGAAAGGCAGGGTGGGCGTAGCGCCCACGGCAGATCCAATAGCTGCCCCCAGAGCAAGTGAGTGGGGGGAACCTTGCAGGCGTTTGAAACGAAGGCTGTAAAAGCGGGCAATACGTTTAAGGCTCATGATCCCGGTATGGTAGGGGGAGGGCGCAGACAGATTAATCGGGGCATGAGGTGTCGGCCTTCATGCAACAGACAATATTCTCTTGTACGCTATTTTACCAGTATTGCCAAGAGCCGGTTGCATAGACAAACCATGCCAGGGTTATATTCGTGATCGCATGGGCCGTGATGCAGGCGATAAGGTCTTTTCGCCAGATCCATAAAAAGGCCATGAGCAGCCCATAGGCAATGGCTGCAGGCCATTCCTGGGTGGCATGGCCGGAGGTAAATGCCAGCGTTGAGATGGTCACCGCGGCCCAGGACCAACCTCCTGGCTTGATCTCGTTGATACTGTGTTCGTCAAGCGCTGCATGCAGGGGAGCTTCTGTGCCCTTTTTGCGGAGCTGGTCCCATTGCAGAGCCAGGCGGAAAACAAATCCCCGCATCATCAGCTCTTCAAAGATTGGAACAACGAGCCCGGCACTGAGCAGGCGAAAGAGAAATGCAGTAACCGACCAGGGCTCGGTTTCCTCGGGCGAAGTAAATGGAGCGAGCAGTGCTATCCAGACAACCAGGCCTGCAAGCCCGGCAATAAGTCCCGTTGTCACTGAGCCCCAGAACGGACGCGGTCCCAGGATGGGACAGTACCATCGCCAGCCCCAGAAAAGCAAAAGAGGAACAGCTATCAGCCTGATGGGGTAGCTCGCCTCCATGGGCAGTATATGCTCCGGGATGGAGGCAATCCCCACGTAGGCCAGGTAGGGAGCCGCGTAGGGCAGGATCAGTTGCCGGTTGGTGATCATCGGTACATCCCTCAGTCTTCCGTGGAGTCTGCGGAGCTCTCCTCAACCTGTTTTTGCGCCTTATAGGCCTTTTCCCGTTTATGGGTTCGCATGAGATCAACGACACCCCAGAGCAGAAGGACACCAGCTGCGACTCGGTTAAAGGTCTGGTGTTCAAGCATTTCCGGATCCGTAGTCAGCCAGCCGTCGTATCCACACCAGAGACCAAAGCCCAGCAGCAGGATTGGAAAAACATAGGGGCTGATCTGTGGGGGGGCACTTTTCTCTTCACTCATGGATGCCTCATCGTTAACAGGAGGTTTGTGGGGACGCTGCTCCGGCCTGATCCAGAGCATGGGTCAGTTCGACAAACTCCTGGGGGCTGAGTTTCTCGGCTCGAATTGCGGGACTGATACCTGCCGCCTCGATGGCTCGGATCAGCTCTGATTTATCACTGAGGAGTCGTCCACTTGCAAGCCCGTTGAGCAGGGTTTTGCGGCGCTGTCCAAAGGCCGCATGGACGATACGGGTAAACAGTGTCCGGTTAAACTCCCCCAGAGCCGTCACGCTTGCAGGCTGTGGGTGAAAGTTCAGGCGAATAACCAGAGAATCCACCTTGGGCTGGGGGTGAAATTCCGCCGGATGGACTGAGAGCAGTGGTTCAACGGTGGCGCAGGCAGCGAGTAAAACCGTGGGGGCACCATACTCCTTGGTGCCCGGCTGGGCTGCAAGCCGTTGGGCCAGCTCCTTTTGGAGCATAACGACCGCGAAATCGATCAACTCTTTATGTTCAATGAGGCGAAAAAGAAAGGGGCTGGAAATGGAGTAGGGCAGGTTGGTGACGATTTTCAGCCGCTTGCCGGGCTCGACCAGAGAGGCAAAGTCAACCTTGAGCACATCGCCATGGATCAGTTCCACGTTTGCAGGCAGGTCCTGCTCCTGTTGATGCAAGCGAATAATACCGGAGTCCGCCTCGAGGCCGATAACTTTGGAACAGGCCGCAGCCAAGGGGCGTGTCAGGGCGCCAAGGCCAACGCCGACCTCAAGAACCGTATCGGTGGGGGCCAGGCCAGAGAGATCAACGATGCGTTTAGGGGTGCGCTCGTGCACAAGGAAGTTTTGGCCCAGTTTTTTTTGTGGAGCCAGTCCCTGGCGCTTGAGAAAAGATTTTGTTGGTTGATGCGCCATAGGATTAATTCAAAGGAGAGCGGGAATAGGCATCGCTGTCGGCAGAGACTTCTCTGCCAGCGAGATATTGATGATAGCCGGCCACGCCGATCATGGCGGCGTTGTCTGTGCAGTAGCAGATGGAGGGCATAAAGAGTTCTATTCCCTGATCGGCACAGCGGTTTTGCAAAAGCTCACGGAGCCTGGGGTTGGCGGCAACGCCACCACCAATAACAACGGATTTGTGCGCTGTTGCACGGGTTGCTGCAAGGGTTTTGTCCACCAGTACTTCGACCACAGCCTCCTGAAAAGATGCGCAGATATCGTGAAGGGCCAGGTCTTTTTCCTGTTTACGTTGCTTGTCGATGTAGGTTGCAACCGAAGTTTTCAGGCCACTGAAGCTGAAATCAAGGCTGTCCTCACCCAGCCGGGCTCGGGGAAAGCGGATCGCTTTGGGATCCCCCTTACGTGCCAGTTCTGAGATCACCGGACCACCAGGGTAGCCTAAATCAAGCATTTTGGCGACCTTGTCGAAGGCTTCTCCGGCAGCGTCGTCCCTGGTGCGGCCAAGACGCTGAAAATCAAGCGGAGAGGTGACACTAAAAAGCGAGGTGTTACCGCCGGAAACAATGAGAGCGGTGTAGGGAAAGGAGGGCCTGCGTTCTTCAAGTAAACAGGAGAGCAGGTGTGCCGCCATATGATCCACTCCCACACAGGGGAGATCGCGCACCAGGGCCAGGGATTTGGCAAAGGTAAAACCTACCAAAAGCGAGCCGACCAGGCCCGGCCCCTGGGTGGCGGCGATAAGGTCGATATCATCCAGGCAGACACCGGCCTTGGACAGGGCTTCGTCCACCACCGGCCGTACCATTTCAATATGGCGACGTGAGGCCAGCTCCGGGACAATACCTCCAAAGCGGGCGTGAATTTCGTTTTGGCTGCTGATAATCGATGAGCGAACCCGAAAATCAGGGTCCAGTACGGCCGCTGCCGTATCGTCACAGGAGCTTTCAATGGCAAGAATTAACATGGGGCAGTTAGTTCTACTTTGGGGATCATCCGGCAGAGCATAACTTCTCTTCACTCTGTGCTTTATACGCAGAATCGATGGATGCCTGTCGTTTTCGGTGTCGCTTTTCCAACTGCTCCAACATTTCAGATTCCGTAATGTCTCGTCGGGGCAAAGTAGCCTTGAGAATTACCGCAATATCAGCGCAGCTCAAGAGCGGTATTTCCGTTTTGTTGGTGATCCGT
>NZ_JAFFQA010000065.1 GCF_016919065.1 Desulfobulbus rhabdoformis | reverse complement strand
ACGGATCACCAACAAAACGGAAATACCGCTCTTGAGCTGCGCTGATATTGCGGTAATTCTCAAGGCTACTTTGCCCCGACGAGACATTACGGAATCTGAAATGTTGGAGCAGTTGGAAAAGCGACACCGAAAACGACAGGCATCCATCGATTCTGCGTATAAAGCACAGAGTGAAGAGAAGTTATGCTCTGCCGGATGATCCCCAAAGTAGAATTAGGAGGAACCGATTATGAATAATATGCGACCAATTCATCCTGGATGAAATAATCAAAGAAGACTATTTAGAACCATTAAATATGAGTGCTAATGCTTTGGCTATTGCCTTGCGCGTACCAGCCCCTCGGATCAACGATGTGATAAGGCAAAAGAGAGGGATCAGCATTGATACCGCCCTCAGGTTGGCTCGATACTTCAACACCACCCCTCAATTTTGGATGAACCTGCAAGTCAGTTATGATCTTAAAATGGCCAAACAAAATGTGGCAAAAATCGAGAATGAAATTATCCCTCTGCAAGCGGTTACTGCTTAAAGGTGGCCGGGGGAACCATTCAAGAATATAAGAAGAACAAAACGCTGCAGCCGCCCCAGAGGGCTAGCGGCTTTTCGAAAGCTCTTGGTATTCGAAAAAACTTGGCTTCGACAACCTGCTCGGTTATATGCCCCGGTCAGCTGAACTCCCCGTTATTTCTATGCAAATTAATCTCAAAGAAGGAATCGCATGAAATATCTCGCTTTAGTACTTTGCACAATAATAACACTTAACAGCCAAGTATTCGGTGAAACGACATATGACAAAAACGATATTTCGTTATTTAGAGAAATTTTAGAAAGAGCTGCGACAACAACCAAAACTGATGATTGGAAATTTAACGGAATAAGTGACAACAAACTCAAATCATCGTTAGTTCAACTTGTTACAAGAGTTCGCGAGATAGCGAACAATCCCAACATAGAGCTTCCTGTAACTTTTGATTCAGTAAATTCAGCAATCAGTCAAAATAATCATCTAAACAAAAAACTTCTTGTAACAAAAAGAGGGAAAGTTTCTTTCGCAGATAATTCAATAATAATTGCTGACGAAAGCATCGAAATAGGACATGCAAACAATTGCATAGTAATTGCCCAAGGCGCTGTTGACATTTCCCATGGGAGTAGAAATCTTATCATTGCAGGTAATTACATAAACATAGCCCATGATAATAATGATCCTTACAGTAGTATTTTGATATCTGGGGCAGTTGTAGATATTTCACACGCAGATGGATCTATTATTTGTGCTCCATTAGCAGTGAAAATATCACATGCCAACAATATAACATTGATTAATTCACCAATACTTTATGTTTCATATGAAAAAAACACAATACAGCGCATTGATAAATCAAAGATTCTACCAAATCAGCCAGTTCAGAAAGAATGGCTTGATGCACTTAACATTACACAAATTGTCCCTCAAAATCGATATCAAAAAGCTTTGATTATAGTAAGAAACACAGACATTGAAATGGTTATGCGGATTGGAGACAACATACCGAATATAAAAGAAGAACTTAAAGGCTGGAAACTAGTATTAGTAGGAAATGGTTTTGTAATGTTTGAAAATAATGGTATTTATGCGAGCAGATTTATTAACTTGAAAGGAAAAAAGTAAAATAACTAAGAGTTTTAAAAGCTTAGGCCTTTTCGCCGCCTAGGCTGGTGAACTTGTCGTCTATGGACCAAGATAGATACTATGGGGAGCATCCGAAGCTTATGGAATTAAAAAGTTCGCCGCCCGCAGTATGGGCCAATTTCCCATGCTGACGTCTACCTGAAGTGTGGTTCGAACAATTTGCCATAAGTAGCGGATGCACCCGATACTATGAGTAAGGGCGTGTTGACTTTTTTCTGCGGCAAAATGGGTGCAGGAAAATCCACTAAGGCTTGTGAAATATCGCGGGCAGGCAATGCAGTTCTTCTTTCAGAAGATGAATGGCTTGCGTCACTTTACCCAAATAAAATTTCATCATTAAAGGACTATATTGGATATTCAACTCTACTTAAACCACAGATCAAAAAGCTTGTTCAATCTATTTTGTCTTCGGGAACCAATGTGGTGATGGATTTTCCAGCCAATACCATTTCTCAAAGAGATTGGTTTCGGAGTATTTTCTCCGAGATCGAAGCTCCGCATAGTCTGGTGTACATCGACTTGCCAAATGAAACCTGCCTAAGACAGATTAGCAAAAGGTGTATGGAACAACCTGAAAGAGCAGCAACCGATACAGCTGAGATGTTTGAGCAGGTTACAAAATATTTTATGCCCCCAACACCGGAGGAAGGATTCAATATAATCAAAGTGGCGCGGGATGGATAACGAACAAGGATAGATTGTGTGAGCGAGGCACGAACGAACCACAATCTTATCCGGAGTTGGACAAGCCCGATCTCACAAAGGAAATAAAATATCTGTTCATTTTAAATTACAACAAACCATAAAACCGAGAGAATAATCCCATGAATAAACCATTGTCGGGAAAAACTGCCTTGATAACCGGTGCCAGTTCCGGGATTGGACGCATAACTGCGAAGCTTTTGGCACAAGATGGAGCTGCGGTCGCTGTCAACGCCAGACGCCGGGACAAACTTAATGAACTCGTCGCCGAAATTGTCGCCCAAGGCGGCATTGCATTGCCGGTGGATAGCGATGCCTCTGGAACTGCTGACATTGATGAGATGTTACAGCGCGTACTTGAATGGGACGAAGGTGGGAATAAATATGACATCGCAGTAGTGAATGCAGGCCGGGGCCTTGCCAACGGGTTGCTTGATAGCGACGAAGACCAGTGGGAGGAAGTTGTCCGGCTTAACCACCTGGGCGCGGCAAGGCTTATGCGACGCGCCGGTCGCTATATGGTGGAACGCAAATCCGGAGACATTGTTGTCATCGGTTCTGTCGTCGGCAAGCACATCTCTCCTGTCAGTTCAGTATACGGTTCCACAAAGTTTGCCATTGGTTCTCTCGCAGAAGCACTACGCCGCGAGGTCGGCCCATATGGAGTACGGGTTTCACTGGTCATGCCCGGTATTGTGGTGAGCGAATTCCAGCAGGTCGCGGGCTACGGCGAAGAATTCAACAACTTGACCGGCTCTATTGGCACTCTCCTTAACCCCGCTGATATTGGGGAGGGAATCCGCTGGCTACTGTCGCTGCCTCCCCATGTCAACGTTAACGAAATCATGATTCGCCCCACCGGCCAAAGTTACCCGTGATGCGCAGCAAGGGACAGAACAGATACAAAAGCAGGGTGAGGAATATTTCTTGATCAAAGAAAATTTTTAGTGGTGTCACCCTGAAGCAAGGGGCTGAAACCTGTTTTAATCGAAACAATCTATTTACCTAATTTTACATAATATTTTGCATAACAACAAAACAACCATGGGGCGAGACGTTCACTGAGGACCATTTTAGTCAGTCTTCCGGATAATTACTGGTAAGATTCACACATCTGAAACTTCTCTCATAATTACAACTGATCAAGCAAAACTTTTTATATTGTATTACTAACTTATACTTTACAAGTCACACAATGTGGGAGACCAGCAAATGAAAGAGATTATTAGTGATATTACCCCGTTAGATTTTCAATGGAAAACATATGATCCTTTCCTCTTTTGTGCTCATCATTATGATAAATATCCAGAAGGTAATGAAATTCAAGGACCTAATGCATCTCTTAAAAATAGATCTCTTGGGCGAGATTTCACTTTGAAAGATGGGTGGAGAATGTATCATGGTCAACAAATACCAGGTTTCCCCGTACACCCTCATAGAGGTTTCGAGACGATTACTATTGTTTTAGAAGGATTTGTTGACCATTCCGATTCCATGAAAGCTGGAGGTCGTTATGGTGAAGGTGATGTACAATGGATGACTGCCGGAAAAGGAATGCAACACAGTGAAATGTTTCCGTGTATATATAAAAACAAGTCAAACACCCTTCATCTATTCCAGGTATGGCTGAATCTTCCCAAAAGGAATAAATTTGTTGAACCAGACTATAAAATGTTATGGTCTGAAGATATACCAGTTTATGAAGAAACAGATGAAACAGGAAATTCAATTTGTATTAAAATTATCGCTGGTGCATACAATGGCATAAAATCGCTTTCTCCACCTACTAATTCTTGGGCAAATGATCCAAATAACAATGTTAATATTTTGATTATAAAATTGTCACCCGGAGCTAAATGGTCTCTCGACGAAACTAACATAAATACAATTAGAACTTTGTATTATTATAAAGGTAATGGACTAAATATTTGCGACAAAGATATATCAGTAAACAATTCTTTTAAAATTAAACAGGATAAAAATATTATCATTGAAAATAAAGACGAGGAAAGCTTTTTATTATTTCTACAAGGTAACCCAATAAATGAGCCAATTGCTCAGCATGGACCATTTGTCATGAATACTCAAGAAGAAATAACGCAAGCATTTAAAGACTATCAAGAAACAGAATTTGGTGGTTGGCCTTGGAATAGTCCAGAGCCTGTACACAGCGAGAAAGATATTAGATTTGCTCAATTCTCAGATGGTAGAATTGAGAAAAGAAATTAGAATGCCTATATGTATATTAGGATATAATATTTAATTGGGGCTTAAAGTTTAACAAACATTTGAATCTGTCAGTATTTTTGCCATGTATTTTGCACCGCTTCGCTCTAAAGCAAAATACATGGCAACACTTCGTGACAATCCGGCAGATATAATGGGAGAGAATCTTAAATAATTGCTTTTTCTTCCAATCCCGCGGAGTCTGGCGCTTACCTGGCCTTGATTGAAAAATCTAATTATTCAAGACACCTGGGAGGTATGCCCATTTAGCAGTGCAGTCTTCCTTTCAGTCTCTGGGATAGCTCGCTACATGTGGTTGTATAATCTTGCCCAGCCAATCAATTGCTTTTCCGAGATGTCTCATATTGGCAAGCCCTTCTTCGTCCTCACTTACTTCACCTTTGTTGAGACCATACCCCATGTTCCAATAGGTGGAACAGGGCAGGATCATTCTCGACATCTGGAACATGTGATTAATGGTATCGTAAACATGGGTTGCCCCTCCCCTTCTAGCGGCCACGACTGCGGCCCCTATCTTTCCTGAAAAAGTATGGTTGTTTGCATAGGCGACATACCCGGCTCGCTCGATTAATGCTTTTAAATCAGATGATACCGCGGAAAAATACGTTGGAGAGCCAAGAATCATGGCATCGGCTCTAACCATTTTGGCATATACTTCATTAAAATTGTCATCCTTTAATGAGCATGTGTTGTCGTTATCCTCGAAGCATTGATTACAGGCAATACAGCCGCGGATAGCCGTGCCACCGACCTTGACGAGTTCCGTCTCCCAACCGCTGTCCTTCAATTGTTCGAGCACTTCATTTAAAAGCAGTTCTGTGTTGCCACCTTTGCGAGGACTTCCGTTAATAGCTACTGCGTACATAACAATTCTCCAGTTTGTGTTTTCTTCACAAAATCGTTGGCAAAGAATGAAAAACGAAAATTTTCATTCTCTGTCCGAAAAAGAGTATTGGCAATGGCGAGAGAGGATCACAATCAGTCGATCCCCATGGGATTGTTTTTTGTTTTTAAGATTTTAACTGTGCGACATTCGATAAATCCTTCCATAACTGTTCGTGCTGAAAACAAATGACCCCGCCCCCTCTCTTTTCCTGGGATATTTGTCTGTTGATATCCGCCACACAAACCCAGTGGCCAGCTCCGGATTCGGACACGGCCCACTTGGAATGGTCCTTGGTGTAATGCCATTCACAGTTCACCCCCAGTGGTTCAAGATTCACATACAAGGTGTCTTCTACACAATGGTCACCATCACAGTCCTCGGTGCCGGGGCGTTTGCCCCGCCTCCAGGTCTCCACATCAAGATTTACGTCAAGACGCGGCCTCACCCAGTCGATCCAGAAGTCCTCGTCCCAGTGACGATTTTTCGCCAGAAATCGAAAATCGTAGCCGCCCCTTGACTGGAAGCGTAAATCGGCAGGCGGGTCCTGGTCATTAGATTTCGTATTGCGGGCAAGCCTATAGAGCCAACTCTTCTCGGGCAGGCCATCGGTCCGAAAATCATATACCTGCGGTTCGTTCTGCTGGTACATCTGTTTGGCGATCTCTTCCGCTGTCTTGAAATCCCGCAAGCTCACACAAAGAAATGTCTGGCCGTATTCGGCGCTCGGAAAGGGGGCTTGGTGAAGCGATGGAAAACATGGCCACGAATGCAGCAGCCAGAAGGCGCTGTCCGTTTTTTGATCAAAGACCAGAGCTCCCTTTGAATGCCCCTTTGTTTCTGAATCCTCGGTTCGGTCGGGCTTCTCGTCGTTATACAAAATCCAGCCGAGCGATTTTTGGGTGGAGCGATTTTTTTCATTGAGCTGATCGAGTGTCCGCATCAGTGCACTTTCGGGGGAGTCGATTTGCCGGCCGGTCAATGCCAACGCTTTATTGCATCCGGAATCAAGATAAAGGTACTCCAGTCCCGTTGTCTTTGCAGAGCCATTGATCGAAACGTCTTCCGGCAATTTGTACGCAAACCACCAGTCAACAGAGTTGTCGGAACGTTCACTCAGGGCACTGAGAATGGTCATAATAGCTCCTTATCAGGATCGTCTCCTTGAGGCGGTTATCTTCTTTCTCGTCTGTGTTTAACATCCTTTCTTCTCATGCCTTCTTGCGAACTGAATGGTGTAACTATCTCCGTCTTGTATATTGGGAAAACCTTCAAACTCCTGAAACAGGGATGATGGCACCTCTTGCGGCTCGGCGAATTTGTCCATGAGGACGGAGAGCTTGTCGTTCAGATCGGCCAGCAGATCTGCGCGGTATTTTTCAGCGGAGATCCAATGCGCCCAATAGAGCAGGCAGTCTTCCAAAATGACGAACAGCAGGCCCTCAAGGCCTGGGGGACGGTTCGCACGAAGCGCTGCAAATGCCTGATGCACCATATTCCGGTAGTCGTCGGTGCCGATGATTTGAGGGCGGGCACCCACAAAAACCCGAGTTGCGCCAGAGTACCAATCCGCGTCGTTGTCGAAAAGATAGTAGCCAGTGTTACCTCTTTGGTGGTTCGCCTCCGCCTTTTCGTTTCTTTCCAACTGAAACTCCAGATCTCCGTGCCCCAGGTCCGGCATGCGCGATGGGAAGCCCGAGCTACTCTTGCGTACCGGATTGGGATCCTCGTCCCAGGCGAACACCGAACTGTGCGCCGCTGCTCCGCAGAGTCGGCCGCCAGTTGTTTTTTTCATGGCATAGTAAACCTCTTTGGATTCAAAGAAGACAATGGCAATTTCGTCGGGAACCTGGGGAGAAGCATCGGTTGCGGGCGGCACGGAGGGAATATAGGCGGTGAGTCCCAGCGGTGCCGTCAACTGGGTCCACGAAGGAATAAAAAGGGTGCCGAGGGTCCGCCGGAAGCCGGGACGGTTATTCTTGAATTGCAGCGCCCGGTAAAAATAGGAGACACGCATGGAATCCGGTTTGACCTTGTACTGTGTCAAATTATCGCCTGACGTAGAGCTTTGAACATGGGCTTGGTCGGTGGTCATAGTATTCCTTTTCTCGATGGTTGGCAGCCGCTGGCTAAAATTGGAAGACGCAAAAATTGGAGAAAATGACTTGGTTGTGCGGTGCCTGTTCCCCGCCCTTGTTCCAGTGCTTGGCTGCCAGGCGCAGGTGGATATCCGGGCCCAGATTGGGAATCAGCTCAGAGCCGGTGCAGACCCAGGCCTTATTGTATTTATCCTTGGAATAAGCGTTGAACACCGAGCCGTTACGGACCAGCCGCAGGGTGCCTTTGGGATTGTCGATCGCTCCGTTTCCCACATCCCGGCCATATTTGTTATACATGTTGACTGAAGAAGCGGCCCAGTCGGCATCGACCTTGGTCAGATTATAGCCGTTGTTCCAACCAATCCGAAAACCGTCGTTCTCGTCGCGCTCACTGCTGGCATAGGGAGGTGCTCCATGGACATCAAAGGTCAGATTGACGTTTCGCGAGTTGAGGTCGGTGTTATCAATATGAAAATATCCCGGGTCAATGCCGATCGCCGCCATCTCAAAGGTGGTTCCCTGATGAGGATGTGCCACATGGAAATCAACCTGGGCATCGAAACGACTGTGGATGGGCAAGAGGGTAACTGCTGCCCCTCCGGAATAGCTGCCACCTTGCCGTATGGTAATCGTGAATCCGTTGCATTGGGAGATCTGGGTATCCTGGTTCTGATGAGAATAGCCACAGGCCCAGATGGTGCGGTCAATGGTGGAGCCTTCGAAGCTGTCGGCCAACACCTTTGCCCGCGGGGTAACCATCTCCACGCAAGACTCAACGCTTTGAAAGCATAGACCGGCCAGGCAGTCCAGTCCCATTACGTCCGCAAGCTGCTCCGGCCTTGGTGCCATCGGTGCTTTCTCCGAGTTGAGTAGCAGCTTGATCGGTAGAATGTCCTTTAATGCCCCAATGTGTTTGATCACCCTCTCGATGGAGATATACAGGTACTCGGCCTGTACCTTCTTGCATTCCGCGATACTCTCCTCCAAGCTTGCATCAGATGATGCAATCAGGGCTAGAGGTGTTCCGGGAGATTGCTCATGGATCTTGGCACACAATGTTTGTGGGGCAATGATGGTGACCCACTTTGTCAAACCAAAGGACTGTAGATTCTTCAGGGTCTGGTCAACCAGAGCGTTTGCCGCCTGTTCACCCTGATCTTCCTGCAACAACAACAGCAGCCGGGTCCGTCGGCCGAACATCCGCAGCACCTCCGTGAGGAGCGGATGGTACAGGTGATCTCCCTTCTTCGGGTTACCAATCCAGGGATAATTGCTTCCCGTCTCGCCGGTGGGCTGATAGTCGGCATCGAGAACAGTGGACCGGAAAGTGGCACCGGCGTCAAAGTCCCGGAGTTGTTCATCGGAGAGATCGAGGATTGCAAGTGATTCGCCGTCCCGGTTCTGCAGGTGGGCAGTCGGGCAGCACACCGCCGATCCGCTCTTGTTGAGGTGCAGGCCGGCAACAAAGCCGCCCCCGCCCGCGCCCATTGCGGCCCAATAGGCCACCATTGTATCCATGGGCGCAGTGTGCGAGCTGCCGTGGAGACCGTAGAGGTCAAGTTTTTGATTGTGCATTGTCTCCTTATCCTTTTCTTCTATTGGCTTACTTACAGTACTGACACCCCTGTCCAATCTGAAACAGTTCGTTGTTGCAGAATCGACACGGGCCATCGGTGCGGGTCAGGTGTTCTCCTGCCTGGTCCAGTTGCAGCCGTTTTTCATGGTATTCCTGCAACATGACCTTGGCGATGGTGTCGATGGGGTCGATGTACCGGCTGGACAGGTATGCTCGTCCTTCGGCGCTCAAGTCAGTGAGGTAGGGTTCTGCATCCGGATTTACGGTGACCAGGATCCCGGAATAAGTCGTTTGCTTATGATCATGAACTCTTTCGGCGTCATCGGGATATTGTTTCTCAAAGCTCTCCCAGTCGTCATTGCTGAGCCGACACCCCGCTTCAAAGTTGTCGGGATAGGAAAAATGGGGCGAAAAGACGATGCGCGACCTGAAACTTGCTTCGTTGTCAACAAAATTGAGCCAGCAGGGGTGCTCCAGACAGTCTTTGAGCCGCTCGTATGTGGTCTGCTTTTCATCGATCTTCGGGGTGATTTCGACCGGGAAGGCATCCATAAACATCCGCAGAGCGGCATCACCGGAGAAAACGATCACCGCAGGCCGGGATTGGATTACCTGTCTGCGGAAGTGCTGTCGCTTCTGGACGCAATTCTCAATAATTCCTTGCAGGGTCGCATCGGGAAAATAAGCGTTCCAGCCCGGACTGGCACAGGCTACCATATCCCCCATCGAAGCGTCCTCACCAAGGCGGACCTGTGAATTTTGCAGCGCTTCGTCCCCGAGTGTCTTGAAAGTCTCGACCATCTTTTGAAAACGTTGATAGTAGCCAACAGGCTCCCGGCAAACTTCCGTGGTCACATTTTCAGGCAATGCAAGGAGCCCGGCAATAATGTCGCCTTTTTTAAACACGTTCCTGGGCTCACCGCCGTTGTACGAATCGCGGGTATCGAACATGAGGTCCCGGTCAGCCGGTATGCGGATGGTCTCCCTTGCCCCATCGAGGTACTCAAAATTAAGCGCAAGAACGTCGTTTTGGAGGCTCATCCCGACGATTTTTCCGTCCGCCTTGGCCACGGTAAGCGTTTCCGGTCTGAGGTTGGCCCTGATGAAGTCAAGCTGGAAGCGTTCCTGGTTAACGGTTCGATAGCGGAAGTGTTTTGCGTAGGCAGTGATATCATCGAAGTAGGGGTAGCACCAGGTTGTCCCGTTGATGCCATGCTGGTAGGAGGTCAGGTTGGGATTGATGCCAATGCTCATGATCGGCGCCTTGCGGCAGCCGCTCATAATTTCCGGAATATTGTACCGCTTCCCCTTGCTGAGAGCCGGAAAGGTGGTCTTTGTATCGGTTCTGGTCTCGTCCAGGGGATCGACCTCACATGGTGCGTATGCCGGGTAAGGGCCGTAATGGCTGTTGAACCAGTGACAGGGGGTGTCCGGTCTGTCATAGGTTGTGCGCAGACCAAGGCAGGTCATCACTTCCCATACCAGGCTGACTTCAGGAGCGAGTTTTGCGTGGTTGTCCATGGAGCACTCCTTTGATTTTACAAGAGATTTACTGTAAATACGGTTTGCCGACGTCATATCCTTCCGGACAATCTGAGGTCCGTTTCTCGTCTGGGCGGGCAACACTGTTGACTGTCTTGAAGAATGAGTTTTTTCAATCAGGGCCAGGTAAGCGTAGACTCCGAGGATAAGATTGAAGCATAACGGGGTAAGCGCCGGGAGCATCCGAAGCTTATGGAATTAAAAAGTTCGCCGCCCGCAGTATGGGCCAATTTCCCATGCTGACGTCTACCTGAAGTGTGGTTCGAACAATTTGCCATAAGTAGCGGATGCACCCGTAAGCGCCAGACTCCGCGGGATTGACAGAAAAAGCAATTATTCAAAATTCCCTGTTGGCTTAAAGCGCTTGGCGGGAGAAGATGGCGGGATTAAAAAAGCCGCCCAGATCATGAATTAAGGGGGCCTTTGAGAAAATCAGAATAGAGTTTTTGGGCGCACTCTTCGCAGATACTGTGGCTGAATTGCGCATCCGAATGCTCCCTGATATAACTTTCGATCTGTTGCCAATACCCATCGTCATTGCGGATTTTTTTACATGACGCGCAAATGGGAATGATTCCGCGCAGAATTTTGATTTCAGCAAGGGCTTCCTCCAACGCAGCATTTTTCTTTTCAAGCTGACGTTGCAAGATGCTTAAGGTTAGATGGGTTTTTACCCGGGCTAAAACCTCATCTTCCTGGAACGGTTTTAAAATATAATCAACCGCCCCCAGGGAAAACGCCTTGACCTTATCAATGATTTCACTGACGGCGCTGATAAAAATGATAGGGATGTGGGCTGTCTGCTCAATCGATTTCAGTTGTCGACAGACTTCAAAGCCATCCATCTCGGGCATCATGATATCCAGCAATATCAAATCAGG
The DNA here is from genome assembly GCF_016919065.1 of Desulfobulbus rhabdoformis. Classification (GTDB taxonomy): domain Bacteria; phylum Desulfobacterota; class Desulfobulbia; order Desulfobulbales; family Desulfobulbaceae; genus Desulfobulbus; species Desulfobulbus rhabdoformis. The sequence goes on along the minus strand of NZ_JAFFQA010000065.1, from coordinate 4,652 downwards.
CGCCTCTTTGCGGACAGTTGCCAGAGCCCTGCTGCCGCTCGTCGCCAATCTGACCTTGTAATGATGTTCCGTCAGAAGCTTTTCTAGTAATCGCAAATTGTCAGGATTGTCATCAACCACCAGAATGCTCCGGTGGTTTTCTTGTCCCGTCATAGGTTCACCCTTATTTTTCAATGATTTTTGGTTCATGCAAGTTAGGAGATATTGCTTCTATTTTTTGAATGAGTGACAAGATCTGATCATAGGCAAAATTTTCTGCCATACCGGACAGGGCATCGCCTAAATCAGCATTCAAAGCACTGATTTTTTTGATCACCTGATCAATCATGGCCGCATGACTCAACTCCGTGGCCTCCTTAAGCCCGGCAATCAGGTCCCTGGGTAAATCCTCAATGATCGTGACCAGGCTTTCATCTGTCAATTTTTGCTTGATAACCGAGGGGCTCGAACTTTCACCCTCTTTTTCATAAACATACTGCACACCGAGATAGGTGCGCATTATTTCAAAAATCTCGGATTCGTTGAAGGGTTTGAGGGCAAAGTCGTTGCAGCCATGCTCGATGGCCTTTTGCCGATCTTCTTCAAAGGCGCTGGAGGTCAGGGTTACAATGATCGTGCCCTTCTCCCCCGGTGCGTTTCTGATTGTTGCGGTCGCCTGGTAGCCGTCCATAATCGGCATGCGTTTGTCCATCCAGATGAAATGTGGCTGCCATTTCTGCCATTGTTCGACAGCATCCTGGCCGTTGACCGCTTCCTGCACCTGGAAACCTACTGATCGAAGAAGGTTAACCAGCAGGTTGCGGCTATCCTCCGTGTCTTCGACCACCAGAATGCGAGGGACCTCCTGCCCCGGCACCAGGCCGATCACCCGCTGCTGTTGTGCCGCCTGCGTCTTGAAAACGGTCTCATCGCCCTCTTCGATATCGATCTGAAAACGGAAGGTGCTCCCCTTGTTCGGCTGGCTGGTGACGTCAATGTCTCCTCCCAGCAGGCAGACATAATTTCGGCTGATGGCCAGTCCCAATCCCGTGCCGCTCTTACTCTTTTTCCCACTTTCCGTCTGCTCGAAATATTGAAACACATTGACCATCTCATGCTCGGCGATGCCGATGCCGGTATCCTGCACTTCAACGGAAAAGCGCATCCTGCCTGAAGCCCTCCCCTCCACTGCCACCTTTAAGGTGATGCCGCCTTGCTCCGTGAATTTGACCGCATTGGCCAAAAGATTGACCAGCACCTGGCGCAGCTTGCTTTCGTCAGTGGCTACGTAACGCGGCAAATCTTTGATCCCGATTACCTCAAACTGTAATCCCTTGGCCTCCACACTGGCGTCAAACATGTCTTCAATCTCCTGCAGGAAGGTGCGCAGGTTAAAGGTCGTTTTGTCCAAAGTTATTCGCCCCGCCTCGATCCTGGAGATGGACAGCACGTCGTTGATTAAGGTTAGGAGGTGTGTGCCGCAGCGGTTTATGGTCTTGAGGTTTTCTCTTTGTTCGGGAAGCAGCGAGACGTCTCTGCGCATCAGTTGTGAGTATCCCAGTATGGCATTCATGGGCGTTCGCAGCTCATGGCTCATATTGGCCAGAAACTCGCTCTTGGCCCGACTGGCCTCCTCGGCTCGTTCCTTGGCATCGGCCAATTCTGCGGTTCGTGCCACGACCTGGCTCTCCAGATTCTTGCTGTAGTGCTCAAGCTGGATGTTCTGTTCCTGCAGCTTGCGTTTGAGTTTGTAGTTGCCGAACAGGGCACCCGCTTGGGCGACCATGACTGAAAACGATGGAATGACCTCATTGTTAATGGGATCAAAGTATGCCAGATTCTCAATGGTCAGTCCGCCTATCACCAGCCCCGCAAAGGCGTTGTCTCTTTCAGAGAAGAACGGACACATGATGGCCTTGCCCAACCCCAGGGATGCCCATTTCCCCAGCAGTTTGTGCCCCGAGGGCAGAATGACCCCCGTATTACTTTCGAGCCAGTCAATATGGAACGGCAGGCTTGCTACAGAGGTGCCGAAACCGGCCTCTCCGATTATATCGAGACATTGGTGAGCACCATTGAATCGCGCGAAAAGAGCGATTTCGAATTCAAAGGTCTGCAGGATTGCCTCCAGCAGAATCATGGCAAAGGTATCCATGTCCTCTGCCCGCAAAAGTTTTTCACTGCAAGCCAGGATGCCCCGGAAGCGGCCCTGCTCTCGCTCAAAAAGCCCCCGGGTGTCAATCAGCTCCTGCTTGATGGCAATAAACCTCGTGATTTCAGACTGCAGGTTCTCCACCTGGATCTGAAGCTCTTGAGGTGATTGTAATCTTGATTCTCGGGTCATTGGAGTTCGGAACGGGTCAGAACAAAAAGCGAGGTGGTCTGGTTGTGGAATACGTTTTTCCCCCCCAAGCGTGTAAACTCACCATAGCCATACAATCCGAGCCAGGGCACATGTGCGCCATCGCAAAGGGGGGTCTGCATCCGCGAAATAATCTCCGTTTTATTTATCTGGTCAAAAGACATGCGGCCTCGCGCCGCGCAGTCAGCGTGAAATACCGCTACAGGTGAACGGCCTTCCAATTGTTCTTCCAGCCTGGAAACCATCAAGTCAAGGCCGTCGAACATCTTCTTTTCTTCCCGGTGGGAGAGCCATAATTTGGTCCCCTCGGCAATGGTTACCGGTAAATAAAAAGACTGTTTTTCTTTGTCCGTACCAACTGGCACATACAGAGTGTACTGGTTATCATACTCCGAGTGAAGGGCTTCGGGCAGCATGGCCGCGAAACAGACAACACGCAGGGCCTCTTCGAATTCTGTCTCCACCGGCAGATCCATTCGATTCATGATAAACGGCCATGCCGGTTGACCATTAAGCTCCAGGATTTGATTGCGCTCGGACCGCGTTACCACAAAGGGCTTGCCCAAACATACGTTGCCGTGATGCACTCCCATGTTCACCGTCAGGGTCGGGTCGGCAAAACCGACCGCGATTAATCCATGCTCGAGAATTTTCCCGTCAACAAACTGGTTGCTCTTAATCCCCTTGAGATTGTCAGTGGCGGTCCCGCCAAAAATCGGCATCTGTGCGCCAAACACCTCCTCAAACGCTGTTAAAGACTGATCTGCAACCATGTCCAGAAAGCCTCCGAACAGGAAAATCATATTGATGCCTGAATTTTGTGCTTTGAGGGCTTTGGCTACACGCAACGATTCCTCAAAGGAATTGGCGAAACTGAGCCGGTCGCTATAGCTGATAGCGACATCCTTTGCGTCCCCTCGAATTCCCATGACGGCAAGGGCACGCATATTTTCGCTGACAAAGCCATTGCTGCCGATGACACCGCCCCCGGTGCACCCCACCACCTTGGCATTTGGGTTTGCCTCTTTTGCCGCCTCGATCAGTTCGCCGAATTTGTGCCCCATGGTGGTGTGGATAATTATGAGCTCCGTTTCAGCGTCAGGGCTGCCAAAATGCATTTCATCAAGACAACTTTGCATCGCTTTTTTAGAATTGACAATTTTGTTTCCTGCAGACCAGAACTTTAGCATCGGTACTTCTCCAAAAAAATATATGGGGAATAGGAGCACTCAATAAATGAAAAACTGTGGATAAATTATAGGAACATGTGCCATAATCCAGAAGTATGCCAAATGAATGCTGGCCTGGTCCAGCAAAAATGGCATATTTATATCTTTTACAACTCTGTTCCGCAGTATTGGTCATTGTAATTGGTGTGAAAAGCAGGGCTATCACTGTAAGCGATCACGCGGCACCGAATCTGCGGTGTTATCGGCCTGCTTACGTACAGATGTACGCTGCACAGGCCAATGCCTAGCATCTCCGGCACCCCGTAACCGCTTACAGGTTCGATGATTAGCTGTATTTTTGGGGATTACCCCATGACCGGTTACCTATCATTAGCTGGCGACAGCGGAAGCCTCGCGAGGAGCATCACATTTGTCGCCGTTTTTTGGGGGTTCGGCTGCTTAATGTCCAACGAACAACCTGCCGGGAGAAAAATGCCGGTGCGAAGGCAGGTTACGATCAAACCTATCGGCAATCGTCACGTAAATGGGTTCAGCGTTGACAGATTTGCAATGCTTGCCAATAAAAAAAACGTAAGGAGGATCTATGTCAGAATCAAAACTCAGTGTAGTCGCTTATGTCGAGGCAAAGCCCGGTATGGAAGAAAAAGTCAAGAGCTGCTTGCAAGCTCTCCTGGAACCAACACGTCAGGAAGAGGGGTGCTTCAACTATGATCTGCATCAATCTGACGATAATCCTACGCTTTTTGTATTCTATGAAAACTGGACAAGTAAAGCGGCACTTGAGGCGCATTTGGAAACTCCACATGTCAGGGCTTTTACCGATCAAGCCGACACGCTATTGGCAAGACCAATCGACATTACATTTTGGAGCATGGTTAGCGGGCAGAACTAAGACCTGAATCCGTGACGGCGGGTGGTCACTGAACAGCGCATTCTATTAATGAGGCAAAGATTTTTAAATTAAGGGGGGCTTGAATAATTAGATTTTTCAATCGTAACTACTCACCCCTATTCTTCGGCATCAGGCAGAGTTCCTGCCAATGCCAACTGGATAGCGACAAGAGGATTGATCCCCTGGCTTGCCATGGTCTGCAGGTAGCTTGAAATCCTACAGTAAGCCT
>NZ_JAFFQA010000064.1 GCF_016919065.1 Desulfobulbus rhabdoformis | reverse complement strand
CCTAAAAAATACGCTTTTTCGTCAATAATCCCTGAAATTATCCGATTGCTTCTGTTGCCGCATGCCCGTCATGAATTTGAGGCGATTTACACACTACAAAGCCGCTTCTTGTGCCATTAGAGTGGGGCTCCGGGAATGGCTGTTACAGGAATTTTTTTGGAATCAAATGATACCCAGATTGTAAAAGATAAAGTCAAAGCCACAAATACAACGAAAGCACATCCGGATATAGGCTGTGATTCTATAGGGATTTTTTCTCATTTGAACTATGCGATCACTGATCGTTTTTCAGTCTTGGCTGGGCTGAGGTATGACAAGGTAGAGCTGGAATACCGTGACGCTGGTAATAACCTGTCTATTGACAGCACTGAAAACGAGGTCTCACCAAAAGTGGGCATAACCTATGCCTTGTTTGACAATATCAATACGTATGCCACCATATCCAAAGGATACCGTTCCGGTGGTTTCAATAATTGGAAGTCAGATGAATACAGCCAAACCTATGATCCGGAAACCCTGTATTCTTATGAGATAGGAGTTAAGGGGGTTTCGTTTGATGGTAAATTAATCTGGGACACCTCTCTGTATTATATGGATATCACCGATATGCAGGTGGATGTGTATCTTGACGCTTCAACTACATACAAAACGAATGCTGCCGAGGCGACCTCTATGGGAGTGGAAGCCTCTCTGAGATATCAGGTAGCCCGGGGGCTCAACCTTTTTGCCGGTTTTTCGTATAACAATACGGAATTTGATGAATACAACAATGGATTCACTGACTACAGCGGCAAAAAAACAACCTTTTCACCAGAGTATAATTATAATTTTGGGGTGCAGTACCGTGCCGATCAAGGGTACTACGCAAGTGCGGATATAAGCGGATACGGGGACATGTACCTGGACACCGACAATGAATATAAAAGACCCGCGTATGAGGTGGTCAATGCCAAGATAGGCTACGAAGCGGAAAATTTTGATATCTACCTTTATGCAAAAAATTTGTTTGATCGGGAGTATGATATAGAAGGGCATTACTATGGGGTGTACAGTTATTACTCACAACCCAGGGAAATTGGGATGTCTCTTACGTATCGTTTCTGATTCGTTCTGTTACTTTTTAAAACTTCCGTATTCTCCTTGATTTTTATGCCTGTCTAATTTACTTATGCTGTTGAAAAATTGTATCGGTGCCGGTGTCTTGTCAATTTTCTGGATGCACACAACCTTGTTGGCATGGCATTTGTTGTTTTTATGAAGCGCTTAAAAGGGAATCCCGTGAAAATCGGGAACGGGCCCGCCGCTGTAACCGGGGACGCAAACCGTAAAAACCACTACCCAGAGAGTTGTACGGGTGGGAAGGGACGGTAGGCGGATGATCCGGAAGTCAGAAGACCTGCCGAAACAAATGAGGTGATTTCTCGCGGATAAGAAAGACCGGCGTGTTTCAGGATTTAAAAACGGAAATCCTTAGTCGGAGCCTGGTGAGGCCGGCTAAGGATTTTTTCGTTTTAAGGAAGACTCATTATGAACCAGACAGCGTTTTTTTCGAAAGATGCACTCAACAGCACAGGAAATCAGACACTCCCTATCTGTCAATCTATTGGGCAGGGATCGATCAAGACGATCTATTGTAACTCCGGTATCCAGGTGGTCGTATCGGATTTTGCACTCTATGAACCGACAAACGTTAAAATAGATAATTCGAAATCGTGCTATGGTTTTGGATTCTGTCTTTCCGGATGTATTGAAGCACAGCTCCCATGTTTTACTGATGCTTTTATCATACAAAAAGGACAAAGCGGCTTTTTCAATTTTCCGGAGCTTGAAACGTATAGCACAAACATACATTCTGAGCGACTTATCCGGGTAAATATCTATATCAGCCAAGATAACCTGCTTAAATTTTCCGGAAAGGATCCCGGACAACTGCCGGCAGTACTCACCGACAACAGGCAGGTCCCGTGCCGTGCCGTTGATACAATTACACCGTCGATGCACGCTGTTCTTCATCAGGTGTTCAACTGTACCTACCAGGGATTGGCGAGGCAACTGTATATTGAAGGAAAGGTACTGGAGTTGATCGCCCATAAAATTGCCCAGATGAATACTCAAAGACAACACCCAAAGCATAAAAAGAAACTCTCCTCAGACGAAATAGAACGCGTCCGGCATGCGGCAAACCTGTTGTGCTTTGATTTGGAGCATCCGCCCAATATAGCTGAACTGTCGGGGCATGCCGGTATGTGCCGTAGTAAACTCTACCTTTGTTTTCACGAGGTGTTCGGTACCTCTCCCTTTGGATACCTCCAGCAAAAGCGGATGGAAATGGCCGAGCGTCTACTCAGAGATGGAGAAATCAATGTCACCCAGGCGGCCTATACCGTGGGCTACTCAAGTCTCAGCCATTTTACCAAAGCCTTTACAAAGCATTTCGGTGTCCCTCCCAGTAAATACCCTCAAATATTTTCCCCTTCTTGATCTCTGCATTTACTCCTCGGTAAACAGTATTTCATAGCAAAAAAACGATAGCGCTAATGATAAAAACGCTACAGCTAGCGCAACATATGCTGGCTGTGTTTGTATCTCCAGAACGTTACCAGTCGCTTGTTCTTTTACGTCCTTTGTCATAGAGACATTGTGTCTGTCGTCAGGCACAGTTGTTTCTCAACTTTACAGAGGGGAAAGGACGCAACATCCGATATCGTCAACTTTCTTCCAGGTGCGTCATTATGTCATTGAGAGCCCTGTCGTTTGTTTTTCTCGCCATCCTCCTGTTTTCAGGAGGCTACTGTGCATCTGCTTTCGCTCAACACTACCCGGTGACTATCACGGACGCCATGGGCAGAACGGTTACCATCGACCGACCGGTCAAGCGGATTGCCTTGAGCGGGTCTTGCCTTGATGAAGCTTTCATGATTATCGGCGTCTGGGACAAGGTGGTTGGGCGAGGATACGACATGTATCCGGATAAAAAATTGTATCCGGGCATAGAAAATATACCGATCTTCGCAACGGACACGCCAGGCCCCTACAACGTGAATTACGAAAAGTTATTGGCTCTGGATGTTGATCTTTTATTCACCATCAAAATTGACCCAACCGGTTTTGAAGAGATGAACAATAGGATCAAGTCCCGTATCAAGGTTGTCGCCCTGGATATGTTTCTTCCCGAGACGGTGAAAAGTAATTTTGAACTGTTAGCGGAGGTTCTCGACGCTGAGCCGGAAGTAAAAGAATATCTTGATTGGTATGACAACATAGTCAGGAGCATTACAGCCAGGACATCCGGTCTGCCCCAAGAGAAACGAAAACGTTTTTTCTTGAATTGGAGTTTCGGCCAAAAGGGAAGTTTTCCAACCTTATCCGACAAATTCCCGGGCATGTCCGCGACTAATCATATTTTGGGCGGGATAAACGTTGCTGCCGACCTCAAGGGCAAGGGAATGAACGGCGCAGTTGTGGATCCGGAGTGGCTGATGCAGCAGCAAATCGACATTATTATCTGCCAGGGAAGACTTCCCGGCGCCTATGGGGCAGCCGTTGAGGACTCTACAAAAATTGCATCCCATCGGGAAGCGATCATGGCTCTTCCCGTCTTTGCTTCAAGCGAGGCCGTCAGAAAAGACAACGTGTATATGATGTATCCCCGGCTCATGTTTTCCCCCGGGCTGCCTCTTTACCTGGCTTATCTGGCAAAATGGTTTCATCCTGCACTGTTTCCCGACCTGGATCCACAGTCCTTACACCAGGAATATCTGACGCGTTTTCTGCACTCAGACCTCAATCTTTCCAGACAGGGCGTTTTTGTCTATCCGCAATGAACCGGGCCGTTTTGCCTGTCTTTCAATGTTTTGATAATACTGAAAAATTGTAGGAAATGATCAGGGGATCCAGGTGCGGAGTACAAAAAAGAGTCGTTGTTACGACATCTAAAACCAGGAGGTTATATATGCAGGAGGACAGTTGGGAAAAAAAACGGTGCAGCCTGTCTGCAATCTTCAATCTTACCCATGTCGTGGCAATTATGTTGTTCTGTCCCGCTTTGCCGGCGTGGGCTGAAGAGGCAGAAACGGAGAAATCAAGTGCACGCATCGGCGACATGGTCGTTACAGCTACCAAGATGTCCACAGAGGTGGATAAAATTCCTACCAATATCACCGTCATGTCCCGTGAAGAGCTGGAAAAATATCCAGGCCATTATAATGCGCTAACCGTACTGCAGGAGATGAATATACCGGGAGTCTATTTTCCAGCGAACGGTAATGGCGGCGGAAATGGTGATGTTGGAATCAGTACCAGGGGCAGTGAAGTTTCGCATTGGCGGGCGAAGATAATGATAAACGGTGTGGAGTTTAACGGTGGAAACGGATACATACGAGCCGGTCGCTTAGCTATACATGATATTGAACGCATTGAAATAACCAAAACACCGTCAGCCGAATACGGGGACAATGCTTCGGGTGGGGTGATCAATGTCATTACCCGTACAGCAAGGGAGCCGCTGGAAGCCAGCGCCGGTTTAGCTTTCACCAGCCTCGGTGGCGGAAACGGTTACAGTGTGCTCAATGGTTCAAGGGGGGATTGGTCGTACTACCTAGATGTCTCCGCTGTACGCGAAGATTCGTATCAGGATGAAGGCTATTACGATGGCAACAATATATACGGCAAGGTGGACTACACCTTGAATAATGAGGCTCAGTTGACCTTCCATGGCTCCTACAAGGATTCAGAAGGTATTTACGCCACAGGGTTGACCAGGGAGGCTTTTGATAAGGATCCCACCCAAAATGCGACCGGGGCCGACAGGTACTACGAAACCGAAGACAATTTGGGCGCCCTCGTGTACAGGCAGCAACTGGGGGCTCATGAATTGATGGGCAAAATGGAGCTCCATGCGTCAAATTTTCAGACATATTGGAACGGAAGCTACATTGATAGGGAAACCTGGCAGGCACATCCGGAAGTGAACATGACCTTCAACCATGACATAGGGAACATGGTGAATACGTTGGTTCTTGGCGGAGAGTATCGTTATCACGAATTGGATGCAAAAAAATATACGGCGACCAGTTTTTATGATGTGGGCGCAATCAATACGTCGTTCACACGGGAAGACATCAGCTATGCCGGGTATCTGCAGGATGAGCTGCGAGTCAGCGAGGCCTTCACGGTTACCGTCGGAATCCGTTACGATTATTTTGATCTGGAGCAAACTGCCCACACCGCAAGCAGCAATGCATGGACACAGGCCAAAGGTGATTTTAGCCCCAAAGTCGGTCTTACCTATCAACTCTGCGATGAGGTCAATTTGTTTGCGGGGTTCAATAGCGGCATTACGAGCCCCGTCAGGGTGTCCCAGTGGTGGACCAATGGGGAGCTGGATCCGGAAAAACTCCGGTCCTATGAAGTCGGCCTGCGCGGGAATATTTCGGGTTGGCTGGATTACAATATAGCCCTTTTCTGGCAGGAGGTGAGCGATAAGTTTGTCAGAGAAAGTGCGGACGCGGATGCGCAATACGAAAACGCCGGGGAAACCAGCTCAAAGGGGGTGGAGTTGGGCGTTAATGCCAAGCTGCCCCATGGTTTTTATTCCTCAACCAGTTTTACCTACCAGGATTCCGAATTTGATGAATTTGTCAGCCAGGGGGTGGATTATTCAGGCAACACCATGACCGGCGTTCCGGATATTATCTTCTCTGTTAAAATTGGCTATTTCAATGAAATGTTTGGGGATATTTCAATTAATCCCGTGTACACGGGCAAGCGGTATTTTAACTATGCCAACACCAACACAGATGGTGCCTTCTGGGTGTTGAATGCCAGATATGCTCAAACGATCGGGCGGTTTGAGTTGTATGTCGCGGCGAATAACCTTCTCGATGAAAGCGCTGTCGGCAGCGGCAGTGGGAATCCCGGCAATGAAATGCTCAGTCCCATCGCAGGATTGAACGCGATTGTCGGCTTAAATGTGAAATTTTAGCCCGGATAAGAACTTTTTCGGACCTGGCTTCCCTGGCTCTGCTTCAGGAATACCTGACCCGGTTACTTCAAATAGATTTTCCGTGGTTCACGGTACGACGCTTTTTCTATCCCCGATGAACAGAAGAGGAACATGCCTGCATCTCACCCCCTTGGTCATAATACGGAACTTCTGGTAACAGCCTACCGGCAATACAGGAAAGGAAAATGGTTGCTGTGCATGCTGCTGCTTCCTCTGCTGTTGCTCGCTGTTCTCTGCAGTCTTGCAGTCGGCTCTGCCGATATTTCCCTGCTGGAAATCCGACAGGCTTTATGGCAGATGGTCACCGGGCAGTCATCGGCTATGGAAAACAACTCCGGCCTCATTCTACGGGAGTTCCGCCTTCCCCGCATAGTAATGGGAATTTTAACCGGCATGGCCTTAGGGGCCTCGGGAGCGGTCATGCAGGTGGTGCTGCGTAATCCGCTTGCTGATCCATATATCTGTGGCATATCGGCCGCTGCAGGATTTGGCGCATCCCTGGCCATTATTGCAGGAGTCGGAGTCCTGAGCGGACCTTATCTTGTTATCGGCAATGCCTTTATCTTCTCCCTTGTGTCTGTAGGGGTTATTTTGATGATTTCAGGCAGAAAGGGGAGTGCTCCCCAGACCATGGTCCTGGTCGGGATTGCGCTCCTGTTTTTTTTCCATGCAATGACCACTATCCTCCAATATTTCGGTGACTCCGACGCTGTTAAGGCCGCCGTTTTTTGGACCATCGGTGATCTCGGAAAAGCGGGATGGGATGCGATCAGAATTATAGCCCCCCTTGTTGTTTCAGCCACCTTGTATCTCTGTTGGCAGGCTGGAAATCTGAATCTGGTCAATGCCGGAGACGAAACCGCGCAAAGCCTGGGGATCCATGTCGGACGTATCCGTATTCTCTCCCTGATTGTTTCGACGATCATGGTTGCAGGCATTGTAAGCTTTACCGGAACAATAGGTTTTATCGGCCTGATTGCCCCGCATATGGTCCGGTTTCTTATCGGTAATGACAATGCCATTCTCATCCCTTCCTCCGCCCTGTTAGGAGCCATACTGCTGGTCATCTCCGATACCTTTGCCAGGACCGTGATGGCACCGATCATTTTACCGGTGGGAACGGTTACAGCCTTTCTTGGTGTGCCCTTATTTGTTTATCTCATCGTCTATAGAAATGAGATGTTGCAATGAACATCACAGTTGATGCGCTCTCTTTCTCTTACGCGGCCGAGCAGGTGCTCCGGGAGGTCAGTTTTCAGGTTGCCCACGGGGAAATTGTCTGTATTGTCGGGCCGAATGGTAGCGGTAAAAGCACCCTGATAAAATGCATTGCCTCTCTTTTGAAAAAACAGTCTGGCAGGATACTTTTTGACGATGTTGATTCCGAACGCCTGCCTCCCAGAGAGCTGGCAATCCGCATCGGCTATATGTCCCAGGCGGCGACTTTGTGCTTTTCCACCACGGTTTTTGAAACCGTGCTCATGGGGAGGAGGCCGCACAGCTCATGGCGTAGCACCAGAAAAGATACCTGGGTGGTTGCCCGCATTCTGGAACAGATGGACTTGGAGGAACACGCGCTGCAGAGCGTCAATCGCCTGTCCGGCGGGCAGCAGCAAAGGGTATTCATTGCCAGGGCGCTTGCCCAGGAGCCGCAGGCACTCCTGCTGGATGAACCGACATCGGCCCTGGATATTGCTCACCAAATGGATACCATGGATACCATTCGTCACCTTGCCCGTACCCGGCGGATTTCGGTAATTATGATCCTTCATGACCTCAACTTGGCCGCAAGATATGCAGACCGGATTGTCATGCTGTATGAGGGGCGGGTGCGTGTTCAAGGTAGCCCCGCGCATGCTTTTACCCCGAACAATATGGAGACAGTGTACGGCGTAAGAGCCTCTATTCAAAGAGCCGACGGTATTGTCTCGATTGTCCCTGTCGAGCGCAGCAGGCCTCGGTACGCACAGAAAAAATATGTCGAATAAAAATGAAGAATTTCGGCCGGAAAAACTTCTCCCGGAAGAATACATCCATCGTTTGGAAATCTTCAATGGTTTCGCCCAAGAAGCTATCCGCCAAGCCATTCATCACCTTGGGCTGTTTCCTGGATGTGAAATCCTGGATATTCCCTGTGGCATAGGGAAGCATGCCTGCTGGATGCTGGAAGAAAATGAAGAGGCTCATGTTACCGGCGTTGATATCTCGGAGGAGCATCTTGCATATGCAAAGAAACTGTTGAACGATAGCCCGGTCAGAGGAAGTATCTCTTTGGAACAGGGGGATATGACCGACCTTGTCTTTGCTGACAATACGTTTGATTTTGTATGGTGCTGCAATGGTTTATGGGTAGGCGATCCTGCCATGGGCTATCTTGCTTCGGAGCCATATCAAATTCTTGGTGAACTGAAACGGATTACAAAGCCAGGTGGCAAGATAGCCCTCATCTATTCAACCAACCGCAAATTTCTTCCTGGTCATCCCCTCCTTGAGTCAGTACTTTCCGCGACCTTTGCCTGTCATTACCTTCCGGTGAATGCAAAAATATCCCCTGAGTTCAATATAATGCGGGCTCCTCTCTGGTTGAATAACGTTGGTCTCGAACAGGTGGAGGCAAAGAGTTTTGTTGCCGATTTACAGGGCCCGTTTTCCCAAGAAGAACTCCCCAAAATGGCCAGCATGTTGGATATATTCTGGGGGAAGGCGGAAGGCGAGATCTCTCCCGGGATGTGGAAACAGTACCAGTCGCTCTCAGATCCCGATTCGGACGACTATATTTTCCGCCTGGAAGGATATGCTGGGTCCATAACCTATACAATGTTCACCGGAGTCATTGCCTGATCCAACCTACAAAATCTGTTTTGTATCTCCCGTAGTTCCTGGTTGCAGTACGAGAATAAAAGATTGACGGAAGGGCTGAAAATTTGTTAAATTTTAGACCGTTCTAATTTGATTAGATCCGTATAAGTAAAAGGCCAGCCGTATTAGAAGAAATAGCTTTAATTCTCTGCAATCACTGATCATCCTCGCTATGGCATGAAAACAGTCAGTCTTGAAGTTCCTCCCCGTCCGACGGCAATTCCTCATCAATTCAGGGTCGATATCCCTCCATCATTCGGGCAGGGAGGCATTGACATCATTTCTTTTCCCTCCGGTATCCAACTGCTGCAGGCGGACTGGCAATTCCAGCAGGCTACCCTTTGTCAAAGCTCTCTCAAAGAGTACTCCGTTGGCTTTAGCTTTTGTCTTCATGGCCGGTTTGATTACCATCCAGCCTGTTTTGACCGGCCCTTTGCCGTAAAGGCGGGGGAGAGTGGTTTCTTTTCTTTTCCAAAAGAAATCGACTGCCAGGAAACAGCCGATGGCGGACGGATGTTCAGGGTGGTTGTTCTTTTAAAGAGCGAACAGTTATTCCAACTGATGAATGGAGATGAAGATCGCTTTTGCCCTCTCCTCAAAAGTCTGGAAAAAAGCTCCTCCACCCGCATTGCCCAGAGCACAACTCCGCTCATAAAATCGGTTTTGCATCAATTGCTCCATTGCCCTTATTGCGGAACGACACGGCAAATCTACCTGGAAGGTAAAACTATGGAGTTGATCGCACATATGCTGGAACAACTCTGCCCCCGTGGTGGGTGCTGCCATGGTTGTCCCGTCAAATCGTCGGATGCAGACCGTGCTCACCATGCAGCGCATATGCTGATCCGGGACCTGAATAATCCACCGGACATCATAAAAATTGCCAAGTCGGTCGGGCTGAGCAGAACCAAGCTGTTCCGTTGCTTTCGACAGACGTTTGGGCTGTCCCCGTTCGAATATCTGCGCAATCGACGTCTGCAGATGGCTATGCACCTGCTGCAGGATGGAGAGGTGAATGTGACTGAGGCTGCCTTACTCGTTGGCTATACCAATTTGAGTTATTTTGCCAAGGCCTTCAAGCTGATGTTCGGCATTGCGCCGAGCGAACTGCGGAAGTCTATCCAGGCATAAGGGTAAAGGGAATCTTGAATAATTGCTTTTTCTGCCAATCCCGCGGAGTCTGGCGCTTACCTCGTCATGCTTAAAATTTTATCCTCGGAATATCACCCATATACCTGCGGTAAAATTTTGCGCAATCCTCGAAGTCTGCGCTTATCTGGCCTTGATTGAAAAATCTAATTATTCAAGACACCCTAAAGTTCTAAGAATTTTCCCATTCTGAACGCTGGCGTTCATTAATTGTCCGCCAGCGTTAGCTTTTATTTTTTCCCCTTATTATCTTGTTTTTGTATGAATATCAAATGGTTGCTTTCTGATTAATAGGGGGGAGTATGAAGTGTTTGCGCCTTTGGGTTGCTGGAGGGCTTCTGATGAGTTGCTGTACTGCAACGTCAGGAATGGCTGGGGAGCAGGATAAGACTACCTTGGAAACAATGACGGTCACTGCCCAGAAACAGGAAGAGGATATCCAGAATGTGTCAATGGGGGTAACGGCACTCGATGATCAGGCCATTGAGGATATAAAAATTGAATCTGTAGCGGAGTTGGCCGATTATATCCCCAATCTCATGATATACAAATTCGGCATGGAGATGACCAGCCAGCCAACCATGCGCGGGATTTCAGCCTCAGCTAATTCAGAAAATGCAACGGCGGTGGGGCTCTTTGTCGATGGCGTTCCGACCTTGTCCACCGCAGGTTACGAAGAGGGCTTTGTTGATATTGAACGTATCGAAGTCTTGCGTGGTCCGCAGGGGACTTTGTACGGGAAAAATACCGAGGCGGGCGCCATTAACATTATTACACGGCAACCGGATAATACCTTTCGAGGAAGAATTTCCACGGAACTTGGAGAGGATAACAGGAGAAAAGGGGTGCTGAGTCTGAGCGGCCCTTTGCTGGAGGATAATCTTTTTTTCAGCATAGCAGGGGAGTATGGGCAAAAAGACGGCTATGTCAAAGATTCTACGACCGGTGGCACCCTGGATGACAGGGAACATTGGTTCGGCAGGGGCAAGTTGCGCTGGACTCCCCTGGAGAATCTGGACATATCCTTGATCGTCTCAAGACTTTCCCACGAGGATGGCGGTGTCAGAATGAATTTAACCCCGGAAGGTGCCGCCTCGTTAGACCTAGCAGCACCGGAAGACAGAAAAATGGGGACGAATGTTGCCCTGTATCGTGATACGGACAGTGACCTGCAGGCGCTGAAAGCAGTGTATGACATCAATGATTCATATTCTCTGACCTCCATCACCGCCAGGAAGACGTTCACCCAAAAAACCTCCAATGATTGGGATTTTACCACCACGGAAATGATGGAAAAGTTTTCGGACAGTGAAAATCACATGATTTCCCAGGAGCTTCGTCTTAACGGGAATACCGGAAAGCTCAAATGGATCGCCGGGCTCTACTATGATGATAACTCTATTGAGCGAACCATTCAGTCCGCCTTGACAGCGGCTGTTCAAACCGATCGTGAGATCAATGGAGATTCCTATGCTGTTTTCGGGCAGGCCAGCTATTTTCTAAGCCCACAGATAAACCTGGTCGGCGGGTTGCGTTTTGAAGAGCAGAATATGGAGTATGAAGACCACGTAATGCATACCAGCAGAGATGATTCCTGGAGCGATATTTCCCCAAAAGTCGCTCTGGAATATCATATGACTCCGGAGATTATGTCGTATTTCAGTATTGCGAAAGGGTACCGATCCGGCGGTTTTAATCAACTTGCCAGTGACGAACGGTATGCCAGTTATGACGAAGAAACCTTATGGTCCTATGAGCTGGGGGTGAAGAGCACTTTCTTTGACCGCCGACTCGTTGTCAACGGCGCTGTCTATTACATGGATATCAATGATATGCAGGTAGAGGAATCGGTTGATCCCTCGGAGGCATATGTCACCAATGCCGCTGAGGCAACGGCAATTGGTGCGGAGCTGGAGATAAACGCCCGGGTTGCGAAAGGACTGACGCTGACAGCCGGGTTCGGCTACTGCGACATCACCTTTGACAAATATAAGGATCGGCTTGGAGATTATGAGGGCAATCACAATCTGTACGCACCGGATTATACTTTTAGTCTGGGTGCCCAATACCGGCATAGCAGCGGTATGTATGCCCGGGCGGACCTGCTTGGTTACGGTAAGATGTATTTTGATAAGGCCAATAAATATTCAAGGGATCCTTATGAACTGGTGAACCTGAAGATCGGCTATGAGTGGGACGACTTTGATCTGTATCTTTACGGGAAAAATATCTTTGACAGGGAGTATGACTCGGTGGGGTATTATAACGGTCATTATACTATATATAGCGATCCTCGGGAGGTGGGGATTCAGCTAACCTATCGATTTTAAGAAGACGTTCAATATAAAGACAATCTCCTTGGAAATTGATACGCAGGCGTCAAAAAATTAAACTCCAGCGTTAGTCGTAATACTCTTTTTCAAGTATTTTTCTATTCATTTAATAACACCTTACTTTAAGGAGCTTTGATTATGAGAAAACCAATAGTGTTGATGAGTTTTTTACTGCTGCTGTTTGCCTCTCAGGCCTCAGCACATTCGTTCTGGATAAATTCCTTTGAATCCCATGGCCATGGGGCGCATAATACCATGGTTTCCCTTGGCTGGGGGCATGCGTTACCAATGGATGACGTGCTCAATTCGGTTAACGCACGTATCGAGGTCGAATCCTTTGACCTGTTCACCCCATCCTTGCAAAAAACTGCGTTGCGGAAAACCCCGGTTGAGGTAAACGCGCCAAGCCAGTCCACTGCTGATTTTGATCTGTTTGACGCGGATCTGGCTACCCAGAAAATAGCCTTGAAAAAGGAAGCTGAGAAGGGTGTTTACCAGTTCGCTGCAGTCTCAAAACCTACCTTTTATGTTCAATATATAGACAAAAAAGGGAACAAACGCCTGAAGATGAAACCCATGGATCAGATACAGGATATCGACAAAGTGTTGATGGCGGTAAAATACCAGGCCTTTGCCAAATCCTACCTTACCGTCGGGGCATGGCAGCAACCAAAGCCTCTAGGGCATGGCATGGAGATAATCCCCCGCACTGATCTGAGCGATGTGCATGTTGGAGACCTGGTGGAAGTCGACGTGATTTTTTATGGGGAACCGTTGCAGTCGACGGCAAAAAGTAGTGAACACATTAAGGCTGTAAGCAACAGCTTTGGTCAGAGTGACGGTTTTTACCTGGCGTCTACCGTTAAAAACGGCAAAGCTTGTTTTCGCGTGCAAAGTGCCGGGCAATGGCAGGTCAGTGTATCACATAAGGACGATGTCACTCCTGACGGGGAGATGAAAGACCTGATGGGTAAAGCACAACAGGTCTATCATGGAGCCAGCCTGACTTTTAACGTTAAGTAATCAGTTAGGCCAGGCTTTCCACTAAGACTATTACCCGCATAGGCAAAGAGTGTGGCGGAAAAATTCGCAGCCACACTCTTTGACCAATATCCTCACTTGAGGATTATACTGTTATTCACCCCTCACAACGGGGAAAATCAGGTATGGCCCCTCTACAGGAGGGGCCATACCTGATTTTTTTGGGGAGCGATAATGTCACGAGTTAGGAGTTGACAATTCGTTCTTCCTAAAATAGAATAACGCGCGTTTTGCATAACCATTTATATCAAATTTTCAATGAGTTGCTGTTTCTCGTGCCTAGCCTGCCTCTTTCCCTAAGATAAAGGATGAACGTAAACGGCGATCCTATGACAAGGAAAGGGGTATGGATTTACTCATTGCCATTGATGACACCGACTCTATTGAGGAGGGGGCAACCGGTCAACTTGCACAGCATATTGCAAAAAGAATTGACCAGAGAGGTTGGGGGCGCTGTGGTGCCATTACTCGGCACCAGCTTCTTCTTGCACCGGAAGTCCCCTATACCTCCCATAATAGCTCCATGTGCTTTCCGGCAAGTGTCCACGTTCCCCGCTCAGAGCTGATAGCCTTCTGCAGTGAGATATTGAAAGCCTGCTCTGCCGCAGGATCGGATCCTGGGCTGTGCATAGTCTGCCCGGAAGAGCTTCAGGATCACGAGGTCTTGATAGGCTATGGAAAAGCTACAAAACAGCGGGTGATGACTAAGGAAGAGGCGTATCAGCTTGCAGAAGATTTAGGCCTCCACCTCTCGGAGCATGGCGGCAACGGCCAAGGTATCATTGGGGCTTTGGCGGGTACCGGCCTTCGTCTTTCCGGTAACGATGGACGCTTCTGTGGAAAATGCACCATTCCCTCTTCCCATGGAATAACGACTGTTACACAAATTCATGCAGCCGGAATCGACCGTGTACAGACGCTTGAAGGACACCATCTTGGTGTAGCAGAGCCTGTCTTCGTCGGCGAGTGGGTCAAAACAGTCTTGCTTGACAATCAATCGGTTCTTTTGGTGGAGCCCAATGCAAGACCTGAGCGTCCTTCCAGTGATGCCCCGTGGAAGGCGTGTGAGCGGAAAATTTTCATGAACTATTAAGATGCACCAGCTTCAAAAAACAGCATTGGGGACGATTTTCCTGGGATCAGTGGAGACTGAGGCTGATCTTGAAGCAGCCGCGAACCTGGCTACCCATTGCCACGAGTACCAAGAGGATGTGGAGGATGAGGCCTATTTTAATGGAAGCAAAACCTGCTTTGATTGTCGTTTTCGAAGGTGGCTGTCAGGCGGATTTTCCTGCCTGAAAAACTTCCCCGGTACCAGCCACAACAAGTAAAGGGTGTCTTGAATAATTAGATTTTTCAATCAAGGCCAGATAAGCGCAGACTTCGAGGATTGCGCAAAATTTTACCGCAGGCATATGTGTGATATCGGAGTCTTCGCTTACCTCCGAGGATAAAATTTTAAGCATGACGCCGGGATTGGCAGAAAAAGCAATTATTCAAGATTCCCTAAAGAAGCCTCTGCTCCCCAACGCGTATTGCACAGCGGAATGAACAAAAGTGCCCTTATCCATGTAGGCGTCGTCCTGGTTTGCGTTTCCTGGCTTTTTTTCCTGCCAAAAACCGGCACCCTCCACTGGACTTGCCCCTCTCTTGCGGGAATACTCTCCATCCTTTCCTTATCGTCAATCCGCACCGGCCCCTATTTCAAGCGAATGCACCGCTTTCTTCTGGGGGGATTTGTTCTCCTTTTTATCGGCGCCGGCATCAGCGCTCTGGGACATCACGGGCTTGCTCATGCCATGCATGGTTTCTCTCTTCAGGCTGTGGATTTACTGCTGGACATTGCGGGCATGATCATGCTCACCGGGGTTGCCATGGCTGCCTATAAACGCTATGTCGCCAAGGCTGGCCGTTTTGAAAACAAAGCAATGGATCTTATTTTGTTGGCTGGCATGGCCTTTCTGCTCCTGTCTGGTTTCTGGCTTGAAGCCACCAGGATTGCCACCTCCTCCTCCCTTCCTTATTTTTCGGTCGTTGGTGTTGTGTTTGCGGCTCCATTGCTTGTTGCACCCGTCCCTGTCGAGCATATTCATACTTGCAGCACAGTCCTCTGGTACCTGCACGCTATCTGCTCCTTTCTCTTTTTAGCCGTGCTCCCCTGGTGCAAATTAAGTCATATATGGGCGCTGCCTTTGCGTCTTCTTTTCGTGCTGCCACTGGATACACGCACTCAAGCCCCCCTGAAAACCTCGTCTTCTGCCTCGACATCAAGAGATCTGCCCCAACGCTCGCTCATGGAGATTGACGCCTGTATGCAATGCGGCCGATGCAGAAAACGATGCCCCATTTTTATTGCAGATCATACATTTTCTGTCAAACGACTCCTCGACTGGGCAAAACTGCAGGCAAACAGCGCATGCTGGACGGCAATTACGCGTCCTCCCCAGGATATTCTCACAGCTGTCTGGTCCTGTAGTGGCTGTCGTCTCTGTGAGGAGCAATGTCCTATGGAGGGGGAGCATCTGGCCTATATCAGTTCACTCCGTCGTTTCCTTCTGGCAAATAATGAGGCCCCCGCTGCGATTGTTGCCCGCTTCACCGCGCGCAGCATTGAACAAAAGCAACAACCACTCCCTAAAGACGTAAACACAACGGTTTATATATGGCCAGGATGCGATGCATCCATCTCTGAAGCCAAATCCGCGGTCAGCATCCTGGAGGGGGTGCTTACACAGCTGGACATCTCGTATTTCAGACTTTCGCCGCCAATGTGCTGCGCCGGAACTGAGCGCCTTTTAGGCAACAATGAGCTTTTTCAGTGCGCCAGAGAGAAAAATATGGGCTACCTGGGCATGCTGCCACCGGGCACAATCATTGTTCCCTGTCCCCATTGCTATATAACGCTCAAGGAGAGCTATCCCGGCCTTTCATCTTCCTTTACCATTTTGCATCATTCCGAATACCTCGCAGATTTGGCACAAAAGAAAAAACTTCCCCGGCCTATTCTTGACTCAACCATCATCAGCTATCATGACCCCTGTTTTCTCGCGCACCAGGCAGCTGGCTTCACTGCACCACGAGCAGTCTTAAGGGCTGCAGAGGGGATAGATTTAAAGGAAATGAAAAATTCCGCAGCCAAGAGACGTTGCTGCGGCTCAGGAGGGGGGAGCGTTACTACAGATTCCAGTGCAATCAATGCCAAACAGCGTATTCACTTGGCGCTGGACGTTGGGGCGCAGGTTTTAGTGACCAGCTGCCCCTACTGTAAGGCGAATCTCAACACTGTGGCCACCAGTGAGAAACTTCCTCTAAAAACCATTGATATTATGGAACTCTTTTTCCACGGAGAGATTAAGTGAGGGCGAGTGTTTTTCTACTGATTGCCGCGGTCGCTGGCTTGCTAAGCTCTCTTTCCCATGCTGAACTGAGAACGGATATGTACGGCAAGCAGGTTGAAGTGCCTGAAGTGATCAACCGTGTTATCTGCTCCTCTTCCGTAGTCACCTACCTTGTCTATACCCTTGATCCAGCCTTGCTCGCAGGGCTCAATAGCAGACCAAACCAGGCCATGCGGTCGTTTTTTACCGAGGCAACGCTGAAGAAACCGGTTGTCGGCAGTTTTGGAGGCGCGCGAAACCTCGTCAATTATGAGAACATTCTCTCGGTTGCGCCGGACCTGTTTCTTCATTGGCCTGCACACAACACCCCAAACAAACATGAGGAAAAACTGGTTCAAATGGGCTTTCCGCTCATGGCGCTGAATTTAAGCACTCTGGAACATTACCCTGCCACGTATCGTTTTATGGGCAACCTGCTCAACCGAGCCCAACGTGGAGCCACTTTGGCAGATTATTTCACAAAGGAACTCGATACCCTTAAAAAACTGCGTGACCGTATTCCAGATGCCCAACGGGTCCGTGTCTATCTTGCCGAGGGAACCGACGGTCTCTTGACCGTGACAGAAAATTCCGTGCATTCGGAGGCTATTCGCCTGGCCGGAGCCATCAACGTACATACGCAGAGTTCATTCAACCTGCGCAATAAGGAGCGAATTTCGCACGAGCAGGTGTTGCTCTACACACCGGATGTTATCCTGGTCCAAGATCGCCATTTCTACGCCTCTATTTTTAAAGACCCGCGCTGGAGGCAACTGAAGGCTGTACAAAAACAAAAAGTGTTTCTCATTCCGGATTTCCCTTTCAGCTGGATTGATCAACCCCCGTCTTTCCTCAGACTTCTGGGTGCAAAGTGGTTGGTCCATGTACTGTATCCAGATTTGTACCCGACCGACTTTCAGACCGATATTGATTATTTTTTCGGGCTTTTTTTTGAAAAAAAAGCTCATACAGCACACTACATGGTGCCCTGATCCGCGGGACTAGAGGCGAAACCTTCTTGCCATGCCCGCATAGCGGGAAGGTGCTCTCTCGTTATATTTTACACAGGCATAACGATGGCTGTGTTCAGGGACGGGGGCCATGCCAGTTGCTGTTTTTCCAAGGCTCGTTAGATAATTGAAACCAGGAATTACTATGCAAACAGTAGAACAACAGGTGTCATCACCAATCAAAAAGTACCCTTTTTCAAAAATTGTATTCACAGTTGCTTCAAGTATAACCTTGGCAGGCTTGCTTTTTCCATCACAAGGAGCAGCGGAAGAACAGGTGGATCTGAAATCAATTGTCATCACCTCGACGATGATTGATCAGGACGTGGAAACCGCACCGGGAACTGTGGATATCATCGATAAAAAAGAAATCTCTCGTCTTGGTGCGGAAAACATCTCAGATGTTTTACACCAAGCAGCAGGAGTAACCTTCTCTACGGGCGCTGGAAGAAGTAATGAGGTCTCCATACGTGGTATGGGGTCTGGCCATACTCTCATTCTCCTTGACGGGCGGAGAATATCGGGCAGCTACAATGCCACCGTCGATGTCAACCAGATCCCCATAGTCCTGGTGTACGCCCGGCATGGGCGTGAACTTATGGGGTGCAAGTCCCCTGTACGTAGAATCCAATCACTGCCTTTTGGCAGCGATACCAAAGTACTAGCCGACGGCAAGGGCGTCTCCGCGAGGAGGGGT
>NZ_JAFFQA010000063.1 GCF_016919065.1 Desulfobulbus rhabdoformis | reverse complement strand
CGGTGCGGTAGACTGCTGTCTACGATCAAAATGGCCGGAAGGAGAAATCCTTCCGGCCATCTACGTTGGAAAAATAGCTGGTAATTATACGTGAGAAACATGTTGGACGGGAACTTGAGAATCTACAATGGCCTCGTAAAAAGTGACCCCATCTTCGATTAGTTTGCCTTGCAGCTTGCTGTCCAAGAGATCGTGTATTGGCATGGTCCCACGACGATCATCCAAGGCAACAACAATCCGCTCGACTTTTGCAAGCTGTGGATGCTGACGTATATCACCTAACCTCTCATAAACAGGAGCAATTCCCTGCGCAAAGAAAGAAGCTGCATTGCCGATGTAAGCGCTAATCACAACACCGAATTCCTGATTGGCGTTGACTTCCTGGCTAATACGTTCAGCGGTCTCACCGGTACCAATAATGATAACCTCACGCACAAAAATTTTCTTCTCAAGAACAAGATGATACAGCGAGCGCCACCCCAACAAACTGATGCAGATAATAAGATAACTTTTCCAAAATAATGAGGTTGATATAATAATCGATGGAAAGAGCGCGTACAGAAACGCCAAAATAATGCACCCCACCCCAAAAGCCTGCATCATACGAATAAAGGTGTCTGTGGTCGTCCCTGGCTTACGCAGATCATACAGATCGTAAAAATACAGGGATAACTGAAAAATCAGGGTAACGATAAATGCACGAATAATATGTTCGTTAGGGGCGATTACAAAAATAGACCAACCGGTAAAAAATAACAAGATGCCGAATACACTGCTAAAAATCAGCACCCCTTCGCCCAGAAAAAACAACAATTTACGTACAGGATAATATTTGTTAAAAAAAGTAGGCATGATAATTCGTTAAGTTTTCCTTCAGGCAATGGCTAAATGTACCTTTTCGTTCCGTATTCCTTTTTCCCTAGACCTCCTGCCATGAACCCTATTATCAATTATTTAAGCATTGACGTAGAAGATTATTTTCAGGTTTCCGCTTTCGAAAATGTTATCAAGAGTAAAAAGTGGGAGACAATGGAACAACGGATAGAAAAAAATATGGAGACTATCCTTAATATTTTGCACGAACACTCCGTGCATGCAACATTTTTTGTTGTCGGGTGGGTTGCACAAAAATACCCCTTGTTAGTTAAAAAAATCAACCAACAAGGCCATGCACTAGGCTGCCACAGCTATTGGCATCGTAAAGTTTATGACTTAACACAAGACGAATTCCGAGAAGATACACAAAAAACAAAAGATATTCTCGAAGACATAATCGGCCAACCAATTTATGGATATCGAGCGCCCAGCTACTCCGTCACAAAAGAATCACTTTGGGCTATTGATATCCTGAAAGAACTCGGTTTTCGGTACGACTCCTCAATTTTCCCGATTCATCACGATAGGTATGGTATTCCAGATGCCCCGAGATTCCCATACTATCATGCAAACGGATTATTAGAATACCCTTTATCTACACTCGCACTATGCGGCCAGCGGCTACCTATTGCGGGGGGGGGCTATTTTCGCCTCTTCCCATATAGGTTTTCTCGCTGGGCGTTGAAAAAGATTAATCGTCAAGAGGGAAAACCCTTTGTATTTTATCTTCATCCTTGGGAAGTAGATCCCGACCAACCTAGGGTCCATGCCGCTTCTAATTTGTCAAAGTTTAGACATTACAATCAACTTCACAAAACGAAATCCCGGTTCACACAACTATTGCAAGATTTCAAATTTCAACCTATCCCACCCCAAAATTCAACCATTTAAGGCTGAAAGTGAAAAAAAAAATTCTTCCCAATAAATTTTTCAAAATATTTGCAATACAAATAGCTCTCATAACAGGTTCATTTATTTTTGCATACTACCCAGTATTTGCAAGCTTAGTAAAAACTTGGGCAAATTCTGAAGATTACTCCCACGCTTTTTTTATTATACCAATAAGTATATATTTTACATTAGAGCACAAGGAAGTTATAAAAACAAATTACTTTAATAAAAAATTTTCAACGGCAGGATTTATTTTTTTTATACTGTCAACTCTAGTTTATATATTCAGCATATCTGCTAAAATATACACTCTATCTTCAATTGCGTTAGTACTATCACTCATATGCTTAACATGGACACTAACAGGCAAAGAGTCAATAAAAACCATTGCTTTTTCATTGTTTTTTCTATTCTTAATGATTCCTATACCATCTCAAATCTATTCATCCGCCACGATTCCATTACAGCTTATAGTCACCGACATAAGCGCAATAGCAATAAAATCATTAAACATCCCTCTATTCCAACAAGGAAATACCTTACACCTACCTGATACAACTCTACAAGTTGTTGAAGCTTGCAGTGGCTTGAGGTCAATAATTTCACTTTTTACATTAAGTATTATTTTTGGACACATACACCACAATACAATTAAAGAAAAATTAATCCTGGCGTCTACAACAGTCCCAATAGCCATATTTATAAATATACTAAGAATTACGGTAATGGTAATATCCCTATATTATTTCAAGATAGACTTAACCGAGGGATCACTCCATACCTATTTTGGATTAATAATATTTACCCTATCTATACTTCTTATGTTATTATCATCTAAATTTATTTATTATTTAAACAATCGGATATCATGAAAAAAATATTTTTGAATTTTTTTTTAATAGCGATACTATTAGTAACAGGATTATTTTCACACAACCCATTTCAAGATGAAAACATCATTAAATTTAAAAAATTAAATACTCTAGCAAAAGATTACCCCCACTGGAAATATTTATCATCAATTCCCATGGATGAAAAAATAAAAAATGCACTCAATCTAGATGATTATATTTTCGAAAAATTTTCTGATGGGGAAAGTATAATAACTTTATACATTGGTTATTATTATAATGCAAAAAAAGTTGGCGCAGCACATGATCCGATGGTCTGCTTTCCAGGGCAGGGCTGGAAGGTTTTAAAAACTTCCAAAAAATCGTATAAAATAAATAAAAACGATCATTATGATATAAAATATTCGACCATTACAGCATCTCTTGGAGAGCAATACGAGCACATTCTTTACTGGTTTCAAGCTCATAACAAAACAGCACAGAATACTTTATTACAAAAAATATTCCTCTTTAAATCAACAATACGGAGAGAAGGGCAAGAGAATGCATTTGTACGGTTTAGCACTCCTTGCGCACAACACAACACAGAGTATTGCGAACAAAAGATATTAAGCTTTGTCCAAGAATTCTACCCAGGATTTCTTAAATTCACCACAACAAACTAATTCTATGCCCATACAGATAATTTTAATATTCTCACTTATAAGCATATTCTATATTTATTTCGGATACCCCATACTCATACATGCCCTTTCTCTGATCAAAGAAAAATATATAAACAAAAAAAATATACAACCTACAGTCACCATCATCATTGCTGCCTACAATGAAGCAGAATCTATCAAGGAAACAGTAACCAATAAACTAAAACTCAACTATCCCCATGATAAGATAGAAATAATCGTAGTCTCCGATGAATCTACTGATGAGACTGATAACATAGTTACTGCATATTGCGACTCAAGGATTCGCCTTATCCGCCAAACACCACGCGCTGGAAAGACCTCGGCACTCAACCTGGCCGTTCCTTTTGCACAAGGGGAAATTATTGTCTTTTCAGACGCGAATTCCCATTATGACTCACAGGCACTTCGCCACCTCGTCGCCAATTTCGCGGATCCTGAAGTCGGATATGTTACAGGCAAGATGATTTACACAAACTCCGACGGAACCATGGTTGGAGACGGTTGCTCGGCATACATGAAATATGAAAATTTTTTACGGCAAGCTGAATCAAAAACAGGGTCAATTGTTGGGGTTGATGGCGGAATCGATGCCATGCGTAAAGACCTCTACCAACGAATGAATCCTGACCAATTACCAGATTTTGTCCAACCGCTAATGGTGGTCACCCGGGGATACCGTGTAGTCTACGAACCCAAGGCCCTTCTTAAGGAAGCAAGCCTCAAAAGTTCCCATGACGAATACCGCATGCGAGTCAGAGTTGCACTCCGGGCTTTTTGGGCCATTTCGGACATGAAGCATCTCTTATCTTTTAGCCTCAACCCTCTGTTTTCCTGGCAGCTTTGGTCACACAAGCTCTTACGTTATTTATGTTTTATTTTTTTGTTATCCGCATTTTGCAGTAATATAATTTTGCTGGGATGCGGATGGAGTTACACCTTTCTTTTTGTCTTACAGTGCAGTTTTTACGGGGCTGCACTCATAACCTCAACACTCGAGTCCAGCGGAAAGACCTCCGTCCTCCTCGGATTTATACGCTATTTCACTCTACTAAACCTTGCTTGCGCGCAGGCTTTCGTCAAATTCTTACGTAGACAAAAGCAGGTGACCTGGACCCCAAGAAAAGGCTGACATGAAAATCCTGCACATCATAGACAGTGAAGGATTATATGGCGCAGAAATCATGCTCATAACCCTTATGCAGGCACAAAAAGCAATTGGCCTGTCGCCTCTCTTAGTGTGCATAGGAACTCCAGAGAGTCAGCCCAAACCCCTTGAAATTGAAGCCCAACAAAAAGGGCTGGATGTTCGCCCATGGGAAATGCGACCAGGTCTCAATTTAAAGTCTGTTAGGGCTCTGTGCCAATTTGCTGACGAGAACGACTTTTCTCTTATTCATTCTCATGGTTACAAAGGCAACATCCTTCTGGGGTTAATGCCATTTACAGGAAGAACTCTCCCTCTTGTCGCTACTTTGCATGGGTGGACATGGACCGGGAAACTCAATCGGATGATGCTTTATGAATGGCTTGATACCCTCAGCCTGCATAAGGTTAACCATGTTGTCGTTGTCAATGCACACATGTTACTCCACCATCGCCTGAGATCGATCCCCTCTCATAAGAAATCAGTTATTTTTAATGGATTAAATTTCTCTTCACTTAGCCCAAAACAGAAAATCCCTATCTCTGACGATGTTTCTAATTTTATAAAAAACCGATTCACCATTGTTGCTGTCGGCAGACTTTCCCCTGAAAAAGGTTTTTCTTTATTGATTGAAGCTGTCGCAGATTTAATCCATGACGAACAAGACATCCAACTCTTAATCCTTGGAGAAGGTAACTTACGTGACTCCTTAACAGCACAAGCAAATACACTTGGCATTTCCTGTAGAGTCATGATGCCTGGATATGTAACCTCTGTACTGCCCTATCTCCAGCGGTGCCAACTTTTTGCGATGCCTTCCCTCACAGAAGGACTCCCCATGGCTTTACTGGAAGCCATGTTTGTTAAAATTCCTATTGTAGCAAGCCGTGTTGGCGGTATTCCAAGTGCCCTCCTTGATGGAGATGCAGGCTTGTTAATTGACTCCGGTGATAAAGAGGCATTAACTCACTCAATTAGAATAATTTACTCTCAGCCTCAAAGTTTCGCGGAGATGGTGCAACGCGCACAAACTCATGCGCTTACCGAATTTACCGCCCAACGAATGGCCGAAGGATACCTCGACATCTATGAACAGGTTGTAAGGTCTAAGACATCAACGACGTCTACATCATGAACGTTTTATATTTAATTGACAGTCTCACCCATGGGGGCACTGAGCGGCAACTCGTTGAATTAATCAAACACCTGGATCATGCGCGCATACATCCACATTTATGCACTTTAAAACCATCCAAAGGACTCTACGACAGTCTCCCCATTCCTAAAGTATGTCTCAATTTTAGGAGTTTTGTTCACCCTTCACTTGTGCCAGTAACTCTAAAACTTGCTTCATTTATTCGGCAACATCGTATCGACATTGTTCAGACCTTTTTTCAAGACGCCTGCCTCCTAGGTGCTTTAATCAAAGCTTTAACGAGGGTGAAACTGGTTGGCTCTTTTCGTGATTTGGGTTTCTGGGCAACATCATCAGAAAATTTCAAAATGCGAATTGCTTATCCGAGCTACAACGGTTTCATTGCCAATTCAGAAGCAGTCAAGCAACATTTCAGCTCTACTTACAATATTGCAACCGACAAGATTAAGGTAATTTATAATGGATTAGACACAGCTTTTATCCCTCAGGAATTAAGCGAAGCTGGGGATGACACTCCACCTATCGTCGGTATTGTGGCAAACCTGAACCGTCCTGTAAAACGAGTTCAAGATTTTATCGAGATTGCTGCCCGAATACATCGCAACCGCCCCGAAACAAGATTTTATGTTATTGGCGGAGGGCATTTGCAAGCCGACCTTGAACGGCAGGCGGCAGATCTAGGTCTTACTGCGGCCACCACCTTCACCGGCATGGTAGAGAATCCTCTCGATTTTATTATACGTTTTAGCGTTGGGGTGATAACATCGGAAACAGAAGGTTTTTGCAACGCCCTGATCGAATATATGGCCTGTGGACTCCCTGTGGTCGCAACTCAAGTGGGTGGCACCCCCGAGCTAGTTCGTAATGGAGAAAACGGTTTCCTTTATGAAACGGGCAATATAGATCAGGCTGTAGCATTCATTCAACAATTACTCGACGATACAAAACTATACGGCCAGATTTCCGACAAAAACCGCAATGCTATACAGCAACGCTTTAGCATGAAATCCTCAGTCAACTTGACCAGCACATACTATGAACATTTGATCGCAAAGGCTCCAGAATAAAGCGCCAGTATTCCACCTTAGTGAATATATTAATTATTATATATTATCAGGGCATTACACAAAAACGACCCAAAATATATCTTGTTTTGGGATAGTTACTCGCGTTATTAAATTTCTCTATAAGGGCCATATCATGCAAATCCGTTTATTCGATCTTGACCATGAAAATCCTGAAAAGCTCTGGCGCCTGTTTCGCGAGGTGTACGGAACTGATGAGAATGCAAGAAAACGCTGGGCTTGGGAAATAAATCAGCATCCTTTCAAAGACCGTATTCGCATCCACATTGCAGATGAAGAGGGAGCGATTGTCGGCATGACGATTCGTTTACCGATACAACTGGTCACGGATGACACTGAGCAACATGCTGAATTTGCGGTCAATACTATGGTGCACCCAGACTACAGGAGACATGGTCTCGTGAAAACCCTCTATCGCCAGGCTATAGAGGAAGGAAATTTACAGCTTTCAAAAGGGACAATGCCAGCCATGGTTCGACAATTAGAATCCATGGGATATCATGATATCACTGCCCCAAAAACTTTAGTTTTCCTGCTCTCACCGTTTCGCTGGATGTACCAGAAGCTAACGAAAAAAAATCTGGTCTTTCCATGGTCACGCACTAAAAATTTACCTCACAACTATGCTTTAATTGATGAATTTACACATATTCCTGAAGAGGTAAGCTGCGAAGCGCGATTGTCTTCTTTTCGTTCCACAAAATATTTGAATTGGAGATATAAGGCCATCCCCCACCGTAAATACGAATGCTATGCTCACTTTTCAGGTACAAAAACGGTTGGTTGGTTTGTGCTGCGTATGGCTGGTACCACTGCATACCTCGTTGACCTTTCCTGGATTCCTGCGGAAGAAACTGCGTCAAATCTTATAACAGCGGCAATGCAAGCAGCCCGGAACCATAATGCAATAAAAATGGTCTATTGGGGAACCTTGCACACACTTAACCAAGAAATGAAGCGTCACGGTGCTTTTGAGCGACCAGCTGTGCCCGGTTTCAGGTTTATTGCTCGCAATGAATATTGGAATGAATTTCGCTGGGAGAACGCCCATTTTGTTCAGGGCGATGGTGATTATGATTATTTATAAATGCTAGGTACCGTGGGATAGTACAACCTTATAATCGCTTACAAGGGAAGAGATTCGATCATACGGTCATTTTGTCTCTTGTTTCACCTGAAAATATTAATTATTTGTAACTACTCACCCCCTCTAAAAAATACTAAAACCCAAACAAATAACTTGACAGGTTTTTGCCGGAATTTTTTCCAATAGCCAGGGGTGCCAACAAAAATGCCCATCAACGCATCTGGTCGTCTCTAAATCGTTCCAATATTGCGTTCCGATAGCAAACAGATGCGATAGCGCTCAATCGTTCAACTCAGGGGCACACAGGAGGTCGAAAAAAGCCATGGTATAGTAAACCCATGGGAACAGTAAACAAAATAAGGGTCCGCGAGGAAGTCGATCTCCTTAAACAGGAATTTGAACAGCTTTGTTCCGACGGCAAAGTCTCCTCTGAGATACGGGTCTTGGTTAACAGTCTGCTGGTTGTCGTCGAGTTGATACTCTCTATTTTTCTTGAGAAGACAACGCGCAAGGGAAATAGAAACTCGAGCATTCCTTCTTCGCAAACCGAGAAAGACGAAACCGCTACCAAGCATTGCACCACTGCCGGCAAGGGAAAACAAGTCAATGGGCGTGTTGGTAATACACGCGTCAAAGAATCAGTCACCACTGCTCAGGTCGAGGTGTGTGATATCTGCGGAATGGTACACGGTACCATGTAACGGAAAATGGGAACTATGCCAAATGTCGCAAGTTTAAAGAAGTGGGTCAGAGCATCATCTGTTTCCAGAGCATTTTTGCAGGTATTCCTACCGGATACCCCAAGAATTTTTGTGTATCACCGTTTTTCAAAACCGAATGAAGGGTGGAAGCATCGGGTTGATCAAGATACGTTCAAGTGGCAGTTGGAACAACTCGTTAAGAAATTTACAGTACTAACCTTGAAGGAGTGTTTAGAACATTACCATAAGAATGGACAGTGGCCTCCCCGCTGTGTCGTTCTTACCATTGATGACGGTTACCGTGATTTTTATCATTTTGCTTATCCTGCATTGCACAGTCTCGGCCTGAAAGCTACTTTTTTTGTTACCACAGCTTTTATTGATAAGAATATTTGGCTTTGGCCGGACCGTCTTGATTATGCTTTGCGAAATACGATTAAAACAGAATTAGTTGTAGAATTAGGAAAAGGTTTAAAGAAATTCCCATTAGTGACTGAATTAGACATATTTAATACATGGAAAATTTTGAGTGACTACTGCATCAGTATCCACAACATCGATAAATGGCATTTCATAGATATAGTGGAAAAGTATCTCAACGTTTTTGTCCCGGAGACACCAACAAAGGCGTATGCGGCTGTTACATGGGATGAATTACAAGAAATGGCAAAAAATGGCATTGAGATCGGCTCTCATACTGTCAACCATCATCTATTATCTAAAATCGATCTTCAAGAATCTAGAAAGGAGATCGTCGAATCTAAGCTCGTTTTGGAGAAAAAACTGGGACAACCTGTCCAAACATTCTGCTATCCCAACAGTGCGCCAGGCGATATAACTGATGCTGTTGTTAGAGAAGTAAAAGATGCAGGGTATATAGGTGCGGTTTTTGGCACAAACCTGACCCGCTGGACTCCTTATGAAATTCCACGTATGGGAGTTTCAAACGATAGAGATGATTTTCTCGCAAAGCTTGCCGGATTAGAGTTTGCCGGAATGAAACTGAGGGAAGCGCTTCAGAGGGGGAGGTTTTGAAGACTATTGCTCTTCTGACAGGCAGCTTCCCACCTGTAAACATCGTGGGTGCCTTGCGCCCGTTCCGACTGGCCAAACATCTCGGCAGGGCGGGTTGGAGAGTGCTTGTCATGACCCACCCTCCTAAGCCTGAACAGAGCTTAGACAAAGAGTTGTTAAATGAGCTGGATCCCTCGTGTGAGATCCTTTATGTAACTCGTCCAGAAAACGTGCAGCGCAAGTCCTCTCAATTAAAACGACGAGCACTTGGTACCACCAGAGAATATTTGCAAAAAATAATACGACCAGATCTAGACGTACTCCATATTCCTGCATTTATCAGTGCCTTTCGCACGGCATTTCAACAACAAGCTGTCGACGTGCTCCTCACAACATCGCCCACACATTCGATACATTTGGCAGGGCTTTTCATTAAAAAGCAATTCAACTTACCTTGGATCGTTGACTTTCGCGACCCCTGGGATGATTACATTATTACGGGGAGCGCAGATATTAGGCACCCGGTAGAACGGTATCTGGAGAAAAAAGTTGTCCGTAATGCTTCAGCTTTAATTTCTACAACCAAAACATATTCCCGGATATTGTCCAATAGACATCCAGACGTTGATCGCGATATTTTTTTTACCGTGACCAATAGTTTTTGTTCAGAAAAAATCCCTCAAGATTCCGTTAAATCGAAGGATAAATTCATTATTTGCTACACAGGGATATTTTATCCTTCCAAGGACCCCTACGAATTTTTCCGTGCGCTGTGCAGGTGGTTCGACAAGCTGCCTCTCTATGAGCGAGAATATTACAGGAGCATATTGGAAATCCATTTGATTGGGTCTGGAGATAGAGCTACACGAGAAATTATCAAAAAATTGAATCTTAACGATATCGTCGTATTTTTTGATAGAATGCCTCATATTCGGGCAATTGAACATACATGTAATGCTGATATGACCTTGATAAGTACCGGTTTAGGGGAAAAAACCCGTCCAGGGTGGCTACCATCAAAATTGTTTGAATATCTAGGAGCTCGAGTCCCAATTTTGGCTTTAATCCGAGAAGGGGAAATGGCGGAAATTATTCGTCAGACCAACAGCGGCTTTATAGTAAATGACCAGATTGATGATAACTTGGAAAAAATTATCAAGAAACATATTGATTATAAGTTCAGGAAACATGAGAGCGTATCGCTCGAAGAAGATATGTTCCAAAATATTGATACATACGAAGAGAGTAATACCATGAGGAAATTCATTTCAATTATTAAGGAAGCAAATTGACCCAATGTCAAAAATTATTTTTTTTAATTCTATCAGCAATATTGCTCTTTTTTTATTAAAATTGATTGTTGCGTTTATACTTACTCCAGTCATAGTTCATTCTTTAGGGGATCACGACTACGGAATCAATGAGATGGTTCTTGCCTTTATCGGTTATATGGGGTTGCTGGAAATCGGTATGCAACCGGCGGTAACACGTTTTGTTGCAAAATATAGTGCCTCTGATTCAACTAAAGAGCTGCAGCGCGTTTTTAGCAGCGCTCTATTCTTTTCGTTGCTTATTGGGCTTTTTGTTTCACTGCTTCTTGTGGCTTGGGCTTTGATTGGGGCATATGGGCTGGTTGAAAAAAACATGGACCCCTCGAAATATGTCCTTTTTCTTTTAATTGTCGCTTGCCAAGTTCTGGTGAGTTTTCCCGGCAATGTCATTATATGCATGCATCAGGGGCATCAACGCTATGGGCTTACCAATTTTGTTACGGCGGTTAATACCTTGACGGGCTCAGTGATACTCTATTTTTTTCTACAAGCTGGCTATGGGCTTATTTTCCTAACCGCTGCAAACACCATCGGAATAACCATTAAATTTGCAACATTGGGCTTTTTTTTGAAAAGATCATCCTGTGGTGAGTATCGATTTCGTTTCGCTGATATATGTTTATCGACTCTCAAGGAATTACTTGTGTTCGGGGGGAAAAGTTTTTTTCTTGGAGTGGCTTCAAGCTTCAGTAAAAAAGCCAGCCCCATAATGATAGGTGGTTTTGTTGGGCCCGCCTCCGTTGTCTTTTTTTCGCTACCAAGCAATTTGATCAGTTATTTGGCTAATCTCATCTCCGCTGCAACCCTCAGTTTCATGCCCTATTTCAGTAATCTTTATGCACTGGGTGATACAAGTAAAATCCGCAATGCGTTTCTATCCTCGTCCCGTTACCTCGTCGGCCTCTCTGGATGCGGCTTTCTAAGCGCTGGTTTTTTAGGTCCCGATTTCTTAGCACTATGGGTAGGGACGGAATACGGGCAAAAAGGAGAGATGGTTCTTTATCTTATAGCCTGTACAATGTTTGTTCGGGGGCTAAATCCTTTTCACGGACGTATTCTTACCGGTATGGATCACCATGGGGCACTCGCAAAAATTAGGTCATTTGAAGCAGGTGTGTATCTGGTTCTCGGGTTAATTATTGTCCAATTTGCAGGCATGGTTGGGGTAGCATTGGCAATTCTGGCTGCTTCCTTGTTAACGGAACCTCTGGTTTTGGTGCTGGTTTGCCGCAAAATTGAAATCCCTGTTTTCACGTATTTTAAGCAGGTTATTTTTCCAATAATTGTCCCAATGATAATGCTGAGTTTTTTTTATTTTCTCCTCTTGGAAAAGATACGAGTTGCTAGCTACGACATGTTTATCTTGGCCGGGATGGCGGGTTGCGTGGTGTACTTTCTTTTCTATTCATTCGTATCAATATCCCGTCAAGAGCGCTCGGATATATTCGCTTATATAAGCAAATCCATCCAACGTTTAAGACGCTCTTTATAATATTTTTTGGCTTCATTACAGGACCATGCATGCTGGCACGTGCTCTGCTCATCCTTTTTATGTTTAGCTATTTTATTCATTCCACGTCACGGTTTGTAATCTTGGCCGCGATCAGATTTGAATTTTTACTCGGGATCATGATTCTACTTTGCATTTTATTGGTCCAGTATCAGGACAAGTGGCGGTTATCAGTTCAATCTGGCAAGCGACTCTATTTCTTCCTTCTTTATGTTTTTCTTAGCCTCCCCTTGGTCACTTGGCCAGGATCAGTGCTCCGTTTTCATTTGGTTGAATGGATCAAAATAGCTATTTTTTTTATTTTTATTGTCACCCTTATCCGATCGGTTGCCCAGCTTAAATGTTTTTTTTATATGTTTATGGGCACACAGATGGTTCGTATTCTTGAACCTTTATACTTACACAAAACTACTGGGTATTGGGGTAGCGTGGCGTCTTCACATGTCAATGGTGCGCAGCAATTTCTCAACCGACTTTCCGGTGCGCCCCATGACATTGTCAATCCAAACCAATTGGCATGGGTCATCGTCAACATGGTTCCTTTCATTTATTTTTTATTATGGCAAGGGGGAAAAGCCTGTAAAATTATCGCATTGATCACGATAATCCCGTCGGTGTATGCCCTTTTACTCACAGGGTCGCGCAGTGGCCTTCTGTCTTTAATTTTTGTTTTCCTGACCATCATTTATTTTTCAAGAAATCGAATAAAAAATTTTTTGATGGCATTGGTATTGGGCTTTCCTGTAGCAATCTTTATTTTTGGAATACTTGGGACGGATTTGCAAACGCGCTATTTATCCGTGATAGATCATAACTTGGCGGGAGGTGACACAGCACAAGGGCGAATCGAATCACTGATTCGTGGAGTTGGTTCGATTTCGAACAATCCTCTCTTTGGTAATGGGCTCGGGACATCTCCCGAAACCAATGCCAATGTTATTGGCGGGCGTGCTCAAATGACGCATAATTTATATTTAGAGGTTTTTCAAGAGGTTGGACTAATAGGTTTTATTCTGTTCATGATGTATATATACAGCATTATTAAAAGCCTGATGGAAGCTAAAAACTTGTTAATCTACCAAGGTCGGGATGAAATTGATTGGTTATATCGCTTCACCACAGCGTTACAGGTCTGGATCGTTATGGATCTTTTCTACAGTTTGTCTTGTTTTGGCTTGCGTAGTTGGGAATGGTACTTTTTCGGTGCAGTGTCAACAGTTGTTCTTGCATTAGTTAGAGAACAGGGTCAACTTTCTGTTCTGCAGACGCCCTCTTGAAGCGGTAGGAAATTCCGATGAAACAATTTTCGTTTCCCTTGGTAACGGTCATCATTCCTTGTTTTAATCGGGAAAAGTATATCGTAGAAACGATTCAAAGCGTACTTGTACAAACGTGGCCCAATATTGAACTCATTGTTGTGGATGATGGTTGTACCGATGGGTCCCGAAAATTGATGGAATCATTTGGGTCGGCGCTAACCATATTGGATCATCCCGGCCGGGTCAATCGTGGGCAATCTGCCGCTGTTAATTTAGGTCTTGTCCATTGCCGTGGTGTGTATGTGGCTATACTGGACAGCGATGATTTGTTCAAACCAGAGAAAATTACAATGCAAGTTAATTTTCTTGAACAGCACCCAGAAATCGGCCTTGTATACAGTAACGGTCTCTACATAAATGATGCCGGCGAAGAACTTTTTTTAAGATATGGTGCAGGCCATCACCCCCCGAAGGATTCTAGCCAGGTACTGCTGGACTGCTGCTTTAATGTGCCATCCAATGCCCTTGTGCGTCGATCTTTATACGAACAAATCGGTTACCTGGACGAAACACTACGAGCGGCACAAGACCATGATCTTGGTATTCGTCTAGCCGAAGTTGCTGCTATTGAGTACCTGGACGAATGTCTCTGGTGCTACCGCAGACATGATGGCAGTATAAGCAATACCACGGCTAAGCTTCGCTGGCAGAATGGTTTCAAAATTCTAACGGCTGCCTGCAAGCGGTACCCGTATCCCGCTAAAATCCGGCGCAAACGGCGCGCCGTCCTCCATTTTCGAATGGGCCAATGTTTTTTGCAGGAAAAACAGTTTGTCCATGCTGCGTACCACCTAGCGATGGCTGGCTTGTTGGACCCACAACGAGCTTTAGGTGTTTTGATGGGTAATGAAAAAGCAGGAAGCCCCAATTAAGGAGACCAAATGTGCGGAATAGCTGGATACCTGTATGTCAACCGTGATCAGCCTGTAGATCGTCGCGTGGTTGAGCAGATGTGCTCGGTGATCCATCACAGGGGACCCGATGAATGGGGTATGTGGTGCGACGGCCCGGTGGGAATCGGGATGAAGCGGCTGCGGATTATAGACCTCAACGGCGGTCAGCAGCCAATGGCCAATGACGACAAAAGCATACATATCGTTTTTAACGGCGAGATTTACAACCATCTACAATTACGCGCCGAACTTAGTCAACGTGGCTACCGTTTTAGAACCTCCTCGGACACCGAGGCGATTCTGCGTATGTATGAAGAATACGGGGAGGCGTGTGTGACACGGTTACGTGGCATGTTCGCCTTTGCCATCTGGGACGGACGCAACCGTTCGCTCTTTCTTGCCAGGGACCGGATGGGAAAAAAGCCGCTGCACTATTTGTGTGATCACACGAAACTGGTTTTCGGTTCGGAAATAAAATCAATACTGCAGCACCCCGAGATCCATGCCGAGGTCAATCGTCCGGCGATTATTCCCTATCTAGGGTGCGGGTATGTCCCGGACCCGGCCACAATGTTCAAGGGGATCAACAAACTGCCACCAGCCCACACCCTAACCTGGCATGAAGGAAAATTCACTGTCAATCGATATTGGAATATCGAGTATCGTCCAGATTATAGCAAGACCGAGCAGCAGTGGCTGGCTGAGACCGAAGCACTTCTGGATGAGGCTGTCAAGATTAGGATGATGAGCGATGTCCCCTTAGGGGCTTTTCTCAGCGGTGGCATCGATTCAAGCTTGGTGGTGGCCTTGATGGCCCGGAATTTGGGCAGCCCTGTCAAGACCTTTTCCATCGGCTTTGATGAAGACCGGTACAATGAACTGCCCTATGCCCGCCTGGTCGCACAGAGATACGGGACCGATCATCATGAAGAAATTGTTCGTCCCGATGCAGAGGAGATTATCCCCTCGCTGATCCTCATGTTTGACGAGCCGTTTGCCGATTCCTCGGCCATCCCCACCTACTACGTCTCGCGTTTGGCGCGGCGTTATGTGACGGTAGCCCTTTCCGGCGATGGCGGGGACGAAGTCTTTGGCGGGTATGACCGCTATCTTGACAGCACACTAAGCGGTCGCACCGATCTGCTGCCCTTATGGCTGCGGCAAAGTGTGTTTGGTTTACCTGCAAGGTTATTGCCGTCTTCGTTTTCAGGCATCAATCTACTCCGTTATCTGGCAGCGGAAAAGGATGAGCGCTACCTTATGAAAATGACCAAGGGGATTTCGGCAATCGGTACCGAAGTCTTCAGCACCGATTTAATCCAAGAGGCCGGTGAAAATGATGCCGGTACGCCACTACGCGCCATTTTGCGGCAGGTTGACGGGCACGATGCAATCACCAGGCGGCAGTACCTGGACAGTCTCTCCTACCTGCCCGGCGATATTATGACCAAGGTTGATCGGGCCACCATGTTTGTCTCTCTTGAGGCCCGTGCCCCGTTGCTCGATCATCTTCTGGTTGAGTTTGCCGCTACCATGCCGGTGGAATATAAAATTCGTGGAAGAGTCAGGAAATATATATTGAAACAACTGGCCGAGAAACTGTTACCTCGGGAGTTGATTCAACGGCCCAAAATGGGTTTTGCCTTGCCGGTTTCCCAGTGGATTAACGCCCAATGGGCGGCAATGAGCCAGGATCTGGTGTTAGGTGAACGTGCCCGCCAGCGGGGCAATTTTAATCAGAATTATCTGAACCGGATAATGACTGAACATCGTTGCGGTCGGCGGGACAACAGCTACATAATATGGAGTTTAATGATGCTGGAGATGTGGTTTAGAAGCCATATTGACGGCCATTTATCTAATGTTGAGGGGTGACAGAGGCGATTATGGAAAATGAAAAAGTAAGCCGGAAAGATGAAATGGAGAGTTTGAATAAACAACAGGCAGTCTTTTATGACACCCCTGCGGCCCAGAGAAAACTCAACATCATCATGAAAACATGGCGGATTCTGCGGCGTCGAATGTACTATCTAATGGAACATTCAGGAATATGGCAGGATCTCTACACATTGCAGAAACAGTGGATTGGCCCCCTAGCAGGAAAGAAAGTTTTAGATTTTGGTTGTTTTTCAGGCAACACATTGAGCTATTACCTAGCCAGCAATGCCGGGTCTTATCTAGGGATTGACTTGAGTCAGGAAGCACTAAAACAACTTGATGATTATTTTAAGCGTAAAGGGGTCGCCAACGCCCGTGTTCAATGCGTGGATATTTTATCCAAGGATTTTACCGAGACCGGTTTTGATATTATTTATGCGCAGGGTGTGTTGCACCATTTTATGCCCATAGATATTGTCCTGCAAGTCTTGCAGGACAAATTGGCCCCAAAGGGAAGAATCGTCACACTTGATCCCATGCAAACAAGTCTGCTGACGCGCAGTGTACGTGCCATTTACCATCCTTTCCGTATTGACCGGGAATGGGAGTGGCCTTTTACACGTGACACTTTTACTTGTATTGGCAATTATTTTCAAATAACACACCTGCAAGGCGCTATGGGATTATCCAAGTGGGCCATACCTTTGGTATTTTGCAACAAAGCATTTGCTGTGCGAATGGCACAATATCTTCATGGTAAAGATATGCTGTCGGCTACCAGCCAGCAAAGCTTTCTTTGGGGCTGCATGCAGATAGCCATGTGCCTTGAGCATGGGCAAAAAGATGGTTAAAAAGCGTCTAAAGTTTTCCGGGGCGATGCGGGTGCTGCTGGTCGTCCGCTGGCCAGTCGGTGGTATCCGGACATTTATGCGCTATGTCTACCTTCGGTTTCCAGTTGAATCGTTCAGTTTTACTCTAATTGCGCCCGATCTACCCGAAACTAAAGTATTATTGGACGACCTCTCAGGGGGCGATGTAACTTTAATCCCGGTATCAAGCAATCCATCGGTGGTGGAACTTTGTTGGACTGTGACCAAGCAATTACTTCATGCCAAATTTGACATAGTCCATTCTCATGGATTTACCTCAGGTGTCTGTGCCGCTTTACCAGCACGACTGACAAGAGTGCCCCATTTGCTAACCTCCCATGATGTACTGCAGGAAAAACAGTTCTCACACAAATTCGGCAAGTTGAAGCGGCGTTACATTGGAATCGCTATTTCTTTTATCGATACTATTCAATCGGTCAGTCATGACGCGCAAAAAAATTTATTGGAATTTTTCCCGAGAATTCACGAACGGTGCCTTGTCATCTCAAATGGTATTGAGATTGAGCGGTTTCAGCAGGCTGAACCGCGAAATCTTCGCAAGGAATTATTCTTGTCGGATGAGTATTTTTTAATAGGCTTCCTTGGTCGATTCATGCGACAAAAAGGTTTTAACCACCTTGTTGATGCCGTAGAGCAGTTAACTCGGCATCAGAACCTGAAGAAAATTTTATTGGTCCTCGCTTTTGGTGAAGGTGGCTTTATCCGTGAAGAACGAGCTGCGTTGCGTCAACGTGGGTTAGAAGGTAATTTTTACTTCATGCCGTTCACTCCTAATGTTGCTGGTGTTATCAAAGGGCTTGATCTAGTGGTCATGCCTTCTTTGTGGGAAGCATGTCCATTGTTGCCCATGGAGGTATTAACCTGTGGGACTCCATTGGTTGCATCTAACTGCACTGGTTTACGAGAAGTGGTACAAGGGACACCAACTGTGGTGGTGGAAGCAGGGAATAGCAGCGCTTTGGCAACTGGCATCAAAGACTGCCTAGAAGAAAGTCGCCTTCAGCAGTTTATTGATTACATTCCAAAAGCAGCTCAACGCTACAATGTGCAACCTAAGGCTGACATGATTCGGGATCTGATGAATAAAATGGTATCAAAGATGCCTATAAATTGACTTTAATAAAACAAATAACAGTTTTGAAGCTGTAATTCTCAGTCAGCACTTCCCGTTATCCCGTAATGCCCTGTTTTTATGGGGTACGAGGGAATTGGTTTTCGTAAACTTTTAGAGAACATGCTTGGTTCCAAAACGGCTGCTCTCCGAGCGCCTCGGCAACGAGCTTAGACGCGATTAACTCATCAAAAATAAACGAAAAATTAATCAGGAGTAGCGTATTTTTTTCTTGACAAAGCCTTGAAGGTAAAAATCGATTTTTTTCATGGAATTACAACCAATTACATGGAGAATCGATTATGCAGTCACTGAAAATTTTCTCGATCAAGGCGTTACAACTGGTTGCACCGACGAACGGAAGAGCCGTGAACAAAACACTCCACGTGGACGCATTAATTCAAGCTATCAAAGCTGATTTTGGCAAACTTACCGATCATCGGGCCCAAAATGCCAAGATTG
>NZ_JAFFQA010000062.1 GCF_016919065.1 Desulfobulbus rhabdoformis | reverse complement strand
ATCCTGGTAGTGCTTCCAGCATATTCCAGAGCAATATTTATTTCCTTTGTGAGACCGGGCTTGTCCAACCCCGGATAAGATTGTGGTTCGTTCGTGCCTCACTCACACAATCTATCCTTGTTCGTTGGGCTATTTCATTGATATTAATTTTAATTCTTTCAATGCCTTAACAATATTTTCCATTTCTTGATCAATCTGAGTTATTCCAGATTTTTTTTCATATAGATGAAGAATCATTTCCATTGTTCTTTGATAGCAAATTATGGCGTTATCATATCTGAACGCAGAAAAACGCCAATCAACCCCCACTGGGATATCGGGCCGATTACATGCTTGCTGTATCGAATTATCTGGATGAACGGCTTTGTCCCTGAAATCAATAATTGACTTGATGTTGTTTCGATAGCCTTTAAAAATTTCATTATTCAGTTTATATACCCGTTTTATAATTTCACAGATTTGAGAGGATCTTTTTGTGCGATTTTCTTTCCATTTATCGATATCTTCTCTTGATATTTTTGCATAGGGTCTTAGTTGATCGTACAGGGAATCTAAGGCTATTCCGCATGAAACAAAAACTTGGACAGACGGCGTAAGCTCTTTTATCAAAAGTTCTTTCTGATTATTTACATCTTCAGACCAGCTATCCTTTATCTTTTTGTTTGCTTTTTTTGACAATTGGAGATTTTCATATGCAATGCGGAGCCATATTGGAAGCACATTATATGATGTTGAAAGAATGAATTTAGATTGAAGATTTCCAGTATCATCAATACCAATAGTGAAATCTCCTTTTAATACGCCAACTGTCATTCCTTCAAAGATAAGAACACTCATGAGGTCCTCTATTTAAGCCCAACGCCGCAAATAACCGGACGCGAAAAGCGCGTAGCGATTTTTGCGGTCCGAGTTAATTTGCATTGTTAGAGGCCATCACTCGTTGAAGTGTATTTCTGTCGGTGAACTCTCTGACAATCACCGCACCTACAGAATGCGCAAGTGAGTAGCCATCCCAAAGCCTTTGGAAGGTGATATCTTGCTCTTTGTAGCGCTCATGTATTTCCGGAAATACTGATAGAAGTTGCCTTGTCCTTTCCCAATCATTTAGCCCTGATGCTTCAATAAACCTGTCTACCCCTTTATTCAGGTTGTGACCAATGGCTTTTGCCTCACTTTGTGTAAGACCATTTTTCAACGCAACGTATGACTTAAAGAATATCTCAAGCGCCATTCTGCAATTAAGGATTGCGCGAGGATCTGGACGATGTTGGGAAAGTATTGATGTGGCAGCCCTTAATTCCTGATCCGCTGACATGAGTAGCTGATAGCCAAACTCATCCAGACCTTGCGTTTTTCGTAGATCATCTATGCCCATTCCATAATCTAAACAGTCAGCCCAATAGATTACATACTCCCAAGCCCCCCTATGATCCGCCATCATCTCTTGCTTAATGCCATTAGGCATTTCATGAAGACAATCGAGGGCATTCAATTGAACCGTGCCATACATGATTGGAATGGATACAACCCAAAATTGGGAATCATAGAAATAAACGGCTTCATACTGACTGCTGACTTGGTGCACACCTGGTTTTGAATGTTCCTCAAACCATTTAAAAATCGTCTTGGCGACGTCCGAGGAAATATCTACTGCAGTATTGAACTCCTCGGAATAACGACGTATTGCCTCCCATGGGCGACGCCGTTGATTTATGCCTGCATCGCGGAACTCTTTGTTTAGGTTCGCAACCCAATCTTCAGACACCATTTCTGCTTACCTTCCCCTCTAACGGGGTAGTGAGGGGCTGGCAGACGTGCTTGCCACGAAGTGCCAACTGGTTTTCCAGTCCCCTCTACTTGCTGGCTAAATCAATTTTTCTTCTATTTCTTTTAATAAATCAATTATATCAGGCACTCCGAAGTAAGTGCCAAAGCACCCAGTGCCAAATAACGGATTATCTTTCCCTTTTTTTGTGTGGTCTATAATTGCTTCTTTCCAGTATGCTGGTAACGATGGTTCTTTTGGAAAAAAATTAAACTTGTTTTGGTGAGAACCTGCATTTCTTATGTGCCTTAAAAACTCAAATTCTGGTGATTTATCATTTAAATCTTTTACAGCTTCATAAGCAGTATTAGCCAGCATGCCACAACAAGAGTTGATGTATGTATT
Source organism: Desulfobulbus rhabdoformis (assembly GCF_016919065.1). Taxonomy (GTDB): domain Bacteria; phylum Desulfobacterota; class Desulfobulbia; order Desulfobulbales; family Desulfobulbaceae; genus Desulfobulbus; species Desulfobulbus rhabdoformis. The sequence goes on along the minus strand of NZ_JAFFQA010000062.1, from coordinate 17,202 downwards.
AAAAGTAAATTTTCCGGCTTTTATGTTTGTAATTACATCATGAGGGAAGAAATGCCTTGGTTTGACCCATTTACCTTCAATACTGACGTAATCTTTCTCTTTTAGTTCAACTAATTTTTCATTGTTAAGAATAAATGCAACTGTAGATAGAGATGTCATGAAGCTCATGACCATATCGTAAAAGTAGAAACCTTGTTTGAAATATATGTGATCGTATTCTTGCATGTTATTTTTTACCTGGATTTAACGCCTCACATCACCGGCAGCAAAAAGCATAGCGAGGAACGAGCGGCGCTTTTTGTTGTCCGAGTGCATGTGATTGTTATGCCAATATGTTCTTCAGTTTTTCTGTAAGAATCTCTGAACGCTTAGTAATGAAGTTATTAAAGTCTGCCAGTTTTAAGCTCACATCAGGGATATGGTGGCTATCCAAGAATGCAGTTCTCTGTTTTGATTTCAATTCTTTATCGACCCATGACTCTAAATCTTCGTCATTCTTAGACATATTTTCATTGGCATCCAACATTTGTAGGTTTTTTAGTGAATTATATGTTTGCCAGCCATGTTTCTCTTTATCATCTTCACTCAGCTCTTCATACTTTGATGCAGGATGAAGGTGATCTTTATGAAAATCGTTATTCTTGTAGTCGAGTTGCGGAAAGAGTAGAGCTAACAAGGAAAAAGCGTATCTATCATCTTTTTGCGTCAATAGTAACTCTTCAATAAATTCATCGCTAATGCCCGTATCCTTTCGGATTTCCTTATTTATATCCTTTACGGGGAAGGCTGATGTGTTCTCTGAAATAGGAGACTTGACTACATTGTCCGTAAACGCCTTGCGAATTTGATTTAGAACGCTATCCGAAGTGCCGCCAAAGAGCCTTTTAACGAGCGCAACATGAAGCCATTTTTTGATGATTTCCCTGTCAGCTGAATATTCAGACTTGGTATGAAAGTCTTTATATATCTTGCGATGATATATGTAGTAAATTACCGGAATTAAGGCATTTTTAGACGTTAGCGTTGAGTCGGTAAAGCCGAGAGATTTGGTGAAATCAAATACAGCCAAAACCGCATCCCTAATACTATTCCATTCTGTTTCGAAATCTTCTGCATTCGATTTCGAAAAATTTGTTACCTTGAATTTGATATCCTTGCTATGGAGGTAAAGAAATACTTTAAGAATAAAGTCCTTTGATATCGTGAATCCTTTGTCACGAACATTATCAACCAATCCATGTATTTCTTTCCGGGCATCCTTCTTTTGCCAGTTTGCAACGGCAATAGACATTATCAAATCAGAGAAGTTTAATGGCTCTCCTCCGCTGTTGATTCTTATGAAAATATTTAAAGCCTTGTCTATCTCCTGTTCTGTCTCTAGGAAAAAATTCACAATAGGCTTTGAGTGAATTACGTTTTTAAGAGTAGATAAGCTTCTGTATGAAAACTCACTTTCTTTGAGGCCGTTATCGTCTAAATACTTGTTGAACTCAAAATCATCTGAAAGCCCATATATCTCTGATACTCGAAACCACTTCTTCATATTGGCTGAATATTCTGAATCAGTTAGGAACTTGAATTCATATATTCGGCCATCTTCTTCGTTTTCGAGAGGATTCTCTATATTTAAATATAACCTGCGGGTTGGATAGACTCTTTCAGAATTTTCTTCTTTCAATCTAGGCGTTCGATAAGCATAACTTCCTCTTAATCCAATATACAAAGAAGTCAAGCGCTGCTGCCCATCCAGTACCGCCGTAAAATCATTGTGACCTGTAGTATTGAATTCCTCATTATGAGTTTTGTAGCGTTGCCTGTACTCTTTTATGAATTGGTAAAACTTGAAATCTTGTTTTGTCTCTCCTTCAACCCTCCAAAATAGAAATGAGCTGATAGGATAATTTCTCATGATCGAATCAAACAACCATTCGATTTTCTCATGCTTCCATTCGAACTCCCTTTGAATCGAGGGTAGCAAGTAGCGGTTTTGCTCAATGTTTCTAATTGCTTCTGAAATCGTAATTGGTGTTTGAAAGGACATTTGTACTCCGTGTCAGATTTTTTGGGCATAACAAGTAATTATCCGGAAGACTGAAATGAACATCCCTCAACGGACCTCTCACCTTATGTGCAGCCTTATTCCTATTCAAAATATATTGTAAAATTAACAATATATATCATTTTTACAAAAACATGCTCGTGCCCCCCTTTTTCCGGGTAACACCACCAAAAATCATATTATTCCCAGTTTTTTCTCTCGACACCGGAGGCTGTTATGCTGGTTGTACCATAGCAGTAAATCTCTGATTCTCGGAGTTAACATTTTTCCCATTAAAATAGAAACTTAAGAATGTACCTTTTTGAGAAAGATTCATTCGTGTACAAATGTGCGGCAGGAGTAGATGACTTGGCCGATGACGTTGAGGTCTTTTGTTTGAGCTTCGTAGGGCTCGTATTAGGTGCGGTTGTCGAAGATTATTAGCACTTTGCCGCCGACGCGGGATGAAAGCCTTACTTAACGCCTCCCACGAATGGGGGGGGGTAAGTGAAAATTACACGGCACTGATGAAATCTTCAATGTCCGTTTCAAAAATTAAGCAGACAGTGGAGGTGGGGTATGGCGGACGGTGAAATCTTACCGATCCCTGGTGAGAAAAGCCAACCTCGAAGCTGCCCGATACGTGCTTTGGCTGCTGCAGAATGGAGTGATTTCTCTGGGATTGGGCGACAACGCATTTGAGGATGAGCGAGCGCTAGAGGCGAACGGGTTTGACGGGCCAGTCCGGTGCCGCGGGAACATCCTGAAGTTTCAAGTTGCACAAAGGGAATCTCTTACGAGGGAAACAAACTGTTTTTATGAGTGAAATAAGGATTCCAGACATTGTGTGGCGGTGTGGGAATGCCACCACGCAGGGCAAAAAATTGCTCAAAATTGAACTATTTTCAGCGGAGCAGTTTCGATGCAGCTGGAATCCGTACAGTCGGAAGAGGTACCCACATCCACAACTGCGCAACCGGGAATACTGGCAGCAGCATTACCGGCTGCGTGTTGATGGGAGATGGCTCACACTCAATGCCTATAAGTACTATTTCTTCCCCCTGGAGCTGGGCGTGGAGATCGCAGACAAGAAATACAAGAGGTGGCAATGATGGCCAGCCAGCTCGGTTTATTCAGTTCCCGTTTGCTCCGGCGGGCAGCCTGCCCTTGTTTGCAGGTATAAAATCCCTGTATCCATGGCGAGGGCTGATGTGCTGAACAGGGTGTCCTCTTCAATACGCCCGAGCCCGATTCCCACGCTTTGCTGGCTGCTCCACAGTAAAAACCAGGGATCTGCAATCAAAGGCTGTATCGTTCCAGGGACGACGTCTGATAGCGCTATAGCTACGGTTAATGCCATGAGGATCAATGAGCTCCCCCAGCAGATCGATGGCTAAACAAATTAAGGCGTAGACGATGAGATAAGCTAAAAAATGAATCATGTGAAGCCTCCTGTGCAATGACATTGGTTGTTTCTGACTTCACCCTACCCCAGGTGGTGGGACAGAGAATGTCCTACCAAATTTTTTTCTGTATTTTTTCTTCTGGTGACGCTCTATTTGATCCATATTCGCTCAACGCGGCCCAGCACAAAAGATCCCTACAAACCGCGCCTTTCCCATGCCCAAAAACAAACTGCAACATGCCCGACTTCTCTTCATAGATCGGCAGATTCGAGAAAAACACTTTCCCAACTGCGCAGGCCTTGCTGCCGAGTGGGAGGTCAATCCCCGCACCATCCGCCGCGACCTTGACTACCTTCGCTATGAGCTGGATGCGCCTCTTGCCTACTCTGCTTCCAAACGCGGTTTCTATTATACAGAGGAACAGTATCAACTTCCGGCCCTGCAGATGCGTGAACGGGATCTCTTTGCCCTCTTTCTGGCCGATAAACTCCTGGCCCAATACGAGGGGACACCGATTTACGATAGCCTGCGTTCGGTATTCAAAAAGATCGAACACAGTTTGCCGGATAAGATCTCGCTCTCTTCAAGCTCAGATCAATCGTTGTTCACGGTGATTCCCCCCTCGTCAACAGTCATTGTCCCAGAGGTGCTTGAACTGATCTTTGCAGCCCTTCGCAGTGCCGAACAGGTGCAGATTGTCTACCAAAGCCCCGGCGCCCAACCCCAGAAACGTCTTTTGGATCCCTACCACTGTGTACGCTACGAGGGCGACTGGTATGTTCTGGGCTTTTGCCATCTTCGCAGGGCTCTTCGTACCTTCAGTCTGGCGCGGATACTCTCTGTACAGACCACAGCCGTTCATTTCAGCAGGCCAGAAGACTTAGATTTCCAGGTCCTTTTTACCAGCCACTTCGGCATACACTGGGGAGAAGGAACCATTGAGGTCGCACTTCATTTTTCCCCAAGCGCTGCCACCTATATTCGAGAACGAACCTGGCACCCATCGCAACGAATTGATGAGCAAAAGGACGGGAGCAGCATCCTCACCATGCGGGTCAATCACCTCCTGGAGTTAAAACGCTGGATCCTCTCCTGGGGACCGGCGGTTCAGGTGCTTGCCCCGCAACAACTCATCGATGAGATACAAGCAGACATTCTTAAGATGCAGCACAACTATCAGGGGTAGACCATTGGCTCCCTTGCCAATGAGATCCCCCACCGTCATGGCTGCAGGAGACTATTTTAGTTGCCTTCAGGGTATGAGCCTTGCTAGGGTATGGAGTCTCACATAAGGGAATCTTGAATAATTGCTTTTTCTGCCAATCTCCCGGAGTCTGGCGCTTACCTCGTTATGCTCAAAATTTTATCCTCGGAGGTAAGCGAAGACTCCGATATCATATATATACCTGTGGTAAAATTTTGAACATGCCTCGAAGTCTGCGCTTATCTGACCTTGATTGAAAAATCTAATTATTCAAGACACCCATAAAACAAATTAGAGTAGCCCAGTTTCTTAACAGCCAGAACAACAACCCGCTTCTTAAGGAAAAAGACACATGGCCAAAGACAATAAACGAGTGACGCTGGATGAACTGAGTAGACGATGGCAGAAGACGCCTGATCAAATTCTTGCCTTGGCCGCCGAGGGCACGCTCACCCTGTGGTACGAGTTTGAAAATGTGATCGTTCATAAAATCAAAAAGAAAAAGACGCCGGAGCCAAAGCTCCATGAGACTATAGAGATTCAGCTGCCCATGAAAACCGTTGAGATGATCATCGGCCGTACCGACCGTATTCAGGTCGCCTCGGAATACACCTGCCTCACGCCCAAAGGAAAACAGGTTTTAATTTCAAATGCTGCTGGAGAGGAATGGGGCGACACCAGTATGGTTGGGCTCAATCCCCTGCGGATTTATGCCTTGGACAAGGACCTGCCCAAAATTGAAAAGAAACAAGGTATCGTCCCCTTTACCGAAAAGGTGGAGTCTTCCTGTTGTTGTCAATCCTCAGGGAGCTGCGATGATAACGACGACGATGATGATGATCTTTTCGCAGACGATCATCCCTGCTATGCCCCGGAACTCAACATAGCCCTGGAATGCTGGTTTGAATTGATGAGTGAAGAGGACGATCCAGAGTCGATTCTCAAGACCGATATTCGCGACTGGGTACAGTCTAACTATCCGGAACTGACCAAGACGGCGACCGAACGTATTGTTATGGTGGTGACACCGGCTGCCAAACAGCAACGCTGAGACGGGCATCTCTTCTGTGCGCATATGAAACTCTTTTCCTTTAGTCTCTGTCTTCTGCTGGCCTTGAGCATCTGCCTGCACCGGGCAGACGCAGCCACAGAGGTGCATGGTTTTGCCGGTATGGCCTGGGGCAGCAGTCTCCAGGCCAACCAGCAGACCAAGAACCTCATTCTCAGCAAAGAAAACGATGGGAAGGGCAGCTCGTTCTATACCCTGAAAGACGTGTCCATGCGCTTTGGTCAGGCCACACTTTCTTCCATTGAGTGCTCCTTCGCAGGGAAACGGCTCAATGGGGTTATGCTGCTCTTCTCCGGCGAGCAAAACTTTCTTGGGGTGAAGGCGGAGGCTACAAAACGCTACGGCAAGCCAATTTTTATTCCCCAAAAGGGGAGTTCCGTGCTGAGCTGGCCGGGAAAATCGAGCAGCATCATTCTCTCCTATACCCTTGCAAACGAATCCGGCTTTCTCTACCTCAAGGCCAAGAAGCTGCCCCCTGTTGCAGGTTTAGCACAATCTCCTTCTCCAAAAAGACCGGCCTCGCAAAAGGCACCTGCTCCTCTGGATGATCTCGCCCTTTTTGATCAGGCCTCTGGAGTGCAGCAAATAACAGCGCAACCCACCCAAAAGCCGTTCCCCCCAGCAAAAGAGGCCGCGCTCATCCCCCTTATTAGCTCGGAGGTGCAGGGCTACATCGACCGGGATCAGGCCCTGACCAGGATCTGTTGGGATACATTGGGACAGGTTGCAGATCAGGCCTGTGCAGAAATGGAGCGCAACCAACAGCGGCTACAGGAGCTGGGTTGGTGCAGAGAGCCTGGTACGGCCGCCGATGGTTTAGAGGTGAGCTGGGGACGTTGCGAGGGTGGGAAGACAACAGCCAAAACAAGCAAACCCGTGCAGGCGGGAGCTGATGCGCTTACGTCTCCCGGCCCCGAGGCCAGCATTTGCAGTCTGGTGGTGGAGCTCTTTGCAGCCGCAGCAGATCTGCGGGAAAAAGGCGTGACACCAATTGCAGCGGAGGAGGCACTCCTTCAGCGCCAAGAGGGAAGAAAACCACAGTTGCGGATCGAACAGATTCGAGAAACCGTGGAACTGGTATTCTTTGATCATCGCTACGCTTCCCTGCCGCTGCTCCCACTTACGGCTGAGGTGGAAAAGCAATGCAGAGGCGGTCAGGGGCCATACATTGCCCCACTTCCCCCTAAATAGAAGCATTAAGAACAAGCACAGTCAGTCGGCACGTCCTCTGTTTTCTTCAGCAAGCAGTTCCTGCCACTGAAAGACCCAGAGTTCTCCTCTAATCCAGCCGTCACGTTCCCGCCGTAATTGCGTGGGTTGTTCAGCCAAGATTTTCCAGCCGGTGGAATCTGCCAGGTGATGAATATAATTTGAGGAATAGGCAAAACGCCCGGAGGGCTGCAGCCGGTATCCCGCCTCATGCAGTTCCTCGGTGGAAAAGCAAAACAGTGCGCCCGCGCACGCATGGGCATGCGCCATGGTAAAAATGGATTCCAACGCGCCCACATAAATAAAGACATCCGTGGCTATGAAAAAATCAAACTTTTCCGTGGTCGAGTGGAGGAAATGATTGATGGAGTCCTGGCACAGCTGCTGATAGCAGCCTTTGGTCTCGGCCTGTTTGAGCATTGCCGGTGAAAGGTCAACCCCGTCCAGGACGTCAATCCGCTCTTTAAAGGCCTGACCACTCAGGCCTGTTCCGCAGCCCAGATCCAGCCCGTGGCTATAATGCAGGCCCATGGTTGTGGTCTGGCAAAAGCAGTCGAAGAGCAACCTGGGATTGTTGTAGCCCAGGTCCTTGACCAGGCTTCGTTCAAAATCTTCGGCATAGGCGTCGAAAAAATCCTGCACATAGACATCAGGCGCTTCTGTGAGGGGAAGCCCCAAAAGCGCTGCCAGCAGGTAACGCACCGACTCATCCTCCGGGCGTAACTCCAGTACGCGGGCATAAAGGGCTGTGGCCTCGTCAATCTCGCCCGCACGATGATACAGGTAGGCAAGATTGTTGAGTGCAGAGAGATATGCAGGTGCCAGGGTAAGCGTCTTTTGATAGTACTCCATGGCTTTTGCATCCTGGTGCAGTCTCTGATAGCAACCACCCAGATTATAGAGCGCATCTACATGCTCCGGAAACAGGGCAAGCACCTGCAGATAGAGCGCAATGGCCTTACGCGGGTGCCCCACTTTCCCCTGACAAAGGGCAAGGTTAAACAGGGTATCACAGTCTTGCGGCTCAAGCGTATCAGCAAGCAGGAAGGCCTGCAACGATTCCTCAAAACGGTCGAGCCCAAAGTAGACAAGCCCAAGATTGTACTGTAACAAGGCTGAGGCGGGCACTTGATCAATCAGCGAGGCATATCCCAAAAGAGCCTGGTCAAGATCACCTGCACTGTGGGCCTGGCTGGCCAGGGAAAAAATATGGTTGAGTTCTGTAGCAGAGAGGGAGTGCTGGTCCATGGATATGTCCTGTCCTTGGTTGATTCGGGAATGCCCCGAAAAAGAGAGCTGGCACAGCAAAAAGCACGTACAGCGAAATAACCAAGCAGGAGCGATGGCACCAGGACCTGCAAGAGGCAGCATACCTTTTTTAGCCCCATTCGTGGAAAAAAAGAGACGACTGCACAGCTTTTCTTCCTGCAAACGTACTTCCCGTGTACAAGGACACTGTACAAAAAACTATTTGATTTCCATCAAAGCTTCGCTGGAAAAGATGAATTTGTGCCAGGTGCCACTTCTTTTCCGCAAAAGGCAAAGAGTCGGTAAATCGTTCGCCCTGTCGCGGGCATGGCCCGTCTCCTACAGCCTCCCAAATGTTATCGGACTCGTAGATACAAGGAGCGGGCCTTGCCCGCGACAAATATTGCAGCTGAGTTTCAGTGGTAATCAAAAAAAACTATTGAACGAAAATCATCCGTACGCTCGACCGATTGATCCCGCGTCGTGTTCCGGATATGACACACCTTGTTGTTGAGAGCCGCACCTTGTCACCAGTCAAACTCCCACATTTACCGATACAAGCTGTTTTGCCACAACTCAAAACAGCCCTTAACCAAAGTTCTGCGGTTCTGGCAGCACCGCCCGGTTCTGGTAAAACAACTGTCGTTCCCCTGGCTCTCATGGCTGAGCCCTGGCTCGCTGGAAAAAAGATCCTTATTCTTGAGCCCAGGCGGCTAGCCACCCGAGCAGCAGCCATGCGCATGAGCGCCATGCTCAACGAGCCGGTTGGACAAAAAGTGGGCTACCAGATTCGTTTCGATCGGCGCACGAGTCCCCAAACGCGCATTGAGGTGGTGACCGAAGGTATTCTCACCAGACGGTTGCAACAGGAGGGGGATCTGACGGATGTGGGGTTGGTTATTTTCGATGAATTCCATGAACGCTCCCTCCATGCCGACCTGGCCCTGGCACTCTGTCTTGATCTGGCCCAGATTCGCGAAGATCTGCGACTCCTGGTGATGTCGGCCACTCTCGACACAGAGCCCATTGCCCGCCTTTTAGGAAATGTCCCGATCATTACCGGCTCAGGAGAGTTGCACCCGGTTACCATCGACTACCTTGACCGTCCGCCCAAAGGGCGCATCAGTGAGGTGGTTGCCCGGGGTATTCTCCGGCAACAGGCGACAGCGGGTGATATCCTCGTCTTTTTGCCGGGACGGGCAGAGATCACCCAAACCAGGGAACTGCTCTTAAAAGAAGCTTCCTTGGCAGATCGCTTGATCCTGCCGCTTTTAGGTGAGCTCTCGGCCCAGGACCAGGATCGGGCTATCTTTCCGGATCCCCAGGGACGACAACGTATCATCCTGGCCACAGCCATTGCCGAGACAAGCCTCACCATCGAAGGCGTGAGTACGGTTATTGATTCGGGCTGGTCACGCCTGCCACGCTTTAATCCTGCAACCGGGCTCAGTCGCCTGACAACCACCCGTGTCTCCAAGGCAACGGCCGATCAGCGCCGGGCGTGCCGGGCGTCTGGGACCTGGTTGTTGTCTGCGCCTTTGGACCAAAGAAGAGCAGCACAGTCTTCCCGCCTTTCATCCTCCCGAGATTGTTCATGCCGATCTGGCGCCGCTGGCTCTGGAGCTGGCGCTCTGGGGCACGCCTGATCCCAGGGTGCTCCGCTGGCTTGATCCCCTCCGTGAGGGCAGCTACAACCAGGCCTGCGAGCTGCTGTTTGGGCTGCAGGCCATTGATGCGAAGGGACATATCACCGAACATGGACGCAAACTGGCGCAGTTGCCTTTGCACCCGCGCCTTGCTCAGATGCTCGTTCAGGCACGGGAGATGGGCGTGGAGAGCCTGGGCTGTGACCTGGCAGCACTGCTTGCCGAACGTGATCCCATGCCAGGCGCTGCGAGTTCCGATATCAGCGAGCGCTTGGAGCTTTTGGAGTTGTTTCGAAACCGGGGAAAGAGCGCAGTCCGGCAAAAGGGTGGTGACCCGGCAGTTGTCCGCCGTATCGATCAGGCTGCCCGAGTGTGGCGGCGCTCTCCAGCCCAACCGCTGGAGAATCAGGAAGCTGCTCTTGGCTCTCTGCTGCTTGCCGCCTTCCCCGAACGGATTGCCCAAAAACGACATGATGCCCGGCACCGCTATCAGTTGGCCTCTGGCCGGGGGGCCCGACTTTCGCCCACCGATCCACTTTGCGGCTCAGCCTATATCATCGCAGCCCAGCTTGACAGCGGTCACAAAGAGGGATGTATCTATCTTGCGGCAGCCCTGGAAAAAGCGACGATCCTCGACGAGCATGCTCACCTCGTCACAGAGACTCAGGAGGTCCGCTGGGACACGGCGAGCAGCAAAGTTCTGGCCACGACCCGGCGTGCAATCGGGGCATTACTTGTTGATGAACATCCTCTTCCGGCCGTTTCCGAGGAGGCCATCACCAACGCTCTGCTCGAAGGGGTTACCCAAACCGGGGTGGAGGCCCTGCCCTGGACACCGCGTGCCAGGCAATTGCAAGCCCGAATCCATTGCCTCAGGCTTTGGCAACAACAAGAGCAATGGCCCGGTCTTGATGATGCAACGCTTATTACCGATCTTTCCTGGCTAGCCCCCTATCTCGGCGGTATGCGTCAGCTCACCCAGGTGCAGAGCCTGGACCTCTACTTTCTGCTCCACTCACGCTTGGACTGGCCCCAGCAACAACGCTTGAAGCAACTGGTTCCGGAAACAATCACCGTTCCCAGCGGCTCTACAATTCGAATCGACTATCGCCTTGAAGGACCTCCTGTTCTTGCAGTCCGCCTGCAGGAGATGTTCGGTCAAAAAACAACGCCCACAATCTGCAATCAACAGATCCCCCTCCTGTTGCACCTGCTCTCCCCTGCCCGGCGGCCCATTCAGGTAACCGACGATTTAGCCAGCTTCTGGCAAAACGGCTATCCGCAGGTAAAAAAAGAACTCAAGGGACGCTACCCAAAACATGCATGGCCCGATGATCCCATCCAGGCCAAGGCCCTTCGGGGAGTGCCCAGAAAAAAATAGAACCTGACGCCCCGATGAATGCTCTCGGATTCAGGCAATACCCATATTTTCCCCAGAGCCACTCTACAAATATGCCTTTATTTTTCTCTTCAAATCGGCTCAAACGCGAGGCGCAAACCGTTGCTGCCATTATTACGCGTTACTGTCGCGATCATCATCAGACGCAGGGTCCACTGTGCAGCGAGTGCGAAGCCTTGCTTGCCTATGCCCGGAAACGATTACGCAACTGTCCCTTTCAGGAGAACAAAACAACCTGTGGCAAATGTTCGCTACACTGTTACAGTCCCACTGAGCGCGAACGCATCCTCGCAGTGATGCGATCAAGCGGCCCCAAGATGCTTTTCTCCCATCCTGTTCTTGCCCTGTTGCATCTGCTGGATGGTTGGCGGAAACCGGGACCACGGTAACACCCCTGCTTGACACTCCCAGGTAAATCCCGTAGAGTTCCGCTCACTATTGTTCGAACCTTCCCTTGCTTGAATAAAGGGGCTCCATTCAAGTGCCCCTATAAACATCCCGGTGTACACATATGTTTGGAATTGGCCTCCCGGAAATGATCGTCATCTTTGCCGTGGCTCTGATCGTTGTCGGCCCTGACAAGCTCCCTGGTCTTGCGCGCTCGCTGGCTAAAGGGGTGATGGAGATGAAAAAAACCCTGAATCAGCTGAAAGACAGCATCAACGAAGAAGAGGGTGAACTCAACTCGGTCCAGAAGGAGTTGCGGGCCACTGCCGATGAACTCAAAGAACGGATGATTGATGCTGATCCCTCAAACTGGCATCCTGCCGCAGGGCCAGCCAAAGATCCGACCGAAGAAGAGGTGATCGAGGCCGAGATCGCAGCCGAGGCGACAGAAGAAACCTCTATCCAGGCTGAAGAAGCCACTACAAACGAGTCTCCTGCAGCCGCTGCCCCTGAAGAGACCTGCGCACAGGAGGTGGAGACAACCGCAACCGATGCCCCCAGGCGCAGTGTGCCCCAGACGGCACAAAAGGAGGCGTCCCAAGAGGAAAACCGCGAGGAAACCGCCCCATGATGCTTGAAGCGCTGGAGCAATTCCAGCCCCATCATCAGGAGCTCAAAACTCGGCTCATCCGCAGCTTTGCGGCCATTGCCCTGGTCACCGCAGTTGCCTATTTCTTTAAGGATACGCTTGCCAGTCTCTGCATGCAGCCGCTGCAGCAGGCGTACCCGGCATTGGACAAGCTGGTCTATACCAAACTCACCGAGGCTTTTCTCAGTTACCTCAAGCTCTCCTTTCTGGTTGGATTGATCGGTGCCTTGCCGTACATTTTCTATCAGATCTGGCTCTTTGCGGCTCCGGGGCTTTTGGACAAAGAAAAAAGACTGGTCCGTTCCATCCTTGCCTGGGCAACAGCCCTGTTCACCGGCGGCGCTCTCTTTGCCTACTTTGTCGCCCTGCCACGGATTCTCCATTTCTTCATGAGCTATGCTGGCCCGGCCCTGCAACCTCGTCTGAAGCTGGGGTTGTACCTGACCTTCACCGCCCGTATGCTCCTCACCTTTGGCCTGGCCTTTGAGATCCCATTTCTCATGGTGATGGCCACCCGGACAGGACTGGTCAAGGCAGGCCATTTCACCGCAAAACGTATCTATTTTTATATAGCCATTCTCATCGTCTCTTTTCTGCTCACCACCGGTGAAATAACGGCCACCGTACTGCTTTCGCTACCGCTTTTTCTGCTCTATGAGGCAGGGATTCTCGCCTGCCGTGTATTTGCCGCAAAAAAATCCGAGTCTTCTGCCAAAGACGATTGATCCCTCGTGCCTCTGCTCCGGAGGCAGGAGGATGAACATGCCTGAAACGACTCACCCAAAACACTTTGCGGCCTCCAAAAAAATGGACACGATGAAGAATCGTCAACGTCTGCTAGGGGGACTGGCGGTACTTGGCTCTGCGCTTCTTTTTTACCTGGCTACGGCCATTATCCATTGGTCCCACACCTTTGTCACTATTGGGACCTCCATGTTTACCTTTTCCCGTTTTGTGCTTGGCTTTGCCGTAGTCAGCCTCAGCATGGTACTCAGTGGGAAATCACCCCGCTGCAATCACCTTGGCTTCATCTTAATCCGTATGCTCACCAACACCATCGCGGTCTTTTGTTTTTACAAAGCCGTTGAGGTGGGCAGCGTGGCCGAGGCCAATATCCTCAACATGACCTACCCGCTCTTTGTCGCCCTCCTCTCCTGGTTCTTACTTAAGCGTCAGCGCGACATCTTTTCCCTGGCTATAGTTGCTCTTGCCACTATCGGTATCTGGCTCATCCTTTCCCCCGATGTTTCCACCCTGCACCTCAACGATTTCTGGGGGCTGCTTTCTGGGTTCTTTGCAGGCTTTGCGATTCTCTCGCTCAACCTCAGCCGCCAGTATGACGAGGCTCAGACCATTCTCTGGTATATGTTTGGCCTGGGAACACTGTTGATGTTGCCCATGGTGTATGGCCAACTCCACCTCCCCTCCCCGCTTGAACTCCTGTTTCTCTTTGCCTGTTCCATGGCCGGTGTGGGCGGCCAATATCTGCTCACCTACGGGTTTCGTTTCGTCACTGCGGTAGAAGGAGCGGTTGTATCCTCAAGCCGTATTCTCATCGCCGCTCTCCTCGGTCCACTGCTCGTTTCCGATCCCCCGCTTGGTATAGCGGGTTGGCTTGGCGCTCTTCTAATTTTTAGTGTGGACATAGCTCTGGCACTCAGGGCTCCAAAGGAATGAAGACGTCGGCACAACAGTCCTGAGTTTATTCCCCCCAGTCCCGGGCCAAAATCCCTCCCCCCTCTCTCCCGCATTTTTCCTTGACTCGTATTGCACCTTTCCTGATAATCGAACTTAATCAAGAGGTAACGTAAGCATAACCGTCCCTTAATCTTCTCTTCCTGCTTCCCATTGTTCTTACACAAGGAGTACACATGAACGACTTCAGGCTCGGGGTCAAATTAGTCGGTGGTTTTTTAGTCACAGCATTGATCATAGTTTTTGTCGGCCTCTTTTCCATCAGGCAACAAAGCCTGCTTGGAGATGAAGTAGAAATGCTCGGCTCAGAGAGTATTCCTGCGGTGGAAAATATCCTTATAATCAAAAGCCAGGCAGCTTCCATCGCCTCGCTGATGCGCTCACTCCTGACTCCCTACGCCACTAAGGAAGAGCGGAACTACTCCCACAGTCATCTCCTTAAAACACGCGAGATTTACCATGAGGCCAAAGAAAAGTTCATGGCGCTTCAGAATTCCAAAGAAATCACGGACGAATGGCAAAATTTCAACACCAATATTACCAAGTGGGTCCAGGTCAACGATGAGGCGGTTACCCTCTCCAAAGAGCTCATCACCATGGACCTGCTCAATCCTACGGTAATGAAACAGCATATGTCCGAATTTGAGCTTACCCATAACACGCTGCTGGCGCATCTTGGCAAGCTCATTCTATTGGGGGAAAATTTTGAGGGAGGAACCGATGCCCAAACCTGCTCCCTTGGGCGCTGGATGGAAAACCTGGACACCAACAACCCCAAAATTCTCCGCTTGGTCAGTCAACTTAAGCCCATCCACACAAAACTGCACCAGGCGGTGAAGCATGCCAAAGAGCTGGCCAACAGTGACAGGAAATTCGAGGCCAGAGGGATATATGAAAGTGAGGTTTATCCGACTTCACAACAGGTGTTTGCCCTTGTCCATGAGATGACTGCTCTTGTCGATGAGGCAGAGGCAAAATTTGTCCGCATGAACAAGCTGCTGCTTGAGGATGGGGAACAGTACCAGCTCAAAACCTTTGCCGCCATCGACCAGATCGTCGAAAAAGTAAAACAAGCGGCCCAGGCAACGGTGCAAAATGCCCATGACAGTGCCCACAATGGCCAGGTTATCACCAGATCTGTCTGGTTGTCGGCTTTGTTCTTGCGGTCGCTTTAGGGCTGATTCTCACCCGATTGATCACCAAACCGCTCTTTATGGGGGTCGATCTGGCCAAGGCCATGGCCGGGGGCGATCTCACCCAGACCATGAATGTGAACCAGAAAGACGAAATCGGCATGCTGGCCCAGTCGCTCAACGAAATGGCGCAGAATCTACGGCGCATGTTCGGGGAAATCAAAAGTGGCGTATCCAGTATGGATGAGTCCTCAAGCCAGCTGGCTGCCATCTCCAACCAGATGTCGTCGGGTGCCGAGTCAACCTCAACGCGTGCCTCTCAGGTGGCGGCAGCAGCAGAGGAGATGAGCGCCAATCAGAACTCCATCGCCGCAGCCATGGAAGAGGCCTCGGTCAATGTGAACATGGTTGCAGCCGCAGCTGAGGAGATGAACTCCACCATTACCGAAATTGCTGAAAATTCAGGAAAAGCAACCGATATCACCTCTAGGGCGGTCCTGCAGTCCAAAGAGGCCTCCAATCGGGTGGATGAGCTTGGACGCGCTGCCGATGAGATCAACAAGGTGACCGAAGCGATCACCGAAATTTCCGAACAAACCAACCTGCTGGCGCTCAACGCCACCATTGAGGCTGCCCGCGCCGGTGAAGCGGGCAAAGGCTTTGCGGTTGTAGCCAACGAAATTAAGGATCTGGCCAAACAGACCGCCATGGCCACCCAGGATATCAAAAACAAAATTCAGGGGATTCAGCAGGCAACCGGGGTAACAGTCCGCGAGATCAATGAAATCAGCACGGTTATCGCAGACGTTGATCAGATTGTGGCCACCATCGCCTCTGCCGTGGAAGAGCAATCGGCAACCACCAAAGAAATTGCAGCCAACGTCGGCCAGGCCAGTCAGGGGATTGGTGAGGTGAATGAAAATGTTGCCCAGAGTTCGGCTGTCTCTTCTGAAATTGCCTCGGATATTGCTTCGGTCAACGAGAGCACCAACGAGATCAACTCTGCAAGCAGCCAGGTCAATGTCAGCGCTGAAGATCTGCGTGGTGTTGCCGACCGACTCAAAAGCATGGTAGGGCAGTTTAAAATTTAAGGACATCTTGAATAATTGCTTTTTCTGCCAATCCCGGCGTCATGCTTAAAATTTTATCCTCGGAATATCATATATATGCCTGCGGTAAAATTTTGCGCAATCCTTGGCCTTGATTGAAAAATCTAATTATTCAAGACACCCTTAATTTTTCCCGCATCCAGACTCAGGGAGAGACAAAGACAAGGCCGTTTTCACTGTGCATGTGAAAACGGCCTTGTCTTTCCTGGAAAAATTCAGGGGCCCCTGTCAGCTTCCCGCGTGCAGGGCCGCATACACCTGGGCGGCAAGCTTTTCAATGGAAAACGGCTTTTGGATACAGTCCCCAAGCTGACTTGCATCCTCCGATTCTACGCAATCATCGGCATAGCCCGACATGAAAAGGCACTTTAAATTTGGGTAAAAAGAACGGAGCAGACCGCACAGTTCCCTTCCGCCCATCTCCGGCATAACCAGATCAGTAAGGAGCAGTTGAATGCCTCCTGGTTCTGTGTTTGCAAGTAAAATAGCCTCGGTGGGTCTGGTAGTGGCGAGAATGGAATAGCCAAGTTCGGTGAGTAAGGCACTGGTGGTCCTGAGAATACCTGCCTCATCATCAACCACCAAGACGGTTTCGCCGCGTCCGCGTCGTATGGCCGGCAGTGCGGCAGGGGCAGTGTTGGCCGGTGCATTGTGCCGTGGGAAATACAGTGAGATACAGGTTCCTTCGCCAGGTGTGCTGCGCACATCAATACACCCCTTGTTTTGCTGCACGATCCCATAGACCGTTGACAGACCGAGTCCGGTTCCCTGCCCTTCTGCCTTTGTTGTAAAAAAAGGTTCAAACATCTCCTGCACAATGGCCGGATCTATGCCACACCCTTCATCAGCAATAGTCAGCTGGACATATTCGCCTGGTGACAACGGGAGCATCCGATAGTTATGGAATTGCCCTGTAGATCGAAGTTGGCCTGTTTGATTAATTATTTTAATGCTTTACGTTATTTTTTTGTTTAAATGCTGCTTTTTGCATGATATAATATTCCGTTAAA
>NZ_JAFFQA010000061.1 GCF_016919065.1 Desulfobulbus rhabdoformis | reverse complement strand
CGTTGTGGGCGAGTTGGAGATACTCGGTAACGGTGCCGTTCTTGTTTTTTCGTTTCGTGGTTCGCAGATACATGACTGCCCACCACGTTAGCGTGTTAATTCGCGTATTTCAACTGAAATATCGCTTCGCGTGTGCCCACAGATTTTGAGATTTTCACCACGCGTGAAATTTTATCACATTGAAATTGCGTGATATTATCTCAGGCACTGCACTAAAATGTGCCTACAACCCGCAAACATAAGCATAAGCGGATTTCACAAAAGAAAATTACTGATTCCTCTATTATGGCCAGTTGTTACAACACCTCAAGCTTGAAAAGTTCGCAGGTGGAAGTTGTTGATATCAGTTTGGGAGGGTTGCGATTTCTGTCCCATGATGCCCATCAGCCTGGAGATCTTCTTGTTATTGGCTGCACTATTGGCAAACATTTTAAGATGAAGGAAAAAATACGGATCGCTAATGTCAGCGATCATTCTTTTGGCGCTGAATTCATAGGCCTGTCACCAGCGACAGAAAAGTTCCTGATGGAGCTTTATGGGGCAGTGAATATAAAAAATTACTAAATCATCTCAGGAGGACGATGTGCCCTGAAATTATATCTTGAACCCGTGACGGCGGTTGGAGCTGAACTAAAAATATTCTATTCAATAAATCTCTGTTTATTTAAGAAGATGCACTGGTTAGCAATCGCCCACAGTCACTGTTCAGGTACATCTTTCATGGATTCAGGGGGAAGTTTTGAGTTTCGAGTTCCTCCCTTAGATTTAGGCAAGCGTACAAGTTTCTTTTCAGGATGCTGAAACAACGTTTGCAACTGTGTTGGATGCTGGTATAACAACGACCAGAGTTCGTTACACGAATCCGCAATGTGCCGCAGCTTTCTTTTCTTTCTTTGAAATGGGCACAGCAAAGATTGTGCCATGGTACAAACGCCCTGTTGAGCTGTGATTTAGAGGAGTTGACGACTTCTTTTTCCTTTGACAAAGATTTCTTTTTTTATTTAAGTTCCGACGTTGTCAAAAGATGCCGCGTCGGGAATGAGAGCCTGATTGTTCTGGCAATGGTTAAAACTCTGGGAGGGAAGAATGAACAAAAAGGAACTGGTAGACTCCATGGCGGAAGCGGCAGATATCAGCAAAGCCGCAGCTGAAAAAGCGTTGAACGGAATGCTCATGGCTGTGACTGCTGCACTTGCCGAAGGTGACAAGGTTACCTTGGTTGGATTCGGCACATTTTCTACTGTCAAACGCACCGAGCGCAAAGCTAAGAATCCACGTACCGGTGAATTGATTAATATACCCGCCAAAACAATTGCCAAGTTCAAACCCGGCAGCAAGCTTACCGACGCCGTAAATTAACACGGGCGAAGTAATAGTAGGTACGCAGCTGGCCTTTCACGGTCAGCTGCTTTTTTTTGTGCGCTTGACTCCTTTAAATAGTTCACTTTCAGTGTTCAGCACAGGAAAGTTGAACAGTAGTGCGAAAAGATCTGGACACAAAGAGCAAACCATGATAAATGGAGCACCGCACTTGACGGTGCTAAGCCGTAAAGGCACTCAAATATTTGGTTCGGGAAGTGGCTCAGCCTGGTAGAGCACAGCGTTCGGGACGCTGGGGTCGGAGGTTCGAATCCTCTCTTCCCGACCATTTACAAGCGAAAGCGGCGGTAAATGCTTACCAATGCTTACAAGATATAGGGCTTACTGACTAAGGTTGGTAAGCCCTTTTTTATATGGTTGAAACCGGTTTCACCATGATCGCTCTGAGGTTACAGGTTACACGTTACCTCCCACCTTGAAATAACTGACGAATTTTCTTTGTGCTGCTGATTGCAGTAGTCCACCAGGCCCAGGCGTTACTTGCTGGCAGCCGCCACAGATATCCCCCCATGTGTCACCTAACCCCCAACTACTACGTTTCCCTCTGTTATGATATAGTAGGGGCATGGTTTTTAATGAGAGAAGACTGCATAAAATTCGCCGGTTATTCAGCGTTCCTCGCTTTCACGGATTCTGGGCATATTAGGGAGTGGGATATTTTTTTTAAGTGGTTTTTGGGCTGAATGCATTTTTCCATTTGTCACTTGATGCCTGCATCTTGGTTTCACATTTTGCACAGAGACTTGATCGTTTACTTTGCAATGAATAAGGGGACCCACAGTCGGCACAAAGAAGCCGAGTGGCTGCAATCCGTTGCTCTGGTTGCTGCGTGTTCTTCAAATGTTTTTCTCTCCTACTGCCTATAGGTGGCCTTGTAATCGCTTCTAAAGGGCATCTTGAATAATTGCTTTTCCTGCCAATCCCGCGGAGTCTGGCGCTTACCTCGTCATGCTTAAAATTTTGCGCAATCCTCGGAGTCTTCGCTTACCTGGCCTTGATTGAAGAATCTAATTATTCAAGACACCCTAGAATCTTTTTCTCGTTTGATTGACGACCGTTACGGTCAGGTGCCGAGCTGCCGGAATCGATATCCTGGATCGGTGGGCACAACTGTATTATGGATTTGGGACAGAGTGCTCCAAAGGGGCGCTTAAATACCATATCAAGCAAAATAGAGCACGGGGGAGTTTGCCTCTATTTTTATCCTTTTTCGGATATGGCTTAACAAAAAAATCAGTATATCATGGAAACTCCTCTTTTATTTTTATATGAAAAAAAGTCGCGCTTTAATCGTTGAGGGAAAAACAATGAAATTTCAAAGCATGATCTCGTCTTCCGTTCTGTCGCTACTGGCCCTTTTACTCCTTTCAGCCTGCGGGAGTCCTGAAAAATATCTGCAACCCACCGGCAAGTCGGCCTTTGTTCCCGCCCAAGAAATGAACTTTTCAACTTATGTTGAGGAAAGTCGGCGCAATATCGAAGAGGTGCTGAAAACTGTTCGAGGTGAGGGGGGCTATCTTGGAGGATACTCCACTGCCGAGGCCGCGGCCATGCGCTCGCCATTTCAACTAATGCCCTCTGGTCAGCAACAGTGCCAACCGGGTACTGCGAAAGGGCAGAGGGGCTTTCTTTTGGTCCACGGCTTGACAGACTCTCCCTATTTGCTGAGAAATATTGCCGACTCTTTGCACAAAGCCTACCCCTGCGGACTGATACGCGCTGTCCTCTTGCCTGGGCATGGGACTGTGGTGGGCGATACTTTGACAATGAAAAAGAACCAGTGGAAGGAGATCGTCGAATATGGGGTAAAAAGTTTTCAGAAAGAGGAGGGGATTACCGAATTGTACCTGATCGGTTTCTCCACGGGGACCTCCCTCATTCTTGATTATCTCAAAACGCATCCATCTCCCATCCAAGAGCGACGAGATGATGCCATTGCTGGCGTGGTGTTTTTGTCGGCAGCGGTTAAGGCAAAGACAGATCTTGCTTTTCTCGCGCCGTGGATTCGCCCTTTCAAAGATTGGGAAAGCATCTTTGCCGAGAGGGACGCCGCCCGCTATGAGTCCTTTTCGTTCAATGCCGTGGCAGAATTTTATAGCCTAACGAAACCTCTGGATGAGCCTGCCTACCTCCCTCATGTTCCCATGTTGATGGCGCTGAGTGCAGATGATGCGACCATTGATGCGCAGGCCGCAAGAAAGTTGTTCTGTTCTGCTGGTAAGCTGCAGAGAAATACGCTCATTTGGTATAGCTCGCTTGATCCCCAAATAAACACGGAGATTCGGAACGATCCCACACTTTCCTGCGGAAATATTATTGAAAGAACTCCAAGCAGTTTTGCCCCACAATATAAGACCCTGAATATGGCGCACACGGCCTTGCCGGTTGCACCCGACGATGAGCATTACGGGGTGAACGGACGCTACCATCACTGCAAGGAATATGATTTGGGGAAAACCGAGGTAGCCTTTAAGGCGTGTCAACAAGATGATGCTGCGGCGGTATATGGTGAGAACAAAAAATTGCTAGAGAGCGAAAGAAAACTCGACCAAAAATATTTTCGGCGGGGCACGTTTAATCCGGACTACGAATATATGATGCAGGCCATCTTCTGTTTTGTCGATCAATCTTGCCCAATGGAAACCCTCATTCGGTAATCTTTTAAGGAATTCCTTGGTCTGATGAAGCCGTTTGTCTTTACCCTGCAGGTTGATGCGATCAGTGATGAGCTGCTGAGCTGTACTGTTACCCAAGGGGATGAGGAAAACCAGCTCGATTACTCTCTCGTCAATGGCGCGATCTCTTTGCGGGTAGAGAATTCTCTTGGGCAGGGGATCAGTAACAACCGACATCAGCTTCGGAAAATTCTACGTTCGGCAATCGACGGGAAACTGCTTCTTGGTCAGCGCATCAGCTGTGTTTTTCTCGAAGGCTTTTTCTTCCTGAAAAATGAGCATTTTGCAGATTACATTCGAATTGATCAGCGCAAGGGGAGGTTTGCCATTAGCCTGAGTGACCAGGGGCTGAGCGGAACATATAAACTCTACGCTGATGGCTCCGCAAACCATGAGACGCTGCACGCTGGATTTGCAGGCTTCATAGAATCACCAGATGGAACACGGGATGTCTACTTCTGTTCGGTACCTGGGAGCTCAAACAACCTCATGGAATTGATGGGGCTTATCGAAGGGCTTTTACGCCTGCAGGCTGAGCAGTGTATCCAAGTGTATACTGACAGTCGTTATGTCATTCGTGGCCTGGTGCAGTGGGTGCATTTCTGGCGGCACAACAATTGGCAGACTGCCTATGGGCGTGAGGTTCGGTACGTAACGCATTGGCAACAGGCTTTAGATCTGTGTGAAGGCAAGTGTATCGAGTTTAAATGGGTCAAGGGGCATGCAGGAAATGCGGCGCATGATTTCTGCCATCAAGTGGCAAAATCAGTCGCCAGTCAGTCCTCCATTGAACGCATTTGGGGCACGAAAAGCACGACTTAAGAAGGATGTGCAACATGATTTCTGATGAAGAACAAACTTTAAGTGATGGATACCAGTTTGCCCATACTATTTTAAATTCTATCTCTGCGCATGTTGCCATCCTCGATAGGGATGGTTTCATTCTGGAGACCAATAAGGCCTGGCGAAATTTTGCCCACCAGAATGATCTTCGAGTCCGGCCGGAGCAACTCGCGATCAATTATCTTGAGATCTGTGAAAAATCCAGTGAGGATACCGCAGGGGAATCCAGAGAGGTGGCCCGGGGAATACGCGCTGTCATTGCAGGCGATATAGATGAGTTTATTTTAGATTATCCCTGCCATTCACCGCATGAGCGTCGATGGTTTTCAATGAAGGTGACGCGGGCTGTGGATACTGATCCGGTACGGGTGGTCGTCAGCCATGAAAATATTACCAGACTGAAATTGGCGGAAGAAGAGGGGCGTTTGTATGCCCAGGCCCTGCAGGCGGAAAAGCTCAAGCTCGAAGAGGCGAATACCGCTTTGAAGGTACTGCTCAAGCAACGTGAAGCCGATCAGCAGGATCTGGAACGCAAGGTTCTGGCAAATGTGCGCCAACTCATAGCCCCGGTTGTTGAGCAGCTTGCAGCTCAAGATTTATCCCCCTTTTCTCAGGAGTTGCTCGCAACCCTGCAGCTACGGCTTGCAGAACTGACAAAACCGTTTTTGCAACGTATGACAGCCATAGCCGCGGAGCTGACTCCTCAGGAAATTGAGGTTGCATCCTTGATTCGAGAGGGGAAAACCAGTCAGGACATTGCTGATAGGATGCACTTGAGTATTACCACAATCAATTTTCATCGCAGGAATCTTCGGCGTAAACTGGGGCTTAATAAAACAGGCACCAATCTCCAGACCTTTCTTGCTGGCATGCAGGATTGACGCATGTCGTATTGAATGCCTCTGTAAAGGCGGACGAGAAACACTGGCATTGCTGACGGTTTTTGCCCGTCATTATCCCGTTAAACTACTCCCATTGATGCAACCCTTTTCAGGGTATATTCTTTACCCATACCCTGGTTGATGAATTTTACTGAGAAGGAGTACAAGTATGCTGTGTTCACTCGCAAACAATGTCGACAAGCCTGTTTTAGACAAAATCAACGCACTGGAAAAAGATCTTGGCAAAACCTTTCTGGCCTACAAATGCCATAGCGTCAACACCACCATGCTGACTGATGCTGAACTGAAAAAGGTACAGGAAATTGAAAAAGAGTTGGGCGTGTCGCTTATTGCCGTAGAAAACTGACCTGTACCAGTCATGACGGGGGCATCCCCGTTTGGCAAGAGTGCACAAAGGGTGGAACCTCGGTACTAGAGAGGTCCCACCCTTTTCTATCAGGCCGCAATTGAAAGTGGCATTCTCCAGTTTTCTTTAATCCAGGCTATCACCTCTTGCTGACTCATTTTGCGTTCAGGCATGTGATCATGAATGAGTCTTTCCACCTTGGTGGCAAACTCTTCCACACTCCATGCGAGGTGTTTGCTGAGATAATCAATCAGATACAAAACCTCTTCACCTTCCTTTTTATTAAAGGGAGTCGTGTCTGGATGGCCAGATACTTTTGGGTCATTTTCAGTGTAGTGATTCCAGGTATACGTATAGAGAAGGGCCTTCCTATTTAAGTTATCCATAAAGGTACCTCTTTTGTGCTATGGGAAATGACTCCTGGATTCAGGGGAACCTTTTCCTTTTTCCATACAATAAGCATGGATGAGCACTTGTCTCGATCGATTGTTTTCCCCTGTTGAAATCCTGATAGTACCGAGGTTGATAGATATTCTATCTATAGGAAAAACAGGCGGTGAACGCTGGTCAAATACCGTAGGGCTTCTTATAGTAACGGGAGAATTTTTAGAGCAACCCATGATCCGTGAGCATCCCATCGGCACGTCACGGATTTTGGGCAAAGTTCATGTGCTGATGTGCATGGAAAGCCCACCAGGAATCAACGATAATTCTTTGAGGTGACTATGAATACAGTGATTGTCTGTCCCCAATGCGGGGCCAAAAACAGGATTCCGGAAGACAAACAGCATCTGACTCCCAAGTGTGGCAAATGTGGAACATCACTTGATGGCGCTCCCATCTCCGGCAAGGTGAACAGCCTGACCGATGGTGGCTTCAATGCGCTGGTGGAGCAATCTAAATTGCCTGTTTTGCTGGACTTTTTTTCTCCAACCTGCGGGCCCTGTCAGATGATAGCGCCTGCAATCGAGGCGCTGGCTCAAGAGTACACGGGGAAGTTGCTGGTGTTTAAAATGGATACCTCTACCCAGCAGATGACGGCAGCCCGTTTCCAGATTCGAGGTGTCCCCACTCTGCTCTTTATCAAAAATGGTGAGGTGGTTGACCAGTTGGTGGGGGCTGCTCCTCGCGGAGACATTGAGCAAAGAATTCAGAATATTGTGGGCTAAGCAATTGAATCTATGAGCATTTATCCTGCTGAAGTTTACAGCGTTAAATCCCCTCCTAGCGCCTTCACCAGCTCAGCATGGTTGTTGAGCTGGTTATACAAGTTTTCAGCCAGATTGATTTCCGCCTGACGCCTGTTTTCCTGGGCATCGAGCCAGGTTTGCAGGGTGGTGGCACCGGCTTTGTAGCGCAATTCATAGATGGCCTCTGTTTGTTGTGCGGCTTCAAGGGTGGTCGTGAGTTTTTCCGCCTGAAGGCGGTACTGTTTACGGGCGGATAAGGTGTTTTCCACCTCGCTGAGCGCTGTGTAGAGATTTTGGCGAAATTCGATTATCGCCTGTTGATATTCGGTTTCAGAGATTTTGATATTGCGCTGCATGTCCCGAAACTCAACAAAGGGCAGGGCGAGTGAAGCGCCAAGTGTGGCCACAGGGTTACTGAGCAGCCGGGAGAGCTGTTCGCTGCTGCCGCCGTAGGAGCCACTGAGGCTGATGCCGGGGTAATAGCTGGCCCGCGTAGCATCGGTTGTGGCTAGGGTAGAGCGCAGACGAGCTTCGGCGGCGCGCAGGTCCGGCCGTCTGGAAAGCAGTTCCGCTGGCATACCGGCATTCACCCCGGGAAGTGAAATGTCTTTAAGGCTTGTGAGTTCTTGCAGTTGCAGGTTTTCTGGTGGTCCTGCTAGTAAAATAGCCAGTGCGTTTCTTAGCTCCACCTGCTGCTGAACCAGTTGGGTGTGACTTGCCTCCTGGCTAAATAAACTTCGTTTGGCTTCCAGAATTTCCAGCCCGGTTGCGGCGCCTGCTTCTTTCTGCAGCTCGACGAGTTGCAGGGTCTTTTGGGCGTAGCTGATACTTTCAGAGCTGAGTACGAGACGCTGGTTCAGATAGCCTATCTGCCAGTAGAGCGATGCGGTTGTGGCAACCAGAGAGAGGGCTGTACTTTCTCTGTCCTGCTCTGTGGCGAGAGCCTCCCACCTGGCTGCGTCAGCGGTTCTTCCCAGTTTATTCCACAGGTCAATCTCATAGGCAACAGAGCCCGACGCGCTGAAAGTTTTATTCTCTGTCTTCTCGCTGCCCAGACTGCGGCTAATCTGGCCGGAGCCATCCACAGAGAGCCCAGGAAGACGATCACTTTCGGCAAGTTGTGCTCGCAGGCGTGCCTTGTTGAGTTGCAAGGCCGCAACCGCCAGGTCCGCGTTTCGTTTGAGGACCGCATCGATGAGTTGGTTTAGATTGGGATCGTCGAAGCGTTGCCACCAGCGGCCAGACTGTTCTTGCAAGCTTGCAGAGCTTTGCGTCCAGGTCTTGGGGAGATCTAAATTCGGGCGGGTATAGGGCGTCTTCAGCCCGCAGCCCCCTAAAAGCAAGCCCGTGCAGGTGAGCAGGCCTATGGTTGCAGACAGTTTTTTCATAATTGTATCGGAATTCGACAGTTTGTGATGTACTCAGGTCAGTGTGAGTTTGTGAAAGGTTGCACACTGATGGTGGTGTCAATAGACGTTCCTACCCTTACGGATCCGGTACCTCCTTCCCTTTAATCGGACTGCTCAACAGTTATTCTCTGGCCAATGCAACCACCGGGTCGAGTCTGGCGGCATTGCGGGCAGGAAGAAAGCCAAATAAAACGCCAATAAAGGTGGAGCAGAGAAAGGCGGAAACAATGGCCGTGGTTGAGTAAGCCATCTGAAAGCTGCTCCCCGAAAGTTTGACCGCAAGCCCCACGCCTAGAGCCAGACTTACCCCGAGCAGGCCGCCAAGCAGACAAACCAGTACCGCCTCAATCAAAAATTGCTGCATGATATCCGAGTGCCGCGCACCCACTGCCATACGTACGCCAATCTCCTGGGTACGCTCAGTCACCGAGACCAGCATGATGTTCATCACGCCAATCCCGCCAACAACGAGGGAAATCAGGGCAATGGAGGAGATGAGCAGAGTCATGGTCTGGGTCGTTTTTTCAATGGTTTGACGAATGGCATCCAGGTTGGAAACAAAGAAATCCTTGGTGCCGTGGCGCTGGGTCAATAATTTTACCGCACTTGCCTCTGCCACCGAGGTGCTGACATCATCGGCAACCCGGACGATAATGGATTTAAGATACTGCTCGCCGGTCAACCGGGTCATCGCCGTTGTATAGGGTACCCAAACATTCAGGCTATCGGAGCTGCCAAAAGTAGAATCCTGTTTTTTCGTCACGCCAATGATGCGGCAGGGCATGGTACCCAGCATGACAACCTCACCCAGTATTGGTCCAGGATGGTCGCTGAAAAGCGAATTGCGGGTGTTGTCGTCAATGACCACATCCTGGGCTGTCGTTCGCACACTGATCCGATCAAAGCGCTGCCCCTGGGCGATCTCCAGCCCTTTGACCCGGAAATAATCTTCGCCCACACCATTGACTTGGGCTGTGACACTGATGTTGCGATAGATCAGGGTGACCGAGGTGCTCACCCGTGGCGTCACCGTATCCACATAGGGTTGCTGCGCCAGGGCTTCGGCATCACGGGGAATCAGAGTCTGCACCTTGCCCGAGCGCATGTCGCCAAAGTCCTTGCCCGGGTAGATGTTGATGGTGTTGGTCCCCATGGAGCTGATATCTTTTAATATCCGCTGCCTGGATCCCTGGCCAAGCGCCACCACAGAGACCACTGAGGCGATACCGATAATAATACCGAGCATGGTGAGCAGGGTGCGCAGCCTGTGGGAGGCCATGGCCAATACGGCCATACGAAAGGCTTCGCTGAATCGGTCCCATTGAGCTTGCCAGGCAGAGACCGAAACAGACTCTTTGCGCGGCATGGGGGCAGGATCTTGAGATGGCCCAATCTTTCTGTCGTTGGTGATCACCCCATCACGCAATTCGATGATCCGTTGGGCATGTTCCGCCACCTGCATATCATGGGTAACCAGGACAACCGTGTGTCCAGCCTGGTTCAACTCCTTAAGAACCTCGATCACCTCGGTGCCGCTTTTGGAATCAAGAGCACCGGTGGGTTCGTCGGCAAGAATGACCGAGCCGCCGTTCATGAGCGCACGGGCAATGGAAACACGCTGCTGCTGGCCACCAGAGAGCTGCCCCGGTACATGGGCAAGCCTATCCCCCATATTCAGGCGGGTCAGCAGTTCTGCCGCTCTTTTCTGCCGGTTGTTACTGTCTACCCCTGCGTAGACGGCAGGGATCTCGACATTGTCCAGAGCATTGAGATTGCTGAGCAGGTGATAGCGCTGAAAGATAAACCCAAAATACTCACGACGCAGGTAAGCCAGTTCATCGGGTTCCAGCGCACCTGTTTCCTGGCCATTGACCCGGTAGGTGCCGCGACTGGGCCTGTCCAGGCAGCCGATGATGTTCATCAGGGTGGATTTACCCGAGCCTGAGGTGCCGACAATGGCGACCATCTCCCCGGATTCAATGCGCAGGTTGATAGTATCCAGCACCGTGAGTTGTTCATCGCCTGAAGGATAATCCCGGCAGACATTAGTCAGCTCAATGAGCGGGATGGTTGCAGTACTCATTACAGCATCCCTGGAGGCGGCCCACGTCTGCGTCTGCCGCTTGAAGAGGAGGTTGCAGTGGCGCCGATTTGATCACCGATGACGACCTGTTCACCTTCCCGCAGGCCTTCAAGCACCTCGGCCTGGACGTTATTGTTCAAACCGATTTTTACCCACTGCTCATGCACGTTTTCCGGGCCTTCACTTACCTTTACCAGATAGCGTCCATCGCGTCCTTTGATGCCCAGTGCTGCTGAAGGAATTATCAGGGCATCCTTGGCTTCGTTTAAAACGATGTTCACCTGGGTGGTCATAGAGATGCGCAGCTTTCCGTCCTGGTTGGGCACGTCCAGTACGCCCATGTAATAGATCGCCTCACTGGAGGAACTCGATGAGGAACTCGATGAGCTGGAGCCGGTATCGGAAATCGATTCCGGTGCGGGTTCGATATACTTGAGAGTGGTGGAGATTTGATTATCCGGTTCGCCGAGAATGGTGAAGTACACCCGTTGGCCCGGCTGGACCTTGACCACATCTGCCTCAGAGATCTCAACTTTGACCGTAATGCGTTCCAGGTTGGCTACCTTGATGATGGTAGGCGTGGTCTGGTTGGCGTTAACAGTCTGGCCTTCTTTGGTAACAATGGCTACAACAACGCCGTCAATGGGGGAGGTGATTTTGGTGTACCCCAGATCGATCTCGGCTGTATCCACAGCGATGCGCGCCTGTTCGATCTGGGCATCAAGCGACTCTATCTCGGCTTTGAGCACTTTGAGATTGGCTTCAGCTGTCTCGTAGTCTTCCTTGGAGGCCGCATCTCCGCGCAGCATCTTTTTTTGTCGTTTGTAATTTAGCTCTGCCTGGGTAAGCGAGGCCTGCTTGGCCTTTTTCTCTGCGAGGCTTACCTGTAAGGCCGCCTTTTTATTACGCAGGGTATTTTGTTGCGGCAGGCTGTCGATTTCAGCGACGAGCTCACCGGCTTTGACCCGGTCACCCAGCTCAACCTTCAATGATTGTAACTGCCCGGAAACCTGAGCACCAACACTGACCAGGTTACTTGCCTCGATCTCTCCAGATGCCAGGACCGTGGTTTCAAGGTCCCCTCGTGTCACCGGTGTGGTCATGGTTCCCGTCTGGGTCGTGTCGCTGGAAAAATACCAGGTTGCTCCACCGGCAATCAGGACGACCAGCGTCAGGAGCAGAAACCAGCGCCAGCGGGATTTTTTTTTCAATATTTGCATAAGCTCAGGTTGTCACTGGCAACGATTTTGACCTGCCCGATCGTGATATGTATATTGGGCAGCTCAAAACGTTTGTGTAATAGATTTATTTATTCAAGAGGGGGTCAGTGAAAAACAATACCACAGTAGGACAGAATTTGGATTCTGCCTAGGTTTGATGCAAGTTTTTTACATTAACTCTTGTTGAAGGAATCTTGAATAGTTGCTTTTATCAGTCTTCAGAGTCGTCGGACCGTCGCGGGGCTTTTTTAAGTGATTAGTGTCTACCGCCGTTTTGTATGTTGGGGCGGAGGATTGAGCGGGTGTGCAACCAAGCGATTATTATTTGTCTCGCAGACCGCCTCAATGGTGTCGCCATGAGGTGTCTTCAAACTCACCTTATCCCCGGCGGCCTTATCTTTACAGACCTGAAAAATTCCGGCGGAGGTCCCTGGTGATGCCCGTGCCATTCCGGGGGATGACCAATTGCATTGGCACTGGCAAGAGAAGCCATGCAGAATGGCGCACGTCCACTGAATAATCATACCATTGAGATTTTGCATGCGGAAATACTGCATCTTAACCGTTTCGTAGGAGATCTTTACGAATTGTTGTTGGCACACTTCATTAGCAAAAACACAGATCAAAATTATTTGATCATCTGTTTTCTTAGCATTACTAGGCATTTGAAATATGTCGTGCTATAGTGGCCTCTGATTCCCCCGTTTGTCTAACCTAATCCTGTATTCACGGAGGTTTCCATGACACTCTTGCCTGCCATTGAACACGAAACACGGACCAATCCCGATGCGGCAATCATTTGGTTGCATGGCCTTGGTGCGGATGGTTCCGATTTTGCTCCTATTGTTCCCGAATTGAACCTTCCATCGGAGCTTGGAATCCGCTTTATTTTTCCCCATGCCCCATCCAGAGCCGTAACCGTCAATAACGGCTTTGTCATGCCCGCCTGGTTCGACATCCTGGTGATGGATATTGATCGCAAGGTGGATACCGCCCAGTTACTCGTCTCGGCAGATGCCATTAATAAATTTGTTGAGCGCGAGCTTGGACGAGGCATAGACAGCCGCCGAATCATCCTGGCCGGTTTTTCCCAGGGCGGCGCTGTAGCCTATCAGGTTGCATTGAGTCATGCCAAGCCCCTGGGGGGACTGATTGCCATGTCAACCTATTTAGCCACCAGCGATACGATCCAATTGAGCCCTGCCAATCAGGATATTCCCATAGAAATTCATCACGGAGTGTACGACCCGGTGGTCCCTCAGGCCCTAGGCATTCGCGCCGCTGAGTTTTTAAAGGAGCATAACTACACCTTGGAGTTTCGGACCTATCCCATGGAACATGCGGTCTGTCCGCAGCAGATCAATGATATATCTCAGGCGTTTCAGCGTTTTTTACAGAGATGAACGAGGCTCATTGTGGTGTTGAACTATTGTTGCACAAGGAGAGTGCATGCAGATTGGAAATAAAACGGAAGCCCAGCAGCGTGCAGATCAGATAGACGCCTTTCGTTCGGAGCTTGAAAGCCTGCGCAAGGAACAGGTGCTGATGCTTGAACCACTTCAGGAACAGGCCGTGCGGCGCTACCACCGGCGTCTTTTGGGCAAGCTCTCCGCAGGTTTTGATATCGATACGACCAATCGGCAGAAGCAACTCAGCCTTGGTATGGGGATCACTTCCTCCATTGGGGCAATGGGGCTGGCTGCCTCAGTTTTTTTCTTTTATTACCAGTATTGGGGATTTCTTGCGCTCAAAACCCAGGTAACCATGTTGGTTTCCATGCCATTTGCTGTGCTGTTGTTGACCGTGATCATGGCCTGGATGGAAAAATCAGGGTATTTTGCCAAACTGTTTGCGTTGATAGCCTTTGTCTGTTTTGTCCTTAATCTTTCCATGCTGGGGCAGATTTTTAATATTGCCCCCAGTCCCCTGGCCATGTTGATCTGGTCTGTATTTGGTTTTCTTTTAGCCTACGCCGTCCAGAGCCGATTCATGCTGAGCATGGGGATTGTGAGCTTTGCCGGATTCCTTTCTGCCCAAACCGCCACCTGGTGCGGTAGCTACTGGATCTCTTTTGGGGAGCGACCCGAAAATTTTTTTCCGGCAGCACTTGGCCTTTTTTTAATTTCGCTGATTCCCCATCGCTGGTACCCGAAATTTTCCGCCCTATACCGGGTGTTTGCCTTGCTGCTCTTCTTTTTGCCGGTACTCATTCTCGCTAATTACGGGCAGGCCAGTTATGTCGATTATGGGGTGGATCTGATCGAGATGTTCTACCAGGTTGTTGGCTTTGTCCTGGCCGGAGTCATGATCGTTCTTGGCATTTTGTTTGGCTGGCCCGAAGTGGTAAACACTGCCAATACTTTCTTCACCCTTTTTCTTTACACCAAGTTTTATGACTGGTGGTGGGAGTGGTTGCCTAAGTACCAATTTTTCTTGTTGGTTGGCTTGACGGCCATATTGATGCTGGTGGTGCTGAAGCGATTGCGCTTGGTCTCGGTGCGTCGAAAAGCGGAGGCTGCCCTATGAACAGAGCCGTGATAACACGCATTATTTTTGCTGTTGCCTTTGTCGTGTTGGCAGCTGTAAACTGGATGGTTCTTTCCAGAGTGGCCGAGAATCGTAAGAGTGAACCCGTGGCCCATATGTGGCTCAGTGAACGTGAACTCTCCAAGGTGAAATGGTTAGCCCTGGAAAACAGTGGGGTAGACCTGCGCATTAATTGGCGAAGCCTTGGGGGGCGAGATAATCGAGGCACGAGCAGGTCTCCTTCTTGGCTTCGAGGGAAAAAACTTGAAGAGTTGGGTTTTGTCTTTGTCGATGGAAAACCCACAGGCGATGCGCTCTTAAACCAGGGCGTTGAGCGCGAGGTTTATCTGGTTATGGAGTACAACGGCCCTGCTTACCATGAGGCCATACGTCGGGCAGAGCGCGGACTTGCCGAACTTGAGGAGAAGCAGCATGACATTGCCGGTGAAAGATCCACACCAACCGATCGATACCAGGCGCGAAAACGCATCCGCCAGGAGATGGGAGAGTTGTCCCGGCTTTTTGTCATAGATGCCGGGCTTGAACCTAAAGAGCTGCAGGAATCTTATAATAATCCGGAACGCTATATTATCACCCGTGGCCTGATTCGGCTTTACTATCAGAGCGAGAATAAGCGGTATTGGGCTCGCGGCCGTATTCAGGGGCTGAAACCCGCAAAAATGCACCTCTCACTTCGGCAACGGCAACAGCTTGACCATATTTTGCGAGGGAAGAAAAAGAAAAATGCAGTAGTGCATCTGTCGCGATACGAGGCTGAGGTTATCTATGGCAGCCACTATGAACCCTTCATCCAGCAGATTCGAAAGATGAAACCTATAGAGCAACCACAAGAAAGTAAAGCGGCCAATCCAGGAGCTTCTTAACGAGTTGAAATTGTAGTCCATTCATCCTTTCTCTACCAAAAGGAGTAGACAGATGATCAGAAAAACACAGATTAAAGGCGCAAGAAGATGGAAGCAACTTTGTGCGGCATCTTTAGGATTTCTGCTGATGCTCACGCTGGCCTTACCGGCAGCAGCTTCAACGCAGTTGCCGAAAGTGACCTACTCTCAGGATAAGACTCCCATCTCCTATGAGGTGTACGGTGCGGGCGAGCCCACCCTTGTGTTTGTACACGGCTGGAGCGGAGACTCGCGTTACTGGCAGAACCAGGTAAATGAGTTTGCTAAAAAATATCGGGTGGTGGTGCTTGATCTGGCAGGGCACGGTCACTCCGGCATGACGCGGCGTTGTTACTCCATCCTAGCATTCGCAGACGATGTTGCGGCTGTGATTGATGCGGTTGGCAGCACCACGAATATCCTTATCGGGCATTCTATGGCCGGAGAAATTGTCGGCCTGACTGCCCACATGATGCCGGATAAAGTGCTGGGAATAGTCGGTGTTGATACCTTGGAAAATGTCGAGTATCCACTGAGTCGGCAGGAAGCAGAGGCCATGCTTGCTCCCATGCTTGATAACTTTCAGGAAGAAAGTCGCGAGTTTGTCAGCACCATGTTTCGGCCCGATACCAATTCTGAAATCAAAGAGTGGGTCCTTGATGATATGTCAGCCGCTCCGCCTGCTGTTGCCATGCAGGCAATGGAGGGATACCTCTTTGAATATGTTCGGGGAGGGGTTGCTCAAATTTTTGATGGGGTGCATGTGCCGGTGGTCTGTGTCAACGGCGACTTGTGGCCCATTGATTATGAGGCAAACCATCGCCATATAGCCTCTTTTGAGGCTATCGTCGTGCCTGGAGGCGATCATTTCCTGATGCTAAATAAGCCCAATGCTTTTAATAAAGCCCTTGAAGAGGCGATTCACAAGGTGATGCGTAAAGCTGCTGATATTCAGTGAACTGGTTGAGTTGAGAACCCGGAAAAGAAATAAAAAAGGGGAGTGGCCTTTAAAGGTCATTCCCCTTTTCATTTTATGATTTTCCGCTTCAAGCGGGCTGCGTCTGCAGCAGCTTGACAAAATCTCCTGCCCGTAAAGGTCGGCTGAACCAGAACCCTTGAATTTCGTCGCACCCCTCTTCCTCTAAAAAACGTCGTTGATGTTGATCTTCCACTCCCTCGGCCACAACCCGCATCTGCAGGGCTTTTGCCAATTGCAACATAGCGCGAACAATGGCATCTGCCTCTTCTGAGTTTCCCAGCTGATGGATAAAGGACTGGTCAATTTTGATCATGTCAAAAGGGAAGTAGTTCAGGTAGGCCAGGCTGGAATAACCGGTGCCAAAGTCATCCATGGCCAGAGAAAATCCTTTTTCTTTGAGTTTCAACAGTCGTTTGTTGGCCTCGTGCGGGTTGTCCATAACCAGACTTTCGGTTAGCTCGAGTTCAAGATTCAATGGGTGAAAGCCCGTCTGGGTTATGGCCTGATCGAGAAGCTCGTCCAGCTCATCATAGCGAAACTGGCGGGCAGAGATATTAATGGAAAGTCGGAGCGGTTGACCATACGCCTCCTGCCATTGCCGGGCATCGCTAATGGCTGTTTTGATAATCCAATTGCCAATGGGCACGATGAGTCCGGTTTCTTCTGCCAAGGCAATAAATAGTTCCGGATGGAGGAGACCTCGGGTGGGATGGTTCCAGCGGAGTAAGGCTTCAGCGCCGGTTATTCGTTTTTCCTGAATAGAGTACTGGGGTTGATAGTAGAGTTCAAGTTGACCGGAAGTGAGGGCATAATGAAGCTCCTGCTTGAGTTCCAGCCATTGGAGGGCATCTTTGTTGAGATCTTCAGTGTAAAAACGAAAACTGCCCTTGTCGTGTTGCTTGGCCCGGAACATGGCTGCATCGGCATTACTCAAGAGAGTTTGGCTATCTTTGCCATCCTTTGGATACAAGGCAATGCCCACACTGGCCCCGATATAGATCTCTCGCTCGCGTACGGTGAATTTATGGTTGATCGCATCTAAAAGTCGGCGGACGATGGTGGTCACCTGAACGATATTTTGCGGCGCATACAAAAGAACCACGTATTCATCGCCTGCAATGCGGGCGACCGTGTCCAAGTCGCGCACAGAGGTCTTCAGACGACCGCCAAATTCACGTATTACATCATCGCCAGCATCATGGCCCAGGGTGTCGTTGATCTGTTTGAAATTATCCAGGTCAAGAAAAAGAACCCCCAGTAGCAGGTGATCTCGTTCGGCTTGACTGATAGCCAGCTCAAGGCGAGTGTGCAGCAGGTGCCTATTGGCCAGACCTGTGAGGTGGTCATAGTTTGCCTGGTGCTCCAGTTGCTGCTGGTAGATCTTTTGAGCGGTGATATCGCGAAGCGTTTCGATGGCGCCGATAATGGCACCAGATTTTTCGTCTTTGAGCGCAGTTGCGGTAAAGGCCAGCCATTTGCCGCCACCTGGAAAGTGGGGGAAAAAATCCTCAGCCTCCCATGCTCCCTCGATGGTTGTCGAAGGATGACATTTTTTGGGATAGTAGGTGGAGAGTTGATCCATCTGATCATCAACGATCAGATCGGCCATAACCGGGCGATGGTGGTCGTAGAAAGGCTTCCACGATTTAGTTGTTCCGATTAGTTGTTTTTCGGACACACCGGTAACCATAACACAGGCCCGGTTCC
The DNA here is from genome assembly GCF_016919065.1 of Desulfobulbus rhabdoformis. Classification (GTDB taxonomy): domain Bacteria; phylum Desulfobacterota; class Desulfobulbia; order Desulfobulbales; family Desulfobulbaceae; genus Desulfobulbus; species Desulfobulbus rhabdoformis. The sequence continues at coordinate 3,581 of NZ_JAFFQA010000061.1, read as the reverse complement.
AGTGGATGACCTCATGCGCTTGATTGATGACAAAGGTAGCCACCGGAGAGCTGTTGACAATCTGAGCTAGCAACCCAGACTTGTTGGTGGAGTGAGCGGACGTGTGTTTTTGTGCCATCTTGATCTCCGCGACTGGGTTAGTTTTCCTTATCCGGCGCTTTGGCTTGGTACAAGGAGAATTGAAGGGCTCTAAACCTATTTAAGAAGACGGGATATGTAAAGATGGTGCGGTAATACCTGATGAAAATAGAACAAATGCGGAAAGAAAAGACTTTGAGGGGGACCTCCTTCAGAGATACAAAACGACCAATAGAAAAACCACGAAAAGGGAGGAGTGGATCGTGTTATTTTGACCCCGTAAGACCTTTCTTACGTAACACCCTACCAGTTGGAGCCATGTGTGGGAAGGAGAAAATGATGGCAAACGTCTTGAAATTCTATATTTTTGCCAAAGAAGCGTGCTTAGCCGGATTCTATAAGCAAAGTGGTGTGGTTTGATTGTAAAGTGTATGAGGATGGTTCTCTCGGCTACCAGGGGGGCGATGCAAAGGTGGGCACATGTGCCCCCTTCTAACCGGTATGGATTCAGCCTAAAGGTAGTCGAGTAAACTCAGCGAGGAGACACGGGCCGTGACCTGCATGGTGGCTTCCAGCGCTGTCTCCATCTCTGCAATTTCCGAAAGAATACTGGTCAGGTCGGCATCCTGATGGCTAGAAAGGGTTGATTCCATGATGAGCAGGGCATTTTGGTGCATACTGATCATGTCGTCCATGCGTGAGACAGTATTGCCAAGAGTACTCTGCTGGGAGCGTACCTGCTCAGCGCCTTCTTCAAGGGTTGTCATGGTCTGGGAAATATCGCTTGTTGTGCCACCGGTTAATGCAGTCTCCAGATCTTCTAAAGCTGAAAAAAGGTTCACCGGGTTCATGAACAGCTCTTCTCCGGTGATGTTTTTGGCGACGGTGGAGCCTGGATTCACCTCAATCATGATGTGATCGTTGGTCCCATTATAGGTAACCGGAGAGCTGGAAAAGGGGAGGGTTTGATCGTTGTACCCGGCAAAGAGATATTTCCCGTCCACCTGGCTATTCGCTAAATCAAGCAGCTCTTCCTGTAGCTGTGCCACTTCGTCGGCTAGAGTCTCTCTGTCCGCATCTGACATACTGTCGTTGGCCCCGGTATTGGCGATTTCTTTGGCTCGGACCATGAGATCTTCAAGCGAATTGAGGTAAATTTCAGAGGTTGAGAGATTATCTGATACATTGTTGCAATTTTGCACATATCTCTCGCTCTTAACGATATCGGTGCGGCAACTGATGATGGTACCAACAGAAGAGGGGCTTTCCGATGCTTTATCCACATCAATGCCTGTTGATGTCTTGATGTAGAGTTCATTAATCGTTGATGATGTAGAGCTCAGGTTGGACTGTAGATTTCTGTAGGTGGTGGTATCACGGGTGATAATCATAATAAACTCCCAAAGGTTACATCTGAAGCAAGGTGTCGAGCATTTCCTGGACCACGCCAATATAGTTTGACGCTGCCTCATACCCTGCCTGGTATTGAATCAGGAGCACCATCTCCTCATCGGTGGATACACCGGATATGGAGTCTCGTTTCGTGCTGAGTTCATCCATAGATTCGGAGCTTGCGGTTAACCGCTGTTCGTTGCTTACCACCAGAAGCCCCGCATTGGCGGCGATGCGTGCATACTCCTCGGTGTAGGTTGCGCCGTTTATATTTGTGGTTTCACGAAGGGCTGCAATATCCAGACAGAGGCTGTTGTCTGCGGTAGATCCCGTGGTTCCCGCTGCGATCAGGGAGGGATCATCAAAAGCAACGACTATAGAGGCTGCCGCCCCTTCCCAGGCATCTGCGGTCGCGCTTGTGGGGGCAGTCAGAGTAAAGAGATCGGTGGCCACATTGCCATCTAAATCCAGGCCACCACTTGCGGTGATCATTGTATTGACATCTGTAGCTATGGTGTAGGCCAGCAAGTCAATATCATTTTGAAATAACGAATGGTTACATCCCGTACTTCAAGCAAGCCTTTCAGCTCGCCGCTGAAATCTTCATAATCCAGATCAAAGCTTGTATTTCCTGTGGTCAGGGTAATCTCTGAAAGTCCGCTGACCGTGGTTGTGGAGAGCGTTGAGGCCACGTTGCCGGTCACAAGCGGAAGACCGTTTTCCAGCTGCAGGCAGAGCATACCATTGCTGTCGGTATACATGGTCGCACCACAGGTCTCGCTAACCTCCTGCACCAGCAGGTCCCGTTGATCTCGCAGGGTGTTGGCATCGCCACCTGACATCTCTGCTTGCATGATCGATTGGTTCAGGTTGGCGATCTGCAGCAGGTTGTCATTAAGATCGGGAATGATAGACTCAATACTGGTGTTGATGGACTCAACCACGTCACCAAGCTGCTGGTCAATCTGTTGGAAATGTTCGGCCAGATCGGCTGCTTCCTGAATCACCTGTTGTCGTTCTGTTGTACCGGCGGGGTTAGTGCTAAGTTCTTCCCAGGCGTCGAAAAAACTGTCTATATCACTCGACAGGCTGGTATCGCTAATGTCCAGAACTTGCTCTATGTCAGAGAGCGGCGTGCTCGCGCCGTCATACTCTCCATACGTTGCCCCCTGCGCCAGGAGCTGCTTGGTGATGAAGGTATCACTGCTCCTGTCAATGGAATCAACCGAGCTTCCGGTGCCATAGGTGAGACCGCTTTGGGTCAGCGGGGTGTTGCTCACAACATTGGCAGCCTGGCGGGTATAGCCTTCCGTACTGGCATTGGTGATATTGTTACCCGTGATCTGCACCGCCGTTTGACTGGTGTAGATGCCGGAGGCACCGGTGTAGAGGGAGGTGATCAGGTTTGCCATGGCCTAGACACTCCGGCTGAGAACGCGCGGGCCAACGCCAATATTCATGGTTCGTCCTTTGGCCGCATAGGTTAGAGCCAGGCTGCGAAAGGCGTTATCCTGAAGACGCTTGACAAGCTTAAGCCCTGATTCAAGCAGCATCCGGTTACGTTCGTTATTTGTTTGGATCGCCTTGATCACGAGTTTTTCTTCCTCGTCAACAGCGTCTTCCTGCTGATTGAGCACCTTCATCAGTTCTATTTTTTCGTGCTGGAGTTCATTGAGCTGGCTCATCCGTAAATGGGTGATGGCCTGGCGCTCGCGAACAAGAAGATCGTTGAAGGCCTGAAGACTTTTTTTAAGCGTGGATTCTTTCATGGCACAGGCTCCTATTAACGAATGAGGTTAACCAGTTCATCCAACATTTCGTTGGTGGTCGTGATAACTTTGGAGGAGGCTGAGTAGGCGTTTTGAATAGTGATCAGGTCGACAAATTCGGTGGCAAGGTCAACGTTTGAAAGTTCCAGAGCCTGGGTGATAAGCGTTCCCTGTGAAGGGCCAGGGTATCCAAGGGTAGGCGTGCCGGATTCACCGGTGTACGCCCGGCATGGGCGTGAACTTATGGGGTGCAAGTCCCCTGTACGTAGAATCCTATCACTGCCTTTTGGCAGCGATACCAAAGTACTAGCCGACGGCAAGGGCGTCTCCGCGAGGAGGGGT
>NZ_JAFFQA010000060.1 GCF_016919065.1 Desulfobulbus rhabdoformis | reverse complement strand
TGCAATCCACGACCACACCACGTGGTGATCATTTTTCTTACTTTGACTGGTAGAGACTTTCTCGTTACTGGTAATGCTTCATGAGAATTTAAGCGGATTTTCGGGGCGGCGGGAATGCGAATCTACACACGCCAAGTGATCTCCATCTGCGAGAAAAAGGAAAGGTGCTTGGCCTGTTATGGATGAATGTGGCCAAGGTGACGCTGAGTCATGTCCCCAGTGTCTGTCTGACTCGTTCCACCCAGGCCCTGGCGGAACTCGGCCAGGCTGCGACCCCGTATCAGATTGAAACAATACTGGGGGAGGTTGGTGTGGAAGAAGAGGGGGAGCATCAGGCAATGGATGTCCGCCATCAGTTGCTCCTGCTCAAAGAGAAAGAAGGCCTGTATAACGAACAGACCACAGGTATCAGTCTTGGTCCGGTTAAAAACGGGATGCAACACTATACCGCCCATATTCAGGTTCCCTCGTCCCTGAAACCGGGAGCCTATACCGTTGAGGCGGTTGCGGTGAAAAACGGGGCTGTCGTCGGTGATGCCCAGGCGAGTATTGAAGCGGCTCTCTCAGGATTTCCCAAGTGGCTTTCAAATCTGGCCTACCAGAAAAGTGTGCTGTACGGCGTTATGGCTACGGTGATCGCCCTGGTGAGTGGTTTGGCAATCGGTCTTGTCTTTCAAAGCAAGGAAGCCCACTAACAACGTATGCTCAAATCTCTGCAGCAAATACTCGCTTTCTGGCGCCCCTCTCGAGAGGCTCTTCCCTTTACGGTACTTTTTAAAAAGTTCCAGAGCATTCTCGAACGCAATAACCAGATCCTTGAACTCATGGCGGACATGGGGGACAAGCTGGGAGGCGAGTATATTTTTGATGGACACTATATAGCCGAGGCTGCAGAAAAAATCGGCGACCAGGTTTTTAAGCTCATTTCAGACTATTCCATTCTTAATCAGCATAAAAATGCAGATCTCTTCCTCGCCTTCGAGCGGATTCGCTATGCCATTGGCGAGGAATTGGCCGGCCACCCTGTGATTACCAGAGGCGCTCGGGTCATGGAGATAGCGGATATCGATTATGAGCAGAGTGAGCTGGCCGGGGCCAAGATGACCACCTTGGGGGCTATTCGGAACCGTCTTGAATTGACGGTCCCTGATGGCTTCGTCATTACCACCCGCGTATTTTTTGAAATTTTCCAGCGCAATCACCTCTTCGATCACACAGATAAGGCTGTAGAGCTTTTTCAAAATGATGAGCTTGCCGCTCTGGAGGAGCTAGCCCATGAGGTGCAAGAACGCATTCTTGCCGCTACCGTTCCCAGACGGATCGTTCAAACTCTCTACAGTGCATACGACGTCTTTGCCAAACGCAGTGGCAAGCGGCAGCCCAGGGTGGCCATGCGCAGTAGTGCCTGGGGGGAGGATGGCAGCATCAGCTTCGCGGGGCAATATCGATCCCTGCTCAATGTGAGCCGCGAGGAGCTGATCGAAAGTTACCTTCAGGTGGTTGCCAGCGCCTACGATGTGGAGGCTTGGCTCTACCGGTTGGTCAAGGGATTTCATGAAAACGAGACCGCCATGGCCGTCGGCTGTCAGGCCATGGTCGAGGGATCGGTCAGTGGTGTCATCCATACCTATGCCCCCCAGATCGCCCCCAACGTCATGTTAATTAATTCGGTCTGGGGATTGTGCGCTCCGGTCGTTCAGGGCGATAATTCGGCTGATACTGCCCTGCTGAGCCGGACGCCACCCTATGAACTGATCGATCTTACGGTGGCGGAAAAACCACGACAACTGGTGGTTGCATCGCAAAGCGGTACCCAATGGCAGGATCTGCCCGAACCTGATCGGCATGCCCCAAGCATGCGTCCCTCCCAGATGGAGCAGTTGGCCCGGGCGGCTATGAGCATTGAGCGGTATTACAAGCGGCCCCAGGAGATCGAATGGACCTTCAGTCCTGATGGGCAGCTCTATATCCTCCAGTCGCGTCCCCTGCATCTCCATCTTGAAGAGAGCCCGGGGCCGGAGCTTTCCGCAGCCTTTCGCGATGCGGAAGTCATTTTTTCCGGCAAGGGGTTTGTCGCCCAACAGGGCATTGGTGTGGGCAAGGTTTTCTTGGTTGAAAACGATCAGGATCTGGCCCGTTTTCCCCATGGCGCCATTTTACTCTCCCGCTTTACATCGCCGCGATATTCGACCATCATGCATAAGGCTCAGGGGATTATCACGGATGTCGGTTCGCCCACCGGCCACATGGCGACCCTGTCGCGGGAGTACCGTATACCAACTATTGTCAACACCGAGGATGCCACCTCGCTTCTTGCTCCAGACGAGGAAATTACCCTGGATGCGACGCAGAATACGGTGTACCGGGGCAATATCGGTGTGCTTGATCATTTTGAGCTGATCGAAGAAGAGGTCTTTGAGGATTCCTACGAATACCGTCTGTTGGGCCGCCTGCTGCGGTTGATGAATCCCTTGCACCTACTTGATCCCCAGGGAGATGAGTTTAGACCGGCTGCCTGTCGAACCTACCATGACATAACCCGCTACATTCATGAAAAAGCGGTGGAGGAGCTGATCCATCTCAGTGAAAAACGGGGGGCGCGATACCTTTCTGCCCCCAAACGGCTGGAAACAAAACTGCCTCTCGGGCTGATGGTGATTGACGGCGGCGGTGGCACTACCTGTGATCCCGAGGCCACGGTCATACGGGAAGAGGAAATTGTCTGCCTGCCGCTGCAGGAGTTACTGCTGGGGATGGGGGGACTGGGCATGTGGTGTACCAAGCCGGTCTCTGTCGATCTGAGCAGCTTCATGTCCAGCTTTACCCGTACCTTCTCCGCCTCCCTGGCCAGGCCGGAAGAAATAGGTCGGAACCTGGTGGTGGTGCTTGCCCATTACATGAACATCAATATGCGTCTGGGCTACCATTTCACCATCATCGACGCTTATATCTCGGAGACGATCAACGACAATTATATCTATTTTCGATTTCTCGGGGGCGTGACAGCCTTCATTCGTCGTTCACGAAGAGCAGCCTTTATTGCCCGCGTGCTCCAATACTATGATTTTCGGGTCGAGGTACACGGTGACCTGGTGGTTGGCCGGTTAAAAAAACTCTCCTCTGAGCGCATGGTTGCCCGCATGCGAATGCTGGGGGGACTTATCGGGTATACGCGGCAACTCGACGCTCGTATGCATGCAGACAGTGATATTGATCAGCATGTGGAGCTTTTTCTTCAGGCAATGAAGGTCTGCCCGCCGTAAAGCTGAGCAAACTCCGTGAACGCGTGGGGGCGAGGTACCAGGAGAAAGGATTGTGTACCAGGTTCGGGAGAGGTATATATCCTTGTATCCGTGACGGCGGATGGGTACGGACAATGTGTCCATTTTAAATGGCGAAGATTATTGAACAAATTCATGTACTGTTCAGTTTCACCCGCCGCCTTTCAGGGCACCCATCAGCACGCCACCTTCATTGTTCGTAACAAGCCGATACAGTGTACTTTAATCGGCATGCCACAAACAACGAAACTGACGCACTGATGAATGCTCACGGATACAAGGTGTATGTCCCGGAATCCCAGGGGATTCATCGGGACACCAGTTGTTCTATCGTAAAGGGTGTTGGAGAGGAGCATGATCGCAACAAACGAAGCAGTAGAGCCCATGAGGATTCTTATTCTCGATGACGAGCCCATTGTCTGTAAACGGCTGAAGCCAGCCTTTCAGAAGATGGGGCATACGGTGGAAACCTTCACGGAGAGTACCGAGGCGCTCGCTCGACTCCGGGAGTTGCACTTTGATATCGTGGTCACCGATCTGAAGATGGAAGGGGCTGACGGTATTCAGATCCTTCATGAGGCCAAGGATATCTCCTCTGATACCCAGGTGATCGTCATAACCGGATTTGCCACTCTGGAGACCGCCAAGGAATCGTACCGCAAAGGTGCGTTTGATTTTGTCGCCAAACCCTTCAAGTTACGGGATATCCTTGATTGCGTGAAGCGTATCGAACAAAAACGCCAGGAAACTCTGGCAGGCCCCACATCCTAAAGAGGCTGGCATGGCTGATGGCATTCGACACTGGTGGCGCCGAATGGGAGGTGCTGGGCGTGACACCGCAAAAGAGGTCAGTTTCTGGCGCTTGCAGGCGCTGTTCAACAACTTTAAGCGGATTCTTCTGCTCAACAACACCATTTTGGAAGAGATGGCCAAGATGGAGCGGGCATTGGGCGGCGAATACATCTTTGACCGCAGCTTTCTCGAGTCCTCAGTCTCCAGCATCGCTAATCGAGTGCACCATGTTGCCTACAGCCTGAACGCGCTGACCGGAAATCGTCATATCCCCCTTTATGATCGCTACCAGGAAATTCGGACCCTGCTGGACGATATCCTTGCCAACAATGTGCATGCCCTGGCCGATGAGGCCGTTCCCCCGTTAAGCTCCATAGGTTGGGAGCATGAGTCTCTGGTGGGCATGGATCTGGTCTGTCTTGCGGAGCTGTTTTATCACCCCTGGGTGGATCCGGTTGATGGTTTTGCCGTGACCATTGACGGGATACGGGCGCTTGATCCCATGCAGTCCTGGTCCATCGGCACCCGGGGCGGTTCGAGTAAACGGCTTGAGGAGGCTCGTGGGGCCATCATCGATCATCTGCATCATCTGATTGAGGACTATCCCCAGGAACCGATGGTTGTGGTCGCAACCCGCATTGACGCGGATGATGAACCCCTGCAGGAGGTGGGGTATTTTCGTGTGCAGGCCGATGTGCAGCGGTCTGCTGTCACTCTGACCCGTGTGGACCTCGAAACGATGACCCTGCTGAGTCAGGATGAATTTTCGCTGGCCGATCGCCGGCAAGGCTCGTCTTCCGGCGAGGAGGGCAAGGAGATAGAGTTGCTGCTTCACGGGCTTGAACAGATCGTTCAAAAAATTGCCCTGGAGCTGTCCCACATACCGTATTCCGCGATCAACTGTGCCCTTTTTGTCTATCCGCAGCCTCCTTTTGTGCTCAAGGGGGCCATCCAGACACGGCCTCTCGGAGACAATCCTTTTGGCGCCGTGGATGGGCTGGTCGCGAAGGTTTTTGCCCCGGATGGCCAGGAAGATGCCTATCTGCTGCGGAGAACCTCTCCCTTTGATCTGCTGCAGTCAAGTATTCCAACACGTCCGTCGGGGTACAGGTTTACCGGTGGCTATCTTGCCACGGATCTTGCCAAGGGAAGGCGTCATCTTGGTCACGGGACCGGCCTGGTCGAACCCGGACAGCTGAAAAAACTGGCCGAGACCGCCATGCTCCTGGAACGACTCTATGGTGCGCCTCTTGAGGTACGGTGGCAGCTCTGGGAGGATAAAATTTTTCGTATCACCCGTCTGCGCCCCTTGAAGGTTGATCTGGAACTGACTGATATTGATGAGGTACCGGTTTCAGCCCCCGTCCTCTGCCGGGGTGGGCAGACGGGCCAGTCCGGTGTCGGCGCCGGGCCGGTTTTTCATGTTGACGAGCAAACCGACCCGCAGGATTTTCCCCCCGGCGGGGTGGCTGTCGCTCGGGTGGCCTCGCCGCATCTGACTCCGGTACTGCAGCGGGCTGCGGCTCTGGTCACGGAATTTGGTTCCGCCGCCGGTCATCTGGCCACGGTTGCCCGTGAATTGCGTTTGCCCTCCATCTTTGGCCTGCCTGCTGCGGTTGAGCAGCTTCCAGAGGGCATCGATGTCACGGTTGATGGCGGCGAAACCAGGGTCTATGAGGGCATTGTTGAGCAGTTGCTGCGTTTTGACGCCTCAAGCCTGGATCTCACGCCGCAGCATCGTGAGTACCGCCTGCTGCGCCGCCTGCTGCGTTTCATTCAGCCGCTGCATCTGGTCAATCCAGAAACCCAGGAATTCACAGCGGAAAATTGCCGCACCTTCCATGATATCATTCATTTTTGCCATGAAAGTGCGGTGGATGAACTGGCCCATTTTCAAGAGCGGCATCCGGCGTTGGGAACCCTGCGTACACGTTCCCTGGCTCTGGGCCTCCCTATGGATATTCGCGTGCTTGATGTTGGCGGTGGGTTGGATGCCGAAAGCACGTCCATGCCCGGTCCGGAGCAGGTGATCTCTGTCCCCTTTCGCGCCTTTCTGGAGGGGCTGGTTGATCCCCGCGCCTGGGAAATAGAGGCACCGAGCCTCGGCATGCGTGATATTCTTGCCGGTATGCCACGCAGTATGGGACTTTTGGCAGCTCCTGCCGATACTCTGGGGGTGAATCTGGCGATTATCGGCAGCGAGTACATCAACCTCAGCCTACGCATGGGCTACCACTTCAGCGTGATCGACGCCTATCTGGGCGAAGACATCAGTCGTAACTATGTCTATTTCCGTTTTGTCGGCGGGCTGGCCGATCCTGAGCGGCGTGGGCGGCGCGCCCGCTTTATCGCCCGTGTCCTGGCGGCCATGGAGTTCAAAACCAGTATCAAGGGAGATCTGATTACTGCCCGACTCAAGTTGATGGAGCCCGATGTCCTGCGCTCAGCCCTGTTTGCCCTTGGTGCCTTGACGGCCGCGACTCGCCAGCAGGATACCAACATGCGCAGCGAGAGCGATATTGAACGTCGATTTGTCCAGTTTGCCGACCAGTTTCTGCCCGCCTTCTGTCAGGGCAGCTCCGATACGGAGGAAGAAGATGAACGTTGTTAAATCGTTGCTCCAGTGGTGGTCAAGGCGACGGCAAAACAAGGAGGAGGCTGCGCTTGTTCTCTTAAAGGCCCGGTATCACGCCTTTCGTATCTTTCTTGAGAATAACGGCAAGGCGCTGGAGCTGATCGTCAGCCTTGATGGACAACTGCACCGGGCGGAGGCTGCTGACATTCGCACCACCGTGGATGAACTCCTTGGCGTGAGCAGTGAGCTGGTTGATGGCCTCAACCTGCTGAGTCATGGGCGCTACGAGGCGTTGTATGCCATAAACGGCAATCTGGGGGAACTGATTTACAAGGAGCTGCGCAGCCTGGGGCAGATGACCTTGACGCGCAGAGCCTGTGTGCCTCTGGAGCAGTTGGAACCCAAATCCGTAATGCAGGCCGGTGCCAAAGCGGTGAATCTCGCCCGGCTCAAGCAGATGGGATTGCCGGTGCCGACCGGCTTTGTCTGTACAGTGCGGGCCTGTAAAAAGATTCTCCACAGTACCGAGTTGGCGGAACAGATTCGACCGTTGCTGCGGGATGTGGAAATAGGGCGCCTACCCACCGAAGAAGCTGCAGAAACCATCTCTGCGCTCATTTTGCAGACGCCGTTGCCGCCCGATGTGACCACGGCTCTGTTCAAGGCCTATGAAGACCTGGCAGCGCTTGAACGAAGTGAAGGACGGGATTTCAAGCACCCCCTCGCTGTTTCAGTACGTTCCAGTGGGGCGACGGAAGATGGTGTCGAACACTCGTTTGCCGGTCAGTTTACCTCGATCCTGAATGTACGGGGCCAGGAGGCGCTTTTGGATGCCTGCCGTCAGGTCGTTGCCAGTGGCTTTAGCGCGAGGGCCATTGCCTACCGCATCAATGCCGGACTTGCGCCCTTTGATTTTGACCTCGCGGTTCTTGTGCAGGTGATGATTCCGGCAGAGTCGGCTGGCGTCCTGTTTACCCTGGATCCCTCGCAACCGGAAAATGGACGCATGCTGATCAGCGCGGTGCCAGGATTGGGAACCACGGCGGTTGGCGGGGAGGTCCCTGCGGATCTTTACCGGCCGCTACGTTGCCTGGGAGACGGGGAAAGCGTTGTCTGTGGCTCCGAAGAGGGGCAGGCCATAGAACAGCATATAGCCCGGAAGACCCACAGGGAGGTCCCGGCAACCGATGGGGGCCTGCGGATGGAAACGGTTCCTGATGAGGAAGGAGATGATCCGCTTTTAAACGAGGAAACACTTAAGCAGCTGGTGGGCTTTGGTCGGACGATCGAGAGTATGGAGGGGATCGCCCAGGATGTCGAGTGGGCATCCTGGCAGGGGAAACTCTACATCCTCCAGGCGCGTCCGCTGCGGGTGGCGTCTTCCTCGGGAAGTCGCCCACAGCTGCCCACCATGACCGAGCCGCTCTGCACCGGTTTTTGCGCCTCAGCCGGAAAGGCCGTGGGCCAGGTGCGGCTGATTCACTCCATCTTTGAGTTGCAGCAGCTGGAAGCGGATCTGAAAGCAATTCTTGCGAAGGCTCCGTTGATTCTGGCGTTGCCGCATTCGATTGTCGATGCCGCCCGCTTCCTGCCCCAGTGTGCAGGTATCTTGGTCGACATGGGCAACCCCACCGACCATCTGGCCTGCGTGGCGCGAGAATGCGGGGTACCGATGATAACCGGCGCCCAGAGCAGTCTCTCCGATTTGAAGGAGAACCAGTGGATTCTGCTGGATGCAGATCACGGATTGGTTCTTGATGTTCCGGAAGCAGTGCGGGAGCAGGCGCTCAAGACCCATGAAAAATGGCTTACGGGCGGTTCTGCCAATCGAGGCCATGCCTCCGGTTCCCCGGCAACCATGAGTCTCTCCCCGGTACGCCAAAATCTGCGCGACCGGATCGTGGCCCTGAACCTCACCGACGCCTACGGCCCCACCTTTTCCCTGGCTGAATGCCGGTCTATCCACGATATCATTCGTTATACCCATGAGATGGCGGTCCTGACCATGTTTTCCACCGGAGATCAGGTTATGGAGGACGCCGGGGGATTGCTCCGTCCCATGGATATCGGGGTGCCGTTTACCTTTCTGGTTATTGACCTTGGTGGCGGTATCCGCAGGCATAATCCCAAGCGGCGACGCTTTCAATTGCGGCGAATACTCAAGCGTGAGGATGTGCTTTCCGTGCCGTTGGCTGCCCTGTGTGACGGCATGACCACGCCGGGGCTGCGCTGGGTCGCACCTTCGGATGTGGAGGTGTTGCCCTCGGTCATGTCACGTACTCTACTGGATAGCCGGGGCCCCCGTCCGGCAGGCACCTTTAATTATGCGCTCACCGCCCGCGATTATCTCAACCTCAATGCGCGGGTCGAATTTCATTTTGCCATGGTGGATGCGGTCTGCGGGCGGGATTCCCACGCCAACTATATTCGTTTTCGTCTCAAAGGTGGCGGGGCAGGGCAGGAACGCAGCCATCGGCGGGCGCTTTTTTTCCAGCATGTGTTGGAACACAACAGTTTTTACACCACCGTGGTTGGCGATCTGGTCACCGCCTCGCTCGTTGGCGCGGATAAAAAACGAATCCGTGAGCAGTTGATCATGATTGGGCGGCTCTTTGGTTTCAGCCGTTTTCTTGATGGCATGATGAAGAACGACACCATTCCCATTGCCCTGGCCGAGGCCTTTTTAGGTGGTGAGTTTGACAGTGTGCGCGCCCTGCAGGCAATTGAACGACGGCAAGCGGATCAGGCGTGAAAGAAAATCCGCTCCGGTAACTGCACTGCGGTCAAAAGATTCCCATAGACCGCTCCGGTATCGATACCTATGCGATCGGCTCGAACCAGTGGGGTGGCGAAAGGCAGATGCCCAAAGATGATCACCTGCTCGGGCTGCGGAGCCAGATCCGCCTCCTGACCAAGACGTCTGCTTGAAAGGAGTTGGACCTCATGGTGGCGGCGCTGCATGCGTTCTCGCAGCGTTTCCTGGGGATGGGGCGTAAGCTGGATGGGGGAGTGCTCCGCATGACAGAAGTGGTAGTTGCCTGCGGTGTAACTGAGTTGCAGATCAAAGAGAAATTGCTGGTGTTCAGACGACATGCAGGAGAGGTCGGTCAGGCGGCGCAACGAGACGCCGTAACTCGCTGCCGTGGCCTCGATCCCCATGACCCGGAGCAGACGCAGATCCTCGACATCCCCGTAGAGTTCATAGTCAAGAAGGGCCTGTTCGTGGTTCCCCTTGAGGAAAACCGTATTCCGATAGTCCCGCTTGACGGAGAGTAAGGTGTCGAGCACCTTGCGTGAATCCGGGCCGCGGTTGATGTAATCGCCCAGAAAGACCAGGGTATCCTGGTCGCGATCTACGGGGAGGCGGGCCAGGAGCGTGACGAGTTTCTGGTGGCATCCGTGGATATCACCAATGGCAAAAATTTTGGGCATGTCCTGCTCCTCTTCCCGCAAACCCCATGCGTGCGCCGGGCCTGTTACCTGGATCCGTGGGCATTCTGAAACTGAATAGCAAATAAATTAGTTTGAAAATTTCTGCATTATCAACTGAAGATGTTATTCAGAGACCATCCGCCGTCACGGATTCAGGTGTTATTCGAGTGCCACTGCTGTCCCGTACCAGGTGTTGGGATAGATATGGCCCACGATAACTTTTTTTATCTGACTGGGCTGCAGCTGTTGCTCCATGAAATTCATCCATTCCAGGGCCAGGGTCCGGGAGCTAAAGGGCCCCACCTGGCAGATGCGCTTCCCTTCTATCCCCTGAGCTGTCAGCTCTTCATTAATTTCTTCTTTCTTCTGATAAATACCAAGAACTAGTCGCATTGTGCACCCTTTGATTGCAGGAGAGTGAGAGTAGCGCTTGCGGGAAAAATTTCGCAAACGATGCTGTTGCTTTATAATGGGCTGATTTTACGAGAGTTTAACGCTCGGCTCTTCGACTGTTATGAGATTCTCAAAATGCGTGACCCTCTTTTTTTTGTCAGCCATACATTTTTTGTTCATCACGAATGGTATGAGAAAAGCAGGATTGATGCCAGAGTGTAAGTATCGGAATTACAGGATGATAGATGAGGTGATGTTTTGGGTTGGTTCAACCTGAAACAGGTGAGGGGAACAATTGTTTCAAAACGAAACTCTTGGTTGAAAAATCTAATTATTCAAGACACCCTTCAGTTTGATTACCACTGAAATTCAGCTGCAATATTTGTCGCGGGCAAGGCCCACTCCTCTCGTCAGATGACATTCGGGAGGCTGTAGGAGACGGGCCATGCCCGCGACAGAGCGAACGGTTTACCGACTTTTTGCATTGTGCGGCAGAGAAGTGGCACCCGGCACAAATTCTTCCTTTCCAGCGGAGCTTTGATGGTAATCATATTTTTCAATGCCGAAAATTACGGGACTGCCACAACGTAGCGCATTGATTTTTCGAGAGAATTTTGAGCGCTCAAGCCTGTTGCACAATCGCACAACGCATGGTAGAGAAAAAAGAATGCCGCAAAAATCCTTGAAAAAACAAGGGGAGAGAAATGGAGATACAAAAAGTCAGACTCATCACTTTTTCACCAACCGGTACCACCGGAAAAATTATAAAAAGTATAGCTGAAGGTATTGCTGCTCCCCAGATTGAGCACATGAACCTGACCTTGCCCCAACCAGAACCGCAGGAAAGTGGTTTTTCGTCTGATGAACTTGCTCTTATAGGCGCTCCCGTCTATGGGGGGCGTTTGCCGCTTGATGCGATTAAGCGATTTCAACAGCTCCAGGCAAAAAAGACTCCCGCGCTTCTCGTTGTTGTTTACGGAAACAGAGCGTTTGAAGATGCCTTGCTGGAGTTGAAAGAACTCGCCCTTTCCCTGGGATTTCTTCCCATTGCCGGTGCTGCCTTCATCGGTGAACATTCCTTTGCAACCCGAGAGGTCCCCATAGCCAATGGTCGACCGGATGAACAGGATACACAGCAGGCGATCCATCTGGGAAGAAAGGTGAGGGAAAAGATCAACGCATTGCAATCATGGGAAGAGGTGAAAGACCTGCCCTTACCAGGAAACCATCCCTACAAGGAACGACATGCTTTGAATCTCGCCCCGGTGACGAAGGAGAGCGCATGTACGCTTTGCGGTACCTGTGCCACCCTCTGCCCAACAGGCGCTATTTCAATCGAGGAAACAGCTGTTTCAACGAAAACCGAAGCATGTATTCTCTGCTGTGCCTGCATCAAAGGCTGCCCGGAACAGGCAAGAATCTGGGAAACAAGTACAGTCCCTGATATCGCCAACAAACTAAATGCAAACTGCAGTGAACGAAAAGAACCAGAATTCTTTGGGGTGGATGGGTAGTGGTTTTAGTTTGATAATAAAAAGGTACGTATAAATTGGAAGTAGTGCGCCACGAGGCTGCACGAAAGATGAGGGTAGGTCCCTCGGGGTCGGCTTGCAGGAGCAGGCTCCAAACCACCTTAAGCTGCTGTGGTAAAGAGCCATGGTGGTGAGCGTTAAGGGAAAAGGCCCGGCCTAGGATCGGGTCAGGTATGGATCATGGAGACGAATAACCATGAACCACTGATGAGGTGTCGAAAATTTAAGTTGCTGTCAAAACCGGGAGCTATTTCCATCCCGGGATTAGTTCGGAGGGAACCTGTTTACTGTCCGAACGGCAGCCGGCATAAAGGTGGCGTGAACATGATCCGGGCTTTCGTGTGGAACGTGGGAACCTGTCGTTCCGATGACAAGGGAGAAATCCAAGTGGAGGCCCCACAAGGGTGAGAGTACCGATGCGGAGCACAGGGGCGGATTACCCCGTAGTAGTGTTGAAGCCTCTGTAATGGAGATGGAGCGAAGGGGGTAACATGTCCAGGAGTGCTTTTGGGTCAACCAGAGATGGGAGGAACCTCGAAGTAATTCAAACCTCTGTTAAAATATGGGGCGGGCATGAGGAGCCGGATGAATTGAGAGGTTCACGTCCGGATCTGTGAGAGCCTAGGGGGGCGATTCCCCTGGGCTACTCGACTGTTGACCGATTGGGCGGATACCTGAGGGCGGGAAAACTGATCTAAGTAATCGTGGTTTGCCCCGAATTTACCTCTCAATTTACGTTTAGGTCTTCTCACTTCTACGTCTATACAAAGTAAGGATAAAATTATGCGATCTGGCACAACCAGTACGACAAAAATTGGTTACGTGAATTGCAATAATCAAGAAGTACTTGGCACTCGTGGGCTTAAAGGGAGCGACCATGGACAATATTCTTATAAATTAAAATGCCTAGAGCCTGGATGTGGAGAAATGTATGGTGCGAATGGCTCTGATATTTTTGAGAGAAAATGTCCTAAATGCCAAAATGGTCGACCTGGAATTCCTTACTGATGAAAATTAATGTAGAATAAACCAATAAACTCCGGCCTGCAAACAGCGCGCTGGCCGGTTATCGCAACGTTATGTGTAAAAAAAAGGTAAATAGCATTGAATTTACAGATGGGGAATAATGATCAGTTGAAATTCGAAAGCAGGCAAGTGAATGGATAATAGAGTTTATTACGGGGAATATTCCCTCAAGCATTGGATCGAACTACTTCTCAAGAAGAATATTATTCTTCCAGAATATCAGCGTTACTTCGTATGGAGTGAAAAAAAAGTAGAGACTCTCATTGATACGTTTAGGAAAAATCAGTTTGTACCTCCCATTACAATTGGTGCCTTTAACTCAGGTGGAGTGAATAAAAATTTAATTCTTGACGGCCAGCAAAGAATTACCAGCGTCGTTTTGGCGTACTTAGGGTTGTATCCTGATATTCAAACATATAAGAGGGCCATCGAAGAGTTTGCCAACGACAATGATGACCCCGATGAGGAAAGCCAATTTGACAACATTCTTGAGTGGAATGTTGGGGAATTGACAAGCAAAGGAAAAAGCAAGGAAGAAATATTAAGTAAAATTCGTGACAACAATTATAAGGCGATAAGCTTAAATTTGGATGATGATTTTCTTGAAAAGAACTTTTTAGGTTTTTCGTACCTTGTTCCAAAAACATCAAATGAAAAAGAGCAGCAAAAATATTATTCCTCTGTATTCAGAAATATAAATATTCAAGGAGAACCCCTGCTTCCCCAGGAAAGTAGAGCATCTCTATATTTCCTTGATCAAGACCTTGTTAATCTGTTTTCGCCTGGATTTTCAAAAAAAATATTAATCAAAATTATTAGCAATGAAACAAAATCTGACTTTGTTAGATATTTAGCGCTTTTATCGCAATATCATAATGATGGCGACGAAAAGAAAGTAGCTAGAAGCTACAAGCAGAGAATGGAAAAATATTACGAGGAGTATCTTTACGCTGCCATTAGCGATGAGGAATCGGTGATTTTCGGGAAGTTCTCTAATGTATTTCCAAATAAGGAATATGAGAACAGTCTGGGTAGGTTGAAAAAATCTCTTGAAGAACTAGATGTTTTCGGGAATTATTCTTCTATTGTTGATGTAGATATGTTTCTTTTCGGATTGACTTATCATACTCTATTTCGAAAGAAACAAATAGATGTATCTAAATCAGAAGAATTAAGAGAGCGTTTGGGAAGAGATATAAATCAATTTAAGAGTGATCGCTCCCACCAGAAAAGCCCAAATAATCTAGGTCACTTAAGAAACCGCATTAGTTATTCAATATCTATTTATGGAAGATATGTAATTAATGAATCACAATAATTTTATTTTGTCATCAATATCAAGCATGCTGGGAGATGTCGTATCTGCCACCAGTGGTGCAGGTTTCGGTATTGAAACATACCCACTATGCGACTACGTTATGCAATCTGTTTTTTTGAAAATGACCGGCGCTCTAGAACAAAAAATGAAATGCATTAGCTGGGAGATGGCAACCAACGATTATGAATATCGATACTTGAGATATTATAAAAAGCCACTGGGGGAATGCTCCAGCTACCAAGAAAAAAAAGAAATTTATAAGGATTTGGTTGAGCAAATAAGCAAGTTTAAAAATGAACCATTTGACCCATTGTCTATTGACAGGCCTAATATTCTGAATGAGTCATCAAAAAAAGTGAAGAATTCATTTATGGGTTCAAACTTGATGGTTTGGGCGCAAAAAGGCTTCCATGAATACCAAGAAATTTGGAGCGCAGTTTCTGAAAGATATTTTGTCCATGACAAAAATAATCTATTTACTAATAGGAGTAATTTGTCGGGGATAGGAAGTGCAGAAAAATCTTTAGATGAAATATATACCGATCATTTATATAGGCATAGAAATAGAGTCGCTCACAATACTTTTTCTTACCAACAGAATCTACCAACTCTAAATACATTAGTCAGTGGAGGTTATATATACGACAATTATTTTGTCTATTTTTCTATACTAATATTGATAGATAACATTTTTGTAAAATTGTTTGATGAATATCTGCGTTCTATTGAAAACTTTTAATATGGCGACTGATTCTTAATTTCGGGTCGACCACAGCTAACGAACAAGGATAGATTGTGTGAGTGAGGCACGAACGAACCACAACCTTATCCGGGGTTGGACAAGCCCGGTCTCACAAAGGAAATAAATATTGCTCTGGAATATGCGGTAAGGGTCGGGCGGTAAGGGTCGGGCCACGCCAACAATCTGAAAAGATTGAAAATTGAGCTTAAAAAGGGCTCGAAAGCAGGGCTATTTCGAGGTTTTCAGGCAAAAAAGCAGTGATATAGCGATGGCAAGAGCTAAAAGGCATTATATACCGGGGCAGGTTTGGCACATTACACATCGATGCCATAAGAGAGAATTTTTGCTTAAATTTTCTAAGGATAGTCAAAGGTGGCTTCACTGACTCCTGGAAGCAAAAAAAAGATATGGTTTACCTATTCTGAATTACACCGTTACATCGAATCATATCCATCTTTTAGCTGCTGATGATAAGGGGCAGAATGTCATACCCAGCTCCATTCAATTGATTGCAGGAAGGACTGGCCAGGAGTTCAACCAACGGAAGGGAAGGAAAGGAGCCGGCCCGACCCCTACGACCTACGACCCAGTGGTATCCCGAGAAGGTATCACGGCATACTCGAATGGCATTGAGTCGCAAAGGAAGGCGGTGGGGTCAACTCCCGGTCTCGGTGCCTGTTTTCCTTTCCACCACATTGCTTTTCACTGTGTCCACAGCACAGGTTGCTTCGTGAACTCAATAGTATTGAAACAACATTTCCCAGCGCGGTGCCTCTGGGGGTAGAGGCTACCCAAAAAAATCTTCTGGCGATTTCTTGCGCCTGATTTTTTATTCTTTCGATAGTCGAATAGCTTGCTATACTCCATTCATATTTGATTTTTTCCAAAATATATTTTCCACAAAATTGTCATTCGTTCAGTTTTGGTTCAAGGGAGCATGGTATGAATGTCGGGTTTTTCACAAACATCTCTTTACGAAAGAAGCTGCTAGGTGGATTCTTGCTCACCTCTCTTGTTACGATAATCGTGGGGGGCAAAGGATACTTCACGCTATCACAAACAGCCCAGGACCTCGAACAATTACAAAAGAAAGAAATGCTACTCCTGGTTACGGCTGAGCAATTGGAAATTCAAGCGCTTAATCATCGTCGTTTTGAAAAGGATGTCTTTCTTAACATTGGAGCTCCGGAGAAACAGCGGGAGTATCTTGGAAAATTCCGTTCAGTCTCTGAAAAAACACACACTTCGTTACGCCAGGCAATCGAACTTGCAGCAAACAGCGCAACGCTTTCCATGGAAACGAAGCAGGCCCTGAAGAAGAGTGAGGAATCGTATAATCAATATTTTACCGGTTTTCAGGATATAGCGAATAAGGTTATCGCTGATCCGAGCATAACCCCACAAGGTGCCAATAAATTGATGAGTCCTATTAAGAATCACATTTATCATTTTGAGGAAGGTATAGGCTTGTTGGTAAAAGAGGCAGAGGGAATTTTCAATAAGACTTCCGAGGAGATGATTGCCAACGGAAAACATACTAAAACGATCATAACCATCTTTCTTGTAACTGGTGTCTGTTTCAGCATCGCCTTGGGGACTATCGTTAGTATTTCGATTAGCCGACCGATGCTCAATGCCGCTCTCTTTGCTGAGCAAATGGCGCGAGGAGATTTCAGCACTTCGCTAGTAGCTCAAGGAAAGGATGAGATCGGCCAATGTATCAATGCCTTGAACAGGATGTCCAGTCAGCTTAAAAGCACTCTGAGCAAGGTTGTCGAAGGCGTCGTGACTTTAAAAGACTCTTCGACGGATTTAACGACGATTGCACATCAGTTGACCGACCAGGCCAATATGACATCAAAAAGTGCCCATTCTGTTTCTAGCGCAACTCATGATATGACTGGGAATATTCAGGCGGTGGCAGCTGCTATGGAAGAATCATCGACCAACTTGACTACCGTCGCCACGGCCGCTGGCGAGATGTCAGGAACCATAGGTGATATTTCATCGAACGCTACTCAGGCTCGATCAATTTCGGAAGAGGCGGTGCGGCAGGCGAAAAATGCTTCTGATTTGATGTCTGACTTGGGCAGGGCTGCCAAGGAGATCACCCACGTCACGGAGGCTATCACCGAAATTTCCGAACAAACAAATCTGCTTGCGCTTAATGCAACCATTGAAGCGGCCCGTGCTGGAGAAGCCGGAAAGGGCTTTGCTGTGGTGGCCAACGAGATCAAGGAGCTTGCCAAGCAGACAGCGACCGCCACAATGGACATCAAATCACGAATCGATGATGTTCAAACGACTACGGAAGAAGCCGTTGCCCAAATTAATAGCGTGGCCAGTATCATTCAAAACATTAACGGAATCATCAACGGTATGGCGGGTGCCGTTAGCGAGCAATCGGAGGCTACCCGCGAAATAACAGAGAATATTACTCAAGCATCGTTAGGTATTCAGGAAGTGAACAAGAATCTCAGCCACAGCTCAGCAACCGTTCATTCTATAGCATCCGAAATTGAAAGCGTTAACGATTCTACGTCTCAAGTTCTTGTAAACAGCAGTTCTGTTCAAGATCGCTCTATAAATTTACGAGAATTGGCAGAGGAGTTACAACAGACGGTTGCTTTGTTTAAGCTTGGCTGATGAAGAAAGTGGATGGGACAGGTGCCTTGAAATGCCACCGTGGAATAATATGGGACGCACCGCGTTTTCCGCAGAGTCCACATTACTCCTGATATGGTTAATCCTCGTCAATAGCAAACAGCACCCCGCGACCTCTTTTTTATCGGAATATCAATGCAAATATAGAGGTGATTTACTTCTTCCAGGTTATGGCCAAAGGCGGGGTCAGAGTTACGACGGTTGATCAATCTGATATACGCGGGTTGGGTACCGAATGAATTGGTTTCGTCGCGGAGCTGCCTCTATCTGTCGGCGGGAGTTTTAGCAATTTGCCTATTCCTACAGGAGATTCGAGGATTCCCCTGACCGTGACCGCGCCCCTGGTCATAAACGGAAGATATGTTCTATTTTTTGTTTGAGCCCTATCGTAGGCGTTCCTTAGAACCTCCTGTTGCTATGCGTTTATCGGAGATGTTTGGGCTAACTCCTGTGCAATTGCCCAGGTAAATCCCACGAGCTCTCTTGCAATGGCTGTTTTGGTGACATTGACCTGTTTGCCCTTGGCCATCATGTGTCGGTAACGGTCGCAGAGACGACACTGAGCTTTCCATGAAATTTCAATGATCTTTTTTGGGAGTTCTTCTTGTCGCTGGCGAATTGTTCTGCTTTTTTTAGCTGCAAATCGATAGGCGTGAGCCGCCTCTACCGAACAAGGATAGATTGTGTGAGTGAGGCACGAACGAACCGCAATCTTATCCGGGATTGGACAAGCCCGGTCTCACAAAGGAAATAAATATTGCTCTGGAATATGCTGGAAGCACTACCAGGATGGTAGTGCTGAACGCAGGACGTAGAAATGCATTCGCCTCTATCAGGCGTTAAAAAGCGGCTCGCTGCTCATAAAAGAGTTTTCCTCCTGTGTGCTTCTTGACGGTGAAGCGGTGCCTCGCTTAAAGGTTACCCTGGTTGGCGGTAAGAATTTCTAAAGCACACAATACGCATCGGTTGCTTGCAATGAGGGCAGGCAAACACTGGTCGGGGACGAGGCGGCTGCGGCCTGATAACGACGTGCAGGACCAACTGGACCAGCATACGGATTTTTTTCGCATTCCCGTGCAGGAATCCATATTCGCGCAGCCACCTCTCAATGCCGTTGACTTAAGCCGAGCGGCGTCCCCATTTCCCGTAACTCCGTTTGGAAATCCGGGGAAATGAGCGACCCGTTCGTTTTTTGTATCGCTGCCAGCTGATTTCAGTGAGGCAGAGTTCTAGCCAGTGCTGGCAGTCCTCGAGCGTCTGGCTGACCAGCAGTTTATCCATGAACCGTGTTACCGCTAGAAATGCCGCCTGCTGGCATATCCCGCTGAGCGCAATATCGTGTTTCATGGCTGCCTCCATCATCATGATGCGGACCAAGAGGCAATAGAGATAAATGGCCATGACTTCCTGGTCAATGAACTGGCGACTTTTACCGCGAAAATTCTCGGCTTCCAGCAGCTCTTTGATAAGCTTATAAAACTCTTCCTCCTCCCAACGAAGATGGTAGAGTTCCCGTAATGCGCTCGCAGGGTATTCGCCCTTGTTTGTCAACGTGGTGATAAAGAGGGCTGTCTTGTTTCCCTTGGTTTTCACCTTGACCACTCGCAACCGAATCGGCTCTGGTGCGGGCTCACCGTTCCTCAGCCGCTGACGGACTAACTTTTTCGGTGGGTGCAAGGTTATCTTGCCGTCCCTGTGTCCCTCGGCAAGAAACTCGGAGACAGGTTTGAATAAACCGTTATCCTGTAGACGCACGAGAAAGTCGATGCCACGACTCAGTAATTTTTCGAAGAGTTCGAAACCAGGATACCCCCGGTCCAGTAAGAGCAAATCGCCCGGGCCAAGGTCTTTGGTCAATTCCAAAGCCATAGTCCTCTCGCTCACGTCATAGGCACCCCACATAAGATTAAGAGGAATCTTGAGCAAAACATCGAAAAGGGCGCAAGAGAGGAGTTGTGGATAATGGGCCCCATGGGGGACGCCGAAAGTTTGCACTAACTCCTCACTATACGGAACATTCTTTTTCGTGCCATCGATGGCGACAAGGCGAAAACCATTCCATTTCGCTCCGCCACAACTCGAAGCAAGGCCTGTGGCTTGTTCAACGGCTTTCTCAAAGAGGCCGCTGAGAACATCAAAGGGCACTTTTTTTCTTGCTCGCAAAAAGGCTGCCTTGTCCGGTGGAGTGGAGCCTTTATCATGAGCCAGGCCGGTGTCGCTGAAGAACCGGTTGATTACTTCCTGGTAGCCGAAACGCTTGCCGGGCCTGACCATGTTAATAAGCAGAGCAAGCGTGATGGCTAGAGGCAATTTTCGGTTTCGAGTGAAATCGCTGTCATTAAAGGAGGCGTCGGTATCCTCCCTGCTTTGAGGAAGAAAGCGGGAAATGAACTCCAGTGAATCATACGCTTCGTTTTTGTTGTCATCACAGCTAGTTGGCACACAATTTTCACTGCAACATCATTGCCAAAGCTCTCCTGTTTTAAAGTTTTTTCGTTACATCAATTAGTTAGAAAAATAGTAACATTGTTGCCGCAAAAAATAAATTGTAATTTCGGCTAGTTGTTAAGTTTTAGCTAGCGGCAATTCCCTAAGTCAACGGCATTGAGCCACCTCTCTGCTGTCTCACAAATTTTCCCAGATCATTTTCTGCGGAGAAACAACAGGTTGCTTTTCTGGGGGCTTGAATAATTCGATTAAATCTCTTTTTACAAAGAGGTTTAGCTGCAACACTCGCAAAATTTGCTGGAATGAACTGACTAATTTTGCGCTAAATTTTTGATAGACCACCATCAAGTAAACACACAGAGCAATCCAAACCTGTGTTAACACCGCGTTGCTCGAAGTGCCGAGGAATGTTTTGATTTTCAGGTTTTGCTTGATCCACTTGAAGAACAACTCGATCTTCCACCGCTCCTTGTAGATGTCAGCGATTTCTTTCGCTTGAGGTGGTGGGCGTTGGTTACGAATTGGTATTTAATGTCTGTCTCCGGGGCCGTATAAGCAACCAGACGAAGTTCCTTCTCTACTCCTTTGAGCCGAATGGATTGATCGTTGGAGACTCCAGAGCTTTTTCTCCCCGGTCGTTTAAGCAGATACTCGACTTCGGCGTTCTTTTTAAGACGAGCTACAAAGAAAATAGACTGAGAAGCGAGCTTGTTATACCACTGATAATCTGTGAATCCTCGGTCGTAACATACAAATGAACCTTTAGGGAGATTGAGAGTCCTGGCCCATTTGATCTCGTGGTCTTTCCCCTTGGTCATATCCATGAAGGCTGGAAGGTAGCCACCCGCATCAAGGCCGACATTCAATTTGATCCCGCCTTTTTTCTGCCTAAACTCCGCCCATGGAAAAGCAGATAGGCAAAGGTTAATAGTCGTTGCATCGAGGAGATAGAGCTTTCCGTTGAAAGAAAACTTGTGTTTAGGTGCGACCAATTGGCACCGCTGAAGTAACCGATTAAAAAGTGCCTGATAAAGAGATACAGGCTGCTTGGCATTAACTCGCGCCAACGTTGCTTTACTGGTTTTTTTCATGCCGAGATGGTAGAGCCGCTTCTCCTGGACTTTAAGATTTTCAGTGACATCTCTGAGACTCTTTCTCCCTTTCTGTCGGGAATTTGGCGTTGAAATGAGAAAATCACAACGAATAATGATTGCCTTATTATCGAATCGGGGTATCCTGTTCAAACAGGTTCACTAAAGATGTGAACCCCCGTCTGTTAATTATCTCTTCGCTGACTGAGTCAGAATTCTACTTCGTCGGTTGTTGTCATAGTTTGAACAGATAACCCCTATAGGGGAATATTATCTTACTTTCCCGCCACGCCCCTTGTTTCTCCATCCATGAAGTCGATTGCTATACGTTGCCATCACCGAGTGGTTACCTCAATCGAATAGTTCTTCGAACAGGTCACGTATCAGGCAAAGCCTATTTTCTGACCGCACAAAGTATCCATCTTCTGCAAAGATCTACCACATTTTTTTCGTGCAAAAAGGACTGCCCTGAGATCGGCCGCTGTCATTCTCATGAAACGGATGACCTTCTTTTTCAGGATTCCAGTGACGACACAAAAGGAGTTTAACATTGGCTAAACAGAATTATTCATACGAAAAACGTCAACGCGAATTGGAAAAGAAAAAGAAAAAAGAACAGAAGAGGCAACGGAAAATTGAGAATATATCACCTCAGAAAGAGGAGACCATAAATGAGACGAAAGATGCATAGCTCTTCAAGACCTAAAAGACGGCTGTTATGAAGCCTATACGTCTGTGCTACCAAACAGTAGACTTTGGCGAATTTGACATTCACATACGAACGTTGCGAGACAAACAGCAATATTTTGACCCCGAAGGTGCCGCCGCTAAGATAGGCATATCCTCGGCCGCCTGGCCGCTCTTCGGTGTTGTCTGGGACTCTGGGTATTTTTTAGCCGACATTATGGTTGATTATCCCATTCGAGGCAAGCGTATCCTTGAGGTGGGTTGTGGCATTGGATTGGCCAGTCTAGTCCTCAATCACCGAGGTGCCGATATTACAGCAACCGATCACCATCCGGAGGCCCAAGCTTTTCTTGACAGAAACACCTTGCTTAACCACGATCGGAATATTTCTTTTGTTCGGGTCGGATGGAACGATAACGTCACACAAGCACTGGGTTGTTTCAATCTTATTATCGGCAGTGATCTGTTGTATGAGGAAGAACAGGCGAAAATGCTGGCTCTGTTTATTCATCGGTACTCTGAGCTTCATTGCAACGTATTGATAATCGACCCCGGACGAGGCCACTCGGCCAAATTTAAGAGAAACATGAATGATCTCGGTTTTCGATTTTCCGCCGAACAACACCGCGCCTCCAATGAGGCGAGCAAGCCGTTCTCAGGGAAAATACTCTCTTTTGCCCGTTGAGTTATCCTTTTCCTTTTTTAAATTCTAAAACAAGGCCTTTCGTGTTGTTGTAGCATTGTCAGGATAGAGAAGATTGGAAAATGTTAAATAAGTTTAATGCATTACGTGTGTCTTTCGAGAAAGGAGAGACACTCTCTGGAGGAACAATGAAAAAAAACTTGAGCAAAGGCGAAAATGTGCGACATAAGGCGCGGGCTGAATGGGGGATTGGTACAATCGCCTCCGTTGACAGTTGCGGTACTATAGTGGTTGTCTTTGAAGGCAATAGAACTTTTTCAATAGCCAAAGGTATCAATTTTCTGATCAAGGTTGATAAAAAAAGGGAGAAAAATTAATTCTACTTTGGGGATCATCCGGCAGAGCATAACTTCTCTTCACTCTGTGCTTTATACGCAGAATCGATGGATGCCTGTCGTTTTCGGTGTCGCTTTTCCAACTGCTCCAACATTTCAGATTCCGTAATGTCTCGTCGGGGCAAAGTAGCCTTGAGAATTACCGCAATATCAGCGCAGCTCAAGAGCGGTATTTCCGTTTTGTTGGTGATCCGT
>NZ_JAFFQA010000005.1 GCF_016919065.1 Desulfobulbus rhabdoformis | reverse complement strand
ATGTGACGCTGGTTTGATGATGACAGTGGCTACACTGGTAGGAATTTCTTGATGTTATGAAACTGTATTCTCTACTCGAACATTCAGGGCAAACGAAGCCATCGGGCCACCTTGTTTTGATCAGGGCATCGATACAGGCATCTTCGGATCCAAATTTGTTCTGCCATTCCAAAAGAGACATTTGCGGCATTTTCATGACAAGACCTCCAGTTTTTGATTAACCTTTTGATCTTGCAACTAATATAAGCATTTACTGAGAATTGTTCAGAGCCATATAAATTTTTTCCCGGAGCAAAAGCGCATCACTGGCCGGTTCGTTTTTTTTGAAAACGTTTTTTGGGTGAGTTAATTCAGGTGTCTCCTGTCCAGTGACAGAAGTCGTTTTTGCCCCTGATGGTTTAAGCAATTTTGCGGCTGCTGCAAGCTGTTGATGAAAATTCCCCCTTGAACTGAGGCGGGGATTATGTATGCTACCCCTAAGCCTTTTCCTTCTGATATCATTTAAAATCTTCGTGATTCCCATGTGTCGGATAGAAAAGGCTTTTTTTGTTTAAATTGTTGAAATTCAACAGGTTGATCGTTTTTTTGAAAATTAATTGTTGGCATGAATGCTTACTGATTCAGGAAAACGCTTTTATGCTGGAGGTGCAAAATGATTGTTGGCGTACTCAAAGAAATAAAAACCGAGGAAAACCGGGTGAGTCTAACCCCTGCCGGAGTCGAGCAGCTGGTCGCTCAAGGGCATCAGGTGTTGGTTGAAGTCACCGCAGGCAAGGGAAGTGGCTTTTCCGATACAATGTACCAGGATGCAGGGGGAGAGTTGGTGGAGAAACCCACCGAGATCTACGAGCGCTCAGATATGGTGCTGCATGTCAAGGAACCACTGACGCAGGAGTACGCTATGGTGCGTCCGGGGCAGGTGGTCTTTACCTATTTTCATTTTGCAGCCTCGAGAGAGTTGACCCAAGCCATGATACAACGTCGAGCGGTCTGTATTGCCTATGAAACAATCACCGATGCGCACGGCCGTCTGCCCCTGTTGACACCAATGAGTGAGGTGGCCGGAAGAATGGCTGCCCAGGAGGCTGCGAAAACACTTGAACATAGCCAGGGGGGCAGGGGAATCCTCATGGGGGGCGTTCCTGGAGTAGCCCCGGCAACGGTTATGGTGTTAGGCGGTGGAACAGTGGGCACAGAGGCGGCCCGTATTGCCAGTGGTCTCGGGGCGCAGGTTTATCTGCTGGATACTAACCTAAACCGTCTACGCTATCTGGCGGACACCATGCCGAAAAACTGCGTGCCGCTGATGTCTTCCTCCCCCACTATTCGTGAACTCCTGCCCAAAGCGGATGCGGTTATTGGTGCAGTGCTTGTTCCTGGCGCCAAAGCGCCACGTTTAATCACCAAAGACATGCTCTCTCTGATGCGGCCTGGTGCCGTGCTCGTGGATGTGGCTATTGATCAGGGGGGCTGTTTTGAAACTTCACGCCCCACCACACATACCGAACCGGTGTATGAGGTGGACGGGATCATTCATTACTGTGTTGCCAATATGCCGGGAGCGGTTCCGCTCACCTCAACCCAGGCCTTGACCAACGCCACCTTGCCCTATGTACTGAAACTGGCGGAAAACGGTTGGCAACAATCCGCTGCGACAGATGCGGGCATTGCCGCCGGTGTGAATATGGTGGATGGTAATATTACCTGCCCGGCGGTGGCGGAGGCATTTGGTCTCACCTGTACTCCATTGGATTCATACCTTTAAGTGGCCTGTAGGCTGAGTCGTTCGGCCGACATTGGGCATAAAAGGGCGCTGCACATCATATGTGCAGCGCCCTGCGTGCGCGTCCGGCTCCCCGCTTTGTACCTGGAGGGCATCTTGAATAATTGCTTTTTCTGCCAATCCCGCGGAGTCTGGCGCTTACCTCGTCATGCTTAAAGTTTTATCCTCGGAGGTAAGCGAAGACTCCGATATCAATTATATGCCTGCGGTAAAATTTTGCGCAATCCTCGAAGTCTGCGCTTATCTGGCCTTGATTGAAAAATCTAATTATTCAAGACACCCTGGAGTATTCTCTCTGGATCTGTGAGATTAAAGCTGGCGAATCCCTGCGTCGCTGAGATACCGTTTTGCCCGCCTTTTGAGTTTGGCGTTTGCTTTGACTTCCTGGAGCAGGTGCGGGTAGCCTGCGCGGAACCAGGTAATTTTATCAGGACTGTAGCCCCACTCCGTGACCGCAGTATAGGCGGCGTTGTAGCTCCGGTGGCAGGCTGGGCCCTGGCAGAAAAAGGCGATGGTTGCCGTGTTTTTATTCAGCCCTTTGTCGGTAAGGGCCTGGGTTAGAGATTCCGGTGTGAGGGTGTTGGTCGCGTGTCCTTTTTTACCGTAGACCAGGGGTACCGCATTTTTAACCGTTCCCTGGTTAAAAAAGCTTTGAGGTCTGGTGTCTACCCAGAGCACGTTCTTGTCATTTTTCAGATGCTCAACGGCTTCCGGAACGTCCCATATCATCACTCCCCAGGGGAGTTGTTTGTATGAGGTGGCAAGATGATCTTTGGGGATTTGGCCCTTGCTGACTTCTCCGGCATCGGCTTGTTGTGTCCAGAGTGGCAGAATGCTCGACAGAATGAAAGTTACTGCAAAAAATAAACCACTGATTTCTTGCCTCATACAACCTCCTTGTTGTTTAGGGAATCTTGAATAATTGCTTTTTCTGCCAATCTCCCGGAGTCTGACGCTTACCTCGTCATGCTCAAAATTTTATCCTCGGAGGTAAGCGAAGACTCCGATATCAATTATATGCCTGCGGTAAAATATTTCACAATCCTTGACCTTGATTGAAAAATCTAATTATTCAAGACACCCTTTAGGATGTACTCCGTAATTTAAAGATATCGATACTCTTTTTCAGGGTTTCGGCCAATTGCGCCAGCTGATCGGCCGAGGTGTTTAAGGATTGAATAGTTCTGCCGGTAACCGAGGCCACCTCTTGCAGTTCATCAATATTATTGGAAAAGCCACTGGTGATGTTATGGGCACTGGCAATGTTTTGTGAGATATCCGAGGCCACCGCAGCCTGTTCTTCAACGGCGCTGGCAATACCGTAGGAGGCTTCTCTGGAGCGGGAGACGACCTCTCCAATGGTTTTGGTGCTACTGACTGCCTGGGCGGTGCATTGTTCGATGTTCATCACATCGCCATGGATGGCCTGGGCAGTTCCCATACTCTTTTGCGCAAGGTCCTTGACCTCAGTGGCGACCACCGCAAAACCACGTCCGGCTTCACCGGCCCGAGCCGCCTCAATCGTCGCGTTTAAGGCCAGTAGGTTGGTCTGATCGGCAAAGTCTGAAATAGCCTGGTTGGCCTCACTTATGCTGGCCACAACAGCACTGAGCTGGTCCATAACTTTGCTGGTCTCTTCGGAGAATTGTTCTGCCTTGCGTGTTGTCTCGCTGGATTCGTTACTGGTGCGGCTGATCTCCTGAATGGAAACCGACATTTCCTCGGTAGCGCTGGAAACCATTTGTAAATTGGTGGAAATTTGTTCGAAAGCCTCGGCCAGGTTTCTGGTTTGTGATTCGATGACATCGAGTGAAACCCGGAGCTCACTGGAGAGCCCGGTGACGCCGCCCGCCATGGCTAGCAGCCCTTCAGCGTTTTGGGAGATCTGTTCTATCATTTTTCCCAGATTGCCGGTGATGGCAACTAGGGCATTGCCCAGTACATCCTGTTCAGAGGCCGGAACCACCTCGCCGGTTAGGTCACCCTCAGCTATTTTTTGGGCCAGATTGGCCTGGTTCCGAATATGGTCGGCCATGTCATTGAGGGCATTTTCCAGAATACGGATTTCTCCGGTCGCTTGTATCTGTAGAGAGGAGGAGGCATTGCCGGTGGCCAGGGTGGTGGCAAAGCCAATTAGAGCGCTGATAGGGTTGGTTATTCCTTTGCTGACCATGATGTAGGCAAGGATTTGGGAACAACACAGAATGGTAAGACAGATAATCAGGCCGTACAGCTGGCGTTTTTGTTCTGCCTGTACTAGCTGGGTGGCGTCCTGGGCAACCAGGAGATAGTTGCAGGCCTTGTTTTGCGGATCTTGAATGGGAAGGATGTTGACCAGGCAGTGCTGGCCCTTAAAACTGGTCTGGACAAATTTCAGGTTCTGCAAGTCCTCTGGGAGTTGGCTCAGTAACCGTTTGCCCTTTTCCGGGGATTCGCTTACCGGTAGTGCATGGTGTGACGGATCGTAGAGAAATATACGGGCTTCAGTCAGCTCTGCAATTCGTTGGACCCAGCGGCCAGGATCCGCAGCAAGTTCCACATAACCGATGGTGGCATCGTCATCATCAAGGATACTTGAGAGGATGCAGTACTCTGCCCCGGTTTCGCGCATGCCGCCTTCGCTGCCACGAAAATAGAAGTGAAAAGCGGCGTCTTGGGCTGCTTTGGTAAAGGTATCAACATAGACGGCAGGGAGATCTCTTCCTCGTTTTGGGGCCCCTTGTACCTGCTGGAGGATAATTTTGTTTTCTTTGTTGTAGACGGTAAAACGGATAATTCCCTCTTCCACCAGAGAGAGAAACTGTCCCTCAAGGACCATGCGGGCGCTGGTGTTACTGGGATCGATAGTGAAATCGACCAATTCCATGATCATCAGGACATTGGTCAGCATCCTTTCCAGGTGTTTTGCCTGCGGACCTATCACAGAATCAAAGGCGATGATGTTAGCCGTATTGATCGCTCGATTGCGCTCACCTTTGAGTTGCCCGGTCCCCTGAAAATAAAGTGTGAGCATGACCGGGACGAGCAGCAGTATGGGAACAAGAACAGTACCCATGATTTTAATTTTAAGAGAAACTTTGCCTGCAATCTTCATAAAAAATCCATCGGGTTAGAGGTTAACCGGGATTTATATCACCTCAGGCTGCCAGGGGTGATTTGAAGGGCAAGCAGACGAGTCGATCTATATCTTTGCTGCCCTGAGAATGTCAAAGACTGTGCTGCCTGAAATGACGGAGCGTGAACGTGGGTATGGTGTAAAAACACAATGTTCAGAAGGAATTCAGGGTAACTCTACAGGCAAGCGTATCACATGAAGGGAAAAAGTGAAGGGTAAGATTCTGTTTTTGTGAAATTGTTGGCGGGCAGAAAAGATGAGTTGAAACAGCGGATTGTTGTTTCAACGCAGTGGAGGAAGAGGAGGGGGGCGGAAAGCTTTTCGTTATTTGAGCAAGGCTCGTAAGCGTTCCAGATTTTCCCTATCCTCCGCCAGATCAGCCCCCTTGTCGGTCTCCAGTGCCATGGGGAGGTGGGCAAATCTCTCGTCGTTGACCAGCAGCTCAAAACCAGCAAGTCCTATGCAGCCCTGGCCGATATGGGCATGTCGATCAACCCGGCTGCCGCAGTCCTTTTGTGAGTCGTTGAGATGAAAGAGATGGATCTTGTCCAGGCCCACATGGGCGCGGAGTGCATCCATGGTTTTCTGATACCCCTCAGCATGGCGAAGCTCATATCCGGCAGCAAAGATATGGCAGGTATCAACACAGATGCCGAGGTGCTCCGGATAGCGCGTAGCTTTCAAGAGAGAGCCCAGCTCCTCAAAACTGCTGCCCAGGGATGTCCCCTGGCCAGCAGTTGTTTCCAGTAGAATTTTCAGGGGAGAGTCAAGTGCGCCGGATCGTTCCAGCACCTGCTCCAGATGCTGGCTGACATTCGTCAAACCTGGCTCAATGCCGCGCCCACCATGACTTCCCGGATGGATAACCACCAATTCTATGCCCAGTTGTCGGCAGCGTATCAGCTCCTGGGAAAAGGCGGCAATCGATTTTTCGGCTTTTTCGGGATCGTTGCTGGCCAGGTTAATCAGATAGGAGGCGTGGGAGGCAACCGGCATGGTGCCCATCTCCTGCCAACGTTGTTGAAAAAGTTCGATGTCTTGTGGGCTCAGCTCTTTTGCTTTCCATTGGCGCTGGTTGGCGGTGAAGATCTGGAGACACTCCCCGTTAACCTGCTCAATATGGTCAAAGGCCTTGTGCAGACCGCCGGAGATCGATTCATGGGCACCTAAAAGTGGCATAGGGGAGATTCTCCAGTTGTTGATGTGAGGGTTACATTTTCCATTGCTGTTCCAGGTAGCTCAACCCTTCGTGGTTGGTCAGGTCAAGCTGGATTGGTGTGACGGAAATATATCCCTGGCGTATGGCCTGTTCGTCGGTATTATCACCGCCGGACCAGTGCACTGTACCGCCACCGATCCAATAATGTTTGCGTCCCCAGGGATCAGGTGTCTCCTGAATGGCGTCCTGGTAACGTCTGCGCCCCTGACGGGTGAAGCTGATCCCTTTGATCTCTCCAGCAGGTAGCGGAGGGATGTTGATGTTGAGAAGCGACTTGGGAGGTAAATGCATATTCAGGGCCATGGAGGCCAGTTTCCAGGCAACGGCTGCGGCGACTTCGAAGTTGAATGGATGTGTTCCTCCAAGGGAAAAGGCAAGCGAGGGGACGCCGTACATGGTCCCCTCAATGGCTGCGGAAACCGTGCCTGAGTAGCTGATATCATCTCCCAGGTTTGGGCCGGGATTAATTCCGGAAACCAGCAGATCGGGCTTACGTGGCAGAATTTTGTTGGTGGCGATGGTGACACAGTCGGTCGGTGTTCCGTCGACGGTGTAGATGTTTTTTTCAAGCTCGGTCACCTTCAGTGGGCGGTTCATGGTCAGCGAGTGGCTCACCGCTGAGTTGTCCCGATCCGGGGCCACAATGATGGCCTGCCCAAGAGGATTGACAGCTTCGTGCAGGGCGCGAACGCCTGGGGCGTAAACCCCATCGTCATTGGTGACCAGAATAAGCGGTTGTTCCATAGAGGTCCTCTTCTCAGAGTTTAGCTGCCTTGGGATTCAGGGTTGATTGAATTGGGCGATAAACGCACGAATTCGTTTGGCATTCACCCCGAGATCACTCACCCCGACCCGGGAAGCAGAACGAAGGTCAATGCGGCTGCCCGCATCCTCTGGGGTGATACGGATGACGATGTCATCGACAAAACCAAAAATTCGGGAACGGTCTGTTGCCTGGAAGATTCCCCGGGAAGGATCTTCCTGCTCGATACGCCAACCAAGAGAGCCGGCTATGGCCAGCGCCTGCGTATAGGCTTTGGCTGGGGGCATTGTGCTTTTGAGGGGTGTTATGTCGGCGTAGGCCTGTTGCTGTTGTTCGGCGACCGTCGTTCCCGCATATTGTACGGTATTTTCATCAGGCCCACGATGTTGTGCTCCAAAAGAGAGTTCCGGCGGATGGATTGTATCTGTGGTGATATCATGAATCGGTGGACATTTTGCCGCGTTCGTGCCCATGACCAAAATGGAGAGAAGAACCGGCAGGGAAAAAAGCAATGCAAGCAGGCAATGTCGACTCGCCCCACGGTGTTTTCCTGCGCGCAGTTTGGCAAAGAGAATAAACAGGCTCAAAAATCCAATGAGGACCACTGTAGCCAATGAACCAGCCATGAGAAGTAGGGCAGGGCGCCAGCTGAGCCACTGCAGGCGAAAGGCAAGTATTGCCAGGGCGCTGATGAAAAAGCCCAAAAGCTCAAGTTTCCACAACCAGGATGTTCGCGTTGTTTGCAAGGGATGTTCTCCTGTAAAAAGATGGATCGTATTTCGATGGTGCCTTGAATCAAGAGTGGCACTTACCGTATACTGCCTTTGTACTCTATTTTTGTTGCCTGAATCCCTGCTTCCAGGGGTTCTTTCACAAGCATGGTCTCCCTTCGAAATAATAGACAGTAACCATGAATACTACCAAAGGCTCACTTATCCTGAAAGCTCTTTCCCCGGATGCCGATGAGGACCAGGTTATCGCCTACCTGGAAAAACGGGCGAAGAGTATCCCCCCGGAAGAAATTCCCCCACTTCTGCAAAGTCTGCCCGTGGTTCTGAGTCGGAATGTGGCCGAGGAAACAGGTCAACTGGTGATTGAGCGGTTGGAGGAATTAGGGGCCATCGCCATGTTTTTGCCGTCAGAGAAAATTGAAGGGCTGCCAGGCGAAACAGAGGCAAAATGCAAGGAAAACTCTAACTCTGATCAAAAATCTGGGCTGCAAAAAAAAGACAATCCCATGTTGGCAAAATTCAAACAGGTCAACAAGGAGCTGTGGATCATTCTTTCCATGCTCACCGTTGCCTGGATGCTCAACTATTCAGTCGCCTCCCAGTACCTGCTTCTGGGGTTTTATACCCTGCCTGCTGTTGTTTCTGCGTACCTGTTTGGGCGCCGTCAGGCTGTCCTGACCGCCTTTGCAGCTATTCTGATGGTGGGATTCGTCAACTACTTTAACCCCGACCGTTTTGCCAGCGCTCAGGTTGCCGGAATCGGCGGAGATAACCAGTGGTATCACATTGTCTCCTGGGGCTGCATTCTTCTGGTGACCGCCTACACTATGGGGACGCTTTACGAACACAATAAAAACAAGGTCGAAGAACTGCGCCAAACATATCAGGGGCTCCTGCTTATCCTGCGTCACTTCATTGCCCAAGATGAAGAAAAAGAAAATCACTGCTTCCGCGTCTCTGTGTACGCTACCCGTATCGCCGCAACCATGGGATTGAAAAAAGACGAGATAGAAGATATTCGTTCGGCAGCCTTGCTCCATGATATCGGCCATCTCAAGGTGAGCCGTTCACTCTTACGTAAGGCCACTCGTATCAAACGGAAAGACTTCGCGCAGGTTGAAGAAGACTATTACCCCATCAGCGGCCCCATGGAGCGCATCTTGCCGCTGCTTATCGGCCAGCATGCGGGGGAAAATCAGGTGCAAAACGAGAAACAGGGGGTGCAACCTGTCGGCGCCAGCATTCTGGCCGTGGCCGATGCCTATGATATGCTCACCACAGGCACTGGCGATATGTTGCCGCTTCCCGCAGATCAAGCAAAGAACAAGATCCTGGAAGATCAGGCAAAGGGCTTTAATCCAGAAGTCCTGCAGGTTTTTGCCAAAGCGGTTGATTCATCAGAGCTTGAGTTGCCCAGTATGCTCCTCTAACTCTCTTCCGATGAATGTGGCAGTGATGCATCGCTATCGTTCTTTTTCTCTCCCCATTGTTCACGCATGAACCTGCCAACCTGTTCCAGGTAATACGGCTGATTTTTTGGATCCAGACGAAATGCCCGCTGTTCTGTCTCTACGGCTTCCTTGATCATGGAGTTTGCCCAGTAAGCCGTGGCCAGGGTGTCAAGAATGTGTCCTCGCTCTTTGAGCATGGCCGCAGTCAGTGCCAGGGTCAGGGCGCGATCGGCATTGCGGATTTTGGTGTCTTTAGCTGTTAGCAGAAGCCAGGCCAGGTTGTTGTTGAGCTCGGCGTTCATCGGTGAAAGTGTAAGCGCCTGTTCGTAGGCTTCGATAGCGCGTTTTTCCATCTGCCGGCTTTGAAGAAAATCACCAAGATAAATAAGCCAAATGCTGTTTTTGGGTTCCTGTCGAACCTTCTGCATCAAGACTGCTTCGGCATATTTTGTTTCATATTTTGGGGAGAGTTTGCCTGTGGGCACCTGGTGGAGACCGAAAACAATAAGGCCGATCAGGGCAAAGTAGGCGATGAGGCTTTGGTGTAGTTTTCGTTTGTGGCGGGTTATGTAGCGTCGATCATCCTCGCAGAGACGAAGAAAATCAATTCGTTCACCAATGCCGTAATGATGCCAGTTTTTTTCATCCCGGTTTCCACCGCTTAGATGGGCTATTTTTTCAAAAGAGCTGATCAGCGGCCAGCTTGTGCCCATGGCATGAAAGACATAGGCATCGGCCTGGCGTTCAAAATTACGAATGAAATAGCCAAAGACAAAGCGAAAATAGACAAGCATCAGCACCAAGAGCGGCGTTGTTGCCAGGACACCAAGCACATTTTCGGGACTGACAGGCAGGTGAGGGAGCAGTTCGTAAAACAGATTGTTTGATAAGATCAGATGCGGCAGGGGCGTGGCAACCGCTCCGGCGAGTATGCTGAAACCAAGAAAGAGGACCATGTAGAGAATAAGATGCCGGTGCTTCACATGGCCGATTTCATGGGCCAGAACGCTGTCGAGTTCATCTTGATTCAGGGTGGCCAGGAGTGCGGGCGTAATTAAAAGATAGCGTAATCTGGGGACGATTCCCATGATCCCTGCTGTGAGTACCTGACCTTCGAACAGCGGCCAGGTGTAAATCTCGGCGTAAAATCCCTGGGACCTGCAAAATGATTGAAGTCTGTCTCTGAGCGGGCTTGGAGGCAGCGGTGTGCACCCCCAGAGAAAACGGACCAGTGGGGGGAAAGCCAGCGTCAGGAAAACCAAAAAGAAGAAAAAAAGCACCAGGTCACCCCAGGGGGAGCGCAGCAGTTCTTTGAGTTGGGGGAAAGGCAGGAGCTGTAAGCCGTCAAAGACCAACGACAGGCAGAGCCAGGGGAGAACGATTGGTAGGTTTGCCTTAAAATTGGATCGGATAAAAGCAAAAGAACTATACTTGCGTTGAAATATCTGTTCATAGGGGTGGCGAGCAGCTCGCCACATCAGCGCTAACAGAAGAAAAAAACAGCCCAGTCCGGCCAGGTCCGTCAGAACCGGTAATTTGCCGTCCAGGGAAAGAGGCGTGAGGAAATGTTTGATGTCAAACAGGTAGACCAGGGCCATGAAGACGACCACAGCCAGAATGGAGAGTTTTTTCTCTGCGGAAAAATAGCCACTGGGGCCATATCCTGCACGGGAAAACCATTTTCTGGCCACTTGTGCAAACAGCCAGTAGGTGGCGAGAACCGCCATCAGCGTCCAGGCTGTTGAAAGGGCTGGTTTGGCTGGTGGTGTATTGGTGGAAAAAACAAAAATGACCACCAGAAAATAGAGTAGGTTGCTATAAAGCATGGTTGCCTGCCTGGGTTAAAAAATGCTGTTCCAATGAGTTGCTGTCACACTTATTGGGGAATGTGTCAGTGCTGAGAAACGTATGCATACTTTATTCAATATGCCAGAATCCTTTGGGGTTTTATACGGCTTTTAGCGGCAGGATTCTGGATTTTGGGAAAAATATGAAAAAGTGTTGACCTTTGGTGATAAACTGTTATTATGTCAAGTTTACTGTGGCTTTTGGGCCTATAGCTCAGTTGGCTAGAGCCACCGGCTCATAACCGGTCGGTCCCTGGTTCGAGTCCAGGTAGGCCCACCACATTTCTGGAAGTTACTTGAATATGTCCTGGGGCAGAACACCAAACGCTACCTGATGTTGAATTCGTTGTTCAATACGCTTATACGAGCATGGCAGCCATGCCGAACAAAACCGCAGGGCATTGATAAAAATGTCTGAAAAGAGGTACATCTACAAGGATGTGCCTCTTTTTATTTCCTGAGTACGAAAAAGTGGGTACCGTACAAGACTTACTTACAATTCTCCATCATATCACTCCAGAGCACCTGGCAGAGGACTGGGATAATGTCGGTCTTCTGGTGGGCGACCCCCGGCAACAGGTTCATCGAATACTGCTGGCCCTGGATCCCACCTGTCAACTTGCCGAAGAAGCGGTCCAAGGGCAATACGATCTCCTTCTAACCCACCACCCCATCATTTTCCGCCCGCTCAAAGCCCTTCGCACCGACACCCCAACCGGCACCTTTCTCGCTCTTACCACCAAACATCAGATAAGCGTCATCGCCTGCCACACCAATTTCGACAGCGTCCCCAATGGGGTCAGTGGTCATTTGGCGATATCTCTTGGTCTTGAGCATATTCACCCACTTCTCCCAGCCAAGCACGATTGTTTAGAGCCCTGCGGGCTGGGGCAGATCGGCACCTATACTTCTCCCCTCTCTGCCACTGATTTTATCGGCCGTGTGCGCCAGGCGTTGCAGCCACCCTGGCTCCTTGAAGCTGGTGCGCGTCCTGAACAGGTCTCCACCGTTGCGGTCTGCGGAGGATCCTGTTCGGACTTTGCCGAGCTTGCGCACAAGAACGGGGTGGATGTCTTTTTGACCTCAGAGGTCAAGCATTCCGTGGCGCGTTGGGCTGAGGAGGCCGGTTTGTGGCTTATTGACGGAGGTCATTTTGCCACGGAAAATTCAGCCATGACCGCGCTGCAGCGTCTGCTGCTGAAGGAAAGCGAAGCCATGGGCTGGAATCTTACTGTTGACGTCGCTCACCAGGAACCACCGCTGCGGCTGGTGGCCTGAGTGTTGAACAGGGAGACACCTCAGTGTCACAGCGTGTTTCCCGGAAAATGTATATATGTAACCCTAGACTGACTGATTGAGGAGTTCATCATTGAAAGAAGAAATATTCAAACTGATCAAGCTGCAGGCTATTGATAGTGAAATTGCCGGGTTCGATAAGGCTATTTCCAAGCATCAGGCGATCGTTGCCGATCGTGAGCAGGCTCTCGAAGAGAAAAA
This sequence comes from Desulfobulbus rhabdoformis, assembly GCF_016919065.1. Lineage (GTDB taxonomy): Bacteria > Desulfobacterota > Desulfobulbia > Desulfobulbales > Desulfobulbaceae > Desulfobulbus > Desulfobulbus rhabdoformis. The sequence goes on along the minus strand of NZ_JAFFQA010000005.1, from coordinate 163,912 downwards.
AGAAGCTATCGCAACCCATCGCAGCAAGATCGAATTGCTCAATCAGAAGCAGCGCGAGACCAAAATTGAGCATGATGATGCCGGTGCCCGTGTAAAAGATCGGCAGAACAAGATGATGCAGGTGCAGACCAGCCGTGAGCATCAGGCACTGTTGAAAGAGATCGAGGAAAATAAGAAGATTCTCAAGGACAGTGAAGAGCGTATGCTCCAGTTCATCGAGCAGATCGAGCAGCTTGAGCAGGATGTGAAAAATCTTGAAAACCTCTGCGAAGGCGAAAAGAAACTGCTGGCCGAGGAAGAGGCCAACGTTGAAAAAGAGATTCAACGTATCGAGCAGTCCAAGAAGTCTGTGGTCAATCAGCGTGAGGCCGAGGCAAAAGAGTTGGATGGCCCGTATCTCAAGCGCTATAAAATGCTGATTGCCAAGCGTGATGGCCTGGCAGTTGTTCCGATCAATGGCCCTGTCTGCCAGGGCTGTTTCATGTCTTTGCCTCCGCAGCAGGTCAACGAGGTGATGAAGGCCGAGAAGCTGAACCTCTGTCCGACCTGTCAGCGTATCTTGTACTACCCCCAGCCTGAGGAAGAGGTCGTTGACGAGGCCTAAGACACTCTCGCGGGACGCGGTTCTTACTCGTCTTTCCGAACGGCTTGACGATGCATTCCTGGCAGAGCTTTTTCCAGGGGAAGACCCGGAACAGCTGCGGCATCTCGTTGCAGGAACCTTTGTGCAGTTGCCCAAAAAGCCCGTTCTGAAAGAGACGACACCAGCAGTGGCTGCTGCAGGCTGCTTTCAACTGTTCACCGATGGGGCGTCTCGGGGAAATCCTGGGGAGGCTGGTGCCGGGGCAGTCCTGTTTTCACCTGCAGGGGAGGAGTTGCTTGCCTGCTCAAAATATCTCGGGACCTGCACCAATAACGTTGCCGAGTATAAGGCGCTGATCCTTGGCTTGGATGAAGCCCTGCAGCTTGGTTGCCGGGAGCTTGCCATTGCCCTTGACTCGCAGTTGATTGTTCGCCAGATCCAGGGGCAGTATAAGGTGAAAAACGAAACCCTGCTGCCGCTGTTTCAAGAGGTGCGGAAACGGCTTGCCCGGTTGGAAAAATGGACCATACGTCACGTGCCTCGTGCAGAAAACAGCCGGGCGGATCAGTTGGCTAATCGAGGTATAGACGAACAGTAGGACGAGTTTAAGGGGTGAACGCATGATCGCTTTGGCCTTCGGGGCCGGAGAGGAAAGTCCGAACACCAAAGGGCACGGTGGTTCGTAACGCGAACTTCGGGTAACCGAGGGAAAGTGCCACAGAAAACACACCGCCGATGGGGCGCTTGCGCTCACAGGTAAGGTTGAAATGGCGAGGTAAGAGCTCACCGCTCCTTTGGCGACAGGGGAGGCAGGGTAAACCCCACCGGGTGCAAGACCAAATAGGGAGACGTTTAAGGGCTGCCCGCCTGAGGTTTCCGGGTAGGTTGCAGGAGGCACCGGGCGACCGGTGTCCAAGTTAAATGATCATGGTCCATCTTCGGGTGGAAACAGAATTCGGCTTACAGTTCACCCCTTATTTTTTTACTCGTGCATACACAATTCTCAACATATCCTCCAGTTGGCGTTGTTCTGCCCGCCGGTGGCATCGGTTCCCGCTTCGGTCAGGGGCAGCCGAAACAATTTTGTGCCCTGGCCGGGGTGCCTATCCTGGCGCGTACCTGTCAGGCTTTTTTGGAACTCCCTGAGGTTTCGTCACTGGCACTGGCCTTGCCCCGTGACCACTACCAGGCAGGTATTGACCTCTTGCAAGAGTACCTCTCTCCCCCAGCTTTTGTGCGACTGCTCTGTGTCGTCGGCGGTGCCACCCGCCAGGAATCGGTCCAGGCTGGAGTAACTGTTCTTCCTCCTGAGGTTGAGATTGTACTGGTGCATGATGCGGCCAGGCCGCTGGTTGATCGGCAGACCATCTTGCGCTGTGTGCAGGGCGCCTTTGCTCATGGTGCCGTTATTGCTGCCGTCCCGGTAAAAGACACCTTAAAAGAGGTGGACCATTCCGCAGAAATTACCAGGACGATCGATCGGTCCCGCCTCTGGCAGGCGCAAACGCCCCAGGCGGCACGGCGTGCGCTCTTGCAACAGGCCTTTGATCAGGCGGCAGAACAAGGTTTTGTAGGTACCGACGAGGCCTCATTGCTTGAAGCTGCCCGCATCCCTGTCCACGTGGTCGAAGGCAGTGAGCGCAATTTGAAGGTAACGCGGCCTGAAGATCTGCAGGTGGCAGAGGCACTTATAAGGGATCGAGAAGAAATGAAAATAGGACATGGCTATGACGCCCACCGTCTTGTGAGCGGTCGTCAACTGATTCTTGGCGGAGTGGATATTCCCCATGAGCTTGGCCTGGACGGACATTCGGATGCCGATGTTGTCGCCCATGCCTTGACCGACGCCATACTCGGTGCGCTTGGCCTTGGTGACATCGGGCGCCATTTTCCCGACTCCGATCCACAGTTTAAAGGGGCCGATTCTCTGGTGTTGCTGGCGCATGTGCAGCAACTTGCCCAGGAAAAAGGGTACCAGCTGGGCAATGGTGATATAACCATTGTCTGTCAACGGCCCAAGCTGGCACCGTATTTGGCCGCAATGCAGGAAAATCTGGCGCGCGTCTGCAAGGTGCAGCCGGAAGCAATAAATATCAAGGCAACAACCACCGAAAAAATGGGGTACACCGGACGGGGTGAGGGGATTGCCACCTATGCCGTCGTCCTGATGAGGTCAGAACATGGACGTCAATAGAGAGAGACTGGCCGCCAACTTCACCGAACTCTGCGAGATCGACAGCCCATCGCGTAAAGAGCGAGGCATGTTGGTGCGGCTGCAGGAGATTTTTACGGAACTGGGAGCCCGGGAGATGTTCGAGGATGACTCTGCGGGGCAGACCGGCTCTGACTGCGGCAACCTCATTGTCCGCTTTGATGGTGAGCTTGACCTGGACCCCATCTTCTTCTCTTGTCACATGGATACGGTGCAACCGGCGGAAGGGGTTAAGGTGAAACGTATCGGCGATCTCTTCACCAGTGCCGGGGAAACAATCTTGGGCAGTGATGATAAATCCGGACTTGCGGGGTGCATTGAGGCGCTTCGCCTGGTACGCGAGCAGAAGATTCCCGTTCGTCCCTGCGAGTTGGTTATTACCACCTGCGAAGAGATCGGTCTGATTGGGGCCAAGGCCCTGGATCCCTCGCTGGTAAGAGCAAAAGAAGGCTACGCCCTTGATTCCACAGGTTTTGCCAAGGTCGTGACCCATGCCCCCGCCTTAAATCGGATAACCATCACCCTCCAGGGGGTAGCGGCTCATGCGGGGTTGCATCCGGAGTGGGGTGTCAATGCCCTGGTGCTGGCCGGACAGGCGCTTTCCAAGGTGCCCACAGGGCGCATCGATAGCGAGACCACTGCCAACTTTGGGACCATTCAGGGGGGCGCAGCTTCCAACATTGTCCCGGAAAAGGTGGTGATTGAGGCTGAGGTGCGCAGCCACTCCATGGAGAAGTTGGCCTCGGTGACGAAAGAAATTGAACAGGTTTTTCGTGAAACCGTCGGGGCTTGGTCTGATCCCACGGGATCGGCCAAAGGGGCTCCAACTGTTGAGGTGGAGGTTCGTCAGGATTTTACAGCCATGAAGCTCAGTCAGGATGATCCTGTCTTGCGACGTATAGCAGCGGCAGCCCAGAGCGTGAGGATTGAGCTGAGTTATGAGAAGGCCGGTGGCGGCAGTGATGCCAATATCTTCAATGGCCATGGTTTGGCCACGGCGATTGTGGCCACGGGTATGACCAATGTGCATTCCACCAGCGAGCAGGTGGAGTTGCAGGATATGGTTGACCTGAGTCGCTTACTGGTTGCCCTGCTGACAGAAAAGACCTGTTGATTCAGGTGTTAGGGGGGCTTGAATAATTAGATTTTTCAATCAAGGCCAAGGATTGCGCAAAATTTTACCGCAGGCATATATATGATATTCCGAGGATAAAATTTTAAGCGTGACGCCGGGATTGGAAGAAAAAGCAATTATTCAAGATTCCCGTTAGTCTAAAAAGATGATTCCGGGATCGCCTGCCTCCACGCGGCCGATGATACGGCACTCGGGAAGGTATTTTGCCTGATGAAGGGCTTCCAGGAGTTGATCTGCGGTTTCTGGGGTCAGGGAGAGAAGCAAGCCACCGGATGTCTGGGGATCGTAACCAATTAATTCCAGCGAGTCCATTTCCGGCAGAGAAGAGCGGACCCACTGACGATAAAAATCACGGTTGCGATAGGCCCCTTCAGGGATGATCCCCATGTCGGCAAAATCGCGGGCGCCCATAAATAGGGGCAGTTGCTTGGCTTGGATGTGCATGGAGGTGTTTGCTGCCTCGGCCATCTCATGGAGGTGCCCAAAGAGGCCAAAACCGGTGATATCGGTACAGCCGTGCACCCCTGCACGCAGACAGGGGGTGTTGTTCAGCAGTTCCATGGGCAACCGGTTGAGTGTGGCCAGCAACTCAACGAGCTTGGCTTCTGTGGTCGCATCGGTGAGTTCGCCCTTAATAGCTGTGGAGAGAATGCCGGTGCCCAATGGTTTGGTCAACAGGAGCAGATCCCCTGGTTGAGCCCCACCGTTTTGCAGTATCAGCTCAGGATGAACCAGCCCTGTGACGGAAAGGCCGTACTTCAGCTCGGTATCCTCAATGGAGTGGCCTCCAACAAGCAAGGCACCGGCTTCGCGGATTTTCTCCAGGCCGCCTTCAACCACCTGGCGAAAGAGTTCGGGGGCCATACTCTTGGTGGGGCAGGCCAGAATATTCATGCACAAAAGTGGCTTTCCCCCCATGGCGTAAACGTCCGAGAGGCTGTTGGTCGCGGCAATGCGGCCAAAGTCAAAAGGATCGTCGACAATGGGTGTGAAAAAATCCACGGTCTGGATGAGCGCAGTCTCGTCGTTAAGACGATACACCCCGGCGTCGTCGCTGGTTTTGGTGCCAACCAGCAGATTGGGATCTTGCGGCAGGTCAAGCCCGCATAATATTTGACCCAGGTCCCCTGGGCCGAGTTTGGCAGCTCAACCAGCAGCTTTGACGGTACTGGTCAGTTTGATCGGTGTTGTGCTCATGGATTCAGATAAAAGAGATTAGATGGATATCACTATTTCTTGAGGATACCCGATATTTCCTTGAAAAAAAACGTGTAATCTGGTTGTAAATAATCTTCTTTGCGAAAAATGATTCGATTATTGTAAGGGCACAAGGATATGTTCTTTGTGCCCTTACAATTTTTGTTGTTTATGCAAAGAAGCTACAAGGCAATTTTCCGGGCTGTGTTTCCTCGCGAAACAAACACTTATCGCCGATGCTTGTGCATCATGGCCTTGTTTTATAATAAACGATTCTTCTAATTCTCGGTTTCTTGCGGGCTTGGAATAAACAAAGCACCCTTACCATATCGCAGGCAGTAACTATGAATACGTACGTACCAGAACATGACAATTCGGCCAAACCCAAGCACGAATGCGGCATCTGTGGCGTTTTTGGCCACCAGGATGCAGCAAAGCTGGTGTACTTTGGCCTGTACGCTCTGCAACATCGCGGCCAGGAGAGCGCGGGCATCGTCGCTGGAGACGGTGAGAAAGTCAATCTCCATAAAGCCATGGGCCTTGTAGCTGATGTGTTCAGCGAGGCGACCTTGCAGCGCTTGACCGGGCACCTGGCCTCTGGTCATGTTCGTTACTCCACCACCGGTGAGTCCAGCATAGTCAACACGCAGCCGTTCATGGCAACCCATAAGGGGTTGCAAATTTCTGTGGCCCATAACGGCAACTTGGTGAATTCTATCGCTTTGCGGCGCCATCTTGAGCAGCAGGGATCAATCTTCCAGACCACCATGGACTCAGAGATTGTGATTCACCTCATGGCTCGCCACATGGATCGTGGTCTGCAGGAGGCGATCAAAACCACCTTCTCCTGCATTCAGGGGGCCTATTCTCTGCTCCTGATGACACCCGATACCATGATTGCCATTCGTGATCCCAATGGGTTCCGGCCGCTTTGCCTGGGCGTGCTGGATAACGGTGGCCATGTGGTGGCATCGGAGACCTGCGCTCTCGACCTGATTGAGGCTGAGTATATTCGTGATATCGAACCTGGAGAGGCGTTGATCATCAATAAAGATGGCCTGACCTCACTTTTCCCTTGGGCGCCTGCGCAGAAAAGTTACTGTATTTTCGAACATGTCTACTTTGCCCGACCGGACAGCGACGTCTTTGGTTTCAATGTCTATGCAGCCCGTAAGCGTATGGGCGAGATTTTAGCCCGTGAAGCGCAGATCGAAGCCGACTTTGTCATGCCCTTTCCCGATTCGGGCAACTATGCGGCAATCGGCTATTCCAAAGCATCTGGCATTCCTCTGGAAATGGGCATGATCCGCAACCACTATGTCGGGCGGACCTTTATCCAGCCGACCCAGTCCATGCGTGATTTTTCCGTGCGGGTGAAACTCAACCCGGTTCGCAAGCTACTCACCGGTAAACGGGTGATCATTGTCGAGGATTCCATTGTCCGTGGAACAACTGGCCGTAGCCGTGTGCAGTCTCTGCGCCGTGCTGGAGCCGCCGAGGTCCACATGGTGGTCAGCTGTCCGCCAACCCGCTACGCTTGCTACTATGGGATCGACTTTCCTTCAAGCTCCCAACTGATTGCCGCCGGCAATACGATTGAAGGCATTTGCGAATACCTCGGTTTGGACTCTCTGCACTATCTCAGTGTCGAGGGACTTGTCGAGGCGACGGGGCTGCCCAAAGAAGAGTTTTGCCTTGCCTGCTTCACCGCAGAGTATCCCATCGAGCCTGATAAGGAGTTTACCAAGGAAGCTTTCTCCGGTTGCGGCTGTTAAAGGATTCAACCGTCCCGACATGTAGGGACTGTGTGTTGAAACTGTTGCAACGCGCAACCAATCAGGGGAGAAAGACTAAAAGGACGGGGAGCCTCGGATTTGTAAGCGGTTGCGGGATGCCTTCGAAACTAGGCATCGGTCTGTGCCGCTTGCGCCGGTAACGCCGTAGATTCGCTGCCCCGCCATAGTTTACATTGCAACAATCCCCCTTGTTCAAGGGGGATCTCTAAATATTCGTTATTTATCCGCTCTTTCTTGCTCCGCCCTAAAAAATGGAGTAATCTTTCAAACTACGTTCGCCTCGTTCGTGTTGAGGAAAGGCCCCTGAGAGTGCTCATCCTGGACTGCTTCGCTCTTTAGGGAATCTTGAATAATTGCTTTTTCTGCCAATCTCTGCGTCTTGCTGAGAATTTTATCCTCGGAATATCAGTCATATGCCTGCGGTGAAATGATCAGCAATCCTTGACCTTGATTGAAAAATCTAATTATTCAAGACACCCTTTAATTAAGGATCTACTCTCGCCTTTGCCTCCCATTTTTCACTGAATTCCGGCCAATCCGGGTACCTCATGAAAATTTTGGCCAGCCCCGGGGCAAGAGTAGCGCCGGAATCGGTGATAGAACCCTCACTGGAGGATTGCATGGATCCCGCCGCACTGTTACCTACCCCAGATGCCATCCCCGTGGACTGGGGTTGGTTTCACGTTCTGTTGCTGTTGACCTTTCTGGTCCACATCCTGCTGATGAGCACCATGTTTGGCTCTGCCTTCATTGGCTTTATCAGTTATTTTCAAAAAGACGGTACTGCCAACCCCTGCAGTGAGTCTGTCTCCCATACCTTACCCTTTATTATCGCCTTCACCGTGAATTTTGGCGTGGCGCCCCTGCTCTTTGTTCAGGTGTTGTACGGTCACCTCTTTTATACCAGCTCCATTCTCATGGCGACCTACTGGCTCTCGCTGGTAGGCGTACTGGTGGCGGCCTACGCTCTTTCCTATCTGCTGAAGTACCGTTATGGTCGACTTGGTTGGCTACGTCTGCCCATTTTCATGGTGATCGTCAGTCTGTTTGCATTGATCGCCTTTGCCTTTGTCAATAACATCGGCATGATGCAAAACCCCTCGACCTGGCCCCGATATTTTTCCGAGCCGCGGGGACTGCTCTTAAATCTCCAGGATCCCATGCAGGTGCCTCGGTATTTCCATTTTGTCTTTGGTTCGGTGGCTCTTGGCGGACTGGCCATAGCCCTCTATTTTCACTGGCAGCAGAAACAGGGAGATTGGACCGGTATGGATTGGGTGCGGAGAGGATGCCGCTGGTTCAGTTTTGCCACCATGGCAAATATTCTCCTGGGGCTCTGGTTTCTTTTCACGCTCCCCCAGGGAACTTTGAGCTTTGAAAATTTGCACACTCAGGCCCTGGTCACAGCCTTGAGCGTGGGGATATTAACCGCCATTCCTGCCATACGCGCCGGACTGGCAGGCCGTGTTGTGGCAACACTCTGGTGGACCCTGGCAACGATGGTGAGCATGGTGTTGGCTCGGGATCTGCTTCGTCAAATACTTCTGGCGCCCTGGTTCTCTCCAGCAGAGCTTGAAGTGAAGCCGGAATTCACGCCGCTCTATCTCTTTCTTGCGGTTTTTATCGTCGGCCTGGCCTTGATAACCTGGATGGTGCCGTTCACTCTGAGAAACTGCAGAGGGGGCCAGGTATGAATTATCCTGTCTGGCAGTTAGCAGCCACAGGCGGCGGTCTATGGATTATCCTTATCGCTGTCTTTCATGTCTACATTTCCCATTTTGCGGTAGGTGGTGGCCTGTTTCTGGTGTTTGCTGAACGCAAGGCAGCCCGTGAAAAAAGCCAGGCCATGCTCGACTATGTTCGAGGGCATGCCAAGTTCTTCCTCCTGCTGACCATGGTGGCAGGCTCTATTACCGGAGTGGGGATCTGGTTTATTATCGCATTGTTAAATCCAGATGCCACCTCGATCCTGATCCATACCTTTGTCTTTGCCTGGGCCATGGAGTGGGTCTTTTTTCTCTTGGAGATTGTCTCCCTCTTTCTCTATGCCTATACCTTTGGCCGTATGGTGGGGTGGAAGCATCGGCTGCTGGGCTGGATCTATTTTTTCTCGGCCTGGATGTCGCTGTTTCTCATTAACGGCATCATCGATTTTATGCTGACTCCGGGCACCTGGCCCCAGGATGGTAATGTTTTTTCCGGATTTTTTAACCCTAGCTTCTGGCCTTCTCTGGCCTTTCGTACCTTTTTAAGTCTGATCATCGCCGGTCTTTTTGGTTTGGTCACGGCGACCTGGCTCAAAGAGCGTGAGCTGCGAGATTCCATGGTTCGCTTCTCTGCCCGCTGGCTTCTGGTCCCCTTTGCTCTTTTTGTGGCTTCAGCCTGGTGGTACCGTCTGGCATTGCCTCTTGAGGTGCAGGAGCTGATCTTCACCCGCATGCCTTCTATGCAGCCCTTTATCAGTGGCATGCTGTACACCACTCCGATTCTGGTTTTTGCGGGGCTTTTGTGTATCTTTCATCTGCCTCCTTTTATCAGTCGTCTGCTGGCCCTTGGTCTGCTTGTGGTAGGGCAGCTCTATATCGGTTGTTTTGAATTCATCCGTGAAGGGGGGAGACGCCCCTTTATCATCTACGATGTGATGTACTCGACCTCAATTCTGACAAAAGATATGGATCGCATTCAGGATGTTGGGCTCCTTTCCCAGGCGAAATGGGTCGCCCATCATCAGGTAACGCAGGAGAATACACACGAGGCAGGACGTGAGATATACAATCTGCTCTGTCTTTCCTGTCATGCTATTGATGGCCCGATGCGCGATATCAAAAAACTGGCAGCCCCGTATACCCCCAGTGGCTTGGATGCCATGATGAGCGGCATGCATGTATTTCATCCTTCCATGCCGCCCTTTGCCGGCACGGCTTTAGAGCGTAGTGCACTTGCTGCTTTTATTACAGAGAGGCTGGTTGGTCGGTATGATTTGCCGCCAGCTCAATTACCGGCAAAGGAGGTCGCGTTGCCCGACTTTGATGCGGAAAACAATGCGTATCTGCTCTCGGTCTGGAGTCCTGTGGGAATGAAACATGTGGCTGAGATCGACGGAGTGCTCTCTTTGCTCCCGCCCAAAGCCGAGTTACGTGCACAGCTTCTGGAGCGCGGTGAGTTGCCGGAAATCATCAGTGAAGATGTCTTGGTGAGTTATAGGATCGAGGGGGCGGATGCAGGCACCCTCAGTGGTGAGATGGAGTCTCGTGACGATTATTTTATTGCCGAAAACATTGTCTATAATCCAGCAGGTTCGGGTGGATTTGATCCCTATCCCGTGCTGGTTGTCACCGCACGCGACATGGAAGGCACGATCCTGGCCACCACCAAGGTGGTCTTGCCCGTCTCCACGGAAATTGGCTGCTCAACCTGCCACGGCAGTTCTCCGGAATTGGGCCAGAAGGCTGGGCTTGGGCGTTCGACCGCATTCAATATTTTAGCTATGCATGACCAGTTCAGCGGAACAGATCTTACCCTGCAGGCGCAAAAGGGGGAGATGGTCCGGTGCCGGGACTGTCATGCAGACAGCCGCTTCCAGGCCAAAGGAAACGGGCGAGCGCTCAACCTTTCTGCGGCCATTCACGGATTTCATGCAAATTATTTACGGGGCAGGGGAGAGGCGGCCTGTAATTTTTGCCATCCTTCAAGCCTAACCGGCTCCACCCGTATGTTTCGGGATATTCATGCTGCTTTTGGCCTTGAATGCACAAGTTGTCATGGTGTGCTTGAGGATCAGGCTCTGGGATTGTTGAAAAAAGAACTCCAGGCAGGCAAAGAACGTGCCCGTGCCTTGATGCAGCGCCTGCCTGCCCAGGCAGTCAGCTCTGTGGAGGCCATAGAGCCTCGCAGCCCTTGGATCCAGCAGCCCGACTGTCTGCATTGTCATGTCGAATTTGAGCCACCGGAGACTGATACCCTTGTGCAGGCGTTTACCGAGAATGGTGAGGGGCTGTATCAAAACCGCACCGATGAAAGCGGACGCATCTTTTGCGCGACCTGTCACTCCAGCCCACATGCGGTCTATCCGGCGGACAACCCCTATGGAGAAATGCTCGACGTGCTGCAACCCATGCAGTATCAGGATAACCGACTGCCCCTTGGGGCCAATGAAAATTGCCAGCTCTGCCACACCATTGCAATGGAAGATGAGATGCATCATCCCAACTCCTTGCGAGCATTCCGCAATGAGTAGCAGGAAGAACGAAACGGCCATCACGGTGAGGGAATGAACAGTGCTCTCATTCCCCTCGTCTTGCTCTGGTCGGGCTGGTGTTTCCTGCACAGCCTGTTCATCACAGCCGGTGTACAACGCTGGGTAAAAAAGAGGGGAGGCGTCTGGCAGGGGGGGTACAGGCTTCTGTACATCATCCTGTCTACCTCTACCCTGGTGCCGGTTCTTTGGTACACGGCATCTGTACCCCAGGAGCCTCTCGGTCCCTTTCCCTTATGGGTGCAGATGCTGCGTTTTGTGCTTTTGCTTTATGCGCTGTTGCTGTTTGTCGGCGGGATGCGTTCGTACAATATGCAGGATTTTCTTGGGCTGCGACAGTGGCGGGATTATAGGCAGAATCGCTCGGTGAAGCCGCCGTCACTGTATACCGGCGGCATTCTGAGCTATGTGCGTCATCCCTGGTACAGTGGTGGCGTCGCTCTTCTTTGGGGGCTTCCGGGAATAACCGATGTAACCCTTGTCACCCGCCTCTTGCTCAGTGGCTACCTGATCTTGGGAGCCTTTCTTGAAGAGCGCAAAATGGTGGCGCAAATCGGAGAAGAGTACCTGGACTACTGTCGTCGCACTCCGATGTTTTTCCCCTGGAGGTGGTAGCTTATTTTTGTGAGCGTATAAAGGCCCGCCACCGGGCAAAATTCTCCTCGTTGAAGAGTTGTTCTTCTTTCTCACTCAGCCTGCGATTGGTGGGCTTGAGGTCTTTGGGGTCTTTGATTATGCCAAAGGCCATGCTTGCGCCGGTGTGCATCCAGACATCGCCAAAGGGAAAGATGCGAAAGGCTGCCAGCAGTCCGGTCACGTCCTGTTGCGGCAGGGTCTGATCAAGGACGAACAGCTCCTCTCCTGTGATCACATCCAAAACCACCATGCCGCTGTCTTCGATGAGTTCTTTGACCCAGAACAGAGAAAATCTGGCCTGCTGCATGTTTTCCAGGAGCTTTTGCTCATCACTGCCTTCAGGGTAAGGCTTGCGGTTGCGCATCTTGCGGGCCAGGCTGAATCCGCGTGGCCGATACATATAGATAAGATAATCCTGGAAAAGATCGGTTTCGTATTCGGTTTCAAAGCTCATACCGAGCTTTTTGCCACTTTTGGTGGTCACTCCAAGGCGTTTGGCGCAGGCTTTCATCGCGGTCTTATCGGCCATGCGGGCAATGTTGCGGTGGAGCTTGGGCATCAGTTGCCACAGCCGATTGTACTCGGTGACGATTTCTTCAAGATTCTCTGGAATATGAGCAGGCACGGGATTCTCCTCAGGGCTCCTGGCAATAAGGATTGGGAAAGAGTTTTTTAAGGGTGTCTTGAATAATTAGATTTTTCAATCAAGGTCAAGGATTGCTGATAATTTTACCGCAGGCATATGGTTGATATTCCGAGGATAAAATTTTCAGTATGACGCAGAGATTGGCAGAAAAAGCAATTGTTCAAGATGCCCTTAACATGCTGGGAGCACAAAGCATAAGCAAGCCGTATTCGCATGCCCCCAACAGGGGTGTTGTTCTAGCATAATGATCGGGGATTGCATAGGATATCAAACGGATTCTTCCACTGGGAGGGGATAATTTATACTAAATATCTGACTACTGCTTGTGCCGACGTGGGCAATAGATTATTCTCCCCTGAATTATTCAGGCGTGCGTAGCGGTGTTGTTGTGAGTTTTAAGCAGTGCGCATTTTCTTTCTTGCTGCTAACCCGGCTGGGCATCTTGTTGAAATTTTGAGTGAAGTCAACCTGTTATAGGGGGATGCTTTCGTGTTTTTTGCTCAAGTTGAGATAAAATGTTCATGAGAAATTCGGGTTACCCCGCACTTAATTTAACAACGGAAACCGGGCATCCCGCACCGGTGGTATCAGGATGGAACGATGTTCAATAAAGAACTCGAAGTAACACTTCATAAGGCATCGACTGACCAGATGAAACAAAAGCCGGATCAGTCGAATTTGGGTTTTGGTCAGATATTCACCGACCATATGTTCACCATGCGCTGGACCCGGCAGGATGGCTGGCATAAAGCCGCAATCGAGCCCTACGATAACTTCATCGTGGATCCGGCGGCCATGGTCTTTCATTACGGTCAGGCTATCTTTGAAGGCATGAAGGCCTATCGCGGTAAAGACGATCAAATCTTTCTTTTTCGTCCAGCAGACAATCTCAACAGGATGAACCAGTCTGCTGTCCGGATGTGTATGCCGCGTTTCCCCCAGGATCGGGTCCTCCAGGCCTTACGAGCCATGGTCTATCTCGATCAGGAGTGGGTCCCCGGGACCGAGGGCGCGAGCCTTTATATTCGTCCGACCATGATCGCCTCCGAGCCTGCACTGGGGTTGCGCCCGGCTGAGGAATACATTTTTTTCATCATCTGTTGCCCTGTGGGAGCCTACTATGCAGAAGGGTTCAGCCCGACAAAGATTTATGTCGAGGATGAATTCGTGCGCGCAGTTCCAGGCGGTGTGGGCAACGCCAAGACTGCCGGTAACTATGCAGCCAGCCTCAAAGCTCAGCTCAATGCCCATGATAAAGGGTATACTCAGGTGCTCTGGCTTGATGCGATCGAACATCGCTATGTAGAAGAAGTGGGGACTTCCAATATTTTTTTTCTGATCGAGGGTGAGTTGATCACGCCTCCGCTTGAAGGCTCTATTCTTCCCGGTATCACCCGCGATTCCGTGCTGCAGTTGGCCCGCGACTGGGGGTATCAGGTCAGTGAACGTCGTATCACTATTGACGAGGTTTTAGCTGCTGGAAAATCTGGTGCGCTGAAAGAAAGTTTTGGCACGGGGACCGCAGCTGTTATCTCCCCGGTTGGCGAATTTTGCTACAAGGAACAATGCGTGCAAATTAACGGTGGCGCGGCCGGTGATTTAGCCAAACGGCTTTATGACGAGTTGCAGGCAATTCAGTTCGGATACCAGGAAGACCCTCACAAATGGCGGGTCCGCGTTGGTTGATTATCTATCCCCCAAAAATCCCCTCTTTTAAAAATTCCTTTCATATTAACGGGTTGTGTGAAAAAAAATTTCATACAACCCGCCCTTGATTTTTCAAGAACCGAACCTATTGTTTTGCGCAGTCGAAAGGCTGCTACTTCTAATCATTAGAGAAACAAGGTCAGAGTCGATAATGCTTCATGAGGAGGATATCGACTTTACCATTTTATTATCATTTCACATCCAGAAACACACACAGGAGGAATGTACATGAAAATTCGTCCATTGAATGACCGCATCCTGGTCAAACGATTGGAAGGAGAGGAGAAAACTGCTGGCGGTATTATCATCCCGGACTCTGCCAAGGAAAAACCGGCAGAGGGCGAGGTTGTGGCCGTTGGCCCCGGTAAACAGAAAGAGACCGGTGAACGTGTAGCCATGGATGTGGCTGTCGGTGATCGTGTGCTCTTCTCCAAATACGGCGGAACCGAAGTTAAACTGGACGGCGAAGATTTTCTCATCATGCGCGAGGATGATATCCTTGGCGTTGTTCAGGCTTAATTCACGGTATTCACACGTTATAAGGAGATAAGATCATGGCTGGTAAAGAACTGAAATATGGCGGCAAAGGCCGCGAGAAGATGCTGGCAGGCGTGAACGCCCTGGCAAACGCTGTAAAAGTTACCCTTGGTCCCAAAGGTCGTAACGTCCTGATCGAGAAATCTTTCGGCGCACCGGTTATCACCAAAGACGGTGTTACTGTAGCCAAAGAGATCGAGCTGGAAGATAAATTCGAGAACATGGGCGCACAGATGGTTAAGGAAGTTGCTTCCAAGACCTCTGATGTTGCTGGTGACGGTACCACCACCGCCACTGTTTTGGCGCAGGCTATCTACACCGAGGGTGCAAAACTGGTTGCTGCCGGTTCCAACCCCATGGAGATCAAACGTGGTATCGATTGTTCCGTAGCAGCCATTGTTGCTGAGCTTGGTAAAATCGCCAACCCGACCAAAGAGCAGAAAGAAATCGCTCAGGTCGGTACCATCTCCGCCAACAACGACGAAACCATCGGTAATATCATTGCCGAGGCTATGGACAAGGTCGGTAAAGAGGGTGTTATCACCGTAGAGGAAGCCAAATCCATGGAGACCTCTCTGGACGTGGTTGAAGGTATGCAGTTTGATCGCGGCTACCTCTCTCCTTACTTTGTGACCGATCCGGAGCGCATGGAAGTGAGCATGGACGAGCCCCTCATCCTCATCAACGAGAAAAAGATCTCCAACATGAAAGATCTGCTTCCCGTGCTCGAGGCTGTTGCCAAGATGGGCAAACCCCTGTTCATCATCGCTGAGGATGTGGACGGCGAAGCACTGGCTACCCTGGTTGTCAACAAACTGCGTGGCACCCTGAATGTCGCCGCTGTTAAAGCTCCGGGCTTTGGTGATCGTCGTAAGGCAATGCTTGAGGATATCGCCACCCTTACCGGTGGTCAGGTTATCACCGAGGATCTGGGTATCAAGCTGGAGAACGTTACTGTAAACGATCTGGGTACCGCCAAACGCATCGTTGTCGATAAAGACAACACCACCATCATCGATGGTGCCGGCGACAAAGAGGCGCTGGCTGCCCGTGTTAAACAGATCCGCGCTCAGATCGAGGACACCACCTCTGATTACGATCGTGAGAAACTGCAGGAGCGTCTGGCCAAACTGATTGGCGGTGTTGCTGTGATCAATGTCGGTGCTGCCACCGAGGTTGAGATGAAAGAGAAAAAAGCCCGCGTTGAGGATGCGCTCAACGCTACCCGCGCTGCCGTCGAAGAGGGCATCGTTCCCGGTGGTGGTGTTGCCTACCTCCGTTGCCTGAAAGTGCTCGACACCCTCGAACTTGAAGGTGAGCAGGCTCTGGGGATCAATATCATTCGTCGCGCTCTTGAGGAGCCCGTTCGTCAGATCGCTGCCAACGCCGGTCGCGAGGGTTCTGTTATTGTTGAGCACGTGAAAAACCTGGAAGGCCCCATGGGCTTCAACGCAGGTTCTGAGAAATACGAAGACCTGATCGAGGCCGGTGTTATCGATCCTGCCAAGGTTACCCGTTCTGCACTGCAGAATGCGGCTTCTGTTTCCGGTCTGCTCCTGACCACCGAGTGCATGATTGCCGAGCTGCCGCAGGATGATGCGGGCGCTGGTGCAATGCCTCCTGGTGGCATGGGCGGCATGGGTGGTATGGGTGGTATGGGCGGCATGATGTAATGTCACCACACTGACCTCCACTCAGGTTAGCTGATAAGCCCCTTGTTGAATGAAATATTCGACAGGGGGCTTTTTTTGTTGTGTGTAGGCCGGTTCGGCTGAAATATGGAACAGGGTGATGGGCTACGTTTTGTGTCTGGTTTCAAGCGGTTCAACGATGTCGATAAAAAAGAAAGAGATGGGGAATTTTTCCTTGACAATTTTTGATGAATAATGCATATTAGCTCGTCTCAAGCCCAGCGGCTTTTTCAAATACTGGCGATGTAGCTCAGATGGTTAGAGCATACGGCTCATATCCGTAGTGTCCGGGGTTCAATTCCCTGCATCGCCACCATTTATAAGACCTGAATTTTTCAGGCAATATATATAGGCCCCGCTCTCTTCATGAGAACGGGGCTTTCTTTTTTGGTGAGAGTTATTCTGCTCTCCTTTCCCCTGTCACATAACTTTGATGGCCATGTCCTCCAGGGTGTTAGCTGAAATATGCATTCGTTTGGCGATTTCTTTTAACTGGGCGAGGATTTCCGCGTGAACGATAATGCGTTTACAGTCTTCCTGTAGCAACAACTTGGCCAGGTGCTGGGCACGGTATTTGACCACAAGGTCATATTTATCATGGATCCGATCGATCTTGGGGAGTTCTTTGCGTGAGAGTTGCTTAAATCCCTCTTCCAGCAGGTCGGCCATATCCTTGAGCAGGTCGAAAATATCACGATAAATTTCCAAGGAGTGGGGATTGGTATAGGCTTCCGCCTCAATGACAAAATGTTTAACACTGAGCGCAATCCAGTCGAGTTGGGTGATGATACGGAAAATGGATTCTTTGTCGTAGGGGGCTATAAATACATCCAGGAGTTCTTTCATGTTTTTATGCTTAATGGCCCCGGTCTGATTGCTATCGTTTTTGATACCACGCACTGCCGCGTCTTTATGAAGGATGTAGGCGGCATAGAGGTCATGGACGATGTTTTTGGTGGCCGTCGTCTGCTCAGAGAGCGCTGCACTCAGATCAACATCTTTTGGTAAGACGAATTTTTCAATAAACCCCATAATTACCCCCAGAGCTTGAGAAAAAGGAAACAATAGAGCCAGCCCAGGGCTATGGACACAGGCACGTTCATGAACCAGCCTGCAACGATCCCCCGCGCGGTTTGCCATTTCACATGTTGCGGCTTCTCCGCAGCCCCGTTGCCCAATAACGTTGCGGTGACAACCTGTGTGGTTGATGTGGGCGCTCCCCCCAGAGTAGCGATACTGTTGACCAGGGCTGAGCCCAGCTGGTTGGCGACCGAGTGCGTAATTTTTACATGGAAGAGGCCAAAGCCCAGGGTTTTTATGATCCTCCAGCCGCCAAAGAGGGTGCCAAGAGTGATTGCCGAGGCGCAGAGAAAGATAACCCAGAGGGGAATGGCAAAGGTGGTGGTCGTGCCGCTAGCCAGCAAAAGCATACCAATGATGGCCATACCCTTTTGTGAATCATTGGCACCGTGAGAAAAACCCAACCAAGCCACACTCAGGTATTGTGAGGCAACAAAGAGAGGGGAGACCTTCTCGGTCGCCCGGCGAAAGAGAAGAAGGAAGAGCTTCATGACCAAAAAACCGATGACAAATCCTAAAAAAGGGGAGACAAACAACCCTGCCACGACCTTCGTCATTCCCTGAAGTTGACCGTTTTGCAGGGCGGAAATCCCCCAAGCAATTTGCGTACTGCCCACACTGTAGAGTCCTGCCCCCACAAGACCTCCAGCGAGTGAGTTGGAGGAGGATGAGGGATACCCCAGCCACCAGGTGACCAGGTTATAACTGACCGCAGCCAGCAAGGCGGCGATAACTAAGGTCTCTCCTTCGATACTGGATACGGCCTCCACATGCACCAAGGTGCCCACTGTATTCGCCACGGCCAATCCCAGGGTAAAGGGGGCGATGAAGGTGAACAAGGTGACAATGCCGATAGCCATGCCCGGTTTCATTGCGCGTGAGGCGATAGCTGTCGCAACCATGTCGGCTGCATCATGAAATCCGTTGGTGAAATCGAAGACGGCCACCAAAACCACGCCCAGGATCAGTAAGCTTGAGATCAGGTCCATTGACTATTCTCACAAAAAATGTCCATGAGAATACTATAGGAGATCCCGGCCGTATTCCCAATGTGTTTGGACTTGTCTTGCAGAGGAGGAAAGGTTCAGGCAGAGGATGGGAGAAAAAGAGGATCAGTTCGTCTGCGTCGCCTTGAAAAGCTTGAAGATACGTTCATCTTTCCAGGCCTTTTTTATAAGAGTATTGTATTGCCCCCCGCGAATAATCGGAGGACAAAGCCTCCGATTATTCGCGGGAAAGACAGTTGCTTGATGTATGCCCTTTATCCCTGGGGCTGTATGGTGATGTCCGGGTAGACACCCTCCATCTCTCCAAAAAGATAGGGCTGGATATTGTTGAGTGAGAGCTTACGGTTGTTCTGTGCGTGCCCTTTGATGTTGTTGTTATGCTGATGGTAGAAGGCTCCATTGGATTCGAGAATATGATTAATCCTGTGTTTGAAACCTTCTACAAAGGCGCCTCCTTCACCCTCAAAATGCATATTTCCTCTCTGGATGGAGTGGTGCACCACGCGTAACTCCTCTAGGGGAATGCTGTTTTCTTCTAGCTCTTGTTTATTGGTGATCAGGCCCCAGAGGAGTGTATCCGGTGGAATTTCCAGCGGCTCTGAGCAATCGATTATGGTGTGCGGCATGACAATGCAGCCCGTGCCAATGGTGATTCTGCACCCCGGTTTGCCAACGAGAAAGCTGTTGAAGCCAACAAAGATATTTTTTTCCATTTCAGTCTCAACTACCTTGGCTCCATGCGCCATGACGTTGTTGCCCTGAAGATTGGAGTTGATGATATAGCAGTTCTCCTGGGCATTGGCGCCAATTCCCATGGTGCAGTTTTCCAGGTAGGCACGTTGGGCAACCAGAACATTTTCATCAATGGTGGTTTCTGAGAGTACAACAGCGTAGCGATCCAGAGAGGCCGTTTCCGGCACTGGAATAGGTGGGGAGGTGATGGCTGTGTCAAAGACCTTGTCAAAGGCTTGTGCCCGTTTCTCGATAAAGTCAATGAGTGCCCCTTCGGGCTTGCCCCCTGCCTCCTGCTTGATGTAATGCTGCAAGCGATCCTGGGGAAACTGGTAGAGAAAGTTAAACGTTCCCGGACTGTTGACCCAAATGGTTCCTGGCTGCACATTGAGATGGCTTATTCGGCCGGCCTGAATATACGAGTAGGCACCGATAGCGCAGTTGCGCATGGTGGTCAGGTCAACGGTGGCAAAGGGGCTTAAGAAGCAACCATCTGCCGGAGCACCATGAATATTGGCATAGTCAAGGGAAAGAGTGTTTTTGATAAAGAAACGCTCCGGTGATTCCGGGTCGTGGGAAAAATTGTGGACCAGGGTTTTAACCAGAGCACTGGAAACGATATCGATGAACTCGTCCTGGCGCAGGTCAATGCTGAAATTCTTAAACTGAAAGGTTGATCCTTTGCGTTTCAGTTCATCACCGCGAATATCGGTTTTATACAACATCGCATTTTTAACCTGGCATTTCCCCAGAAAATAACTGCCCGCCAAGCTGCTGTGGATAAATTGCAGGTTTAGGGGGATGTCGGTTGTTACTCCGTAAAAGGCATAAAAGCGGCTCATCTGCCGCAAATCGGCGTGCCCTGTCACAAAGGGGCTGACATCAAAATTCAAGTCTCGAAGGTTGATGTTCACCCGTTGGATGATTCTGTTAAATATTTTTTCCCGCTCAAACATAGCTCACCTGTATTATCTTGTCTTCCTTGAGAGTCTTTTTTCAGCTCTCAAAGCGCCTGCACGTATTATGCAAAAAACGTTGGTTTAAGCCCGGATTTCTCATCAGTTCAGGCTACGCCCAGCGACTTCATCGCGTGGAAACTTGCGGTGAAAATATCCACCATGCGTAGAATACCGACGATGTCCTTGTCGCGGGTGACCAGGAGAGACTGATGAGCTCCGGCAACCATCTTGTGCATGGCCAGATCAAGTTTTTCGGATTCATCCACATATTCATCTGGAGTCGGCTTTTGCATGAAATCTTCAACCGGCTTTTCCGTCGCCTCTTTGAGTGTTTCCTCTGCAAAGACCTTGCATTTAATCCGATCGTTTTCACGTAATTTATCGACGTAGGCATCACTGAATTGATACATCTTCAACTGCGCATAAAGCTCGGTGTTTTCTTCCCTGGTCTCCATTGCCTGAAGGACGCGAAGCTGACTTATGCGGCCAACAACTTTATTCTCCCTGTCCAGTACCAGCACAGCTCTATGGTGATACTTCCCCTGATCATAATTTTCCTGCGCCTTTTCCAGGGCAAGCATGGCCCCGAGCAGAGTCGTTCCCAGAGGGACGGTGACATATTCCTCTAAAGGAACCATCAAATCTTTGACTGTGTATGTTTCCACTGGTATCTCCCTTGTGAAAGGCGATTGAGAGGGTATTGGTTTTTAATTGTCTAATGGGTGTTTTGAATGATTAGATTTTTCAATCAAGGTCAGATAAGCGCAGACTTCGAGGCATGCTCAAAATTTTACCGCAGGCATATACATGATATCGGAGTCTTCGCTTACCTCCGAGGATAAAATTTTGAGCATGACGAGGTAAGCGCCAGACTCCGCGGGATTGGCAGAAAAAGCAATTATTCAAGATTCCCTAATTGTATCGGCTTATCGATTTTTATCCTATAGTGATACCTGAGAATTATCTGCAAGTCACTATATTGTCGAATGCTGGCGGGTACTTTTGCTTGTGATTCTTGATGATGCCCAGGAAAAAACAATACGTCGTAAAGAAAACCCCATCTTCTTCGAGGCGTTTTGCCAGAATTTGAATAGTTGCATGACCGCTTCCCCTCTTCCTTCCTTTTGGGGTGCGTATATTGTAGCTCCACATTGGGTTGAATTCCATTGTTTGAGGGGCGACCTGTTGCTGGAGCAAAAGGTAAGGACGCGATCAGCCATTCGCCTTGGCCCTGGCCGCGACAAATATTTCAGCTGGGTTTCAGTGGTAGTTATCGTGGAATTTGGCTCTATCTGTGTAATGTTTTGTTTATATTGGATAAATTTTGAGGCGTCCCCAGGGGTGGCGTAGAGAGAACTTTTTTTTGTTGAATGATTTTTGGGGAAATGCAGGGAGGGATTTCCTGTTTCCCGATTCGTAGGGTCTATGATTGAATAGAGGAGAGGGTGTTTGTTTAATCTTTGCATGAGGAGGGGGGGGATTGCACTGAACATACGGGTGTGCGGGAAGTGTCGATGGTGAATGGAATGATACTTTAGAGCCTCAGTTTAAAGGGCATCTTGAATAATTGCTTTTTCTGCCAATCCCGCGGAGTCTACGCTTACCAGAGAAGGTCCATCCATTCATAAGTCTGCCGAAGGAGTTCTTCATGGAAATCAGCGAAAAAATTTTACAAGAGCTTGGTGTGAAGAGGAGTCTGGCTGCAGAGTTTGCAGAGCCGTTAACAAGTCAACTCAACCAGCACGGGATTGATACGGTTCTACGGTGCGCCCATTTTTTTGGCCAGGTTTTGCATGAATCGTCCAAACTCTCCAGGGTGAGCGAAAACCTGAACTATTCCAAGGAAGGCTTGCTGAGTATCTTTTCCAAATATTTCAATGAGCAGGAGGCGGCTGCATACGCAAGACAGCGAGAGCGTATTGCCAGCCGTGTCTATGCCAACCGCCTTGGCAATGGCAATGAGGCCAGTGGCGATGGCTGGCGTTACCGTGGGCGAGGCCTGATCCAGTTGACAGGTAAGGAAAATTATCAAAGATTTTCCGACTGGATTAAAGACGACCTCGTCGCCGAGCCGGATAAGGTGGCTAGCCAATACCCGGTCGAATCCGCTGTCTATTTTTGGGAACAAAACGGTCTGAATGCACTGGCTGATCGTGATGATATCAAGGCGGTGACCAAGCGCATAAATGGCGGCACGCATGGACTTCGGGAGAGAACTGATTTAACTAATCGCGCCAAGTCACTGCTTGCAACCGATGATAGATCGCTTATCGCTGGGGAAGAAAGTGTGATTTCTGCCACCTCTTTGGAGGCCTTGCTGGCACAACAACCGCAGTTACAAACCTGCCAGGATTTAATCAACTATCTCTATGCAGCGAGCGATGGCTCATTTTCGGGTGCCTGCTCTGAAGCCAAGAAGCTGGGGCTGGATATGCAGGTGTTACTGGATAATCGTACAACATTTGTCACGGACCTGTAGGTCGGTACAATGCATACCGGATCACCGTTACCTTTTCACCCCACAGGAGGTGGATATGCGATTCCGCGGATTAATTTTGGTCAGTTGTCTGGTTGGCCTTGTCTTTTTTGCATCTTGCCCGGCAGTTGCATCCGTCCCTGTGAGTCGGCTGCTGGTTAAGGGGACACCGATCCATGGGAGCAATGGTGTGCGGATCGGGCCAGATGGCTTGTTATACGTGGTCAGTGCCGTGGGGAGCCGTATTGATGTGTTTAATCCCCGCTCTGGTAGGCTTGTTCATTCATGGGGCGTCGCATGTTGTTGATCAACACAGAGGCTTAGTGGTTCAGGTCAACCAGGACACATATGCCTGCGGTAAAATTTTGCACAATCCTCGAAGTCTGCGCTTATCTGGCCTTGATTGAAAAATCTAATTATTCAAGACACCCATAAGTTATAATGATTTTTCGGTGCCACTCAATGCCGTTGCCAGTGGTGAGGATATTGTGGTGACCGAGCTTGGAACCAGCCGTGTCGTTCGTCGGTCGGCGGGAACAATGGACACGGAGGTTCTCATGGAAGGCCTGTATGTGCCCGCTGGACTCGCCGCTGCTGATGGTGATTTGTTTGTGGCTGATGGGCCACAGGCATGATGTATCAGTTGATGGAAGACGGTACTGATCTTGCCGCGCCGCGTGTGATCCTTTCGGGACTTGTCCATCCGGAAGGGATGGCTCTTGATGGAGAGGGAAGGTTACTTGTCGTGGAAACAGGTACCCGTAGCCTGCTGAGGATTGATCCCCAAGGGGCGACACTTGAGGTGCTGGCCGAGGATTTTGCTGTGGGCCTGGAGGCTGTACCAGGCTATCCTCCCTGCTGGCTGCTCAGTGGAGTGGCAGTAGATTCTTGTGGACGTATCACAGTGAGCCAGGATCTGGATAACAGTCTGTCGCGGATTGTTCCTGAACCGGCATTCAATTGGCGATGCAATGAGAAAGAGGGAAGCGGAGTGTATCATGTTCGATAATTTATTCCCTGAATTCGTGAATATTCATCGGAAGTCAGTTTCGTTGTTTGTTCCGCAACCGTTGATGCGTTGCGCATAGGGGAATACTTGGGGTATATCTAAGTGGAATCTTGAAAAATTGAATTATTCAAGACACCCTTTAAAGAGGTTGGCTCTTGGGAGAGGGGGCATGAATCAGGAGAAAATAGTCCAATATCTGCGAGATCATATCTCCAACCTCCTTGCTGTCTACGGGTTTGGCAGTCGCATACAGGGACAGGCAGGGCCGGAAAGTGATCTTGACCTAGCAGTCTTGGTGGCGGGCTATGCCGATCAGGAGCGTCTCTGGGGTCTCGCCGGAGAGCTGGAAGATCTGGTTGGCTGCCCGGTTGATTTGATTGACCTGCGGGCTGCGACCACGGTGATGCAATACCAGGTGTTGATGCAGGGGAAGCGATGGTGGGCCCTGGATGTGCAGGCAGGTCTGTTTGAAGCCGCAGTACTCAGTGAGAAGACAGAATTGGATACTGCCCGCAAGGGGCTGCTTGAGGATATTCAACAACAGGGAACAGTCTATGGTCGATGATGTGCTCATCAACAAGGCGGCGACCATCGAGCGTTGTATTGCGCGGGTGCGTGAGGAGTTTGAGGGCGATCCACAAGGGTTTGCAACCAACTATACTCGCCAGGATGCCGCTATCCTCAATATTCAACGAGCCTGCGAGGCGGTTTTGGATATGGGGCAGCATTTGATTCGTCGCGAGAAGTTGGGGGTGCCGCAGGGCGCACGTGATGTTTTCACTTTGCTGGCTCGTGGGGGCTGGCTTGATGCGGAGTTGGCAGAATCACTCAAACGGATGGTCGGGTTCCGTAATATTGCGGTGCATGATTACCAGGCTCTGCAGTTGCCGATTGTCGAACGGATTATCACTGATCATCTGGATGAGTTTTTGGAGTGTAGTAAGGCAATCTTATTGCGTGATGCTTCTTCTTGAATTGAAATAAATAGGTGTTTTTCCGGGGGCGGAGGGGCTTGTGAGAGCGGGCCATGCCCTCGACAAATCAAGGTACATTTGTCCCCTGAAATTTTCATTTCTGTACACTTTCGGTTCCACTTTCAGGAACACGAATCTTCTGCACCGCCATTAAAGAAATTCCACTCATCACCGCGCCGACGATAAAGGGGATGCGGTGGTCGATCATCCAGACCATGCCGCCGAGGAAGGGGAGAAAGACGGCGGCGATGTGGTTGATGGTAAAGCCCACTGCAGCGCTGGGGGCAATATCCTTTGGATCGGCAATTTTTTGAAAGTAGGTGTTGATAGCGGTGGTGAAATTAAAAAAGATGTGATCCAGAATGTACATGCAGACCACCACCACTTTGGAATCGGTAAAGCCGTAGGTAAGAAAGACAAAGATGAGCCCCGCGTATTCTACGGAGAGCACCCTGCGTTCGCCGAATGTAAGAATCGCCTTGCCGATCAGGGGGTTGAGGAAATAGTTGATCAGGTTGTTGAGGATGAAGAGGATGGTCACCGCCTGTACGGAGAAAGAAAAGACTCCCACCAGCAGGTAGACGGAAAAGGCGACAAAGATCTGCCTGCGTGCCCCCGCCATGAAAGTAAGAAAGTAGTAGAGGCTGTAACGCCTGCGCACAATCATCTTCTTGCGCTGGGGGATCGCATTAACGAGGAGCGGTTTGTGGAGCAGTCCGTACACGCCCACAAGTGCAACTCCACCTCCGAGAATCAGGTAAACCCAGCGATAGTCAAGCAGTTTGCCCAGTACAAAGAGCAGCCCAGCGGTGATGATCGCGGCAGCTGCTGAGAGGCTGCGCATCCGACTGAAGACCATTGGCGTTATTTCTTTTTTGAAATTCTGCAGCACCAGGGACTGGTTCATGGTGGCATAGTAGTGAAAGCCGGTGCTCATCAACAGCGTCGTCACCATGATGCCCGCATAGGAAGGAAACAATCCGGTTGCCGCCAGCCCCGCCCCCAGAAGGATGACAGAAAGTGCTGCAATAGTGGGTTCTGCAAAGAGCAGCATCACGTAGACCGCCAGCAATGAGAGAAAACCGGGAATCTCTCGTACCGATTGCACAGCCCCCACTTGCTGGCCAGTCAGTCCAGCCACTTCCACTGAAAAATTGTTAAATAAAATCATCCATGTCTGCAGCCCGATTACCGAGCAGACGGTCAACATGATGAGATAACGAAATATAGGCTGAGAATTTTTTTCAATCACCGTCTACTATCCTTGTACAGGTTGCCAGCTCCTTAGTATCCATCCAGAAAAGGTCCTTTCGGAGCCGGGACTTCTCTGAACTTGAACGAAATACTCATTTCTGAATGGACAACAGTATTTGGGGGAAGAAGCTGATTGAGAGCCTGAATCCGTGAGCATCAACCCGCTAAACGATAACCAGAACAGGGATTTTGGCAACTCCAGCTATAAAGAAGCGAATGGTCTTCTTCGTCCATTGGGCATCTTGAATAATTGCTTTTTCTGCCAATCCCGCGGAGTCTGGCGCTTACCTCGTCATGCTTAAAATTTTATCCTCGGAATATCAATTATATGCCTGCGGTAAAATTTTGCGCAATCCTCGAAGTCTGCGCTTATCTGGCCTTGATTGAAAAATCTAATTATTCAAGACACCCCATTGTTTTTATAACCCCTTACTTTTAGGTTTTTTAACTTTTGCCGGAACCTTTATAATCGGGAAAAACATCCCATTTCTTGGGGGTGTAGTGTCTGCAATCCAACGAGAAACAAGCTGGAGTACTACCAACCTAAATGGATATTTTGAAAAACAGCAAAAGAACAGAGGCTGGTATCAATCTCACGACCTGGGAGCGGGATGAACCTCAGGAGGTCGTCGATCAGGTACGGCAACGCCAGGTGCAGCAACTCTTCTGTCAGGCTTGGGTGCATAACCTGGGCTCTATCATTGTTGCCTGTTGTGCCAGCATTGCAGTTTGGCGGGCGGTCAACCATGTGTATCTTTTTATCTGGCTGACCCTGTTTACCTTAATTTATGTGGGTAGATGGGGCATCGCCCTGCGTTTTGCCAAGGTCGCCCCCCAAGGCGTTACGGTCCGGAGCTGGATACGTTTACAGTTTGTCGCTATTATTGCCAGCGCCCTCGTCTATGGTGCACCAGCCGTCTTTTGGTGGCCAGATGGCTATCCGCTGGGCCAGATGGCCTGGGTTATCACGATCACCGCCATTACTGCAGCTGCTGTTGCCCGTTACAGTGTCTGGAAATATGCGGACCTGCCCTTTATAGTTTTTGCCCTTTTCCCGGTTACATTGCGCCTGCTTCTGCATGGAGGGGTGAGTTATACGATCCTCGGCATTCTTGGGCTGGTGTATTCGCTCGTGTTGTTCCAGATTGGTCGGTTCATGTATAAGTCCAACCTGGAAAACCTGCTCATTGGTGTAAAAAATAGGGGGGCAGCCAAAATCTGAAGGGTGAGGTCAACAAGATGACTCATTCGAATTAACCGCGGGCACAGGAGATGGACACCCGGGAAGAGGCTTTTTGAATCGTGCGCACGCAAGAGCAGTGGCTGGAAGAGGTACGCCGCATGGAAGTCATTGGTCTGCTTTCTGCCAAGGGGGCTCACGAGATGAACAAGAGCTCCTGCAGTTTGTCTGAGATAATCTCCAGTTCATGGTAGAGTGGAACCTGTTTCCTGAATCTATGAACAATCTTCAACCAGCCGGCGGAGTGGGTTCAGGTATATTTTACCTCTAAGGATGTTGCCGATGAATCTGAGTACCATGAA
Source organism: Desulfobulbus rhabdoformis (assembly GCF_016919065.1). GTDB lineage: Bacteria > Desulfobacterota > Desulfobulbia > Desulfobulbales > Desulfobulbaceae > Desulfobulbus > Desulfobulbus rhabdoformis. The sequence continues at coordinate 136,484 of NZ_JAFFQA010000005.1, read as the reverse complement.
AATTATAGGCCTGCTCACACTGCTCTCAGCCTTTCCGCCTCTGTCGACGGATATGTACCTTCCTGCGTTGCCGCTGTTGCAAAAACTCTGGAATCAGCCCCAAAATGTGGTCAACCTGACTCTGTCTGGATTTTTTATCGGCTACTGCCTCAGTCTGCTCTTGTACGGGCCGATATCGGATCGGTTTGGACGTAAACCACCACTGATTGTTGGTGTAAGTCTCTATGTGATTGCCAGCGTTTTAAGCGGCTTTGTCAACGATATTACGAGTCTGATCGTTTTGCGGGTCTTGCAGGGGATTGGCTCTTCTTCAGGTGTGGTCATCTCCATGGCGATTACCAAGGATCTCTTTACAGGAAGGGAACGACAGCGCATTCTTGCCTATATGGCCATTATCATGGCCCTGGCCCCCATGTTGGCGCCGGTGATCGGTGGGCAGATTATGACCTGGCTTTCCTGGCACTGGGTCTTTTTTGTGCAGGCACTATTGGGCCTGGCAGCCCTTGGTGGGGTGCTTCGGCTTCAGGAGCCGCTTCGAGAATATGCGCAAGGCAATGTGTTACTTTCCATGGGCAGAATGTACCTGCGGCTGCTGGGAAACAAAAAATATGTAATGCTGGTGGTCCTTTTTTCGATCGTTGTCCTGCCCCATTTTTCCTTTATCGGCTCAGCCGCCAATATCTACATCAAGGAATTTGGCATGTCCGAGCAGGTGTTCAGCTACTTTTTCGCCTTTAACGCCATGGCTATCATGGCGGGTGCTTTCTCCTGTTCCAAGATGCAAAAAATCCTGCCTGCACGCTCCCTGTTGACCATTGGTTTTGCCGGGATTCTGGTCAGTGGCGGGGTGATGAGAGCGGACATTATCCCTGGCCCCTGGGGGCTTGCCCTGCCCATGGCCATTGCCTCATTCTGTTTTGGGCTCACTCGACCGACCAGTAATCACCTCGTGCTGGAGCAGGTTGACCAGGGGGCAGGGGCAGCCTCATCGCTGATGGTTTTTCTTTTCTTTATGATGGGGGCCATCGCCATGTGGTTTATTGCCCTGGACTGGCGTAACACCATTCACGTCATCGCCATGATTGCACTTGCCAGCGGCGGAGGTGGGCTGGTGCTCTGGTTGTTGCTGCCTGGGCTGAGCCGAAGTGAAGAGAAAGGAGTTGCTGCCCAAAACAGATGACTTCTCAACGGCAGCTCGCTCACGGATTCATACAAGGTGTCAGTTTGCCCGCATACGTTGTTGTTCCAAACGAATATCATGCTGGAGCTGGAGGCTGGCAAAGAAGTCGTCCTGTTCACCAAAATAGCGGGCAAGCAGCACTGCCTCTTTGATTTGGAGCTTTTCCTTGCCGCAGAGAAGACGGGCCATGGCCACCTTATCTATGCCGGTGTCTTTGGCTACACGATAAATAGTGAGGTTCCTGGGAATAAAATAGTGGTGCATTAACAGGCTTCCGGGATGCTCTTGCTTGTTCATCTGGGGTGACATACTGCGCCTCCTGTATTGATGGGAAAAAGCATAGTGGTAGAGAAGCACCAACTTTAATGCCACTTTGCTGTTCGATAGGCTTGAGCAATATGGAGGCTACCCAGGATTGGGCAAGTTGCGGAGGTGAGTTCCTCAGCGTTTTCGGGGATTTTCTGTGGTGAGTAGCAAGTTTTCAGGATGCTGATTTTCCGAACAGAAAAGTAGGTTAACGCCTTATTTCAGGAGGGGGGCGGTGAAAATTGTTGGATTTCTGTAACAGAACTGCAGTGCTGTTGCGCGAATGCCTCGCTTTTGATCAATTTTCGCCTGCCTTTTTGTGCCACCATACGCGCCATGAGTATCGCAACTTGAGGAGCAACCGGTTGAGGTAGGTCATGGGGGGCTTGGATATTTTGGGCTGGGGGCTGTTGCCCACATATTTGCCAAAAAGAAGATCCGCCAAATGAAGAACTGCGGTAAACCGGGCAAACATGGCACTACACCCGCCGCAGGTTGTGATGATCGTGCGGCCTTGTGCCTGGGCAATGCGTTTTTGGGTCCAGGAGGTGGCCAACTGTGGCTGGACGCATCCCACCGCGCCTCCTTCTCCGCAGCACAGGGTTTTGTTCTGCTGGTGCGCCATAGGGCGGATGGTGTAGCCCAACTGCGAGACAATCGTGCGCGCGGCTTCCTGGCTTTGTCGATCCCCTCGTAAGGGGCAGGGATCGTGCACTACGACCTCCTGATGCTTGTGAGGATTGTCGATAGGGGCGGGGACGAATTCAGCCAGCAGAGAAAAAATATTTTCCGTGGACAGTTCCGGCGCATATTGGCGAAATATGGCCGTACAGTTGGGGCAGGCGGTGAGCACTGTGGTAATGTGGTGTGTCAGCAGCCGCTTTTTTATTGCCTGAAAGTTGTTTTGAAAAACATCACTGCGGCCCAAGTCATGGGATGGCTTGGTGCAGCAGGTGAGTACCAAACCAAGGTTTTTATTCTGTGACTGTAGATGTGCAAAGAGACGGTGGGTGACCGCAGGGCGGGTGCCGGGAAGGGCGCATCCCGGAAAAAAGATGGTGGTACAGCCTGGGGGCAGGTGAAATAAAGAGAACAGTTTGGAGGCCCCCAACCTCTCATAGAAAAGAAGGGCCTTGTAAGGAGTCAGTTCCAGTGGCGCCATGGCCGCCCTATGGCGGCGCAGGTCCAGAAAGAGCCCACAGGGATCAAGTTTTTGCGGGCAAACAGTTGTACAGAGGCCACAAAGGCTACAGCCAAAACTTATCTGGACTTGTTCGGGAGTACTCAGTTCAAGTTGTCGGACAAGAGTCAGAAGAGAACCATGCTGTTTGAGGAAGGCGCAATGCCGCATGCAGGCGCCGCAGTCCGTGCACTGCTCCTCGATTTCCTTGAGGCTTTTTCTCAGCCGTGTGCGAAGAGGTGTGGCGTTCTGTGGCAAAGAGGATGATGCCGTGTTGCTGTCCATAGCTGCTTCGTCACAGTGATGGTTGTTCGAAGAAGAGCTGTACTGCTGGGGAGGGGAATTCCCCAGCAGTACATACGTATCCTTTATTTAGCCGATTCAACCGGATACTCGGCCCCTTTCCAGGCAAAGATGCCGCCGGGATAACGGTAAACTTTGGTGTAACCAAGTTTTTTTGCCCACATAGCACCGTTGTGACTCCGGGTACATTTGACAAAGCCGCAGTAAACCACGATGGTTTTGTCCTTGTCTGGCCCCAGTAGTTTTTCATAATCTTCTTTGCTTTTTCCGTCCGTTTCTTTGCTGTCCCACTCGTTCATATCAGGAATGGGAAAAAGAAACTGCTTTGCCCCCGGGACATGATTTTTCAGGTAGGAGGCCTCGTACGGCATGGTATCGATGATGAGCATGTCGGTGCCCGCATCCATCATCGCCTTGAGTTCCGCGGTTGTAACCACATCGTACCCACCCTGTTTAACTTCTCGAGTCAGCTTGACAGCTGCCTTCTCTTTGCTGACTTCCTGCTGAAATTTATCTTCCCCAAATAAGGAAGCCGAGGCAGAAGTGGTGAATCCCAAAAGCATCAGCCCGGCAATCAGGCATGCAGTCAGTTTTTTGCTGGTGTGCATCATTTTTCCTCTCATCTGTTTATGACGGGGAGCTGAGATATGCTCTCTATTCAGGGGCTCCCTTGGTCTTTTTCTTGGTATGGCAAAGCGTGGTTGTCCGCCGCTGCCAGTATAAAAAAATCACAATGAACATCATTACCGTGTCCCGCGCAAAAGCCGCCTTCAAACCTTTATAGGCCTGTTCAGGATCCTCCGGGCCAAAGCAACCGCAGTCGATGTCCAATCCCAGGTGAATGCCATAGGCGAGCACGGCCATGAACAGCACCAGCATTGAGGCTATGGCCGTGAGGCTTCCACGTTTGTTGAACAGCAGCCCCACACCGGCAATCAGTTCCAAAAGAGGGAGGACAATTGCCGCTGGCAGTAGCAGAGGGTAGGGGAGCAGGCCAAAACCGTCAATGATCTGGGCAAAGCGGGGCGGATCAATAATCTTAACAGCTCCAGAATAGATAAAGACCAGCGCTAAAAGCCAACGCAGACCGCTCAACAGGGTGCCTTGATGAGGAAACAAAGAGAAGCTGTATATGCTGGAAAACGGTCGGGGTAACGGCATGGCTGGCTAACTCCTGAAGGGCATCTTGAATAATTGCTTTTTCTGCCAATCCCGCGGAGTCTGGCGCTTACCTCGTCATGCTTAAAATTTTATCCTCGGAATATCAGTTATATGCCTGCGGTAAAATTTTGCGCAATCCTTGGGCTTGATTGAAAAATCTAATGATTCAAGACACCCTGAAGTCGTGATTGCAGCGCGCTGCATTTACGAATTCAGATAATATTCAAGATGAATAACAAAATTTACTCTGAAGTATCCGTTTTTCCAAATAGGAAAATTCGATATTTTAGCTACCTCAATTTTCTATTTCCAATGCATTGACTGCAATGGAGGGCTCATTATTTCGACTGGTTGGTGGGGCATCTAAGCCAAAGAGTATGTGTTCCCTTGAAGGCCTTTCTGAGGCAAATTGACACGTGTAAAGAGGTGGGTGGGTCAATGTAACCCATCGAATTTACAGGGGGATTTAGGCGAGAATTAAAAAAAATGCATCAATAATTACTGCAATGTAAAGGGGTTATTTTGTTTTTGTGAATAGAGAAATAATTACTCCTTTGTTATCGAAGTCGAGCCCGTATACTACGAAAAGGAGAACATAAATGTAGTAAGCATGTTGCCACAAAGAACATGTCCCCTTGGGGAAGAACAATGCAGAGGTCGTCACGTGCGTTGTGCAGAACTCGACATGACGACAAAGGAGGGAGTATGCAGTTGACGTCCGTTCGCACTAAAATTGCCGGGCTTGCCGGCGCATGTCTGATTGTCTCATCCGCAGTGTTGGTTGGCTATAGCCTCTACACTGCGCGATCGAGCCAAAAGCATGTAAATGAACGTGTCTCCAAGTTATTGGAAACACGATCGCTGGATGGGTTGAAAAGTCTTGCCAGTGACTATGCTGGAAAAATTCGGGCCGAATTTGATGTGGCCATGGATTCGGCCCGGACAATGGCCGATGTCTTCTCTTTGGCCAAACAGCGGGACAATAGCGGCCTGGAAGTCGGACGTGACCAGGTTAACGCAATTCTACTCAAAGTATTACACGATAATCCCAACTTCAATGGAACGTATTCCTGTTGGGAACCGGACGCCATTGATGGGCGGGACAGTGATTTCCGTACGGGCCGTGATGGCAACAACAAATTCACCGGAAGGTTTACTCCCTACTGGAACAGGGATGACAAGGGGAACATCGCTGTTCAGCCCCTGGTTGAGTACGATACCCGTGATCGCCATCCCAACGGCGTGTTGAAAGGTGGTTGGTACATCAATCCCAAAGAGAATCATAATGAGAGTGTGCTTGGTCCCTTACCCTATATTGTTCAGGGCAAGCAGGTCTGGCTGGCCACCTTATCCGTACCGATCATGGTGGACAATAAATTTTATGGGGTGGCAGGATCCGACTATAATCTCGATTTTGTGCAGGAACTTGCACAGAATGTGGACAAGGAACTCTTCGAGGGGCAGGGCGAAATTATCATTGTCTCCAATATGGGGCTTATCGTTGCCCATAGTGAGAAAGCGGACCTGGTCGGTGGCCCCCTGAAAAACGTCATACCTGAGGGCGCGGATCAGATGATTCGTGAAATTCAGGCAGGAAACAATGTCGCCAACCTCAATGAGAAGAATGGTCAGTTTGAGGTCTTTGCCCCGATTGAACTCGGGCGGACAGGAAAACCCTGGTCGGTGCTTATTCGCATTAAGCAGGATACGGTCCTTGCCGATGCCATTGCCCTTGACCAGGAACTGACCAGCGCTGGCAAAACCTCCATGTATATGCTGACAGGAGCTGGTGGGCTGATCTGTGTCTTAGCCATTGCACTGCTCTGGTATGCCTCAGGTGGTATTGTCCGTCCGATCCGCCACACCGTTGATATGCTCAAAGACATTGCCGAAGGAGAGGGCGATCTCACCAAGCGGCTTGATATCAAGGTAAAGGATGAAGTCGGTGAAATGGCGACTTGGTTCAACCTTTTTATGGATAAGCTGCAGGATATGATCGCGCAGATTGTCGATGATGCGGGCTCGCTCAACAATTCCTCCAATATCCTTTCCAACATTGCCGGCGAGATGAAGCAGGGGGCCGAGGCCATGGCGGAACGCTCCCGCTCAGTGGCTACCGGTGCCGAGGAGATGGATGTCTCCATGAGCGGTGTTGCCTCAGCCTGTGAAGAGGCGGCCACCAATGTCAATATGGTCTCCACAGCTACCGATGACATGACTCAGACGATTCGGGAGATTGCCCAGAAGGCGGAAAATTCGCGGGCCATCTCGGAATCAGCGGTAGCAAAAGCGGGTGAAGTCTCTGAAAAACTGGGACACCTGGGCCAGAGCACCCTGGAAATAAGTAAGGTAACCGAGGTGATTTCGGATATTTCGGATCAGATCAACCTGCTGGCACTCAATGCAACCATTGAGGCTGCCCGTGCCGGTGAGGCAGGCAAGGGATTTGCCGTTGTCGCTTCAGAGGTTAAAGAACTTGCCAAGCAGACCGCCGAGGCCACCCAAATTGTGCAGTCTCAGATTGAAAACATTCAACGAGCTACCGATGATACGGTGAGTGAGGTCGGGCAGATTCTCGATATTTTTAATAATGTCAGCGAGAATGTCGCCTCGATAGCCGGAGAGGTGGAAGGCCAGGCGACCACAACTCAGGAGATTGCCGACAATATTTCCCAGACCTCAGCCGGTATTCAGGAAGTGAATCAAAACGTAAGTCAGGGCTCGGTGGTCATTGGTTCGATTACCAGTGAGATAACCGAGGTCAACGAGTCCGTCCAGAAAGCTTCGGTCTCCATTGGTCAGGTCAATGAAAAATCTGAAGAGCTCTCCGCTCTTTCCAGTAAACTGCAGGATTTGGTCGGACGGTTTAAGGTCTGATCTGAACGATCTTCCACGGCACCACCGTTCTGGTGGTGCCGGAATTTCTCCGCTTGTCGTCCCGAATCAGGGGGATTTTCTGGCCAATTTCTCTTTTTTTCTAAAAATACCCTTTCGCCTTGAGCTGTTGTTGGGCAACTGATACGATCTTTTTATATCACCCTGTTTTCTCAAGATTTAGTTTTTAAGACGACATTCCAGCTCACAGATCTCAATGCATTCTTTTTTTTCGTTATTGCGTCAATATATTCAGCGTTTTTTCGTTACCTCTATGCTGCTCATTGCTCTGGGCTGTGGAACGGCCGATTGGGTAAAAGCGGCCTATGCGAAAGAACCACCACTGGAAAAGGTGCGACTTCAGCTCAAATGGATGCATCAGTTTCAGTTTGCCGGTTACTATGCCGCTCAAAAAAAGGGTTTCTTCAGGGATGCCGGATTGGATGTTACATTGCTTGCAGCCGAGCCTGAACTCAGACCAGCAGATGTGCTCATGGAGGGAAAGGCCAACTATGCGGTGATGTCACCGGTGGTCTTGATCGAGCGGAATCAGGGCAGGCCCTTTGTCGCATTAGCCTCAATTTTTCAACATTCTGCTTCCATTTTCATGGGTGTCCGCGGCCATGGCATTCAGGTCCCTCAGGATCTGCGCGGTAAAAAAATTATGTTCACTGCAGACAGGGATGCAGAAAATCTGGCCATGTTGGTTGCCAGTGGTGTGAGCCTGGAGTCCGTGCGTTCTGTGGACCATAGCTGGAATCTGGAGGATCTCATCAACGGCAAGGTAGATGTGCAGACCGCGTACCTCACCAATGAGCCCTATGTGTTACAACAACGTGGCGTAGACCCGGTGGTGCTGAAGCCGGTTGACTATGGCATCGATTTTTATGGGGACTGCCTTGTCACCACAGAGCAGGAGATTCGTCGGCATCCTGAGCGAACAGAGCATTTCCTTCAGGCCGTACGAAGAGGGTGGCGTTATGCCCTGGAACACCCAAAAGAGATTGCACAGCTTATCTGTGATGAATATTCGCAGCAAAAATCCATCGACCAACTGCTTTATGAAGCTCGTACCATGCGCGAGCTGATTCAACCCAACCTGGTTGAGATTGGCTATATGAGTCGAGAGCGTTGGCGTTTTATTGCAGAAACCTATGTGCGGTTAGGGATGCTTCCCGAAGAGTACTCACTCCACGATTTTCTCTATTCTGAAATTCTTCAGGAGTTGCAGAAACAAAAACACAGCAGGAATATTCTGCTGCTTGGCGGATTGTCCATTGCTTTACTTGTTGGCAGTGGAGGGGGGATCCTTCTTCTGTTTTTTACCAAGCGTCTCAATAGCGAGGTTGATAAACGAACCCATGCGTTGAGTGTGAGTGAACAGAAATTTCGCTCATTTTTCGAGTTGGCCAGTGTGGGCGTGGCCCAGGTCGACGCTTATAGTGGGCGCTTTTTAGAGGTGAATCAGCGCTACTGCGAGATTGTCGGCTACACGGAAAAGGAAATGCAGCAGTTCACCTTTCGCGATGTCACTGTGGCTGAAGACCTGGACCTTGATGTAGAGCAGCGCCGTGAGCTGATTAAGGGGACGATTCGGGAATTCACGGTGGAAAAACGCTACCAGCATAAAGACGGATCCGTGGTTTGGGTTATCCTTTCTGTCTCTGCCCTCTGGCAGCAGGGAGAGCGTGCCCATACCAGCCTGGCCATTATCCGCGATATCACCAAACGCAAAAAAGCCGAGGAAGACCTGGTCTTTGCTGCCAAGGTTTTTGAGCAGTCTATTGAAGGGATCGTGGTTGCCGACAGTGAAGGTTCTATCCTTCAGGTAAATCAAGCATTCACCGCTATTACCGGTTATGAGGCTCAGGAGGTGATTGGTGAAAATCCACGAATACTCAAATCAAATCATCATCCTCTCCCATTTTACGAATCCATGTGGCAGGAGCTGCTTCAAAAGGGGCACTGGGCAGGTGAGATTTGGAATCGGCGGAAGAACGGGGAAATTTATCCGGAGTGGCTCACGATTAACGCCATTTATGATCCCAGGGGGCGCATTACCAATTTTGTTTCTATCTTTCATGATATCACAGAGTTGAAACATCAGCAGGAGGCCCTTGAACACCAGGCACAGCATGATGCGCTCACCGGGCTGCCCAATCGCTTTCTTCTCAATGATCGCTTGCGGGAAGCGCTCAAACGCATGGACCGCAACCACCAGCGGGTTGCACTGATTTTTCTTGATCTGGATAATTTTAAACATATCAACGATGGTTTCGGTCACACCACCGGTGATGACCTTTTGGTTGAACTGTCTTCTCGGCTCAAAGACGCCTTACGTGCAGGGGATACCCTGTCCCGGCAGGGGGGCGACGAATTTTTAGTGCTTGTAAGCGATATCGAGGAGGTCGACGACGTCAGCACCGTGGCCCTGCGATTGCTTGCGTGTTTTGAAAAGCCCTTTTTTCATGAGGGCGTGGAGTTTTTCGTTACGGCCAGTGTCGGCATTACGATCGCGCCGGAAGATGGGGAGAATGCGGAGGTCTTGATCAAAAATGCGGATATGGCCATGTACCGGGCGAAGAATCTGGGGAGAAATAACTTTCAGTATTTTACTCCGGAACTGGATTCCAAGGCGCACCGGCGCATCTCTTTAGAAGCCAAGCTGCGCAAGGGGATCGAAGCCGAGGAGTTTGAGCTGCATTATCAACCCCAGGTGCATTGCGCCACCAATACGATTATCGGAGCCGAGGCCCTGGTTCGCTGGCGCAGTGAGGGGCAACTGATTTCACCGGTGGAGTTTATACCGCTGGCCGAAGAATCAGGGCTTATTTTACCCTTGGGCGCCTGGGTGGTGCGGACGGCAGCCCGTCAGGCCAAGCAGTGGCAGGATCAAGGGTATGAACTCGATATTTCCGTCAATATTTCTTCTCGTCAGTTTGTGGGCCAGGAGTTAACCAACCTGCTGCGCGAGGTGTTGTTGACAACGGGACTGCGAGGAGGGCGTCTTTATTTTGAAATCACAGAATCCATCCTCATGGAAGATATTGTCAAGGCCCAGGCAACGCTTGAAGAACTTCGTCAACTCGGCGGGAAATTTTATCTGGATGATTTTGGCACCGGTTATTCATCGCTTTCCTATCTCAAACGTTTGCCCTTGGATGGCCTGAAAATAGACCGTTCTTTTGTTAAGGATTTGGAAAACGACAGCGATAGCCAGGCTATTGCCAAGGCCATCGTTTCTCTGGCGCAAACGCTGAACCTCGTCATTGTGGCTGAAGGGGTGGAGACCGCAGAGCAGCTTGCTTTACTTGAAATGATGAGCAAAGAGACTATTGTTCAGGGATATCTGGCCAGCCGACCGCTGCCAGCAGATGAATTTGCCGCATTGCTGGCGCAGGATGAAGGGCTGTTGCCGGTTGGAAAAGAGTAAGTTGGTGCCCATCCAGAAATGGTCTTTTCAGAGTCTGCGTTTACCTGAACTTGAACAAAATCCTTATTTCTGGACAGGCACAAGTTGAGGGCATCTTGAATAATTGCTTTTTCTGCCAATCTCGCGGAGTCTGGCGCTTACCTCGTCATGCAAAAAAATTTTATCCTCGGAGGTAAGCGAAGACTCCGATATCTTGTATATGCCTGCGGTAAAATTGTTCGCAATCCTTGATCTTGATTGAAAAATCTAATTATTCAAGACACCCTTGAGTCCATACATTTCGCTACGCCCAAAGGTGAATTTTGTAAAAAAAAACAGAGTGAGGCTATTATGAAATCAGTTGTTCTTGTTGGTGTGTTTTGTCTTGGATTTGCTGCCTGGAGTTGTGCGACCTCCAATCAGGCAACCCATCATTCTGCCCAGGCGGTCAAGGAGTCTGGAGCTGCCAGCGCTCATGCCAGTGGCAGTGCCGCTCATGCGTTGGTCGGTTCGGGCCAGGTGACATCGGCGGTTTCTGCCGTCCCCATGGCAGCGAGTGGCGTGTCTTTGACGACTGTGGGGAAGGGCTCAAAATCAGCGGCCGCTACCCTGGAAAAGGCAGCCTCTGCACCTGCCCAAGAATTACCCCTGACCAAGGAATCCGTTATCACTGTTCCGCCGGATCAGGCACTCGATCAACCGTAATCCAGGGGGAACTCATGGTGGCAAAGATTTTCAGTGGCTTCATATTGGCATTCTGCTTGCTCTCTCATTCCCTTATCTGGGCAGCATCTGGCTCAAATGGTTTTAGCGTTTCCAGCAGCGCGACCAAAGAGAGCTTGCAGTATAGCCCAGAGCAAATTGTTCGTTTTGCTAAAAAGGTAGAAACGGTCATGGCCAAGAAAGGGGCCTATGTGGCCATCCTGGCCCGAAAGGGCCGACCGGCTTCGGAGATGCCCCAGGGGATGGTCTATACGCATACGGCCTTTGCCGTCTATTCAACCATTACCACAAAAGATGGGCGGCAATTGCCAGGGTATGCCATCTATAATCTGTATCAGCGGGCAGATCAGCCTGATGTCAGTGACCTGGTAACAGATTTCCCACCAGATTTTTTCGCCGGAGTAGCTGAGCTTGAGGCGGGACTTATTCTCCCTTCCCCCAAGCTACAACAGAGGTTGCTGGCCACCATTACTTCACCGACCTATGGTGCACTTCATGACTCGCACTATTCAGTCATTGCCAATCCTTTTACCCTGGGGCGGCAGAACTGTACTGAATTCGTGCTTGATGTGATCAATGCGGCGATCTATCAGACCGATGATATTACCCGCATCAAGATGAATGAGAGGGATTATTTTCAGGCACAGCAGGTTAATGTCAACCCGTTTAAACTGCTTCTAGGCTCCTGGTTCACGAGTGAGGTCAGTCTTTCTGACCAACCCGGTGATGCCGTCACCGCCACCTTTACCACGATTGGGGAGTACCTGCTTAAGTATGACAAGGGAGCTGAATTGCTAAGAGTGCTTCCTGATTAATCCCTGAATCCGTGATGGCGCGTGCTCACGGATTCAGGTAATCCTTCTTGCTCGCCCAAAAAACAAAAGGCCCTGTTGCTTTATCAGCAACAGGGCCTTTTAAATTTATTGAAACTGAAATTTACATCTTGCGATACATTTCCAAAACACGTTCTTTGGTCATGATCTGTTGCCAGTCTTTGCCAAAGCAGTTTTCCCAAAGCGGTGCAAGGCCCAGGGCCACATTGGCCATGGTGTCCATGGCTTTATCATCAAGCCCCGCAGTCAGATTGCGCGGCAGTTTGATGTCGTGTTTGGCCATCATCTCACGAAACTCTTTGACACCTTCCGGGTACACCTCGTCCAGATAGTCAAAGGTGATGCAGCAGCCGATGCCGTGATGGGTGCCAAGAACAAAGGCGAGTCCATAGGAGAGGGCATGGCAGGCGCCAACCTGAGAGTAAGCAATGGACATGCCGCCAAAGTAGGAGGCCATCATCAGTTTGTCGTCTTTATCGGGATGATCATCCAGAAAGACCTGGCGACAGAGTTCAATGGATTTTTCGCCGTAGGCGCGGGAAAACTCATTGAGGTAGGTTCCGTGGAGTGATTCCACATCATGGATGTAGCAGTCCATGCCGGTGAAAAACCACTGGTTTTTGGGCACACCGGCCAAGAGTTCCGGATCAAGAAGGATCTGATCATAGAGGGTGTAATCGGAGTTGATACCCAGTTTTTTCTCTGGCCCGGTGAGCACGGTGGTGCGGGAAATCTCTGCGCCGGTTCCAGCCAGGGTGGGGACTGCTGCATGCCAGACCGCCGGGTTTTTGATCAGATCCCAGCCCTGGTAATCAGCCGTACCGCCGGGGTTGGTGAGCATGAGCGAGATAGCCTTGGCAATATCCATGGTGGCTCCGCCACCCAGACCAATGACACCATCGGGCAGGCGGCCGTTAAAAGCCTTGACCTCGGCCACCAGCTTGTCGATATAGGCGGTTTTGGGTTCATCATCGACATTGACCAGCAAAAGCAGGTCACCGTTTTCCATGGGGAGACGGCTCTCCAGAGTCTTGCCTTTGAAGACATCGTCGAGAACGAAGACCATGTAAGAATCCGAAGTGACCCGTTTGGGTTTGAGGATGTCACCCAACTGATTGAAAGAGCCACGCCCAAAAATGATATTGGGGACTATTTTGAAATTTCTATACATCGGATAAGCTACCTTGTAAGAGGAATTGGACGCCGGGGGAATTAAAAAAAACACCCGACGATTAGAAACTGTGTGCTGGAATGCAGGCAGGTGCGAGTAATACACCGGTATACGATGAGCTGAGGGAGAAAAAAGACTCGACCACCATGCAAAATCAAACTGTTTTATCTACCAAGAAAAGGTGAAAATCTCAACCAGGATATGGCCTGTTTGTCGCGTGAAATCAGGTCGATTATACAAGGATAGATACGGAATATGAAGGGGATAGATACGCTTTCTCAGGAATTGTATGCCGATATACCCATGGCCACGCTTTACCATTACACCACCTTCACCGGGCTGCTGGGGATTGTAGGAACGCGAACCATTTGGGCAAGCGATGTCAGGTATATGAATGATTCCGCAGAATTGCGTCATACCGCTGACCTGATCAAGGCCGAGGTGCAGGAGCGCATTCACGGCGGTCATACCAATGGCAACCTCCTGGCTCAATTTGCCGACTGGGTAGCTTATCGTATAACCAATGGCCATATGCTTTTTGGCGCCTCATTTCGCTCCCATGGCAACCTGCTCAGTCAGTGGCGTGGCTACAGTGCGCCTGGTAAGGGGGTGAGCCTGGGATTTTGCCCGGATCATATTCTTCGCTGTGCGCGTAAACAGGAGTTCATGATAGGCAAATGTATCTATGAACCCCATCGACAGCGTGCCCTGATCAAGCAGGTGCTGGATGCGATGGAGCAACTGGCCGAAAAAGAGGCTGGGACCACCTCATCGGCCAGCGAACGCTCTCGCCTCTACCGCAAGGCCTTTGCCTCCATTGAAATCGATCTGTTGCGTATAGCCGCCATTCTCAAGCACCCCTCCTTTCGTGAAGAGAAGGAGTGGCGTATCGTCTCGCCGGTGATCGCCAACACGGCAGAGGCTCCTATCCTTTTTCGTGAGGGACATGCCATGCTTGTGCCTTATATCGAGTTTTCCCTTGAGCTTGATAGCGACCCGCCCGTGATGGATCACCTGTATCTCGGCCCAACCGTCAATATGAATATCTCAATGAATTCACTTAAAATGTTTCTTAAGCAGCACGGTATTGTTCCGAGGCGGGGGATTGATTACTGTCAGATACCTTTCCGTCAGCGCTAGAGATCACCCACATATGTGAGCATCTATCGATTCAGGCAATCTTTGCCTGTTCAATCCAGGCTCTGGGGCCCAGTGAAGAGCAGGAGAGACTGGCTACTTCTCCAGCCAGCTCAAGGCTGATGAGAAAGTCATTGCGCTCCAGAATGTAATGGCAAAAGGCACCGTGAAAAATATCCCCGGCTCCAAGCGTATCCACTGGTTTAATGGGCAGAACCCGGACCTGTGCGGTCCTCTCTTCGGTAAAGGCCAGAATGTCGTCGCTACCACGGGTGATGGCAATGTGGTTTATGCCCGCCTGATTGAGAGAGTGGAGTACGTCCTGTGCCGTAGTGCAACCTGGTGGGAAGAAGTTATCCGAGCAGATGGCAAAATCAACCAGGGGGAGGAGTTTTTCCAAGCCTTCCTTCCAGCTGCCGCCGTCAAGGATTACCGGAATCTCCATGATTTGCGCCCATTTGGCCAGTTGTATGGCCTGGGGCAGGTAATAGCCGTCAAGCATGAGCAGATCCGCATATTCCAAGGTGGTTTCGTTGACGGCGTCATGGCGCAGTTTGCGCAGGTCTGTGTTGGAGTAGACCACTGCCCGGTCCCCATTGGAAAGGTCCACCATGATGGAAGCCAGCACCGGAGGGCGTTTAGGCTGGTCGGTGCAATCGATCAGGTTGACTTTGTAATCCGATATGTCATGCTTGGCTACCTGGGCGAGGGAGTGTTGGCCAAGTCCGCTGATGAGAAAGGCATCGTTTTCAAAGGATGCAAAGGCTACCGCCGCATTGGTCGCCGGGCCACCGGCAAAGGCGATCTGTCGCTCTGCCTTGCATTTTTCGTTTGTATTGAGGTGGTGGGGGACGTAGTAGACGATATCTGTGGTCGCCAGTCCAAGAAAGATGCCTTTGTGCATAACGTATTTGGGTTAGGTAAAGTGAGTGTTTGTCTGTGGGGCATCTTGAATAATTGCTTTTTCTGCCAATCTCGGCGTTATGCGAAAAATTTTATCCTCGGAGGTAAGCGAAGACTCCGATATCATGTATATGCCTGCGGTAAAATTTTTCGCATGCCTTGACCTTGATTGAAAAATCTAATTATTCAAGACACCCACCCTGTGGTGTTTGCCGTAAACTTGCCAAGGGGAAGCTTATGGGTGCCTCGTCAAATTTTCTGCTAGCTCGATAGAGTGCATGATAGCGACTGGTAAGGTAAAAGAACAGGATGAATACAAAAAATCCAAGTGTTAATCCTGTGTCGTCTCTGGAGACAATGGTGCTTCGCAGCTTTAAGTATCCATTTTAAGAGTCATCTCCAGAGCAACGCGTACCGCTACACTCAAACCGTGCAGGTCCACCGGTTTCATCAAAAGATCACAGGCTCCTGCCTCGCGGGCAATGTCGTAGTTCAGCCGGTCCGAGTAGCCGGTACAGAGAATTACAGGAATTTTGGGATGCTGATTGCGAATTTGTTCGGTCAAATCCAGCCCGGTCATTTTGGGCATGGTTTGATCGGTAATAACCAGGTCGACGGGAGGCTCGGAGGCTGCGATCAGATCCAACACCTCCAATGGATGGGCCGTGGTGGTGATGGTGTATCCCAGATGCCCCAGCATCATGCGACAGGTCTCCCGAATTTCTTGTTCGTCATCCACAACTAAAATGTGTTCTTTCCCATGGGGCAGAGCAGTTTCACTGGCAAGCAGGTTGCCGTTGCCGTTATGGGCCACAATCGGTAACTGAACGGTGAACACAGTCCCTCTGTCCGGTTCTGACTGGACGGTGATCTCCCCGCCAAGCTCTCGGACGATACCATGGACCACGCTCAAACCCATTCCCGTGCCTTCTCCGGGTTGTTTGGTGGTGAAAAAGGGTGTGAATATCCGTTGCAGGGTCTCGTTTTCCATCCCCTGGCCGGTATCCTTAACAACCAGGATTGCCCAGGTTTTATCCTGGTTTTCAGTCTTGTCCAGCTGTTTGCCGCTCTGTTCGTAGAGACGGATGGTCAGTTTGCCGCCTGTATCCTTCATGGCGTAAAAGGCGTTGGCACAGAGGTTCATGACGATCTGCTGGATCTGTACAGGAGCCGCCACCACTTTGGCCTTTTCCGCCTCTATATTCTGGATAATTTCGATGGTCGCGGGCAGGGTTGCCCGCATCAAGCTGAGGCTTTCCTGGATAATGGGGGCCAGAATAATAGGGGAGAGTTCTTCTGCTGACTGCCGACTGAAGGTCAGGATCTGTTGGACCAGGTCGGCTGCCCGTTTTCCTCCCTGACGAATATGCATCAGGTTGCTGTGCAGGTCGCTCCCCGGTTCTGTCTGTAAAAGGGTCATGTCGGTAAAACCGATGATGCCCCCCAGAATATTGTTGAAGTCATGGGCAATGCCGCCAGCCAGGGTGCCAATGGCCTCCATCTTCTGGGCCTGGCGCATACGGGTATCTATCTCAACTTCATGGGTGATATCCCGCTGAACCAGGACGATATGGGTAATGGTCCCCTGGGCATCACGCACTGGAGAGATCGTGGCCGCGGCAACGAAGAGGCTGCTGTTTTTCCGTTGATTGACAATCCGTCCACTCCAAACCTCTCCAAGGGCGACCACATCTTCCATCTTCTGCTCAAAATGGGCATCTTGCTCTTTAGCCCAGAGCATGCTGACCGGATTGCCCATGCACTCACCGCGGCTGTATCCGGTCATCTCGCCCACAGAGATATTGACGTATTCGATGCTCCCGTCGGCGGCGGCGATAAGAACTGCTTCCTTGACCTGATCCACAGCCATGGCCAGTCTTCGTTGCCAGGCCAGCGCTCGCAGCTCTTCAGTAATATCTCTGAGCAAAACAATGCATTGAGGGTGCGCGCTGATGGTGGAGGCTGCTGCTGTCAGAGAGATGTCGTATTCTTTTCCCTGGGCGGTGCAGAGAGTCGCATGTTCTATGCAGATGCGTTCATCTGGAAGAGGACTCAGGATCTGGGCGAGCACAGCAGTGCGGCAATCTGGGTGCAGGTAGTCGCCAAGGGGATGGTCGATGAGTGCTCGCTGTTCTTCCTGGCCGAGTAAACGGGTGGCCTCAAGATTGGCATAGATCATGTTCTGCTGGGCATCAAGAACCACCACTCCCATGGGAACCAGATCCAACAGTTTGGCCAGCTTTTCCTCCATGGCCCGTCTTTCCTGTTCCTGCTTGCGAACATCCACAATTCCACAGAGGAAAAAACTCAGCAGACCAACCGCCACCACGGCAACACTGGTGACCAGGAGCCATTGCGAGCGAAATTCCGCCATGGCCCCCAAAACCTCTTTTTCCGGGGTGACAAGCAAAATCGACCAGGATTTTCCATGAGACAGGCGGACCGGGTAAAGCACCGCATACATGGGGCCTATTGATTTCGATTGCGGTAGGAGTGAGCTGCTGAGTTTGAGCAGTTGGTTTGTTCCCTTGTCAATCGCACGACTGAGTAGTTGGAGTTCATCCTCCTCCCCATGAAGGTCCTCGGATTGCTTGCCCAAGAGGCCTGGGTTCGGGCCATGCAGGATACTGCCAGTCTGGCTGAAGAGCAGCACATAACCATGTTGGTGAACAATGATTTGTCCAAGGGCCTGTTCTGCAATTTTTTGATAGGGGAAAGGAAAGGCCAGGCAGCCAAAAAATGACTTTCCTTTGACCATGGGGGCCATGAGAGCCAGGTGAGGTGGCCCATTGGACGTTCTGTCAAGCTCCCCGATTTCAACAAAGCTCTGGTGGTGCATGCCGGAACAGAGGCCGGTAGTGTTCTCTGCGCTGGTTTGTGCAGGATGAACAAAAAGAGGTTGGTCCGAAGGATCGAGGTAGAGAATGGAGTTGAGATCTTCCGGGTGAAACGAGTAAAACTCGCGCAAAAGTCCTTTACCACTCTCATCAAGCTGTTGAATCGATGGCTGCTGGCTCAGGTACATGAGCGCTTTTTCATAAGTTGAGAAATATCCCTGGAACTCGGTTGAGGCCTGACGAGCAAGGATGACCTGTTGGTTGTGAAAATTCTCAATGGTCTTTGAGCGCACCGCAAGGTAAGGCAGGTAAAAAAGACCGGCTACAAGCAACGTTGCTGTGAGTGCCAGAACAATAGGCTGATAGTTGATGCGGTGACTCATGGAAAAAATACGAAAAAGGGTTAAGCGCGGGCAAGGAACGACTCATGAAGAGTACTGTATGACGACGGGGTATTTCCCTATCGCTAAGATAACTATAGCAAATTCTCTGCAAATCCATAAAATAAAATAAAGAAATTAAGTATTTCTGATCATAGGGGCTACTTTTCCTCAAGGCATTGGCACTAAAGGATTTCCTGGTCTCCCCTCCTTGTCTGAGTCTCAGGAAGGGGGGCTTGCTGTACAGGGTAATTGCCTAAAATTGTGATTAATTTTCAGAAAAAATTATTTTTTTTAAACAGCCAAGAAATCGGAGTTGTCAGTGTTTTTGTATCAATCCAACCAGTTGGAACATCTTTTTGCCGCCCTGGCCATTAACCTGGCCCAGCCAGTGGATGACCCGCTTGCACCTGAAATTATCGTTGTTCAGAATCAGGGGATGGCGCAGTGGGTTAGTCGTCAGTTGGCCATGCAAAACGGCATAGCTGCCAATCACCAGTTTCCCCTGCCCGGTCGTTGCATCTGGGATCTCTATGATTGTTTGAGTTTAAATGAAGCTGGCGAGGATCTGTTTCAGGCTTCTATCCTGCGGTGGCGTATCTTTGCTTTGCTCCCCCAGTTACTTGCACAGCCGGGGTTTGCCGCTCCGGCGGCCTACCTGGAACAGGATCCGGAGCAGAGTCGTCTCTACCAACTCAGTGGCAAGATTGCCGATGTCTTTGATCAGTATCAGGTCTACCGTCCCGATATGCTTGAACACTGGCAGGAGGGGAAGGACGACCATTGGCAGGCAGTACTTTGGCGAGCACTCTGTCAAGGTGGAGAGGCCGAACGGGTGATGTTGGGGGCCTGGTGGAGGCAACAGCTTGAAAGGGGAGCACCGGGGAGTGAACTGCTCCCCGGGCGGCTGCACCTCTTTGGCCTCAGCGCCCTGGCTCCTGTCTATCTGGAGATATTTACCCAGGTGGGACAGCTTATACCCCTGCATCTTTACCACCTCAGCCCCTGTCAGCAGTACTGGGGGGATCTGGTCTCAAATCGACAACAGGCCTCCATGCGGGCAAGGGGGCGAATGGTTGGGGAAGAGTGGTATCATGAAGAAGGGCATCCTCTGCTGGTTTCTCTGGGGCGCACCGGACAGGATTTTTTGCAGCAGTTGCAGCTCTACCAGATGGAGGAGATCGATCTTTATCAGGAAGCAGAGGATCAGCATCTGCTTCTGGTGGTGCAAAACGATATCCTGGAGCTACGAGACCGAAGCAAGGCTCCTGATCTGAGGCGCCTGGTTGCGGCCACTGACCGTTCGATTCAGTTTCACTGCTGCTACTCTCCATTGCGCGAGATTCAGGTGCTCCATGATCGGCTCTTGGATCTGTTCTCAGCGTATCCTGATTTGACTCCCGGCGATATTCTGGTAAGTGCCCCTGATGTTGGCCGCTACGCGGAGGCGATCAACGGGGTCTTTGGTGAAACTCTGCCTGAGCATCGCATTCCCTGGTCAATTGCCGATCAGTCTTTTGTTTCCGAGCAGCCCCAGATTCGCTGTTTTCTGGATTTGCTGCAGCTTTTTGACTCACGCTTTACCGGGCCTGAGGTTTTAGCACTCTGTGAAAACCCACTGCTGCTGGCTCGTTTTGGCCTGGATGCTGCGCTGCTGCCCCAACTGCAGCGTTGGGTGCGCGATGCTGGCATCCGCTGGGGGCTTGATGGTGAGCACCGGCGTGAACTCGGAGTAGAGGTCGGTTCCATGCACAGCTGGCAGTTCGGCCTGGATCGGCTCTTGCTCGGTTACCTCATGGGAGAAAGCGACGGGGGAATAGGTTCTGTCATTCCCTATGGCGATCTGGTCATGGGAGAGGCGGAGTCCCTGGGCGGATTTTGTCAGCTCCTCTCTACCCTGGATCACTGGCAGCAGGCCCTGCGAGATACCCGCTCACCCCAGCAATGGTGTCTTGATCTGCTTGTCCTTGTTGATGACTTCTTTGCTCCTGAAGGGGAGGATGCCGGGCTGGGACTGATCAAAGAGACCATCGTCAGTCTACAAAACGATTTTCGTCTTGCGGAGTTTGATGCAGAGCTTGGCTACAGCGTAATCAGAGCCCAGCTTCAGGATCAGCTCTCGCAGACCAGTGGCGGTCAGCCCTTTCTCAGTGGCCGGGTTACCTTTTGTAATATGGTGCCCATGCGCTCTGTCCCCTTTCGGGTAATCTGCCTGCTGGGTATGGGGGATCAGGATTTTCCCCGGAGTCAGCGGCCCCCCAGTTTTGATCTCATGGCCGGTGAACCGCGCATGGGGGATCGCAACAGGCGAAACGATGACCGCTATCTTTTCCTGGAGGCGCTACTCTCGGCCCGGGATGTGCTCTATCTTTCCTGGGTGGGGCGCAGTCAACGAGATGAAAGCCTGAGTCCCCCTTCGGTGGTGATCAGTGAGCTTTGTGACTATCTTGACGCGAGCGCAATCCCACCAGAGGGAACTGATGAAGCAATTTCAGAGCAGCTGACCACGGTCCATCCCATGCAGCCATTTAGTCGCCGCTGTTATACGGGCAGTGCAACCACCGGGAGTTATAATCCTGCCTGGTTGCCGGCGGACAGTCTGGAAAAGCCCGAGCCTTTTTTACCCGGTCCGCTTGCCGCATCTGTGGATGAGGAAGTCGAGCTTGCCCAGCTTATAGGATTCTGGCGGCATCCAACCCGCTTTTTTTTAGAGCAGGGGCTTGGCCTGCGGCTACGGGCAGAGAAGCTGCGCATTGAAGAGAGCGAACCCTTTGTGCTCGACCATCTGGAGCGTTACCTTCTTCGCCAGGAGACGGTGGCAGCCGTACTCGCAGGGCAGGACCCGGAACAATTTTCTGCAAGCCTCCAGTCCAGTGGCCGTTTGCCCCAGGCTGGTTTTGGGACAATGCAGTTTGCCCAGACCCGGTCAGAAGCGGGAGCCATAGCCGAGGCCGTGGAACCACTGCTGCACCATCCATCCGATCCTGTGGAGCTTGACCTTGCAATTGGAAGCCATCGTCTGCGTGGCTGGCTGGGGAACCTCCACGCAGGGAGCCGGGTAAGCTGGCGTTCAGGGCGACTTAACGGCGCTGATCTCATGGAGTGGTGGATCAACCATCTCTGTCTCAATATGGTGCTCCCTCAAGAGCAGGACAGGTGCTCTCTTCATATCTCCTGGGAAAAGGAGAAGAAAGGGCACCTTGTGACCAGCAAACGGCTTACGCCGGTCCAAGAACCGCAGAAGGCCTTGCTTCGCTTGCTGGATCTCTATCAAGCGGGGCAGTGTCGCCCGTTGCCCTTTTTCCCTGAAACCAGTCTTGCCTGGGCAACAGCTAAAGAAGGGGGAGAGCTGGATGCGGCGCGGAAGACATGGGCTGGGAATTATCTGTGGTCAGGTGAGGGCAGCGATCCGGCCTATGGGTATTTTTATCCCCCTGATTTAGAGCCTTTTGACCAGGAGTTTGTTGCGCTCACCAGTCTGTTTGCGGAGATACTCTCTCATCAGGAGGATTATCATGCAACCGCTTAACCCGCTGCAGCTCCCGCTCACGGGAAGCCTGCTGCTTGAGGCCAGTGCCGGTACAGGCAAGACCTACACCCTGGCCTTTCTTTTTTTGCGTTTACTGCTTGAGCAGGGGCTGGCCGTTGATCAGATCCTGGTGGTCACCTTTACCCGCGCCGCCACCGGAGAGTTGCGCGATCGTATCCGCAGGCGTATTCGTGAGGCGGTGCTGGTGCTTGACGAGCAGGCTGAGCCGGATTCGCTTCTGGCCGAGCTTCTGGCGCCGCTTGATCGCTCGCAGGCCCGTCAGCGTCTTTTTGATGCTCTGGTACGTATGGATGAGGCTGCGATCTATACCATCCATGGCTACTGCCAACGTATCCTCCAGGAGCATGCCTTTGAAGCGGGAGGCGGGTTTGTGGTTGAGCTGATGGAAAATGATCTCGCCCTGCGTCAGGAGATCATGGAAGATTTTTGGCGAAGGCAGTTTTACGGGGCAGAGGAGAGCGAGGCAGCCTGGGCTCTGAACACCTTTGGCGATCCTGCGGGCCTCCTCCAGGCCCTGGATAAGGCAGCCACCAGCAACTGCAGGCTGATTCCAGAGGTTCAGCCTGATGAACTGGTAGCGTGTCGGCAGGCGGCTGAGGAAGCCTTTACTGAGGTGCGGCAGCTTTGGGAGCAAGCCTCTGTTGACGTGAGTGGGATTCTGCAGACAGATGACTGTCTGCTCCGTAACGAGAAGGCCTACCGACAAAGCGACCAGGTCCCGCAGCTCATTGCGCTTATGGAGGAGCTGGCTCTCTCTGCATCGATTCCCCTGCCTCTTCCCACAGGAGCGGAAAAACTGGCTTGGTCGGTGATGGCGACCCAACTCAAGAAAAAATGTCAGGAGCCCCCGGAACACCCCTTTTTTCATGCCTTTGATCGTTTGTATAAGTTGGCGGTAGAGCTTGATGAAAACAAGCGATTTTTCTTGCTGGCGCAAGCTCGGAGCAATCTGCAAAAGACCCTTGCCGCACGGAAGGGGCATCTGGGCCTGCTTGCCTTTGACGATCTCCTCGCTCTGTTGGATGGGGCCTTGGCTCGCCCCGGGAGTGGTGCTCATCTCGCCGATGAGTTACGTCATCGCTATCCTGTTGCTCTGGTGGATGAGTTCCAGGATACCGACCCGATTCAATACAGTGTGTTCTCCCGTATCTACACAAAGATGAAGGGGAGGCAGGGGACGTTCTGCATGATCGGCGATCCCAAACAGGCGATTTACTCCTTTCGTGGCGCAGATATCTTCACGTATATGCGTGCCCGGGAAGAGACTGAACAGGCAAGCCGGTACACCATGGCCACCAACTATCGCTCCACTCCCGCCATGGTGCAGGCCGTGAATGCAATCTTTCAACTGCGGTCGGATGCCTTTGTTTTCAGTGAGTCCATCAGTTTTCAACCGGTGGAGGCGGCCCCGGATATGGCTGCTCCGTTTCTCATGGACGGTGAGCCTTCTCTGCCTCTGCATGCACTTCTGCTTGACCGGGCGGAGCTGAAATCCGGTAAACGCCTCCTCATTAGTAAAGAGCGGGCCCAGGAAGCTGCAGTCGAGTTCTGCAGCGATCAGATCGCAAGGCTGCTGGAACTGAGCCGGGCGGGCCGGGTAACCCTTGGCGACAGGCCTCTAACGACTGCTGATATCGCCATTCTTGTGCGCACCCACCGGGAGGCCGAGGCCATGCAGGCTGGGCTTGCCAGGCGCGGGATCAACGCGCTCAGCCTTGGTCAGCATTCGGTTTTCACCAGCGATGAGGCCCAGCAGCTTGAGCTGGTGCTTGCAACGCTGGTGGATGGCAGCGATGGGGGGAGCATTCGTACCTGCCTGGCGACAGAGCTTTTTGGCTACAGCGCGAAACAAATCTTTACCTTTGCTGAAGACGATCAGGGATGGAGCGAACGACTTGCCGGGTTACAGGTCTATCGCCAGCTCTGGCAGGAACAGGGCTTCATGGCAATGTTTCAACACCTGTTGGCGGAAGAAAAGGTGACTGGGCGCTTAACCGGACGGATGGGAGGTGAGCGCAGCCTGACCAACTACCTGCATTTGGCTGAACTGCTGCAAGAAAGCCCTGCTGGTCTGCATGGTGCTGCCGCCTTGTTGCGCTGGTATCGCCATCAGCTCGAGCATCCTGATTCCGGGAGTGAGGCCCAGCTGATCCGTTTGGAAAACGATGAGGAGCTTATCCGCATTGTGACGGTGCATCGGGCTAAAGGGCTGGAGTTCCCGTTGGTTTTTCTCCCTTTTCTTTGGAACGGTCGACCGCTGATGAAAGAGGCTCCCCTGCAGTTTCACGACAGGGAGAGCAAGGAACTCTGTATCGATCTGAGAAAGGATACAAAGCATCGGGTTCTTGCCGATGAGGAGCGTTTGGCGGAGGAGCTGCGGCTCTTGTATGTGGCCCTGACCCGCTCCAAGTCATGTTGCTTTTTCTGCTGGGGCCAGATCAGCTCCATGGATCTGACCGGTCTGGCGTACCTGCTCCATGGTGGCGGGCCACCTCAACATGAGGAGGCAATGCGCACAGATCTGGAGAAAATCAACCAGCAGAAACCGCTACTGGCGTTATCCTCCATGCCAGAGAGTTTTGTCCAGACCCGGTTGACGCAGGAAGAGGAGAGCCGCCCCTTAGCTCCACTGCGTTTTAGAGGGCGGATTCTCCCCGGCTGGACCATGACCAGCTACTCCCGACTGAGCTCGGAGAGGAAGGGCCCCCTCGATGCCACCGAATGGGAAGAGCCGCGAACTGTCAAGGCATCACCGGAAGAGGACTTTTACTCCCCCTTTAGTTTCCCCCGGGGGGCCGCAGCAGGAACCTGCCTGCACAGTCTGTTTGAACATCTTGATTTTCGCCAGTCGGCTCAAAGTCAGGAGGAGTTTGTGCTCACGACACTTGTCCAGGGAGGGTTTGATCCCCGCTGGCAGGATGGGGTCTGTCGTTGGTTGAATGATGTTCTTGCTGTGGAACTGCCCGGAGCCTGTCCCCTGGGCGAGCTGCATGTGAACGATCGGATCAATGAGCTTAATTTTCTTTTTCCCCTGGAGCAGGTACCTATGCCCCGTTTTAATAGTTTGCTGGAGCAGGCAGGCTTCACTCCTCTGGCTCTTGCTGCTTCAACCTTGCAGGGGTTGATGAAAGGCTTTATTGACCTGGTCTTTCGTCATCAGGGGTGCTATTTTATTGTTGACTATAAATCCAACTATTTAGGTGCAGATGTCACCGACTATGGGCCAGAGTCGCTACGCGCCTGCATGGAAAGTCATCAGTACCATCTGCAACTGCTCATTTATACCCTGGCCTTGCACCGTTTTCTTAAAACCCGTGTAGTCAACTACAGCTATGATGAGTATATAGGCGGCGTGTATTACCTTTTTTTACGGGGGATGAGCCAGGATGCCGCCCCGGGAAATGGAGTGTATGCCCACCGTCCGGAACGGGAGTTGATTGAAGCGTTGGATCGTTGCTTTCAGGGGGAGCTGTCATGATTGATTGGCGCCAACTCTCCCAAATCTCGAACCTGCGCGCTCTGGATCTCCAGGCCGGTCGGCTTGTCGAGCGCCTGGGGCAAGAGGATTTGCCCGCAGTGCCTTTGCTGGCCGCGCTCACAAGTTGGGCCGCAGGCCAGGGGCACACCTGCCTCCCTCTGGGTACGGTCGCAGCACTTGCAGAAGAGCTGAATGTGCCAATGGCTGTGTTGCAGGATATGAGCGAAATGCAGCAACAGCTCAACGCTTCATCCATGGCAGGGAGAGCCGATACATCTCTTCCGCTTATCCTCGACGAAGATAATAAGCTCTTTCTGTACCGGTATCATCGCTGTGAAGCGACTATTGCCCAGGTTCTCGCTCAGCGAGTCACCCAGGTCTTGCCTGTGGATCAGGAACGGGCACTCCCCCTGCTTGATCAATTATTTCCGGCCAGCGCACCGGGCATTGACTGGCAGCGAGCAGCCGCGGCCCTGGCACTGTATAAATCGCTGGTGGTCATCTCCGGAGGTCCGGGGACGGGAAAAACCTATACCGTGGCACGTATCCTCGCTCTGGTGCAGCAGTTGGCCAATCAGCCTCTGCGCACCGCTCTCGTGGCGCCTACGGGAAAGGCGGCGCTTCGGTTGCAGGAATCCATTGGCCAGGCCAAACAAGGTCTTCCCCAAGAAGCCGAGAAAATTTTGACGCTCAAAGCCCAGACCCTGCATCGTCTTTTAGGCTATCAGGCACACAGGGCGGCCTTTCGCCATAATCGCCACAACCCGCTCCATCTGGACCTGTTGGTGGTTGACGAGGCCTCTATGATCGATGTCAGTTTGATGGCAGCCCTGCTTGAGGCCCTGCCATCTCACTGTCGTCTTGTTCTCTTAGGGGATCGCGATCAGCTGGCCTCGGTGGAGGCTGGCAATCTTTTCGCGGATATTTGCGGACCGGAAAATATGGTCTGGTCGCAGGCCCAGTGTGCCCGTCTTGCCCCGTTGCTGGGAGGGGAAATGCCGCAGGCAGAAAACGCATCCAATCCCCTGGCAGACTGCCTGGTCCTTTTGCAAACCAGCAGGCGTTTTGCCGCAGGATCGGGGATAGGAGCCCTGGCCCAGGCCGTCAATGCGGGCAATGGGGAAATGGTGAAGGGTATTATTGATAGCCAATGGTCGGATGTACGCTGGCTGGAGACGAACGTTTCTGCCCCCGCTGGGCAGCAGCCTCATGTGCGCAAGCAAATACTCCAGTTCCTCACCCCCTTGCTTGCCGCCAAATCCCCTCAGGCAGCCCTGCAGGCGTTGGGACAAAGACGAATTCTCTGTGGGCTTCGCGAGGGACCGGGCGGGGTAGCCGGTGTGAATCATCTGGTGGAACAGCACCAGCGCAGGCAGCAGCTCATAGGCCCGGAGGCCCGGGTGTATGCAGGGCTGCCGATACTCATCAGCCGCAACGATTACTCCCAGGGGCTTTTTAACGGAGATACAGGTGTCCTCTGGCCTGACGCAAAGGGACTCATGCGCGGTTGGTTTGAGCAGGAAGATGGATCGCTTCGTTCTGTTGCTCTTGCCCAGTTGCCCGCATGGCAGGTGGCCTACGCCATGACGGTCCATAAATCGCAGGGATCGGAATTTGATCAGGTCTTGCTGCTCCTGCCCCAGGAGGATGCGCCGGTCCTGACCCGTGAACTGCTCTATACAGGCATTACCCGGGCGAGGCAGCAGCTGATTCTCTGCGCGCCCCTGGAACTTTTCTTGCGAACCACAGGCAGGCAGGTTATTCGTTATTCGGGATTACCACGCAAGATGACAACTCCACCCCCACAATTAAACCAGGAGTAAAGGATGGATATCAGAAAATTGGATGTGTTTCGTAAGGTGGTTGAGCTGAAAAGTTTTACCAAGGCGGCCGAGGCTGCGCTGCTTTCCCAGCCTACTGTGAGTGAACACATTCGAAATCTGGAAGACGAACTCGGCCTGAAACTGGTCGATCGGCTCGGTCGAGAGGTTGAGCCTACCCCGGTGGGCATGGTGCTCTATCGTTACGCTGTGCGTATGACGCAGCTGCAGCAGGAAGCCCTGCAGGCAGTGGCCCGTTATAATGGTGATCTCAGCGGAGAGCTGCGCATAGGATCTTCCACCATACCTGGTGCCTATATCCTGCCGAGGGTAATCAGTTCCTTCTGCAGCCGTTATCGAGAGGTCAAGCCGGTGATGCAGCTGAACAGTTCCCGCGCCGTGGCTGCTCAGATTGTTGAGGGCAACGTTGATCTGGGCATGGTTGGGGCGATATGGAACGAGCGTGGCCTGGAGTGGACCGCTGCATTCTCCGATACCCTGGTCCTTGCGGTCAACCCCCTGCATCCGCTTGCAGAGGCCGAAAAGGTGAGTGTCGTCGATATGGCGAAACTTCCCTTTATTCAGCGGGAACAAGGGTCTGGTACCAGGAGGGTCGTGGCTAAAATGTTTGAGAAAAAGGGCATTCGAGAATCAGAGCTGCAGGAAGTGGCGATTCTTGGTTCCAATGAGGCCGTGCGGGAGGCCGTCAAGGCTGGTCTGGGGGTGGCGATAATCTCTTCTCGCTCTGTGTCTCAGGATGTGCAGTGCGGTACCCTGGTGTCCATCGATATTGACGATGAGGCGGCCCAGCGGCCTATTTATCTGCTGCAGCGAAAAAACCGTGAACTCTCGCCGGTGGCAACCGCCTTTGTTGAGCACTTGCACAAGGCAGCGGCCCTGGAGGGATCGGTTCAGCTCGACCGAACCGATCCCTGATCAGTATGAAAATTTTTCAGGTAAGGGCTTGGTCGCTATCCTCTTGAGGCTGTATCTGGTTTTCGAACTGGGTTCCAAAATTCTGCTGTAACTGGTTCTGTTGCTGCAACCAATCAAAAAAACGTTGTTGTTGGTTGTCTGTGCGTGCCATGCTCTGAAAGCGTTGCCCGGTGAGCATCATCTTTAGCCGCAGTCGCTGCATACCAACTATGTCACGCAGGGATTGCAGGGCAGGTTGATTCTGCTTTGCCTGGGCCCAAAAGGCATCGATTCCTTCCTCCGATTCGCTGTTGTCTTGCTCTTCTTCAAGGGCCAGGTCCACCTCCTGCATCGGGCGCACTTCGCCATCTTCGGTGAGAAAGATCCCCTCGGCCCCAATCATGCCCGAGACCGAGCCATCCTCACGCCGGAGTTGGTACTCGGTTCCCGCATGGGTGATGGCAATGGCGCCGACCCCGGCCTCCTTGAGGGAACAGAGTTTTTCTTCACCTGTCTCATCCCTGGTCCAGATAGAAAGTTGACTAAAGATCGGGTCATTTTCATCGATCCAGAGATTGGCATCGCTGTCCAGCTCTGCCAATTCTCCATATCCAGAGCCGCTCTCCGGCCCAAAAAGTTCAGAACCATCATTGATAATACCATCGCCATTGCGGTCAAAGGCAAGAAAACCGCAGCCACTGCCCGGGCAGGCCAGATCCTCCATCTCGCCGTCACTGTCGATGTCGAAAAGGAAACTGGTGTCCGAAAGGAGGGGGGAATCCAGGTCGAACTGGAGCATAAGAGGGTCGATAAACAGGTCATTGACGGCAAAAGAGCTGGACTCCATGGCCACGGTCTCCTGCTCCAGAGCCAGTCCGAGGTCAAAATTGATTTCTCGGCCATCACTTGTCTGCACGCTCCCCTGGGCAGAGAAGAGCAGAGATGTCGCCTCGCTGTAAACCTGGCTGTTGACGAAAGAGATTGATGATTGCCCCGTCGTGACGAAGGGCGATTGTTGGTCTGGTTGAAAAATACCGTCGGTGTAGAGGGCGCTTTGCATGGCGCGGATACGGACCGACTGGCCTGTGACCTGACTGCTTATTTGCTCGAATACAACTTTTTCAGGTTGATTTTGGTCTCCAGACTCGCTGGAGGCTGGTGGGGAGCCGTTTGCCTGACAAACTTCAGAATGACAGCTGATGGTTGTTTTTTGGGAGCTGGCAAGCATCGACTCCAGGTAAAGGCCAAAGGCATCAGATTGTCCGGTTGCCGAGGTAGAGGTACTTGTCAGACTGCTGAATCGTTGTTCTACTTCCTTGTAGGTTTGCGACGCATCCATGCTGAGGGTGGCCGCTGTGATGTACATTGTTCCTCCTGAAATTGAGTGAAGGGGAAGAGTGTAGACGCACCCCATGCAATCTCCGTCTTTCCTGGACAAAAATGCACTGTTGACGTCCGTTGATAGGGTGTGGCCTTGTGAGGCAAACAAAAAAGAGCCACAGCTTTTGTATCGGTCTTTTGCCAGAAGGAATTAAGCTCTCTCCTGACTCTGTGACGGCCCATGGGCTCTGAACAACGTTATCCCATCAATGAAACAAAGATTTTTGAACAAATTCATTTGTTGTCCGGCTTCTCCCTCCGTCACGGATTCTCTGTTTGACAAGGAAGGAAAACACGCCTATTGGTGTAATTAATACCTGGATCCGTGATAACGGGTGCTTGCTCAACAAACGGAGGATCACGATGACAACCCCACTCAAGGCAATGGTGCTTGCCTCTTTTGCAGCGGACAGTCTGTCCCTTGGTGCCCACTGGATCTACGACACCACAGAAATTGATCAAAAATTTGGAAGGATCGAAGAATTCATTGCTCCTGATGAAAACTCTTTTCACAGGGGCAAGAAGCGCGGGGCCTTTACCCATTACGGGGACCAGGCATTGGTCCTTTTGGAATCAATCGCCGCTTCGGAAGGGTTTTCTCTGAGTGCCTTTGCCAAGACATGGCAAACAATGTTTTCAAACTACTCCGGTTACAGAGATAAGGCCACCAAAGCCACTCTGGAGAATATGGAAAAGAACCTCGCCCTTGATCAGTGCGGCTCGACCTCCTCAGATCTCGGAGGCGCGGCACGTATTGCCCCGCTGGTGTATCTCTATCAGGGGGATGGAGAGCGTCTCTTGAAGGCCGTACGTGAACAGACCATGCTCACCCATAACAATCCGGCAACACTTGCCGGGGCCGAGTTTCTTGCTCATCTTGTGAGAGTGGTACTGGGCGGTGCTGATCCCGCTGCAGCCATGGAGGCCGCGCTGGAGGAGGGCGTCAATGACCTTGATCTTGATATTCGCATTCGCAGTGCCCTTGATTCTGCCGACAAGGAGAGCCGTACGGTGATCAAGCAGTATGGTCAGATGTGTGGTATCGCCGCCGCACTACCCGGTGCCTTGCACCTCATGCTGCGCTACCCGGACGATCTCAAGACCGCTCTGGTTGAAAATGTCATGGCCGGTGGTGACTCAGCAGCCCGTGGACTGGTCGTGGGAATGGTACTGGGGGCGCGCTTGGGTTGGGAGGCGATACCTCAAAGTTGGCTTACGTCAATGCTTGCGGCCCCTCATATCGAAGAGCTGTTGACCGCGCTTGATGCCAGAGCCTGATAGCTGAAAAGGGGATTCTCCATTGACGGGCTGCACGTTACCAGCTAGTAAAAAGTCATACCTGGATCCGTGAGCATTCATTGGTGTGTTAGCTTCGCTGTTTGTGACATGTCGATTAAATTAAACTTTATCGGCTTGTTACGAACAGTGAAGGTGGCGTATTAATGGGTGCCCCAAAGGGCGGCGGGTGAAACTGAAGAGCAAATAAATTAGTTTGAAAATTTCTGCATTATCAACTGAATATGTTATTCAGAGACCATCCGCCGTCACGGATTCAGGTCATATTTCCTTTTTGAGGCAAGTATGTGGTTGGCATGGTCCCCTGATCCGCTAAATTTAATCGTTCGTTACGAGGATGCGGGGGGCTTCTCTCATCCTTTTGTTTCGGGCCCGAGCGTATAGATCGTATGGCAGAGAAAAAATACCAGGAGCAACTGCAACATTTTGAGGCTATCTGCAAGGATGCAGGCCTCAAGCTGACCCATCAGCGTCTTGTCATCTATACAGAGCTGATCCAGTCACACGATCATCCCTCAGCAGAAGCTCTGTATAAAACTCTGGAGAAATCGCTTCCTTCTCTTTCTCTTGATACGGTCTACAGGACCCTGGCCACCTTTGAAAAACTTGGCCTGATCCACCGCTTGGAGACTGTTTCCAGCCAGGCCCGTTATGAAGCTCTGGGTGAGCGGCACCACCATTTTCTCTGTGACGAGTGCAGCCGGGTCTATGATTTTTTCTGGCCAGCCTTTGACACCATGCGTCTTCCCGAAGAGGTTGATGAGCTTGGTGAGATTGATCGCACCAGTGTGGTCGTCCATGGTGTCTGTTCTCAGTGTCGGGCCGAGAAAAAGAAACGTTAGCTCCCAAAATATCAGCCCCATCTCAGGGATGGACGTTGCCTACCTGTCGATACTGTTCCTCTTAATGATTTGTTTAAAAAATAATTTTTATTGAGTTTTGCGCTTTACTCCTAAAAGAGAATGATTATTCTGTGCAGCATTGAAAGGTTTCCAGTCAGTTACAAAGAGATTGGCACCTGGCTACAGATTGTATTCGTGAGCTTTTTTCGCTCGGCAGATAATTGAGCAGTACTGAAACATCATCCCAAAAAAGGAGACACATCATGGCCCAAATCACCCTGAAAGGTAATGCTATCGATACCATCGGCGAACTGCCTGCAGCTGGAGCTGCGGCACCGGATTTTTCTCTGGTCACAACAGAGCTCGCTGATGTGGGACTGGCAAACTATAAAGGGAAAAAGGTAGTGCTCAATATTTTTCCCAGTGTTGATACACCGGTTTGTGCGGCCTCTGTGCGTAACTTTAACAAAGTTGCCGGTGAAAATGAGAACACTGTCGTACTCTGCATTTCAGCGGATCTCCCCTTTGCTCACACCCGTTTCTGTGAGACCGATGGCTTGAAAAACGTTGAGTCACTCTCTGTTTTCCGTTCACCCGATTTTGGCAAAGACTATGGTGTAACCATCACCACCGGACCTTTGGCAGGCCTTCTTTCACGCGCCATCGTCGTGCTGGACGCCGAGGGGAAGGTTACCTATACCGAGCAGGTACCGGAGATCACTCAGGAGCCCAATTACGATGCGGCATTGGCTGCCATCAAATAGTGTCCAGCTAAAACGATCTTTTCGGAGTCGGGGCTTACCTGAGCTTGAACAAAAATCCTCGTCTCTGATCGGACACTAAATAAACGCTTTACATTTTTTACAGTTCACAAAGCCCCGACCGATTTTCGGTCGGGGCTTTTTATTTTGAGATTCCCATCAAAGCTCCGCTGTAAAAGAAAAATTTGTGCCGTGTGCCACTTCTCTTCCGCAAAAGGCAAAAAGTCGGAAAACCGTTCGCTCTGTCCGCGACAAATATTGCAGCTGAGTTTCAGTGGTAATCAAATTTTATTTTGTGGCTACCTGCCTCTTTACACCTGTTGCGAATGTTAGAATACATTGCTGAATCCGTCAGAAAATGAGAAGGATATTGACAGAATTATTATTTTTTCGTAGCTTTGTTGTGTGTATAAATAATTTTCCGTGAGGACCTGCATGCTGATCGACGCCACCTGTCTCGCCATTATTAACCAGCTTAAAGACGGCCGCGCTTCCTATAAGAAGATAGCTGAAGAACTTTCCCTGGCCGAGGGTACGGTGCGTTCGCGGGTGAAAAAACTCATGGACGAGGGGGTGCTGTCCATCTCTGGACTGGTGAATCCTGAAGCCTTGCCCGATCAGCAGATCATCATGGTCGGTGTTCGGGTCAAGGGGATGGATCTGGTCAAAAAAGGCGAGGAGTTCAGCAAACTCAAATCGGTTATTTCCGTTTGTGTGGTCACCGGTCAGTTTGACCTGATCGTCACGGCCATGTTGAGCAAAGATTTTGGCCTGCTGGAATTTTTTACGGAAGAGGTGGCCACCATCGATAATGTCCGTTCGGTGGAGACCTTTGTCGCCTATAAGAGTTTCAACTTGAAGGTGCCGCTGACCAGCCACCCCATGCTGGGGGCTGAGAGTCAGGAACGCTTCTCTCGCAATGTCAAAAAAAACAACTGTTTACCTGCAAGCGCTGAGGGGTAAGAGGAGAACAGACATGAAAACCACACCGCTACATGCCTGGCACGTCGGGCAAAACGCCAACATGGCTGAATTCGGCGGATACGAGATGCCACTCTGGTATCCTGCAGGAGCAAAGGCTGAACATTTGGCTGTGATCAACGCGGCCGGCCTTTTCGATACCACCCATATGGCTGTGCTCACCCTGCAGGGGGCTAAAGTCCATGACCTGCTCCAGGCTTGCTTTTCAAAGGATCTGGATCGGTGCATTGGTCCACAAAAAGGGCCGTTGGTGACCGGGCGCTGTGTGTACGGTGTCTTTCTCGATGAGAGCGGGGGCGTCATTGATGATGCCATCGTTTATAAGTGTGAAAACGATGACTATATGATCGTGGTCAACGCCTCCATGGGTGGTCCCATCGCGGCTCATCTCCAGAAAAACAATCCCTTTGGCGATGCAGCCAGGATCGTCGACTGGACCGATAAGGTCGGCAAGATGGATATTCAGGGGCCCAAGGCCACCGCCATTCTCAGCCGAGTGCTCAACGATGCGGACCAGGTTTTTGACAAGATGGTCTACTTTTCCTTTAAAGGCAGTTTTGCACCGGCAGAACTCGCCTCGACCTCTGTCAGTCTGAAGGACGGGACTCCACTTATGGTTTCCCGCACCGGCTACACCGGCGAATTTGGTTTCGAACTCTTCATCGCCCCAGAACATGTGGAGAGGCTTTGGAACGAGTTGCTTACTGCTGGAGCAGAGGAGGGGATCATCGCCTGTGGTCTGGCTGCCCGTGACTCGTTGCGGGCTGGCGCCGGGCTACCGCTCTCCCACCAGGATATTGGCCCCTGGCTGTTTGCGGAAAACCCCTGGCTCTTTGTTCTGCCCTTGGATGAGAGCGGCAGCTCCCTGACCAAGGACTGCATCGGTTTTTCCGCCCTGCAGGCGGCCAAAAATGCAGAGGTCACGCAAGCCTTTGCCGGCTTTGACCCCCGCAAAATTACCCTCAGCGACAAGGCCCATGTGACCTCCCCGGATGGCGAACCCATCGGCACGATTCTGACCTGTACCACCGATATGGCCATTGACCGCATTGAGGGAACCATTGTCAGTCTGGCCACACCGGTTGGAGCCGGGAGGCCGGAGTCGTTTACGCCGCGTGGACTCTGCTGCGGCTTTGTTCGCCTCAAGAAAAAAATGGATGTCGGCAGTGAGATTATCCTCACCGATGGCAAACGTAAACTCAAGGTCGAGATCCGCGACGATATACGCCCCGACCGCACCGCTCGCAAACCCATGAAGACCATGCTGAACGCATAAAGGAGAACCGCCATGAAAGAAATCGATGAATTGTTGCTGCCTGAGGACCTTGGCTACACCGATGATCACGAATGGGCCCAAAAGACGGGTGAGACCTTCCGTGTTGGCGTCTCAGACTATGCCCAGGATCAGTTGGGCGATATCGTTTTTGTCGAACTGCCCGAAGTGGGTGACAGCTTTGCAAAAGGCGATGAGTGCGGCACCCTGGAATCGGTGAAAGCGGTTTCCGAGCTGTACACCCCCCTTTCCGGCGAGGTTGTGGCGGTGAATGAGGCCCTGACCGACAATCCGGAACTGATTAACGAAGATCCCTACGGAGCCTGGATTCTTGAGATCAAACCCAGTGCCCCTGCGGAGTTTGATACCTTGCATAAGGCTGCGGCCTATCTGGAAATGCTCAAGGGATAATTTTTTTTATCTCTCACCTGCTCAAGCCAAATATACGGGCTGTCAAAGCCCATAACTCAAGTTCTCCCTGGAGGGAGTGGGACCATTCCCTCCAGTTGCACCTGCGAGAACGAATAAGGATGACCTATGCGCTATTTGCCTCATACCCCTGAAGATATCAGTGATATGCTCACGGTGATCGGCGCGGACAGCCTGGATGGGCTCTTTGCGTCTGTACCTGAAGCATGTCGAATGACCTCGTCCTGGGATTTGCCGCAACCGCAAAGCGAGTGGCAGCTCAATGATCACATGCGTGGCCTGGCCGCAGACATGGCAATCGGCGAGGACGGCAAGGTCCTGATCGGTGCCGGCAGCTATCGTCATTATATTCCCGAAACAATTCGTACCCTGGCAAGCCGTTCTGAATTTTTGACCGCCTATACGCCCTATCAGCCGGAGATGGCTCAGGGTACCCTGCAGGGAATCTTTGAGTACCAGACGTTGACCGCGCGCCTTTTGGGGGTGGATGTGGTCAACGCCTCCATGTACGACGGTGCCTCCGCCCTGGCCGAGGCCCTGCTCATGGGCCTGCGTATTGCCAAAAAGAAGAAAAAGGTGGCTATCTCCAAGGCGATTCATCCCCATTACCGGGGTGTGGTGGCAGCCTACCTGCGGCCCACCAGCTATGAGATTATCGAGCTTGAGCTGACGGCTGATGGACGGACCGATCTGAGCAGCCTGAGCAAAGAGAGTGATATCGCAGCCGTGGCGCTGCAATCTCCCAACTTTTTTGGTGTGATTGAAGAACTCGAGCAGGCGGCCACCACTATTCACGATGCGGGCTCACTCTTTGTTGCCTGTTTCTCAGAGCCACTTGCGTATGGTCTCTTGAAAAATCCTGGAGACTGCGGTGCCGATATCGTCTGTGGTGAAGGCCAGAGTTTTGGTATTGCCCCCTCCTTTGGTGGCCCAGGACTGGGGATGTTTGGCTGTAAAACCGCCTACACCAGAAACCTGCCCGGTCGCCTGGTCGGTGAGACCAAGGATCTGGATGGCAAACGTGGCTACGTCTTGACCCTGGCCACCCGCGAGCAGCACATACGCCGTGAAAAGGCGACATCCAATATCTGCTCCAACCAGGGCGTTTGCGCCATGACCGCGGCCATGTATATGGCCTCTTTGGGAGGGACTGGTCTGCGTCAGCTCTCCCGACTTAATTTTGACAAGAGCGAGTACCTCAAAGCACAACTGCTTGCTGCCGGTGCCAGCCTGGTGTTTGCGGCCCCCACCTTTAATGAGTTTGTGGTCCGTTTCCCGGGCGACTTCTCCGCCAAGCGTGAAAAACTGCTGAAGCAGGGCATTGTTGCCGGCCTGGATCTCGGTGACCTTTACCCCGAGCTTGCTGGTGCCTATCTCTTTTGCGTGACCGAGACCATTGATAAAGCAACCATGGATACCATTGCAACGGAGGTGGCAGCATGAGCGAGCAACAGACAACAGGTGCAGCCAACACCGTTCTGGGGACCGGGGGCCTGATCTTCAACGAACCCCTGTTATGGGAGAAGGGCAAAAAGGGGCGCATGGGCATGTCGGTGCCCCAGAGTGATGTGCCTGCAGCCACGCTTGATGCAACCTTGGAGGGAACGGAAGTCGATTTTCCCGACCTGAGCGAGGTGGATGTGGTCCGCCATTACACCCGGCTTTCCCAGTGGAACTTTGGGGTCGACAGCGGTATGTATCCCCTTGGTTCCTGCACCATGAAATACAACCCCAAAACCAATGAGCGCCAGGCGGCGACTCCGGCCATTGCTTTAGCCCACCCCATGCTGGAAGAGGGCTTGAGTCAGGGAACTCTGCGACTCTTATATGAGCTGCAAGAGTTTCTGGCCACCATCACCGGCCTGGATGCGGTCTCGTTGCAACCGGCTGCCGGTGCCCATGGTGAGTTGACCGGCATGCTCATCTTTCATGCCTATCACGAGCACAAAGGACATCAGCGACATAAAATTCTGATTCCGGATACAGCCCACGGCACCAACCCGGCCTCGGCTGCTCTTTGTGGGTATAAGGCGGTTGCTGTTAAATCAGGCCCTGATGGAATGCTCGATCCCGAGCTGGTCGCCTCGCTCATGGATGAGGATACCGCCGGGATCATGCTCACCAACCCGAATACGCTTGGGCTTTTTGAAGAGCGGGTGCGTGAGATTGCCGAAATCGTCCATGCCAAGGGCGGTTTGGTTTATGGAGATGGGGCCAACATGAATGCCGTCATGGGGGTGATGGATGCCAAGAAATGTGGTGTCGATGTGCTGCATCTCAACCTGCATAAAACCTTTTCCACTCCCCACGGCGGCGGTGGCCCGGGTGCCGGACCGGTCTGCGTGACCAAAGAGCTGGAGCCCTTCCTGCCCGTGCCCCGAGCGGTCCGTAAAGGAGACAGCTACCAGCTGGAGGAGAATTTGCCGCTCTCCGTTGGCCGGGTCCATGCCTTTCACGGCAACTTTGGCGTGTTGGTCAAGGCCTACAGCTATATCCTCACCATGGGAGCTGAAGGGCTGAAGCGGGCCAGCCAGCTGGCAGTGCTCAACGCTAACTACATCAAAGAGCAGCTTAAAGATGTGCTCCACCTGCCCTATGATCGGCCCTGCATGCACGAGTGCGTGTTTTCTGATCAGAATCAGCAGGCAGAGAAGATCTCCACCCTGGACATGGCCAAGCGGCTCATTGATTACGGTTACCATCCACCTACCATCTACTTTCCCTTGGTCGTGCACGGGGCAATGATGATCGAGCCCACCGAGAGCGAGTGCAAGGAAGATATCGATCAGTTCATTGCTACGCTCAGAACCATTGTCCAGGAGGCCAAGGAGCAGCCTGATCTGCTGCACGAGGCTCCGCAGCGGACCAAGGTTCGCCGTCTTGATGAGGTTCAGGCCGCCCGTTGTCCCTGTTTGGTGGGGCTGCCTTCGGCTGAGGATAAGTAGTGTATGCCTGATCATGCCGGTTTTGTCGACCTGGGGCTCAAACCCTACAAAGAGGTGCACGCGCTCCAGGTTCGACTGGCAGAGGCGCTCCATGCGGGAACACTTAGCCAGGAGCAGTTTCTCTGTGTGGAGCATCCAGCCGTCTTTACCATGGGGCGCAACGCCAGCCGGGCGCATCTGGGGGTGACCGGTTCGTTTCTCGCCGAGCGTTCCATCGCCGTTGTCCCCATTGAGCGTGGTGGCGAGGTGACCTACCATGGTCCAGGTCAGCTGGTCCTCTATCCCATTCTTCGCTTGAAAAAGCATCAACTGCGAGTGGGTGACTATGTCTGCCTCCTGGAGGAACTCATGCTGCGGGTAGCCGCCGACTTTGGTGTGCAGGCAGCGAGGGATCCGCGCAATCACGGTATCTGGGTAGGCAACAACAAGCTGGGCTCCATTGGGCTTGCCATTCGCCACGGGGTGAGTTTTCATGGGTTGGCCCTCAATGTAAACCTTGATCTCACGCCCTTTGGTTGGATCAACCCCTGTGGCCTCACCGATGTGCAGATGACCTCAATGGCTGTCCAGAAAGCAGAAAACTGTACCCTGGCAGCGGTGAAACAGCGGCTGGTACACCATATTCGCTCGCTCTTTTCTCTGGAAATTAGGGAGCACAGCGAATCGCAGCTCTTTTCTCTTCTGAAGGAACCTCTCCTCCCATGACCTATCAACCCAAGCCTCGCTGGCTCAAGCGAAAACTGCCCTCAGGACCTGAGTACGAACGGATCCGCCATCTCATCAAACAACAGTGTTTGAGCACGGTCTGTCAGGAGGCCATGTGCCCCAACCAGTTCGAGTGTTTTGGTAAGGGGGCGGCCACCTTCATGATTTTGGGGGATCATTGCAGCCGTAACTGTCGTTTCTGTGCGGTGGCACATGGCCCTAAAGGATTGCCTGATGCGAGGGAGCCTGAGCGAGTGGCGGAGGCGGTGCAGGCCATGGAACTGAGCTACTGCGTGATTACCTCGGTGACCCGTGATGATCTGGCAGACGGTGGGGCGGCCCATTTTGCAGCGACCATCCAGGCGATTCGAGAGTTGAACCCCGCAACCCTGGTTGAGGTGCTGATCCCTGATTTTCAGGGGAATATTGATGCGCTGCAATGCGTTCTTGCAGCACGACCCGAGGTGCTCAACCATAACCTGGAGACAGTCGCCTCCCTCTACCAGACTGTGCGGCCCCAGGCCGATTACCAACAGAGTCTTGAGGTCCTGCGTCAATCAAAAGCCTTGGCCCCAGAGATCGTTACCAAATGTGGCATCATGGTGGGACTTGGCGAGAGGAGGGAAGAAATCGTACATCTGATGCAGGATCTGCGTGCGGTCCATTGCGATATCCTCACCATCGGTCAGTATCTCCAGCCATCAACATCCCATCTTGAGGTTGTGCGCTATCTGCCACCCGAAGAGTTTGCAGAGTTGGAAGAGGAGGCGCTAGGCCTGGGCTTTGGTGGCGTGGCAGCGGCCCCCTTTGTCCGCAGCTCTTACCAGGCGGAAGATCTATTTCGACGAGCACAAAATGCTGGAGGAGCCGGACGGGCGTAAGCGGTACCGTGGGCGAGAGTTGACACCGCAGGGAGAATGCAGCATTATACAGACCTGATTTTTGTAGAGGTTCCATGCCCCTACACCCCTCTCTTT
This sequence comes from Desulfobulbus rhabdoformis, assembly GCF_016919065.1. Lineage (GTDB taxonomy): Bacteria > Desulfobacterota > Desulfobulbia > Desulfobulbales > Desulfobulbaceae > Desulfobulbus > Desulfobulbus rhabdoformis. Next base: position 96,732 of record NZ_JAFFQA010000005.1, on the reverse strand, counting down.
ATAGTGTAAGGTGGTAACTCCCCATGATGAAAAGAAAAAACACAGTGCTTCAGGTTGCACAATTTTTGGCTCTGGTGGCCAGCCTGCTTATCGCTGCCCAGATAGGATTTACCTTTTACCAGGGCACCCCTCTCTGCCTCAATGATGGCTGTCAGGTTGTGGAGCGGTTGACCCGCGTCTCTCCGCTTGTCTTCAACGGAGCGGGCCTGCTCTTTTTTCAGATTGTTTACTGGGGGCTGGCAGCGGCACGGGGCAGTAAGCGGAGGGTGCCTCTTTTTATGAATTACCTCCTCCTCGCCGGGCTTGCCGCCGAAGGGGTACTGGTCAGTTTTCAGTATCTGGTTGCCCAAACCTTCTGCACTTATTGCGTTGGTATCTTTTGTTTTATTGTCTTGCTAAATCTGTTTTTGGGGGCACGCCAACTGGTTGCAGGTGTGCTCATCTTTGCCGCTTCCAGCCTTTCCTTTGCCGCCCTTGAGCTGCATCAGCCCGCCACCAATAAGGCATCCTTCACTGATGGTGTCCTTGCCGAGAGAGTAGGTAGCCTGATCACGCCCAGCTATCATCTCTATTTCTCCTCGACCTGCCCACACTGTGAAAAGGTAATTGAAGCTCTCAGGACCAACACCAGGGTAACGGTGGCCTTTCATCCTGTGGATACAAAGGTGAGCAAGGTCGATTTACCTAAGCTGCACTACAAGGAGAACCATTCGGTCGATGCCAACAAGGCTCTGCTGAGTGCTTTGGGTATACATGAAATTCCAGTGCTGATGGCCCAAACCGACAGTGGTTTGCTGATTCTCAAGGGGGAAAGCGCAATACAGAACTATCTACATACATTGAAACCTGCAGGTGGAGGGAACCTCGACTCTGTAAATGGTGTCAGTGGTGGAGGCTCCAGCTTTTTTCTTCCAGATGGAAGCAAGGGTAGCTGCGGTGTGCTTGAAGATTGTACAGAGAATACATCCGGGCAGTCGACCATGCCCTAGCTTGCAGTTCATAGGGTAGTTGTATCTGCAAAAAATGGCCCAAACCTGTCTTGCTCATTGGTTCAGGGTAAAATTGAGGGAACTGTCACTTCTTTGAAGTGTCGGTTCCCTTTTTTATTATGGAGAAGCCCTCTGCTGGGGAGTGGGGGAACTTGGGCAACAGAGGAATGCGTAGATCTGGTTTTGCTTCGGTACTCTGTGATAGAAATGCTCTTTGTTATTGTGTTTACCTATTTGACACATTGAAAGTATCGTGCTAACAAACATCTTTTGTGCTTGGTATTATCTTAAATTTGTAGATTATTTTTCAATAACAAATCTGGCGGTTGAAGAATGCGAGAGAGAGAAGAGACGGAATTGCGCGTTGGGGTCTATGTGTGTCACTGTGGTTTGAATATAGCTGGAGTGGTGGATTGTGCTGCAGTGGCTGAGTATGCGGGGACCCTGCCCGATGTGGTTTTGTCTCGCCATAATGCCTATACCTGTTCGGAGCCCGGTCAAAATCAGATAAAGCAGGATATTGCCGAGCATAATTTGAATCGGGTGGTGGTGGCATCCTGCTCCCCAAGGTTGCACGAACCCACGTTCAGACAATGCATTGCCGAGGCCGGATTAAACCCTTACCTGCTTGATATGGCCAATTTGCGGGAACACTGTGCCTGGGTCCATGGCCATGACAAAGCAGGAGCCACGCTAAAGGCTTGCGATCTTGTGCACGCCTCTGTCGCCCGTGCTCGTCTGTTGCAGGTCTGTCATGAGGCGCAGATACCAGTGACCCCTTCGACTTTGGTCATAGGTGGTGGAGTGGCTGGAATTCAGGCAGCACTTGACCTTGCAAATGCAGGCACAAAAGTCATTCTGGTGGAAAAGAAACCCAGCATTGGCGGAATCATGGCGGCGCTGGACAAGACCTTTCCGACCATGGACTGCTCCATCTGTATCTTGGGGCCTAAAATGACGGATGTGGGACGACATCCCAATATAACCCTGCTGACCTTGAGTGAAGTCAAGGATATCAAAGGATTCGTGGGGAATTTTACCGTCAAGGTTCTCAAGAAGGCGCGCTATGTCCGCGAAGATATGTGTACTGCCTGTGGAGAATGTGCCAAAGTTTGCCCTGTAGTCCTGCCTGACGAGTTTGATCAGGGGCTCTCCTCGAGACGGGCCATTTATTCTCCCTTTCCCCAGGCTGTTCCTTCGTCCTATCTCATCGAAATGGATAAATGTCTCGGGCATAACCCGACAGTCTGCGGTAAATGCGTCGAGCAGTGCGCAAAGCAGTGTATCGATTTTCATATGAGCGATGAGGAACTGAGCTTTGAGGTCGGCACCATTATCATGGCCACCGGCATGGATATCTACGATCCTACCCGGCTCGACGAGTATGGCTACACCCGATTTGATAATGTGCTCACCAGCATGGAATTTGAGCGGTTGATCAATGCCGGTGGGCCCACCAGCGGTGAGGTGATTCGGATGACGGATCGCAAGAGACCGCGCTCCATCGGCTTTATCCAGTGTGTTGGTTCGCGCTCGTTGCAGAAAGGTGGGGCCTACTGCTCCAACGTCTGTTGTATGAATACCATCAAATGCGCCTTTATGATCAAGGAGCATTATCCGGAGATTGAGGTCAAGGTCTTTTATATTGATATTCGCGCCTTTGGTAAAGGTTTTGAAGACCAATACCGCCGCACCAAACGAATGGGCGTGCAGTACATACGTGGTTTGCCTGGTGCCGTAGAGGAAGACCCGCAGAGTCGGAACCTGATCGTCCATGCTGAAAATCCCTATACCCGGGAAGTCGATCATCATGAGCTGGACATGCTGGTACTTGCCGTCGGTGTCAGACCGCCTGAAGGATTGAAAAAATTGCAGGAGATGTTAGGCCTGCAGCGCAATCCCGATGGTTTTTTTCTGGAGGCCCATCCCAAACTACAACCTGTCGATGCGGCCACTCGGGGAATATTTTTTGCGGGCTGCAGTGAAGGGCCAAAAGATGTCAAGGATAGCGTTACCCAGGCTTCGGCAGCGGCCATGCGGGCCAGCATCTTGATGAATAAAGGCAAGCTCACCGTGGAAGGGATAACCGCCGAGGTGAATCCGCAGCTCTGTTCTTCGTGCGGGTTGTGTGCCAAGGTCTGCCCCTATAATGCCATCACCGTGGATAGAATTGGAAAAACCGGTGCCCATGTGACAACCGCAGCCTGTGCGGGCTGTGGGACCTGTTCTGCCGAATGCCCAGAGGGCGCGATAGAGATGCATCATTTTACAGATGATCAGATTCAGGAGCAGATCCATGCAGTGATGGGGGATAAACCGGAGGAGCGTATTCTCGTGTTTGCCTGTAACTGGTGTTCCTACGCAGGCGCTGATTTTGCGGGCGTATCCCGGCTGGAATATCCTACCTCAACGCGTCTGGTTCGCACTATGTGCTCAGGGCGGGTCAATGAAAAATTTCTGTGGGACGCTTTTGCATTCGGGGTTCCGGCAATTCTCATCTCAGGCTGCCATTTAAGCGATTGCCACTACATCAATGCCAATCACTGGACAGAGAAACGCGTGCATCGCATGTGGCGAAAAATGGAAAAATTTGGCATCCGTAAAGAACGCCTCCAACTGGAATGGGTCAGTGCTGCAGAGGGGATCAGGTTCCAGGAAGCCATGCACAAGATGGAGCGCATTCGTCAAACAGTGCAGGAAGATGAGATTGCTTCCACCAAGGAGGCGCTGCGGACAATGCGCGGCCTGGCACCCGTGGAAGAATTGTCCTGAAATGAACAAAAGGTAGTCTTTGTTTAAGGGAATCTTGAATAATTGCTTTTTCTGCCAATCTCGCGGAGTCTGGCGTTTACCTCGTCATGCTGAAAATTTTATCCTCGGAGGTAAGCGAAGACTCCGATATCAACTATATGCCTGCGGTAAAATTGTCAGCAATCCTTGACCTTGATTGAAAAATCTAATTATTCAAGACACCCATAAGTAAAAAAAATATACATGAGGAAGGGCGTTCTGCTTCTTCCCCATGTATATCATCTCCTTGAGTGTCCACCTGCATTCAGGCGGACATCGCCTGATCCAAGTCCCAGAACAGATCTTCAGCATCCTCTAAACCAATACTGAGCCGAATCATATCTGTGGTGACACCAGCTTCCTTCAGCTCGTCCTCAGATAACTGCGAGTGGGTGGTGCTGGCAGGGTGGATGGCCAGACTTTTTGCATCACCGATGTTGGCCACATGGCTGAAGAGTTGCAGTTTGTCAATGAAGCGCTGTCCGGCTTCGCGACCACCTTTGATGCCAAAGGTGAGAATGGCGCCTGCTCCATGCTCCAGATATTTTTTGACCTGCTCGTAGCTCGGATGCGTTTTCAGGCCAGGGTAGCTCACCCAGGACACCTGTTTGTGCTCACTTAAAAATTCCGCCACAGACTGAGCGTTTTCTACATGACGCTCCATGCGCAGGCTGAGGGTTTCAATCCCCTGAACCGTGAGCCAGCTGTTAAATGGGGAAGGCGATACCCCGAGATCACGCTGCATCTGCACTCGGGCCTTGAGGATAAAGGCGGGAGCACCCAAACTGCTATACACCAGGCCATGGTAGGATGGGTCGGGTTCGGTGAAGTTGGCAAAGCGGCCGGAGCTCCAGGCAAAGTTGCCGCCGTCGATAATGATGCCCCCGAGACTCGTCCCGTGTCCATTCAGAAATTTGGTGGTGGAGTGGGTGAGGATATTGGCACCCAGCTCAAGCGGCCTGCAGAGGTAGGGCGTGGTCACGGTATTATCGATCATCAGCGGAATATTTTCCGCCTGTGCAAGCGCGCTGACCTCCGTAAAGGGAAAGACAACCAATCCGGGATTGCCCAGGGTCTCTCCATAGATCAGTTTGGTGTTGGGGCGAACTGCGCGGGCAAAGGATTCAGGATCGGTGGGATCGGCAAAGCTGGTCTCAATGCCCAGTCGGGGCAGGGTATAGCGGAGCTGGTTATAGGTGCCCCCATAGAGGCTGTTGCTGGAGACGATATGATCGCCTGCCTGGCAGAGGGTGAGAAAGGCGAGTGTCTGGGCGCCGTGACCACTGCTGGCAGCCAGCCCTGCGATCCCCCCCTCAAGTGAGGCAACCCGCTGTTCAAGCACATCACTTGTGGGGTTCATGATACGGGTATAGATATTGCCGAACTCTTTTAAGGCAAAGAGGTTGGCCGCCTGTTCAGAGTTGGTGAACTGATAAGAGGTCGTCTGGTAGAGGGGAAGGGCCCTGCTGCCTGTGGTGGGGTCGGCGGTTTGTCCGGCGTGGAGTTGGCGGGTGGTAAAGCCAAAGGTGCGCTGTTGGGTGCCCATGGTATATTCTCCTCAAAAAACGATTACAAAAGAGGGCTATCAGACTGCGTGTAAGCTATTGCGGGGTGCCTTCGAAACTAGGCATCGGTCTGTGCAGCGTACACCTGTACGTAAACAGGCCGATAACACCGCAGATTCGGTGCACCGTGATCGGCTTACGACTTGCGTCTATTCGCAAAAAAAGGGATTCGCACCACAATAAGCATCAATTATCGTAGAGCAAAAGCATGGAGGCATAATTTTCCCCCTTCTGAGGAAAAACCACACTGTGGGGTTCAATTTTTCTCTGGAGGTGTTACGGGTTTTGTGCATGAAAATAGGTGGCTAACTCTTGGCAGATCTCCTTGGGCGAGTGAAAGAAAAAATCAGCACCAACGTTTTGCAACTCATCCATGCTGCCATACCCATAGGTGACCGCACCCGTACGCAGGCAGTGTGCCCTGCCGCCCTCAAGGTCATACCTGCGATCACCGATTATCATGGTTTCCTCTGGACGAATGCCCGTTTGCTGAAGGATATGGGCGATCAGTGAGGGCTTCTCGGTGAAGCGTCCGTCCAACTCGCTACCAAAACACTGGGTAAAATAGTTCTCCAAATCAAAGTGCTGCAGAATGCGCTCAGCAAAGATGCGCGGCTTTGCTGTGGCCAGAAAGAGTTGACCCCCCTGCTGCTGCAGTTGCTGCAGCATTTCCGGAATGCCGTCATAGACAGAATTTTCAAAAATTCCCTTGGTGCTGAACCGTTCCCTGTAAATATGCAGGGCCTCTTGAATGCGCAGGCTGTCATCGGTTTGCAGAAGCTCTCCAAAAGAGTGCACAAGGGGTGGGCCGATACACCATTCCAGGTTATCCGCATGAGGCGGCTCTTCTCCCAGTGTTTCCAGTGCGTGCTGAATGGAGCGGGTGATGCCCGGCTTGGGATCTGTCAGGGTGCCGTCCAGATCAAAGAGCAGGTTGGCGAGCGGTGTTTTATTCATTTGCCTGTATTCTGCTCATCGCCCAGTTTCAATGTGGGCTGCCAGCCCAGCCAAGACTCGTCCACCGTTTCAGCAAGGGGAAAATGTTGGCCCGGATAGGCCGGTGGCCCCATGGCCTCTTGCTCAGGGGTTGCCATGCCAATGCCTCCAACCAAGAGCGATTCAACCGATTCGGTGCGTACAGTCATGCCGCTGAGAACCCCTCCACTCACTTTGATGCCGCTGGCATTCCAAAAGCGCGTGTGGGTATGAACGATCCGGTTGTAGGGCTCCTTGATGTTGACATTGAGCCACACCTTCTGGGCTGAGGGGGAGAGATGGTAGTCGATAACCTCTCCCACTTGCACCTGTCGGTAGTAAAGAGGGCTGCCTTTTTTCAGTGATCCCAGGCTGTCGGTTTCCACGACAAGATTGAGTCCGGTTTTGGGAAGCGCCGTGTCCTGGGCGAGCGGACGTACAGTGAATTCGGTGATCTTTGCGCCCAGTCCCCGTTTAAGATCAATATAGGCACCGCTCAGTAGCGTTTCAGGGTGCTTGATACCTGTGATGTTGAGTTCGGCACGGACTAGACGCAGGCGCGAATTACGCCGAAAAAGAGTTGCCATGGACGGATCGACGCAGGCCTCGGCATCCACGGCGCCGGTTTCAGGCTCCAGGCGAAGCGAGCATAAACGTCCAACTTTGATCCCCTGGTGACGAATGGGAGTGGTTTTGCTGATCCCTTCACCACCTGGAAAGTGGAGTTGCAACCGCAGACTGTCGGCATCTTGGGCTTCCTGCAATGAACTGTGCAAGACAAAATATTGATGAGGGTTGGCCGCCTGTTTCGAACCCGGTGAGAGAACGCCGATACCGCCACTGATAAGCGCATGAAAGGGCGCGGTCTCCAGGTTGACCCCTTGGAGTGAACCACTGAGTTTGATGGGAGAGAGGGTATAAAAGCGCGAGGTGGGGTGAATCAGGTCCTGATAGTCTTTCTTGATCAGAATATGAATATCCGTATCCCGCCGGTTATTTGCCAGATCAAAGCCAAGCACTTCCCCTATTTCAATGTTGTTGAAAAGCACAGGGGCACCTTTGCTTAGGCGGGGCGCTGTTTTGGCAAGCAGGTGCAGGCGAAGCCCTGGCAATTCCATCTCGGGTACGGTTTTGATGGCATCCCCATAGGAGGGATAGAGTATGTAGGGTGTGGCTGGCACGGCAATGGCTGCAAAGGTTTTTTTGGGTGGTGTCATGAAAGCGATACCACCTTCCAGGAGAGATTGGGCCGAGCCCAGCTCCATTTTAATCTGGCTCAGGCTTGCGTCCAGTTGAAACCCACTGTGTTTCCAGAAGATGCTGTGTTTGCTCACCAGCAGATCGTGGGGGGCGTAGATCATCAGGTGCAAAAGAACCTGTGTGCCCCCCGGGGAGAGCGAGACCTCGGTTACCTCACCCACACTGATTTCCTTATACAGGACCTGAGCGCCGGCCTTGATGCCACCGCTACTGTCCGCTGTCAGGGTAAAAGTGGTGCCGGGACGAGTAACAGCCGTCTGTACAGGTGCTCTCTCTTCGATAAAACTCGTCCTCTTGGCCCCCTGGCCAATCTCAAAAGTGATGTAGGGGCCTGTGAGTAGGGTATCCAGGTTTTTCACTCCGGTGAGTTGGACCTGGGGGCGGGCGGTCCAGAATCTGGAGGTTTCCCGTAGTGCGGGCTCCATGCGTGGGTCAAGCTGAAGCAGGGCGGTCACGCTCTGGAGGGAATCGTTGCTGATATCTACTTTTTTGACGACACCGGCCTTGAGACCTCGGTACATCACCTTAGTTTTACCCGCAACAATGCCCTCGCCACTGGTGAGTTGAAGTGTGGCCTCGATCCCGTATTCTGCCTCCTCGAAATCTTTGTACAGGGAGAACAGGGTGCCGCTGGTGGCCGCTGGCGTGTTGGCTAGGGCATCCGGTGTCTCGCAGCTGAGCCCGCCATAAATGAGCGAGGCAAGTGATTCAACGTTGACGGTGAGCCCTGTTTGCATGTCCCCGGTCAGGCTGAGTCCGCTGGCGTTCCAGAAACGGGTACCCGTATGAATCAGGTGGGCAAAACGAGCCTCGATAAAGGCGTTGAGCTGAATTTTTCCATTCTTTTTAAGGAGGTAATCCTCAACATACCCTATCTGCAGGTTCTTGGTATAGATGTTGGAACCACGCTGCAGGGAGTAAAGGGTATCGGTCTCCAGGATGATATGCAGTCCGGGACGGCTGAGATCAACAGGAGGTTCCTCTTTAAGACCTGTAAATGTAGCTGCCGAGCTTGTGGAAGAACCTTTGCGCATGCCGATGTAGGAGCCGCCAAAGAGGGTGTCGAGCCCACTGATTTTGCCCGCTGACACCTCAGGTTTGACGATCCAGAAGGCGGTGTCTTCGACCAGTGCGTCGCGCATCTGGCTATCCATGGTGATGACCAGGCTGACCCCCTCCATGTTGGGATCGACATGGATTTTTTTGACGGTCCCCACAGGGATACCGCGTACAATCACCTTGGTTTTTCCAGGAGTGATGCCGGTGGCATCCTCGAAATGAACATCGATATCAATCCCGGCATCGCGGATCGAGGTGTAGAGTAACCAGCCACCTATGCAGAGAGCAACGAGTGGTAAAATCCAGATGGGGGAGAGACTGCGGCGTTTATGAATGATGGGCTGTTCCATAGAATTACTTTGTTTCGGCAGCGTTGGCTGCGTCCCAGAGAAGGCGTGGATCAAAGCTCAGGGCCGCGAGCATGGTAGAGAGGACAACGCCGGTGAAGTACAGTGAGGCCGGAGCTGCGGAAATAGAAGAGAGAAAGCCAAACTGCGCCAGTGAGCAGAGCAGGGTGATGACGAAAATATCGAGCATGGACCAGCGTCCGATGAACTCGATAAAGCGAAACATGATGGCCTTGTGGCGCAACCAGCTGCGCCAGCGAAAATGGATGGAAAGCAGGATAATGGCAAGACCGATTATCTTAAAGAGTGGCACCACTATCGAGGCAATAAAGATCACCAGGCCAATGCCATAGGACCCATCCTTAAAAAAATAGATGATCCCATCCATGATGGTCGAACGCTCTGGGATGCCAAAGGTATCGACCTCCATTATGGGCAGCAGGTTGGCAGGCAGGGTGAGAATAACCGCCGTGATAAGCAGAGCCCAGGTCCGGGCAATACTGTTTTGTTTGCGTGGATGCAAGGTGTGACCACACCGAGGACAACCGGTGCGGCCACTGGTTTGCAGATAGGCAATGGGCAGGAGTTTATGGCAATCCGAGCAGAGCAGGTAATCCTCCGGGTTAGAGGAATCGGGTAGGCTGATGCCAGACGATGTCTTTGGTTCCATCAGGCTCCAGAACCGTTGGGGATCAATAGCGGTTTGCGCAGCAATGCTGGTGAGAACCAGGCCAACCAGACAGAAAAAACCACCGTTTAACGAAACAGAGGCCATATGGGACATTTTGATAATGGTGATAAGCACACCCACCAGAAAAACATCGAGCATGGCCCACTCACTTAAGTGGTGATAGAGCCGGAACAGTGGCGTGAGCTGTGGCTTTTTGCTCCCCTGCATCAAACCAAAGGTGACAAGCAGAAGCGAAACCAGCAGCAGGAGGGGAAAGACCATGGTGGTCAGAGCAACAACTGAGCCCACCACCACCTGAGAACTGGCAAACATATGGAGGCAAGCCTGCATGATCGAACTTTGACTGTGAATTCCCAGAACGGAAAACGTGAGCAACGGCAGCAGGTTGGCAGGAAGAAAGAACACCAGGCCGGTGAGGCTTAAAGCCAAACCTTTTTGGAGAGGGTGATTTTTATAGCGGTGCAGCTGCCGGGCACAGCGCGGACATTGGGCCATCTGGCCCTGTTGCAGTTGTGGCGGAGAGAGGATCTGGCTGCAGCTGGGGCAGACCATAACTCCCCTTGAAGGAGAGGATGCAGTGGAAGGGGGCATACGGATCAAAAAGCTGGCGCGGGAGAGCCAAGTACCTTCTCCTGATCCGTTTTCTGGAAAACCTTCATGTAACGCAGGGTATCTTGCTCCGGCATGGGGCGGGAAAAATAATACCCCTGAACCTCATTACAGCCGATCTGACGCAGCCAGGTAAGCTGTTCGCTGGTCTCTACACCTTCGGCAACCACATTGAGTTCCATCTGTTTGGACATGGCGGTAATGGTTGAAACGATGCTTCGGCTGTTGGTGTCAGCCGCGCTTATAAAGCGTTTGTCTATTTTCAGCGTCGAGACCGGCATCTCACTGAGGTAACTTAAGGATGAGTAGCCGGTTCCAAAATCATCAATGGAAAAACGTATGCCCCTCTCGCGGAACCGGTGCATGGTCTCAAGCGAGTGTTGGACATCCTTCATGGCGGTGGTTTCCGTAATCTCAAATTCAATCAGCCGATGGTTGATGCGATGGGCTCCAAGAATGGTATCGATGGTTTCAACAATATTTTTCTGATTAAAGGTGCGTGGCGACATGTTGACACTGATCGGTAAGCGTAAAAGATTGTGTTCTTGTATTTTGGTGAGGAATATACACACTTCATCAAGAACATACAAACTCATCTCGTCTATAAGCCCCGATTCTTCCGCCACGGGGATAAACTGGTCCGGAGTGACAATGGTGCTGTCCTTGCGCCAGCGGACCAGGGCTTCAAACGAGGTGGGCTGCTCGGTAAGCAGATTAATCTTTGGCTGATAAAATACGGTGAATTCGTGCTCTTTAAGGCCACTGCGGATCGAATTTTCAATGCGGATACGATTGAGCAGTTTTTCGTTCATCTCCTGAGTGAACATGACAAACTTGTTTTTGCCCTCACTTTTGGCCTTGTACATGGCCATGTCAGCATTTTTAATCAGTTCCTGGGAGTTGCGCCCATCATCGGGGTAGAGGGCAATACCAATGCTTGCATTGACATAGATGGTATTGGGGTGAAGTTTGATGGGGTTTTTCAATGAGGCCAGGATGCGGGTTGCCAGATTGTAGACAGCATTTTCATCGTCAACGCTTTCACTGAGCAAGATAAATTCGTCACCGCCGAGACGAGAGAGGGTGTCTTCACTGCGGATGGTTGCAGAAAGGCGTTCCGCTACCTCGATCAGCACCTGATCTCCCTTGTCATGCCCCATGGAGTCATTGATGTTTTTGAAGTTATCCAGGTCGATGAAAAAGACAGCCAAAGCACGTTTCTCACGCCCGGCACGGGAGATGGCCTTGGTCAGGCGATGCTCAAGTGCTGCACGGTTGGGGAGCTTGGTCAAGGCATCGCTGTAGGCAAGAATGGAAATTTGTTTTTCCTTGCGTTTAAGCTCTGTGATGTCATGGAAAAAGGCGAAGTAATGGGTGATTTCGTGGTATTCATTGCGAATGACACTCACCGAGAGCCACTGGGGACAAATGGAGCCATCTTTTTTGCGACTCCATATCTCTCCGGACCATGAGCCGGTTTGGGGGAGCTTTTTCCACATACCCTTAAAGGAATTCTCCACCTGCTGATTTGAGGCAAGCAATCCCGGATGCTTGCCGATAATTTCAGAAGCCGGATAACCCGTTACCCGTGAAAAAGAGTTGTTGGTCGTAAGAATGCGTCCTTCGGGATCGGTGATATAAATGCCTTCAATGGCGTTGTCAAAGATGTTCTTAAAGAGCAGCAGGTATTTTTCCGCACTTTTACGTGTCGTGTTTTCATTTTCCAGCTTGTGCTCTGCTTCCTGGCGGATCCTCATTTCCTGCTTCAGCTGCTGGTGCATGGACTCATTCGTTTCCTGCTCTTGGGCGAGCATGAGCTGCTGATTGTTCAGTGCGCTGAGCATCTGACTGCATGAACTGATGATTCGACCGCATTCCTCTGAGCCTTGGTTCTGGCCTCCCTCGGTGGAAAGTTCCTGGTCCGGCCGCTCTAACAAATCAGCGAGGTTCTGTAAGGGGCGGCTCATGCGCTGTGCCAGCAGGTAGCTGATAGCCAGGGCCAGCAGGCCTAAAGGAAGGAGTGTCAAGCTCCCTCGTTGAATAAACCGACTCATGGGCCCGTTAAACTGAGAGCTTGGGATGGCAACCCCGGCAACGAGATTGAGTTCGGTGATTGGGCTGAAAAAGAGGATGCGTTCTCCCAGGGGATCATTCGGGTTCCACCTCAGAGTACCTTTTTGCTGCATTGTGATCTGCCTGCCGAGGGCACTGAGCTGTTGGGCAGAGGAGGTGCTTTCAGCTGTCAGGGGAACGGCGAGCGCCATGTCTCCTTGGGGAGAGACTACAACGGGGAGCGCAGAGAGTGAACCAGCACTGAGGTGGGAAAGTGTGCGTGAGAGTTCGTCAAAGGGCACTGCATGTTTCAGAGCCTTGGTGGGGCTATAGGCAATGATGGACCATTGCCAGGGAGAAAAGGTGGATATGCTGTATACCGTGGGCTCCTGCCCCTCAACAAGAACATGGATAAGTGTACCGCTCTTGGCTCCGCGTAAACGCAGTTGCAATTCGTTGTTCAGTTTGCTTTGCAGACGGTTTGCATCGGGGTGAACCAGGATCTTTCCCTGGTTGTCAATTAAGAGAAGTTTGCTCGTCGTACCATTTTGCTGGGCATTCAGGCTTTCCCTGGCTAGCCACTGTGCCTCATCTAGGGAGAGGGCTCCAGAGCGACTTTTTTCGTAAAGCGATGTGATGACCCGCAGGCTGCTTGCGGCACTGGTGTGGAGGGTTTGAGCCAGCGATGCGTTGGCTGCACTTCGGGTGGACTGAATGATCGAGTCGACCGCAATATAGGCCTGCTGTTCCAGCGCTTGGCGTGCTTGTCTGGCGCTGAGGTAGCCACCAAATCCCACTGCTGCCAATAGCGGAATGAGGAGAAACAGGGTATAGCTGGTGAAAATTCTGGTTCGTATGGTCATAGCTAATCCGACCACTGCAAATCATAGCGGCAACGCCTGAGAGAAACAGCCGCTCAGGGTTGGGTGGTTGCAGGGGCCTCCGGCGTTCGGAGAATAAACCCTGGATTCGTGACAGCTGGTTGGACTGAACAGTGCATTGCGCTCAGATATCCTTAAGGCTGTGAACGGATTCAGGTAAACATCCACTAGATATGCATGATTGCTCAAATAATAGGAAAAAAATTAACATTAGTCCAATGCAATTCTCTCATGCAAGCCACGACCAAAGAGGATTTGTCCCCTCTTTGGGGGGGGATTATGCCTGTGCGATCTCTTTCTTGTTCGGCGAGAGCCCTTGCGCTGCCGCATTTTCGGGGAATAATAAACAGTTGGAGGGTGTGTGAGCACCGGTAAAGAAAAAAAGACATCACCTGGACATCTCTCTTTGATGAGCATCTGCCAAATGTCCAATATCCGCCGGTTTATTTTTTTTCGAGTTCTGTTCAATGCCAGGTTCTATTATCCCGTTTTTACAATTCTCTTTCTCGATTATGGGTTGAGCCTTGAACAGTTCGCCTTACTCAACACTGTCTGGGCAGTGACCATTGTCCTGGCCGAGGTGCCGTCGGGTGCCCTGGCTGATCTTTTGGGGCGTAAACAGCTTCTGGTTATGACCTCAATGCTGATGGTACTGGAAATGGCATTGATTGCCTTTGTTCCTTTGGGGTATCCAGGCTGGATATTTGCCGCCTTTCTTGCCAATCGTGTCATCAGTGGCTTAGCCGAGGCCATGGCCAGCGGAGCCGATGAAGCTCTTGCCTATGATACGCTTGCAGCTCTAGGGCTGGAAAAGCAGTGGCCACGGGTGCTTGAGGTGCAGATGAAGGCGCAGAACCTTGGCTATATTTTTGCCATGACCCTTGGGGCTGCGGTGTATGACCCGGGGCTGGTGAGTCGTATCTGGGGCTGGTTTGGCGGTGGAGAGGTACCCCAGGAGCTGACAATGCGGTTTCCTCTTTTTTTGACGCTGATTTTTGCCTGTTTGGCCCTGTTGACCACGCTGCAGTTGGAGGAACCGGAAACTGGTCGCGTTCAGGAATCGCGAATAGGGGTATGGGGCTTGACACGTCAAACACTCCATGCTGGGCGATGGATTGTGCATACCCCTCTGGCGTTGGCGGTTATTTTGTTCGGCATGACCTTTGACCATACTCTGCGCATGATCGTGACGCTCACCAGTAAATACTACCGTTTGATAGGGTTGCCTGAGGCCAGCTTTGGCCTCTTGGGCTCACTTGTAGCCGTTGTTGGCCTCTTTGTCCCTCAGCTTGCCCGTTGGATGAGCGAGCGTTTTTCACCGGGGAAAAACGTGTTGATACTGTCTCTGACTATGATTGCGACCCTGTTTTTTTTAGGCCTTTTTATTCCTTATTTAGGCATTGTCCCCATGGTGGTGGTCTTTGTGGGGCTTATGTTAACCAGCTTTTTTACAAGTCATTATTTAAACGAGCTCGCTGCCTCTCATCAGCGGGCAACTGTGCTCAGCTTTAAGGGGATGGCCTTTAATGCCGCCTACGGGGGGATCGGTGTGTTTTTTGCTGGTCTGGTCCAACATTTTCGGGCTGAGCAGGCGAGCGCTCATTCAGATTGGGGTGAGGGGGGGTTGGAGGATATGGCCTTTAAGGCAAGCATGGGCTGCCTGCCCTGGTATCTGATTATCGGCCTGGTGATTGTGAGTGGAATCTGCTGGTGGCAAATTAAGAGGCCAAGGAAGGCGGCCTGAGTAGCCGCCTTTTTGACCTTTATTTATCGAGTTTCAGCAACGCCCAGTTTTTTGAGAATGATCCCAAGAGGGCAAAATTTGCTAAAACCAAACTGGAACAGGTTTGCGCCGACAAAGGCCGTGAAAAAAAGCCAATACTTGCTCATGAAAATGGGTGAGCTGTCAACTCCCAGTGCCAGGCTGATCAGAATAAAGGTACCAGCAATAACATGAATCCAGTCAGTAACAATCATAATACTCTCCTTATCGGGTTGGGCAGTAGATTTTCTGCAGGCTGTTCATCAACGCGACAATGTGCTTGTCGTTGATTTTGTTATAAATAAAATTCGCCTCCTTGCGGGAGCTGATAATTCCCTGGTTACGGAGCACGCTCAGATGCTGGGAAAGGTTGCCGTCCGTGGTCTGTATCGTCCGCTGTAACTCGGTCACCGAGTGTTCCCCTTTACGCAGGCAGCAGAGTATTTCCAGCCGTATTGGATGGGCGATGGCCTTGAGCAGGGCGGCGATGGTGTAAATGTCGTTTTTGTCCATTGAGAACCATTTATATTTAAGATTTTAATTAAATTGTTAACTACTGTGCGCAGCTCTGTCAAACAGAGCAGCAGAAAAAAATGAAAGCAGGGAAAATTCCCGCAAGGACGGATTCTAAAACTGCAGAGAAGGACGAATTGAGATTGGGCAATTTGTGCAAAGAGGTTTGCCTTTGCTAAAGGGGGGGTGCCAAAAATCATAAAAAAATTGAAGGGTTCGCTCTATTTCACTGATAATTCAAGGCGAAAAATGGCAGTATTGAATATTTTTTGCAAAAAATGCACTTTTATGAGCAAATTTGTGCGCTAAGGGTTTTCTTTTTTTGTCAAACTCAGGTACATAATTAAGTTCGGGGTTTCGTCAGGGACTTAGAGTTGCAGCGAAAATGGAGACTAAGGGCGATTGTTCTCTGTTCGTTTTGTCAGCTCTTTGCGGCTCGAAACTCCAGAAAGTGTCCGGTCAGGAATGAGGATTTTTGTTCAAGTTCAGGCAAGCTACGACACCGAGGCGTGCGCAAAGTTTTACCGCGGCATAAAGTTTATATTCCGAGGATAAATTTTTCAGCATAACGAGGTAAACGCAGACTCCGGGAAACAGGACAAAAAGACCGTTTCTGGGTGGCCGCTAGAAAGGTGTTCATCCCGTTCGAGTTGAGTATGCCGCTCTCTATGGATGAATTTTAGGAACAAGCGGTTTTTGTGGAGGGGGAAATTTTATGAGTGCAATGGAAGACAAAATTACCAGTTTGTTGGCCGAAGGAAAGGTATTCCAGCCACCGGAAAAAGGCCGTGACCAGGCCTGGGTAAAATCGATGGAGGAGTACAAAAAGGCCTACGCCCACTCCATGGAAGATCCGGAAGGATTCTGGGCCGAGCGTGCGGAAGAACTGGTTACCTGGGACAAGAAATGGGACGAGGTCCTCGAGTATGACCTGAATGTGCCCGAGGTGAAATGGTTCCAGGGCGGTAAACTCAATGTTTCAGCCAACTGTTTGGATCGCCATCTCACCGATGGTCGACGGAACAAGGCCGCCATTATCTGGCAGGGCGAGCCGGAAGAGGATGTGCGTGTCTACACCTACCAGATGCTGCATGACGAGGTCTGCCGTTTTGCCAATGTTCTCAAGAAAAAAGGTGTTAAAAAAGGTGATCGGGTAGCAATCTACCTGCCCATGGTGCCGGAGCTGGCCATCTCGCTTTTGGCCTGTGCGCGTCTTGGTGCGGTTCACTCCGTGGTCTTTGGTGGTTTTTCCGCCGTGGCCCTGCAGAGCCGTATTGAAGACTGTCACGCCAAGGTTTTGATCACCGCAGATGCTGTTCTCCGTAGCGGCAAGGCTATTCCATTGAAACCCAATGCCGATGAGGCTTTGGAGACCTGCCCCAGCGTGGAGAGCTGCATTGTTGTTCGTCGTGCCGGTGTTGATATCAACATGCAGGACGGACGTGATTGCTGGTGGCATAAAGAGATCGCAGAGCTGGATATCACTTCTGAGTGTGAGCCGGAGTCCATGGATGCCGAGGATATGCTTTTTATCCTCTACACCTCTGGCTCCACAGGTAAACCCAAGGGGGTCGTTCATACTACCGGTGGCTACCTGACCTATGCCATGCATACCTCTCAGTGGGTCTTTGACATCAAGGATGACGACGTCTACTGGTGTACCGCTGATATTGGCTGGATTACCGGGCACAGTTATATCCTGTACGGACCTCTGGGCCTGGGAGCAACCACGGTTATGTTTGAGGGCGTGCCCTCCTATCCAGGTCCGGACCGGTTCTGGAGGATCGTTGAGAAGTTTAAAGTGAATATCTTCTACACCGCGCCGACCGCTATCCGTGCTTTGATGCGTGAAGGGGTTGAGCCCACCAAAAAATGGGATCTCTCCAGCCTGCGTATTCTGGGATCCGTTGGTGAGCCCATTAACCCCGAGGCCTGGATGTGGTACCACATCAATGTGGGAAAGGAGAAGCTTCCCATTGTTGATACCTGGTGGCAGACCGAGACCGGCGGTATCATGATTTCAGCTCTTCCCTATGTCACCCCGCTTAAGCCTGGTTCTGCAACCCTGCCGCTTCCGGGTATTGACGCGGCGATTTTTAACGAAGAAGGGAAAGAGGCCAGCCCCAACGAGGGGGGGCATCTGGTTATCCGCAAGCCTTGGCCTGGGATGCTGCGTGGTGTTTTCGGTAATCCAGAGCGTTACAAAAAAGCCTACTTCAATCGTTATCCGGATACGTACGATCCGGAAGACGGTGCTCGCGTGGATGAAGAGGGGTATTTCTGGATCATGGGTCGCCTTGATGACGTTATCAACGTTTCCGGACATCGTCTGGGAACCGCTGAGATCGAATCTGCTCTTGTCGCCCATGAGGCTGTTGCAGAGGCTGCGGCCGTTGGTATGCCGCATCCCGTCAAAGGTCAGGCCATCTTTGCCTATGTTACCCTGATGTCCTGGGCCGATGAGACCGAGGAGTTGCGTAACGAGTTGCGCCAGCACGTTCGCAAAGAGATCGGACCGATTGCCTCACCCGATGTCATTCAGTGGGCTCCTGGTCTGCCGAAGACTCGCTCCGGCAAGATCATGCGTCGTATTCTGAGAAAGATCGCTGCCAACGATTTTAAAGATTTTGGCGACACCTCGACCTTGGCTGATCCTTCGGTTGTCGACCAGCTGGTTGAGAGCAAAAAAGAGATGGGCTGATCGTCGTGGCGCAGAGCCTATCCCTGTAAAGGTACTCAACCTTTGCAGCATAGAGAAGAACAACAGGCGGGGTGCCAGGCACTCCGCCTGTTTTGTTTGTAGGGAGGGTTGTGTCCTTTTTTCTTTGCAACCTCAGAATTCATGGTATCATGCAGAATTTTGCAGGACCAGCAGCATGCATGGCCGCGTTATCATTGATTCTGCACCACCCCTTACGATCGAGTTCTTTGGGTTCTGTCTTTTTGCCCCACCTTGTGGGCTTTTCCCTGGTGCAATTGCTGGTTCTTTACGATAATCAAAGATTAATCCCGTTTCTTTAAAACGCCTTTTTTAGTTTTGAAGCAACGACACTAACCTACGCCATTACAACACAATGACCGGTAACGATATTCGCAAAAGTTTTCTGGAATTTTTTGAGAGCAAGGGCCATACACGGGTCACTGCCTCTTCCCTCGTGCCCCATGACGATCCCACCCTGCTGTTTGTCAATTCGGGCATGGTGCAGTTTAAAAAGGTCTTCATGGGGGAGGAAACCAGGCCGTACACCCGGGCCACCACGGCACAATCCAGTGTTCGTGCCGGTGGTAAGCATAACGATTTGGAAAACGTTGGCTATACAGCCCGCCATCACACTTTTTTTGAAATGCTGGGGAACTTCTCTTTTGGCGATTATTTCAAAAAAGACGCCATCGCCTTTGCCTGGGAATTCCTCACCAAAAAACTTGGTATCGATCCCAGTAAGCTCTGGGTTTCTGTGTACAACGACGATGATGAGGCCTATCAGCTCTGGGAGCAGATAGAAGATCTGCCCAAGGGCCGCATCGTGCGTATGGGAGAGAAAGACAACTTCTGGCAGATGGGCGATACCGGTCCCTGTGGCCCCTGTTCCGAAATTCATATTGATCAGGGAGCTGAAGTCGGATGCGGACGTCCCGATTGCGTGCTTGGTTGTGACTGTGATCGCTATCTTGAGCTGTGGAATCTGGTTTTCATGCAGTTTTACCGCGATGAAGAAGGCAACATGACTCCCCTGCCCAAGCCATCCATTGATACCGGTATGGGGCTTGAGCGTGTGGCTGCGGTTCTGCAGGGTAAGTTCAACAACTTCGATTGTGACCTTTTCACCCCCGTCATTGATTATGTGGCGGGCCAGGCCGGAAAAAAATATCACGACAATGACGCCGACGATGTCTCCATGCGGGTTATTGCCGATCACGCCCGCGCCACCACCTTTCTCGTGGCCGATGGTGTCCTGCCCTCCAATGAAGGCCGCGGTTATGTGCTGCGTCGCATCATGCGCCGCGCCATCCGTTATGGCCGGGCTCTTGGCCTCAGCTCCTTCTTCCCTGGGGTCTGCGAACTGGTGACCAATGAGATGGTCGAGGCCTATCCGCATCTGGAAAATACCCGTGAGCTGCTGGCAAAGGTAGTCACCAACGAGGAAGCTCGCTTTGGTGAAACCCTGGATCATGGTCTCAATAAACTGGATCAGGAAATTCGCCGTCTTAAAAAAGAGAGCGAAGAGGCAGCCGTCATTGCCGGTGATTTCATCTTCAAGCTCTACGATACCTACGGATTCCCCGTTGATATCGTCCGTGATATAGCCATTGAAAAAGGTGTCTCCTTTGATGAACCCGGTTTCAATGAAGCCATGGAGCAGCAGCGTGAGCAATCACGCAAGTCCTGGAAGGGCAGTGATGTCGATCATCTTGATGCCGGGATTGTCGAGTTGGGCAGTCAAAATAAAAAGGCCGAGTTTATTGGCTACGGTGCCACCCAGGGGATTTCAACGGTTGACGCCATGGTTGGTGCAACTGGTGAACTTGTGGAAACAGCGCAGGTGGGTGACAAACTGCGTGTTTTCTGTGGCCAAACGCCGTTCTATGCGGAATCTGGTGGACAGATTGGCGACCAGGGCGACATCAGCTGGCCCGAGGGGCGTTTTGCCGTCTCCCGTACCTTTGCCCCTATTGATGGGTTGATTCTCCATGAGGGCGAGGTCGTCCAGGGGGAGATGAAGCTCGGTAGTCAGGTTGAGCTGCAGGTGGCGGAACGCCGCAACGATACGGCACTCAATCATACGGCCACCCACCTACTGCAGGCAGCCATGAAAAAGGTTCTGGGCGATCACGTCAAACAGGCGGGGTCTGCGGTTGACCATAATCGGCTTCGTTTTGACTTTACCCATTTCTCCCCGCTCACCCATGGTGAAATCTGCACCATCGAGCAGTTGGTTAACGCGGAAATACGCAAAAATATTGAGGTAAACACCGTACTACTCGGGCGTGAGCAGGCCATTGAAGAGGGGGCGACCGCTCTTTTTGGTGAGAAATACGGCGATGAAGTCCGTGTAGTCAGTATCGGTGAGTTCAGTAAAGAACTCTGTGGTGGTACCCATGCCAAACGCACCGGCGATATCGGCTTGTTTAAGATTGTGCTTGAGACCGGTATTGCAGCCGGTGTACGCCGGATCGAGGCGGTAACCGGCCCTGGAGCCGTTCACTGGGTTCAGGAGCTAGCGCGTCAGAGTTCTGAAATAAGCTCTGCCATCTCCGGCCCCATTGAGGGCGCGGTTGATAAAATTCAGGGAATGTTCAAACGCCAGAAAGAGCTGGAGCGTCAGATCGCCAACCTCACGGCCTCCATGGCGCTTTCCGATCTGGATCAGCTTCTCTCCTCCGCCATTGATATTGATGGTATGCAGGTCATCGCCAGCCGGGTACCGCTGGATTCCCCAAAAACCCTGCGTGAAATAGGGGATAAGGTGCGCGATAAGCTGGCAAGCGGAATCATTGTTTTGGGTGGCGAATTTGACGGTAAGGCAGCCTTGCTCGCCATGGTTAGCAAGGATCTGACCAAACGGATCAAGGCCGGTGAGCTTGTCAGCCGGGTAGCCACCGTTGTCGGCGGTAAGGGGGGAGGGCGCCCGGATATGGCCCAGGCCGGTGGCCCCATGCCCGATAAGCTTGATGAGGCCATTTCCAGTGTGCCTTCCATTATTAAAGGTCTGGGAGGCATCTGATTCTGTCGGCGTTACTCATGAAAAATCTTTCCAATCAGCAACGTATTGTTATCACCGGCGTTGGGCTGACCGCCCCCGGTGCGTCGAGTTTAGAGGAATTTCGGGCCAACCTTTTGGCTGGCAAAAGCGGTGTTTCTTCCCTTGATCTGCGCTTTATGGGCGTGCATCCGGCAGGGCTCTGTACCTTTGCCGAAACCCGGTATCGCAAAAAGCGCGAAAATAAACGCGGCACCCGCGCCGGTTGTATTGGCGTCTATTGCGCTAACGAGGCCCTGGTGGATGCAGGGATCGACTTCTCCACCTATGACAAGGCCAAAACCGGCGTCTATATCGGTCTGACCGAACACGGCACCGTTGAGACTGAAAACGAGGTCTACAACATCTCGCAGTACGACTACAACGTGGATTACTGGACCCATCACCACAATCCACGGACCGTGGTCAATAATCCGGCCGGTGAGATCACTATGAACCTTGGCATCACCGGGCCCCACTATGCCATAGGCGCGGCCTGTGCCGCTGGCAATGCGGCCTTGATCCAAGGTATACAGATGCTTCGGCTTGGTGAGGTTGAACTCGCTCTCTGCGGCGGACTGTCGGAGAGTGTCGGTTCCTTTGGTATCTTTGCCTCCTTCCGTTCCCAGGGAGCTTTGGCAGAACATGAGGACCCAACCAAGGCGAGTCGGCCCTTTGATCAGGATCGCAACGGTATCGTCATCTCCGAAGGTGGTTGCGTGTTCACCCTTGAGCGGCTTGATCGAGCTCTTGAGCGGGGTGCCAAGATCTATGGTGAGATTACCGGTTATGCCATGAACTCCGATGCGCGCGACTTTGTCCTACCTTACGGACCGCGGCAGAAGCAGTGTATGGAGGCAGCGCTTGAAAAAGCAGGGCTGCGTCCGGATCAAGTCACCCTTATCAACGCCCATGCCACCGGCACCAAGCAGGGAGATGTGGAGGAGTGTAACGCCATTCGCGATACCTTCATTGGTTGTGAGAATACCTGGATCAATAACACCAAGTCCGCAATCGGCCATGCCATGGGGGCTGCCGGTGTCTTGGAGTTGGCGGGAAATCTTCCCTCCTTTAGCGACAATATGGTTCATCCGACCATCAATGTGGATAGCCTTGACCCGGACTGCGCACTTCCCGGTCTGGTGACCAACACCGCCAAAAAACTGGACCAAGTGGATGTTCTCCTCAATAACTCCTTTGGTATGCTGGGCATAAATTCGGTGGTTATTGTCGAGAGATTTATGGCGAACTAAGGGTATCTGTGGTATTTCTCACAACTTTGCCGTTTTCGCTGGCTTTCAAAAGGTGGACTGCCTGTGTGCCGACAGGGCACATTACGTAGCAATTTTTAACGTGTTTCTGAGTTGTTGCAGCATATTTTCAGTGCTATTGGCCGCAAACTCAGCAGTCTGCGATGAACATATATATTGATAGAAAAGGAAACCAAGTATGACCCGTGACGAAATCAAGGACGTGATCCTTGAAATCATAGCAGATATTGACGATGAAGCTGATTTTGATGCCCTGGATGCCGATGCACCCCTGCGCGATCAGCTCGACCTGGACTCCATGGACTTTCTCGACATTGTTATGGAACTACGTAAACGCTACAAACTGCAGATTCCTGAAGAGGAATACCCGGAACTGGCCTCCCTGACCAGCTGTGTCAATTACCTCGAGCCGAAACTGCAAGACGTTTAATTCACTTACTTCTGCGCTCCTTCGTGCTCTGCGCGAAGGAGCGCTTTTTCTTTCCTGCACATCATGGCTGCGTATCAGCTCATCATCATCGGCGGTGGACTCTCAGGACTGGCAGCAGGAATCCGCACAGCCCGTTTTGGCTACAAAACCCTGATCTTAGAGCAGCATAGCCTGCCCGGTGGCCTCAACTCCTACTACACGCGGCAGGGGCGTCTTTTTGAGACCGGCCTTCATGCCATGACCAATTTCGCCGAGCCTCGCGATAAACGTGCTCCGCTCAATCGTCTGTTGCGGCAGTTACGCCTTTCCCGCAAGCAGTTTACCTTTCATCAGCAGCTTGCCTCCGAAATTCATTTCCCGGATAGGCGGCTTCGTTTCAGTAACGATCCAGCAATGCTGGAAGAGGCGATAGCCCAGACCTTCCCTGCATCCATTGACGCCTTTCGTCTTTTGAAAGAGCGCATTGCCGACTATGACCCCTTTACGGTGGTTCCCTGGCGTTCCACCCGTGCATTTCTCCATGAAATTTTGCAGGAACCTGCTCTGGAAGACATGCTGCTGCTGCCACTGATGGTCTATGGCAACGCCGAAGAAGAGGATATGGATCTGGGACAGTTTGTGATCATGTTCCGGGCAGTGTTTGAGGACGGTTTTTTTCGTCCCTCGGAAACCATGCGAGAGTTTCTTTCCCTGCTGGTTGATCAGTATAAGGAGTTTGGTGGCGAGCTTCGTTATCGGGCCCCGGTGTCGCGTATTCTCACCGAAAACAATCAAGTGTGTGGGGTGGAGCTTGAAAATGGCGAAATCCTTGAGGCGGAAACAGTTCTTTCCACCGCTGGGATGCCTGAAACGATTCGTCTCTCCGATTGGGAAGCTGACGCGGATGTTTATAGTGGACGCATGAGCTTCATGGAAACCATCTCCGTTTTACCCAGCCACATCTCGAAAGAGCTTGGTGATGATCGGACCATTATTTTTTATAACAAGCGAAGTACCCTGGACTACCGGCGACCTGATGCCTTGCTGAATACCTTCTGGGGGGTGATCTGCTTTCCCGAGCATTTTGCCGGGCTGCCTCTGGAGGAAACCGCGCAGATACGGGTGACCAACGCTGCGAGCCACCCCCTCTGGAAGGCGCTGGCTGAGGATGAATATGGCTCTCAGAAAGCCTACTGGACCCGGGCTGCTATTGCGGCCAGTGAGGAAATTATTGGGAATTATCAAGCGTCCATTGTATATCAGGACAGTTTTACCCCACTGACCATCGAGCGTTTTACCCGTAAAGCACAGGGAGCCGTCTATGGGAGTAGTCGCAAAATAAAAGACGGTCTGACGCCTTGGTCAAATCTCTTTGTCGCGGGGACCGATCAGGGGTATCTGGGCATTGTTGGCGCCATGCTCAGTGGAATCACCGTGGTTAACCAGCACATCCTTCGCTAGTGCGAGCCAATTGAGTACCTAAAATTCGGAGAACGATGCAATTTACGCCTTTGGACACCCTGCAACCGCAGTATGACGTTATCGTAATCGGCTCAGGCCTTGGTGGCCTTACCAGTGCCAACCGGCTGGCCGCCGCCGGGCACTCCGTGCTTTTACTGGAGCACCACATACAACTTGGTGGCCTGGCAACCTGGTTCAAGCGGGGCGGTCACATCTTTGACGTTTCCCTGCATGGTTTCCCCTATGGCATGGTGAAAACCTGCAAAAAGTACTGGGGCAAGGCCATTCGCGACTCCATTGTTCAGCTGAAAAATATCGTTTTTGACAATCCGCAGTTCTCCCTCACCACCACGTTCAGCAAAGATGACTTTGTTCGTATTTTGCAGGAGCATTTTGGTATTGAAAAGCAGGTGGTTGAGAACTTTTTTGCCACCGTTGACGGCATGAATTTCTACGACGATCAATCACTGACCACCCGTGAGCTCTTTGACCAGTTCTTTCCTGGCCGCAGTGATGTGCATCGTTTGCTCATGGAGCCTATTACCTATGCAAATGGTTCCACCCTGGACGAACCGGCGATCACCTATGGCATCGTTTTTTCCAACTTCATGAATCGTGGTGTCTTCACCTTTGAAGGCGGCACCGACAAACTTATTCAGATGATGAGCCAGGAGCTTTTAGCCAAAGGCGTTGCTCTCTGCACAGGTGCCAAGGTGGAGCGCATCCTGGTGGAAGAGGGCGTCACCACCGGCGTGGTGGTCAAGGGACGCACCATCAAGGCCCGGGCCGTTGTTTCCAACGCCGGTATCACCAACACCATTGATTATCTGGTAGGGCGTGAGCAGTTCGCCGCTGATTATATAGAGAAGTTTAACCAGGTCCAGGTAAATAACTCCAGTTGTCAGGTCTATTTCGGTATTCGCAAGGGCGAGGCCATTGATGATATCGGTGATTTGCTTTTTACCTCGACTGCGGAAGAATTTTCCTCGGAAGAGATGCGGAGCATGGAGACAAAAAGCCGGACCTTCTCGCTCTATTACCCCAAGACCAGGCCAGATGCAGCGCCGGATTACACCATCGTTGCCTCAATGAACGCCAACTATCACGACTGGGCAAGCCTGGATGAAGAAGCCTACGCATCAGCCAAAGAGGCCATGATCGAACGCTGCCTGGTGGATCTTGATCGCTACATTCCCGGTGTGCGTGACAAGATCGATACCATTGAATCCGCCACACCCAAGACCTTCAACCGTTATACCCTGCACACCAAAGGCACCTCCTTTGGGACTAAGTTTGAGGGGTTGGATGTCTCCCGTTCGCTGCATAAAGAGCTGGCTGGACTTTTTCACGTGGGCTCGGTGGGGATTATTATGAGCGGCTGGCTCGGCGCTATCAACTACGGGGTGATTGTGGCAAATGATGTGGATAGTTATTTACGAAGCTGAAATTTCATAAAACAGGATTAACTGTGATGGATGATTCCGGCGGAACTGTAATCAAATGGAATGAAGAAAAAGGATTTGGATTTATTGCACCGGATTCAGGTGGACGGGAGCTTTTTTTTCATATTAGTGATTATAGCCGCAGCCATAAACGTCCCATTGTACATTTGAATGTACGTTTCAGACCGACTATTGATCAAAAGGGAAGGCCTGCAGCCAAGAATGTCATCCCTCTAAAAGGGCACAAAGGAAACGGTCGGGAGATGAGACAGAAATTGTTTGCTGTCGGTCTTTTTACCTTGTTTTCATGTGGTCTTTGTTCTCTTTTGTCTTTGCATTTGATCCCCAATGAGCTCGTCTATCTGTATGCCGCGATGAGCCTGATCACATTCTTTGTCTATGGCAAGGATAAATATGCTGCACAGAATGGCCAATGGAGGATCTCAGAGAGCGGACTGCATACTTTATCTCTTTTGGGAGGTTGGCCTGGAGCAAGATTGGCGCAGAGTTTTTTGAGGCATAAATCAAGCAAAGGCTCCTTCCTTTTCATCTACTGGATTACAGTGGTTCTCAACTGCGGCTTTCTGTATTGGTTGACGACACCCAAGGGAAGTTTTTGGCTAAGGAATGTGGTTGACAACATCCATTTGGGTTCATGATAATTTCTCTGTTGTTTTTGACGGCTCCGATATCCTCTATGACTCTAACCAAATCCAGCTTAACAAAATGAGATTTCTCTCGTTGGTCGAGATTTTATCCAGAGTATACGACCCGGCATCGAAAGATTTCAAAATCTGAGTTTGAAGCTAAGCTCTGTTGGTAAGCACAATATCTTATGTGGCAAAAGAACATGTATGCATTTGAAGGAAAGAAGGCGGTGGTCACCGGAGCAACCCGAGGAATCGGGCGCGCCATTACCGAGGCTCTGCTTGCTCAGGGGGCGCTCGTTCATGGACTCTATGGCGGCAATCAGGCCGCGGCAGACTCCATGCAGAGCGAATGCAGCCAGTATCAAGAGCGCTTGAGCCTTTCAAAGCTTGATGTCAGTGACTACAAGGCGGTCGCTGCCTTTTTCAGTGAGCTGGAATCACGATGGGAAAATCTTGATATCCTGGTCAACAACGCCGGTATTCGCCGTGATGCGATCTTGCCCATGATGAAGGAGGAGGACTGGCGGCGGGTAATCGATGTCAATCTCACTGGCGGATACAATATGTCCAAGTTTGGCCTGCCCATGATGCTCTCTCAAAAATACGGGCGCATTCTCTTTATCACCTCGCCTATGGGCCATCTGGGGTTTGCTGGCCAGGCCAACTACTCTGCGTCAAAGGCTGGGCAGGTGGGGCTGATGAAGTCTCTTTCTAAAGAGGTGGCTAAGCGTAAGATTACAGTCAACTGCGTGTCTCCGGGATTTATCGCCACCGATTTTATTGAGGATCTGCCCGAAGCACAGGTCAAGGCCTATAAAAAGATGGTGCCGGCTAACCGATTTGGTCAACCCTCTGAGGTGGCCGATGCCGCGCTCTTTCTTTTAAGTGATCAGGCCGCATACATCAACGGCGCTGTCCTTGAAATCACCGGCGGATTATAAACCATGACCGATCCGCTTATTCTTAAACGGCTGCCCCACCGTCCCCCCTTTCTCTGGTTGGACCGAGTGGTCGAAATCAACGAAGAGCATATTCGCGCGGAAAAATTTCTTCCTGAGGATCTGGAAGTGTTTCAGGGACATTATCCCGACTATCCCCTTATGCCCGGAGTACTGCTCTGTGAGGCGGTCTTTCAGGCAGGGGCTCTGTTTTTAAGTCAGAGTCTGGGAAATGGAGAGGACGTTCCCGCAGCCGGGGTTCCGGTCTTAACCCGTATTTTAGGGGCCAAGTTTAAACGGGAGGTGCACCCTGGTGACACCCTGGATATCTCTGCCAAGCTGATCGAGCGGTTGGGGCCGGCCTGGATCATGAAAGGAACGGTACGCGTTGGTGGTAAAGTCGCGGTCCAGGTCGAATTTGCCTGTGCCCGCAAGGAGGCGTAGTGGATTTTCTCGGACTTGCTGGGAAAACAGTGGTCGTCTTTGGGTTGGCCAATAAAAAATCCGTGGCCTGCGCCATTGGTCGTGTCCTGGTGGAAGCCGGTGCGCACGTGGTCCACGTGGTGCGCAGCGAGCTGCGGGCGGAAACTGCCAGAAAGCTCTTCCCGGCTTCGCTCGTGTTCTGTTGTGATGTTGAAGACGAGTCCAATATCATTGCCGTGCGTGACGCCATCGCCGAGCAGGTGCAAGAACCCCTTGCTGGGATAGTACACTCCATTGCCTTTGCCAATTATTCGGAAGGGATGCGCCCCTTTCACGAGACAAAACAGCAGGATTTTCTGCAGGCTGTCAACATCTCCTGTTTTTCGTTTATCTCCATTGCCAATCATTTTAAGTCCCTGCTTGCAGCCAATGGATCGATGGTAACCATCTCCATCTCCACCACCCGCATGGCGGCAGAAAACTACGGGTATATGGCTCCGGTCAAGGCGGCACTTGAATCATCGCTTTGTTTTCTTTCCAAAAGTTTTTCCGCCTTTTCCCAGGTTCGTTTCAATGCGGTTTGCCCCGGTTTGCTGAAGACTTCGGCGTCTGCCGGTATTCCTGGCTATGTGGATAGTTATCTCTTTGCCGAGGAGGCCACGCTCAGGAAAAAGGCGGTCCAGACTAAAGAGGCCGCTGATGTTGCCGCCTTTCTGCTTTCGCCCAGGTCCTCGGGGATGACCGGCCAATGTCTGGTGGTTGATGCGGGCATGGGGACGAATTATTTTGATCACGAGATCGTGAGCAAGGTGATGCGCTAATCCGATGAGAAATCCGGGCTAAAGGAGCCCCAATGCAGCTCCCACCACAAATCGCCCGTTTCTGGCGAATGTTCGTACATGCCAAGGATGTGTTCGTCTCTCCTGCCACACCCCTGTATGTGAAAGTTGTTCTTGCCTTTGGGATACTCTATGCCCTGTCGCCCTATGATCTGCTCCCGGACTGGATGCCGTTGATCGGCGTGGTCGACGATCTGGCGCTGGTTGCCCTGTTGATCAGTTGGGCAAACCGTTTTTCCACCCACAAAAGAAACTAAGGTAGGGCTTGGCAGGTCCGAGTGCTACAAAGAGAGGATTATGCGTTACAGCAGGGTTTGTCTGCACGAATTTGGCTACGAATTGCCCCCAATCGAATTGAGCTCGGCTGCGATTGAAGAGCAGTTGCAACCGGTGTATGAGCGCCTCAAGCTGCCAGCCGGGCGGCTTGAACTTATGACCGGTATAGGATCACGTAGACTGTGGCAGCCCGGGACCCGACCCAGCCAGGGGGCCACTGCTGCCGGTGAGGCCGCATTGACTCGTGCGGGCATCAGCCGGGATGAGATTGGTTGCCTGCTTTTTACCTCGGTGAGTCGGGATATGATGGAGCCGGCAACCGCCTCTTTTGTGCATCGTAACCTGCAGCTGCCATCTTCCTGCCTGTTGTTCGATATCTCAAACGCCTGCCTGGGATTCCTGGATGGCATGGTGATGCTGGCCAACATGATCGAGCTTGGCCAGGTTCGTTCCGGCCTGATTGTTGCCGGTGAAACCGCTGAGGATCTTGTCCATTCGACCATCCGCCACATCCTCACTGATACCAGCCTGACGCGTAAGTCCATCAAACCGCTTTTTGCCTCTCTCACCATCGGTTCCGGGGCCGTGGCTCTTGTCATGACCGCACGCGATTGTCAAGATACCGGTCATTATCTTGCCGGTGGCGGTGTTGCTGCCAATACCGACCATAACGATCTCTGCCAGGGGGGACAAAATTCTGAGCAGGGGACCTTGATGTCCACAGATTCGGAACTGCTTCTGGAAAAGGGAATCGAAACCGCAGCCTCCTGCTGGCAGTCCTTTCATGCCGAACTCGGTTGGGACAAGGACTCCATTGATCAGTTTTTTTGCCACCAGGTGGGGCGTGCCCATGCTCAGATGCTCTTTTCCACCTTGGCCCTTGAGCAAAACAAAAATTACGAGACACTCCCAATCCTTGGTAATGTGGGCTCTGTTTCTGCGCCAATTACCATGGCCATGGGGATTGAGCAGGGGGCTTTGCAACCCGGCCAGCGGGCTGCGCTTTTAGGGATCGGCTCCGGAATTAACTCACTGATGCTTGGAATCGACTGGTAACGAAGTTGACAAGAGAGAACATGACGATGACCAATCTTGCCCAATACCCCTTTGAACCGAACTTTCTCGATATTCGGGGGCACCGCCTCGCCTATCTGGATGAGGGAGAAGGGCTCCCCCTGGTTATGGTGCATGGTAACCCTTCCTGGTCCTATCTCTATCGTAATCTGGTTACGCAGCTGCGAGATCGCTATCGGTGTATCGTTCCTGATCATATTGGCTGCGGTTTTTCCGATAAACCACAACACTACCCCTACCGGCTGGAAAACCATATCCAGAACCTGGAATTCCTTTTAGACCATCTGGAGGTAAAGCGTTGTGTTCTCTTGGTGCACGACTGGGGTGGGGCCATCGGCATGGGGTGGGCAGGACGGTATCCTGAACGGGTTGCGGGATGTGTGGTCATGAATACAGCCGCCTTTCCCTCACCGCATATTCCGCTGCGCATAGATATCTGTCGTTGGCCTTTTCTGGGCGAGTTCCTGGTGCGTGGACTCAATGGCTTTGCGGGCAGCGCCATCTTCATGGCCGTGAAAAAAAGGATGCCTTTAGCCGTTGCCCGTTCTTTCTTAGCTCCTTACAACAACTGGCACAACCGTATTGCAGTGCACCGGTTCGTCAAAGACATCCCTATGCATCCGAGTCATCCATCTTGGCCGACTCTGATTGCCATTGAAAAAAATCTTAGTCAGTTAAGCTCTCATCCCATGCTGCTCTGTTGGGGCGGTGGAGACTTCTGCTTTCATGACTGGTTTTTTGAGCAGTGGCAAGCCCGTTTCCCCCAGGCAGAACCCCATTATTTTCAGGATGCCGGCCATTACCTGCTTGAGGATGCCTTTGAACAGATCGCTCCACGCATCGAAGATTTTCTTACGGGCCTCCCCTTGCCAAGGAGAGAGATATGACTGATTGCAATATTGTTTCTGCCCTCTATCGGTCAGCGGAAAAGCAGGGGAAGGAGACCGCCCTAACCGCCTTAGAAGGTGGCGCTTGGCGTCAGTGGTCCTTTAGCCAGGTGGCAGAAGCAAGCGAGGGGTTCGCCGGAGCCCTCTATGAGCGAGGAGTTCGCCGGGGAGACCGGGTGATGTTGATGGTGCGGCCCTCCATGGATTTTGTCTGCCTCACTTTTGCCCTGTTTCAATTGGGGGCTGTGATCATCCTTATTGATCCGGGCATGGGGTATCAAAATTTGCTGCGGTGCATTGGCTCGGTCAAACCCGATATATTAGTGGGAATCTCCAAGGCCATTATTTTCAGCCGGCTCTTTCCTCGGCCCTTTGGTTCCGTGCGGAAGCGCATCCTGGTGGGAAAACCCAGCCTTTTTGTCCGGCATCCCTTACAGCCACTGGCCCCGCAGCCGTTGCCTGCGTTTGTTGCCAACAATGATGATCTGGCCGCCATCATCTTTACTACAGGTTCCACCGGTCCACCCAAAGGGGTGGAGTACACTCACGGTATCTTTCACACCCAGTTACGCCTGATTCGAGACTATTTCGGCATTGGCAGTGGCGATATCGATCAGCCCGGCTTTCCCCTCTTTGGACTTTTTGCCACAGCGCTTGGGGCCCAGGCCGTCATCCCCGACATGGACCCGACCCGTCCTGCCCAGGTGGACCCTGAAAAATTTGTCACATCAATTCAGAACAATAAGGTGAGTTACTCCTTTGGTTCACCTGCCATTTGGAATGTGGTCAGTCGTTACTGTATTGAAAAAGGTATTGTCTTACCGGTGCGCAAGGTGTTGATGGCCGGTGCCCCGGTTCCCGGTGAATTAGTGGAGCGGGTCCAAAAGGTTATGCCCGATGATGGAAAAATCTACACTCCCTATGGGGCCACAGAGAGCCTGCCGGTTGCTGCCATTGAAGGACGAGAGATTGTTCAAGAGACTTGGTCCCGGACACGTATTGGTCGTGGCGCCTGTGTGGGCAGACCACTGCCTGAAATGGAGCTTAAAATCATTGAGCCGGTGGACGAGCGTATAGAATCATGGGAAGGGGTTAGAGAGCTTGCATCAGGAAATATCGGAGAAATAGTCGTCCGCGGACCGGTGGTCACCAGGGCCTATGCCGGCAATGAAAAAGAGACCAGGATGGCCAAAATAACCGATGGAGATCGGTTCTGGCATCGCATGGGCGATATGGGGTATCTGGATCAAGAAGGGCGGCTCTGGTTCTGTGGCCGTAAGGCGCACCGTGTCGCAACAGAAAAGGGGATGCTCTTTACCGTCTGTTGCGAGGCCATCTTTAACGAGCATCCTCGCGTCAAACGATCTGCCCTGGTGGGCGTTGGCAGTTGGGGGAGTCAGGTGCCTGTCCTCATTGTCGAGCTTTTTGAGAAAGTCAAAGATCAGGAGCAATTGTACCATGAGTTAAGGGAGCTTGCCCGGGCAAATGAGCGGACCTGCGAAATTGATCGCTTCCTGATTCACCCGGCCTTTCCCGTAGATATACGGCATAACGCTAAAATTTTCCGTGAAAAGCTTGCCGTATGGGCGAGCAAGCGAGTGCAACTTCCCTGCGGCTGAGACTAATACCGCTTTCCGTGAGAAAGAGATGATACAGGAAACCAAGATGAAAGGACAGAAGGTTACGGTAACAGGCGGCGGTGGCTTTATCGGTAAGGCCCTGGTAAGAGCACTCCTTAAAGAAGGTGCGGACGTCGCAGTCCTTGGGCGCAACGAATATCCGGAGCTGCAAAAGCTGGGCGTAACCTGTCTGCAAGGAGATATTCAGGACCAGGATTTTCTTATGCAGGCCTTTGCTGGCTCCTCAACAGTCTTTCATGTTGCTGCCAAGGCGGGTATCTGGGGGAGTAAAGAAGAGTATTTTGCGATCAATACGCAAGGGACAAACAATGTCCTGCGAGCATGTCAGAATAATGGTGTGCCAAATCTGGTCTACACCTCAACCCCCTCCGTGGTATTCGATCAGCAGGATATCAACGGCGGCGATGAATCGCTTCCCTATAGTCGCAACCCTCTTTGCCATTATGCCGCCTCAAAAATTGCAGCTGAACGTGCAGTGCTGGCGGCCAACTCCAAAAAATTACGGACTTTAGCCATTCGTCCCCACCTTGTTTGGGGGCCAGGGGATCAGAATCTGATACCTCGCCTTGTTGAACGTGGACGATCCGGAGCATTGAAAATTGTCGGCTCAGGCCAAAACAAGGTGGACATCGCCTATATAGATAATGTCGTGCACGCCCATATTCTCGCTGCAAAAAATCTTTCAGGAGATGCAAGCGGGGCAGGCCTTGCTTTTTTTATCGGTCAAAAAGAGCCTGTTGCCTTGTGGGAGTGGATCAATGAACTCTTTACCCGGCTTGAAATTGCTCCTGTGAAGAAGAAGGTTCCATTTTTTGTCGCCTACACGGCCGGTTCTCTTTTGGAGTTTTTGGGAAAGCTGAGCAAGAAAAAAGAGGAGCCCAAAATGACCCGTTTTATTGCCAACCAGTTGGCCCACTCTCATTGGTTTTCCCACCGCAAGGCCGAAAAGATCCTTGGCTATAATGAGTTAGTTTCCACCGAAGAAGGGATGGTGCGGCTGATATCCTGGTTACAAAATTGTTAGCCAATGCCTACGCCCTCTCGTCAAAATTTTTCCCGAATTAATAGTTGGCATCAAGGCGGAGATACGCTATTTTTGCGTCGGCTTCCTTGTCTAAAATGTCTCCTGTCAGTGGGGGATAGTGAAGGGAAAATTCGGTTCTAGGAATGCCTAAAATTCATGAAAGAGCAGCATAACTGAAAAATCCTATAAATATTATTTAAAAAGATTTGACAGCTCTTGCAAATTTCAGTAGTTATCCACAGCGGAAGATGAACCGCCATTCACTTGATTTGGCGGGTAATTGCCATATTTTTAGTAATGAGGGGAAGTTAAATGATTTCGATTGATGTCACGCTGTTAATGCACATTGTCAACATGATTGTGTTGATGTTTGTCCTCAATGCAATTCTGTACAAACCGGTTCTGGGGATTCTGGAAAAAAGGGCACAGAAGATCGAATCGCTTAACGGCGAAGTTGCTCAATTTGAGCAAAATGCCCAGCAGCGGCAAGCAGAGCTTGACCAAAAAATGCGTGAAGCGAGCACCAAAGCCAAAAAGGCTCTGGACGGCGCTCGTGCTCAGGCTCAGGCCGCTGGCGCTGAGAAGTTGGCAGCTATCCGCACAGAATCTGATGCAATGAAAGGGAAGCAACTGGCTGATCTGCGATCGCAGATCGACGGGGTCAGAAAAGAGCTTGAGGGAAATGCCGCGGGGTTCGCCCAGGCAATGGCAGGAAAGATACTTGGAAGGAGTCTGGACGCATGAGAGCTTGTATCACAACAGTTTTACGGCCGGCATTGCTGGCTATCCTGATCGGCTTTGCGCCGGCGGGGCTTGCGTTTGCAAGCAACGCAGCCGTTGATGCCCATCAGGAGGTGACGGCGGATGCCCACGCGGCAGCGCCTGCAGCTGCTGAACACGCAGTAGCTGTTGAAGAGCACGGCGCAGCTACCGACGCCCACGCCGCAGCCGCTGACCATGAGGCAGCAGCTAACGAGCATGGTGCTGTAGCAGATGCTCACGGCGAAGCCGGTCACGGAGAGGCACACGGTAGTAATTCACTTTCTCCCGCAAAATTGAAAGACCTGTTCTGGCGGACAGTGAACTTTCTCGCTTTGGTTGTACTGCTGGTGAAATTCGGTGCTAAGCCGATCGTCTCCGGTTTGAGCGGACGCCAACAGCAGATTCGGGAAGAACTTGAGACCCTGACCACACGCCGCGACGAGGCAGAGAAATCTTATCAGGAATTCTCCACAAAGCTTGCTGGCATGGAGCGCGAGATGGATGTCATTGTTGAAAAGGCAATCGCGCAGGCAGAGGTCGAGAAAGAACGTATTTTGGCTGAAGCTGAGAAAGCTGCTGAAGATATCAAGCGTAATGCGGAAGCGGCTGTCACTGCCGAGTTGGAAGATGCCAAACGGACCTTACGTGAAGAAGTCGCTGAGCAGGCTGCAGCCATGGCTGAGGAGTTGATCGTAAAGAACCTGACCCCCGCGGATCAGGTTGCGATCACTGAACAGTATCTTGAAAGAGTGGGTGCGGTACAGTGAGACAAACAATACTAGCTCGTCGATACGCTAAGGCGCTTTTTTCACTGGGAAAAGAGAAAAATAAAATTGGAGAGTACAGCGAGGTTCTCGCAGTTATCTCCGAATTATATGATGATTCAGATGCGGCGGTTGGCGATGCACTGAGCAATCCGCTGTATCCGCTGGATGTTCGGCAGAAGGCTATGGCGAAGATCGCAGAGTCTGTTGAGGCCGATGTGACTTTGACCAGCTTTTTGAATCTGCTGATTGAAAAGAAACGTGCCGATATTCTGCCTGATATCGCCCATGAATTGAAAGTCATGGTTGAGAAAGATCAGAACATCAGTCACGGCTCCATCATTTCCGCCATTGATCTTGACCAGACCTTGCTGGACAAGATTCAGGCAACGTTGGAAAAACTTACAGGTAATAAGGTTATACTTGAAACCCAGGTCGATCCGTCCATTATAGGCGGGATTATTGCCAAAGTTGGTGATTTGGTGCTGGACGGAAGTATAAAGACGCAACTTAATGGATTAAAGGAATCTATCAAGGGGAGAGAATAATCAATGCAGATCAAAGCCGAAGAAATCAGCCAGATTATAAAAGACCAAATCGCTGGCTTTCAGAATGACATCGACCTGAAGGAAACCGGAACCGTACTTTCCGTAGGTGACGGTATTGCACGTGTATATGGTGTTGAAAATTGTCAGGCCATGGAGCTGCTCGAGTTCCCTGGTGGTATCTACGGACTGGCACTCAACCTTGAGGAGGACAACGTTGGTTGCGCCGTCCTCGGTGACACCCGTGACATTAAAGAGGGTGACGTTGTAAAACGTACCGGCCGTATTGCTGAGGTACCGGTTGGCCCTGAGATGGAAGGCCGCGTTGTTGACGGTATCGGCCTGCCTATTGATGGCAAAGGCCCGATCGATGCTAAAGAGAGCCGCAAAATTGAGGTTCTTGCTCCTGGTGTTATTGCTCGTAAAGGTGTACACGAGCCATGCTACACTGGTGCCAAAGCTGTTGACGCTATGACCCCGGTTGGTAAGGGCCAGCGTGAGCTCGTTATTGGTGACCGCCAGATTGGTAAGACTGCTCTCTGCGTTGACGCCATCATCGCTCAGAAAAACACAGATGTACACTGCATCTACGTTGCTATCGGTCAGAAGAAATCTACCGTTGCCCTGGTTGTTGAAGCCCTGCGTAAACACGGTGCCATGGAGTATACTACCGTTGTTGCCGCCTGTGCCTCCGATCCTGCACCAATGCAGTATGTATCTGCATTTGCCGGTTGCGCCATGGGTGAGTACTTCCGTGACAAAGGCGAGCATGCACTGATCATTTACGATGATCTTTCCAAACAGGCTGTAGCCTATCGCGAGCTCTCCCTGCTGCTCCGTCGTCCTCCGGGACGTGAGGCCTATCCTGGTGACATTTTCTTCAACCACTCCCGTCTGCTCGAGCGCGCTGCTAAGGTAAGTGATGAGCTGGGTGCTGGTTCTTTGACCGCCCTGCCGATCATTGAGACCCAAGCCGGTGACGTTTCCGCCTTTATCCCGACCAACGTTATCTCCATCACAGACGGTCAGGTGTACCTTGAGCCAAACCTGTTCTTCGCTGGTGTTCGTCCCGCGATCAACGTAGGTCTCTCCGTATCCCGCGTTGGTGGTTCCGCTCAGGTTAAAGCCATGAAACAGGTTGCAGGTACCCTGCGTCTTGACCTGGCTCAGTATCGTGAGCTCGCAGCCTTTGCAAGCTTTGGTTCCGACCTTGATGCTGCAACCCAGGCTCAGCTGACTCGTGGTGAGCGTCTGGTTGAGATCCTCAAACAGCCTCAGTATCAGCCGCTGCCCATGGAAAAACAGGTAACCATCATTTTCGCTGGTACCAAAGGCTTCCTGGACAAGTTCCCGGTTGATACCCTGGCTGATTACGAGCAGGAACTCTACACCTACATCGAGTCCAACGAGCCTGCTATCTTCACCGAGTTGGCTGAGAAACAGGTCATTACTCCTGAGCTCGAAGAGAAAATGAAGAAAACTCTGGCAACCTTCGGTGAAACTTTCAAGGCAACCAAGGGCCTGAACTGAGCACAAGGGTAAATTCTTATGCCTGGATTAAAGGACGTTAAAGATAAAATCAGCGGCGTGAAGAAAACCGCGCAGATTACCAAGGCCATGAATATGGTGGCCTCGGCTAAATTGCGCGGTGCCCAGGAGAAGATGGAACGCTTCCGTCCGTATGCTGGCAAATTCGCCGAAGCAATGAGCGACTTGTCTGGCGGTATGGAAAGCACTGACCTTCCTCTGATGGAAGTCCGCGAGGTTAAATCGGTGGAGATCGTTGTTGTGACCTCCGACCGTGGCTTGTGCGGTAGCTTCAACGCCAATATTATTAAAGAAGCTGAAAAGCTCAAAAGAAAATACGAAGCTGAAGGCAAGCAAGTCAGCGTCGTGACCGTGGGTAAAAAGGGGATGCAGGCTCTGAAAAAAACAGGGACCTTACGCAAATCCTTTAACGATATCATGGGCTCATTCCAGATGTTCAACGCCCGTGAAATCTCCCAGGACATCACCGAGGCCTTCCTTGCCGGTGAGAGCGATCAGGTCGATATTATCTACGGCAAATTCATTTCTGTTGGTGTTCAACGCCCGGAAGTGGAAGAGCTGTTGCCGATTAAACCTGTGGCCTCTGAGGAGGATGTACCTCAGGAAACAACTGGCGCAACCGGTTCCTACACCTATGAGCCGGATCCCAATGAGATTATGGAAGTACTGCTTCCTCTGTATCTCAATGTGCAAATCTATCATGCCATGCTTGAAGTTGGGGCCTCTGAACATGCTGCCCGTATGACAGCCATGGATAACGCCACCAAGGCCTGTAAAGACATGATTACAGATTTGACGCAGTTGTACAATAAAGCCCGCCAGGCTGCCGTTACCGGCGAATTGATGGATATCGTCGGTGGCGCTGAGGCGTTGAAATAATATTCAATACCGCAAGGTATTTTAAAGTTTAGAGGAGGCCATTTCACATGGGTGAGTCACGAGTAGGAAAAATCATACAGGTTATCGGACCTGTTGTTGACGTTGAGTTCGAGCCGGGCAACCTGCCCGAGATCATGAATGCCCTTTTTATTACTAATCCCGCTATCAACGATGATGCGGATAACCTTGTGTGCGAAGTTGCCCAGCATCTTGGTGACAACTGTGTTCGTACCGTTGCCATGGACCAAACCGATGGTTTGGTTCGCGGAATGGAAGTTAGAGATACCGGTGCACCGATCACCATTCCGGTTGGCGAGGCTTCCCTTGGCCGTATCATGAATGTTGTAGGTCGCCCCGTTGATGGTATGGGCGACATCTCTTCTGAAAAAACCATGCCTATTCACCGTCCGGCACCTGCTTTTACCGAGCAGGATACCGAGGTTAACGTACTTGAGACCGGTATTAAGGTTATCGATCTCCTGGTACCGTTCCCCCGTGGTGGTAAAATGGGTCTGTTCGGCGGTGCTGGTTGTGGTAAGACCGTTATCATGATGGAGATGGTTAACAACATCGCCATGCAGCATGGTGGTATTTCCGTTTTCTGCGGTGTTGGTGAGCGTACCCGTGAGGGCAACGACCTCTACAACGAGATGAAAGAGTCCGGCGTACTGCCGAAAGCCGCTCTGGTTTACGGCCAGATGACAGAGCCTCCAGGGGCTCGTTCTCGTGTTGCTCTGACCGGTCTGACCGCTGCTGAGTACTTCCGTGATGAGGAAGGCCAGGACGTTCTCTTCTTCGTTGATAACATTTTCCGTTTTACCCAGGCTGGTTCTGAGGTATCCGCTCTTCTTGGTCGTATTCCTTCTGCGGTTGGTTACCAGCCGACTCTGGCCACCGACCTTGGTGCCCTTCAGGAGCGTATTACTTCCACCACCAAAGGTTCCATTACCGCTGTACAGTGCGTATACGTACCTGCCGATGACTTGACTGACCCGGCGCCTGCAACTACCTTTGCTCACTTGGACGGTACCGTTGTACTTTCCCGTCAGATTTCTGAGCTCGGTATCTACCCTGCGGTTGATCCGCTCGACTCCACCTCTCGTATTCTCGATCCCAACGTTGTTGGTGAAGAGCATTACCAGACTGCCCGTGGTGTCCAGGTTGCTCTCCAGAAATACAAAGAGCTCCAGGATATTATCGCCATTCTTGGTATGGACGAGCTCTCCGAGGAAGATCAGCTGACTGTTGCTCGTGCGCGTAAGGTACAGCGCTTCCTGTCTCAGCCCTTCCATGTTGCCGAGGTATTCACTGGTTTCCCCGGAAAATACGTTAAGGTTGAAGATACCGTTCGCAGCTTTAAAGAGATCCTCGAAGGTAAGCATGACGATCTGCCTGAGACCGCGTTCTACATGGTCGGCAGCATCGAAGAGGCAGTTGAGAAGGCCGCTGCACAGAAAGCTAACGCTTGATCCTTTACCCTTTAATCAGAGGTACGAGCAATGGCGCAAATTCAATTAGAAGTTGTAACCCCAAGCGGAGCGGTTGTCAGTGAGGATGTCGATATCGTCACTGCGCCCGGTGTGGGTGGTGAGTTTGGTGTACTTGCCAATCATGCTCCTTTTTTAAGTACAATTAAAACCGGTACACTGACCTTCAAGAAGGACCGTGTCGCCAAATATCTGATGGTAACCGGCGGTTTTACCGAGGTATCCAATAACAAAATCACCTTCCTCGTTGAGGGGGCTGAGTTTGGTAATGATATCGACGTAGAACGTGCCATGCAGGCCAAAGAGCGTGCTGAGAAGCGACTTACTCAGGCCCAGCAGTCCACAGAGAAAGTCAATCGTGTTCGTGCCGAAGCTGCCCTGCAACGGGCCATGGCGCGTCTGAGGACCGCTGAGATGTCTCACAGCTGATTCTTTTCCGCGGATAGACAAAAAAAACCGCCTCTTTTGAGGCGGTTTTTTTTTGCCTTTTTGAACCTGTTATCTCCAGCGAGCACCCTAGATTATTCAACACGTATAAGCGAGGAGCAATGAGGCAACTCTGTCTACCTGGACTACTCCGTGTTTTTTGAATCTCTTTGCTCTGGGGCAGAAGAGGCTCCTGAGTTAGTGTGTCCATCCAGACCCCGAAAAGACCTTTCCTAGATGGGCACTATTTACTGGTGATAACGGGATAACGGCGTCACGCTTTGTCATGGACTCTGCTGGGAGCTTATTTGATGTAGGGAGAGATCGCGTTGGTGAGATAACTTAAAAAGCAGGAAGGGAGAGGCGGTGTGTCAATACAGACGAACAGCGGCCTGGTGGTGGTCGACGTAGGCAACGATGCCTCTTGCCAGTTGCCGTGCCAGTTTGTGCAAATGGGAAGTGTTTTTGAGTAATCTGGCCTCTCTCGGGTTGGAAATGAAAGAAAGTTCAGCCAGGATTGCCGGCATCTCGGCGCCGATGAGAACGTAAAATGGGGCCTGCTTGACACCTAAATTTTTGGGTCGGTACCTGTGAGAAAAACCGTTGATCAGATTATTTTGAACAAATCGTGCCAGGCGGGAAGACTCATCTATCTTTGAATTATTCATCAAGGTGGCCAGTATATCCTCTAATTCCCCGATGGAATGTGTTGACGATGCATTCTCAAGTGCCGCTACCCGCATTGCATCGGCATCGGTGGCCAGGTTGAGAAAGTAGGTTTCTATGCCTGAATTGCTTTGGTCTGAATGGGCGTTAACGTGGATGGAGACAAAGAGGTCCGCCTTTTTGCGATTGGCAATTTCAGTCCTTTGTTCCAAGGGGATGTACACATCTTTCTCACGTGTCAGAATAACCTGGTACTGAAAATCTTTCCTGAGGATCTTTGCAAGTTCTTTTGCAATTTTCAGAACAATATCTTTTTCCTTGAGACCATGCGCCATGGCGCCTGGATCCTTCCCTCCGTGCCCAGGATCGATTACGATGGTTTTGATCCCCAGCCCGAGCTGTTGCGTCAGCGAGAGCGGTTCCGGCTGCAATTTGATGTGCGGATTGGGGCCGGTGGGGCCATATTTTTTATTATCGGAAAGCAGTGGAATAGAGCTTTGTTCATGCTCTTTTTCAACAGCGGGATTTGTAATGTGATTTTGAGTTTTGTTCCCAGGCTGTACAGTATTGGTGACTGTCTTTTGGGGAGCCTCTTGCCCATAAATATCGACCACAAGACGATAGGGATCATTTAAGGTGAATGTCTTGTATTCCTTAAACGGGTCCAGCTGCAAAAACAGCTCCACTTCTCCCTCTTCGTTGTCTTGTATCTGAACCTGGTGCAACAATCCTTTGCTGAATTTCTGCAGCTGTTGCACATCCGGTGCGACGGAACAGGGGGTGAGCTGGAAGATTATGCCTTCATCATTCTGATTGACCTGGTAGTTCAGCTTGGATTCTGCACTGATGACGACGCGTGAGTAGTTTCTTGAACTCCAGTACGATGCCTTTGAAATTTGGGCAAGTTTGTTTAAATTTTTTGACTTACCGGTTTCGAGGGGAACGTGTTGAGGGGGCTTTGCAGGGGCATTGGCCATTCCCATCTTCTGCGTCTTGGCGGACTGGTCATATTGTTTTTTAGGCCCGATTTGCTGCTGCCTCTGTTCGGCTTGTACAATGGACTGTCTGGTCAATTCTTTAGGTGAAGAGGGGGGATTTTCTTTTGGGGCAAGAAGAGCCGCTTGGTACCGAGCGTCATCACTTCTTCGGTGTTGTGGGTATTGGCCTGCGAGTTGAAGAAATTTTTTTCGTGCCTGTTGACTATACGCATCTTTGTTGAAACGAACCGACATCAGCTGATAGGTACGGGCTTGCAGATAGAGGCTTTCCGGGCCAAGGTCCGTCTCTTGGTGATCCTTAAATAGGGTTCCAAATTGGCCAGCAATTTGTTCCCAGGAGGAGGCATTATCCTGACTGGGATTACCTATGAGGAGGCGGGTAAGTTGTTTTTTCGTTGTGTCGAGCAGTTGTGCTGGAGATTGGAGTGGTTGTTCTTTGATAGCGGGGATAGGCGTGCCGAGAGAATGAGCTTGGCTTAGAGCTGGAATAAACAGCAGCCAAAGGCTAGAAAGGAATGCTATGATGCCGGTCGAACTCAAAAAATTCACGGTTCAATTAGGTACGCATGCATTATTCGCATTGTATTCTCGGAAGATAGAAAAGGTACTGAAGAGCAAAAACTCATTTCTTTACCCAGGCACTATAACCGATTTTATACGGGGAGTAAAAGAAATTGTACTTTTAAGGGAGGGGTGAGGTCGAAAAATTGAATATGTCCCATTTAAAAGGGGTTAGGAGATAAAAAATATTTTACCTTGCTTGTTTTTTAGGGAATGAAAAGGTGCCTGCCTTCCCAGAACGAGGCGTAAATGGAGTCTGCCTTGTATCATTCCTGCATCCGAGACTGCGTGTGGGTACTG
This sequence comes from Desulfobulbus rhabdoformis, assembly GCF_016919065.1. GTDB lineage: Bacteria > Desulfobacterota > Desulfobulbia > Desulfobulbales > Desulfobulbaceae > Desulfobulbus > Desulfobulbus rhabdoformis. The sequence goes on along the minus strand of NZ_JAFFQA010000005.1, from coordinate 54,231 downwards.
AACAACGGAACGAATGAGGCGAAGGTTTTTAAGCAAATTCATGCATTGGTCAGTTTCACCCGCTGTCGCGGATTTAGGTCGTGGCATCGTTCCTACGGGTGGATTATTCCTTCTGGGCGAGTTCTACCGCCTTATAGAGGAGTTCCAAGGCCTCTCGAGGGGTCATATCATCGGGCTGGAGTGAGCTAAGAAAATCGACTGTAGGGGAATAGGGGGGAGCAAACAACGCCATCTGCCGTGGTTGGGGAGCAATTTTTTTACGCCCGGCTGATTTTGCAATTTTGGGCTCTCCCTGGGGGGTATACTCACCGAGTTCAATGTTTTTAAGAATTTCACTGGCTCGCTTGATCACATGATCGGGCACGCCGGCAAGTGAGGCCACCTGAATACCGTAACTGCGATTGGTGGCTCCTTGGATCAGCTTGTGCAAAAAGATAATGGTGTCGTTCCACTCTTTGACCGCGATGGAAAAATTCTTAATCCTACTGTTGGTTGCGGCCAGGTCGGTCAGCTCATGATAATGGGTGGCAAACAGCGTTTTGACACCGAGCTTATCCTTTTGAGCCAGTTCTTCGGCCACTGCCCAGGCAATGGAAAGACCGTCATAGGTTGAGGTGCCGCGGCCGATTTCATCGAGAATGACGAGGCTGTCCGTGGTTGCGTTGTTCAGAATATTTGCCGTCTCGTTCATCTCCACCATAAAGGTCGACTGACCATGACGCAGATCATCCATGGCGCCAACGCGGGTGAAAATACGATCGACCAGACAGAGTTCAGCGGATTCAGCAGGAACAAAGGAACCAATATGGGCCATGAGCACAATCAGGGCTGTCTGTCGCAGGACCGTTGATTTTCCAGCCATGTTGGGACCGGTAATGATGAGCACTTCTTGAGCTTCCTGGTCCAGGTGGACGTCATTGGGCACGAAACGGCCAGGCGGCAGGCTGCGCTCTATAACCGGATGTCGTCCCTCCTGAATATCCAGGCTTCGACTCTGGTCCAATGTCGGGCGGCAGTAGCGATGTTTGACAGCAAGCTCGGCAAAGTTGGTTAGAACGTCGATCTGGGCCAGGATCTCTGCGGTCTGCAGCAGACGATGATCCTGCTCTGTTAATTTTTCTCGTACCTCGCTAAAGAGTTCGTACTCCAACTCAAGACGTCGGTCCTGGGCTGTGATGATCGAATTTTCCAACTCTTTGAGTTCCGGTGTGATGAATCGTTCTGCATTGACCAGTGTCTGTTTTCGGATATAGTCCTCTGGCAGATTGGCGGCCTGGGCACGACTCACCTCAAAATAGTAGCCAAAGACTTTGTTGTAGCCGACTTTGAGTTTGCTGATGCCTGAACGCTCGCGTTCCTTGGTTTCAAGATCAAGAATTAACTTTTTGCCGTCACGCAACAGCAAAAGCAGGTGATCGAGTTCCTCGTTATAGCCCTCGCAGATGAGTTTTCCTTCCCGCAGGCTGATGGGGGCATCATCACGGATGGCTGCGTCAATCAGCTCGTGCAGATCTGCAAGCACATCAAAGGACTCCGTCATTTGAATAAGCAGTGGGGCGGAGCACTGGGCAAGCAGGTGGTGCAGGCTGGGCAACCCGGCAAGCGATGTCTTGATCGCGGCCATGTCCCGCGCATTGCCATGGCCCAGGACCAGCCGACTGCAGAGACGTTCCAGGTCGTAGACCTCGGAGAGCAGCTGTTGCAGGTTTCTTCGGATTTCCCCATTGTGGATCAGCTCTTCAACACTTTCCAGTCGGCCTTCGATGGACTGCTTATCCTGCAAAGGAAAGAGCAGCCAGCGGCGTAAAAGTCTGGCGCCCATAGGGGTCTGGGTGGCATCCAGAGCAGCCAAAAGTGAGCCCTGGCGTTGTCCTCCTATAAGTGTCTCGGTGAGTTCGAGATTGCGCCTTGAGGAGTCATCAATAATGAGATAGCCGCTTTGATGCAGAGGGGTGAGCTGCTTGATGTGAGCAAGCTCGGTCTTTTGGGTTTCATGCAGGTAGTGAAGCAGGGCTCCTGCTGCGTTGATGGCAACGGTGAACTGGTCACAACCAAAACCGGCAAGGTTGGAGGTCTTAAAATGTTCTGTGAGCGTGGTGGTTGCAGCTTCCGTTTCAAATTGGAAGTCCGGACGTGGCGTCAGGCAGAGTTGGCCGAGCTCGCTGCTGAGCTGTTCGGTGATTGGGGCCAGTTGTTTGCATTCGTCCTGGGCTATGAGTAACTCAGCAGGTCGCATGCGCGTGAAGGTATCAACCAGAGACGCGGGATTGTTGTGAGGATACGCGATTTCTGCCAGTTGAAAGCGGCCGGTGGAGATGTCGACAAAGGCAAGGCCGGCAAGCAGCTCTTTGTTGGATTTTTTCGTCAGGACAAGGGCGCTGACGTAACAGTCATTTTTGGCATCAAGCAGTTGGTCTTCTGTGGTTACGCCGGGAGAAACAACGCGAATAACTTCGCGTTTGACAATCCCTTTGGCTGCCTTGGGATCTTCAACCTGTTCACAGATCGCGACCCGGTACCCTGCCTTGACCATTTTGCCCAGGTAGCCGCTGACCGCGTGGAAGGGTACGCCGCACATGGGAATTTTGTTGGCATCGTCCTTATGGCTGCGTGAAGTCAGGGTAATACCAAGGACCTTGGAGGCGAGTTCGGCATCTTCAAAGAACATTTCGTAAAAATCACCCATGCGGTAAAAGAGAATGGTGCCGGGGTATTGTTCTTTGATCTCCAGGTACTGCTGGAGCATGGGGGTTAATTTAGGAGGGCTCATGTAAATTGTTTTAGGCTAGAAGCTCTTGAAAATCAGGTACAAGGAGATCAAAGGTTGTCTCGATGTGCTGGGGTATAGTACGGATGTCGGCGCAAACGGTGATAAAATTGTGGTCATCTTCCCACCGCGGGACAACATGAAAATGGAGATGATCTGCTATGCCGGCACCTGCGACCTTGCCCAGGTTCAGGCCAACATTGAGTCCGTGGGGCTGGAGGTGGCGTCGCAGGATCGTACAGCTTTGGCTGAGCATATCCATGAGCGCCATCTGTTCGTTGGTGTTGAGTTCGGTCAAATCAGCCAGGTGACGCCGAGGTGCCACCAGAAGATGGCCATTGGCGTAAGGAAAACGATTCAAAAGCACGACCCGCATTTCATCACGGAAGAGGAGCAGGTGTTCTTTACTGTAATGGGCTTGACCCGGTGGTTCAAACAGACAACCGGTGTACTTTGCCGCCTGACCGGTGACGTGTTCCATGCGCCATGGGGTCCACAGTGTTTTCATGGTACCTGCGGGATCTGATGGAGAGTGGCCTCCAAGGTATCCCCCGCTTCCAGAATGGCATAGGTTCCAGGGGCGCCAAAACGACTGGTGGCCTGAAAGCTTCCCGGATTAATCATAAGAACACTGCCATAATGCTGAATGGAGGGATGGTGGGTATGGCCATAAATCATACAGTCCGCCTCTGGGAAGAGATCAAAGAGCCTGTTTTCGATGTCCATTCCCATGCCAGCACCGTGAGTCAGTCCGATGGTGAACGTTCCCAGTTGGAAAACCTGACTTGCGGGGTAGAGCCTGCGAACCGGTTCGCCGCACATGTTGCCGTGTACTGCCTTGACCTCCACTCCTTGAAATACTTCGAGGACTGATGGGTTGGTTATATCACCGGCATGAATGATCATGTCGCAGCCAGCAAAACACTGACGAACCTGGCGTTTGAACCGGCTGTCCGGGCGAGTAAGATGGGTGTCGGAGAGAATGCCTGCGCGTAAAGTCATAGAAATAACGGTGTAGGTGAAAGAGTAAAGAACCCCAATGTAAAAAAAATAGATGGGGAAGACAAGGGGGAAGGGGGGGCAGGGCGAGAAAGTGGTTTTGCATGCAGGAAGCAGTTGAAAAAAGGAGGGACTTCACGTAACATATTCCCCCTTCAAATGAACCGATTAATAATGAGTTAAGGATACGTCTATGTATAATGCTTCAGATTTGCGCAAAGGCTTGAAAATTCAAATTGATGGTGAGCCTTATATCATCACTGAATTTGATTTTTCCAAGCCGGGAAAAGGCCAGGCTCTCTATCGCACCAAAATGCGGAATATGATCACCGGTAACCAGTTTACCCAGACGTACCGCTCCAATGATAAGTTTGAAAAGCCCAACCTTGAAGAACGGACCATGCAGTTTTTGTATGCTCAGGATGGCGAGTACCACTTCATGGACACCTCTTCCTACGAGCAGATCTTTCTGACCGAGGAGCAGTTGGGCGATAACCTCAGTTTTCTTATTGATAATATGGAAGTGGAGGTCCTCTTTTTTGGAGAGCGGCCCATTGATGTCAGCCTGCCGATCTTCGTCAATTTGGAGGTCACCGTCGCCGATCCTTGGGCAAAGGGGGATACCTCCGGCTCAGATACCAAACCCGTTACTGTAGAGACCGGCTATCAGTTGCAGGTTCCGCCTTTTGTTGAGCAGGGCGATAAAATTCAGATCGACACCCGCACCGGTACCTATATTACCCGCGTTAAAGAATAATATTCCATGCTCTCTGTTCAAGGCCTGCAGCAGCGTTCCAGGTTGCTGCAGGCCATTCGCTCGTTTTTTTATGGGCGTGACTATATCGAAGTCGATACGCCAATTCGTCTCCCGGTTCTTATTCCCGAATCCAATATCCTCCCCTTTGCCAGTGAAGACTGGTTTTTGCAAACATCTCCCGAGCTGTGTATGAAGCGGTTGCTTGCTCGAGGCTGTGAACGAATTTTTCAGATCTGTCATTGCTTTCGCAAAGAGGAACAGGGGCGGCTGCACCAATGTGAATTTATCATGCTGGAATGGTATCATACGGGATGGAGCTATCTGGAATTGATGGAGGAGTGTGAGCTGTTTGTTTGCTCTCTGGCAAAAACATTACCTACCTTTCAAGGTTTTGGTGAGAATGGTACCACACTGCTGATTGATGACGCTGTTGTTGATTTGACCCCACCTTGGGAATACCTGAGCGTTACTGAAGCCTTTGAGCGCTACGCCCAAAGATCGGTGGAGGATGTTCTGGCCAAGGACTGCTTTGATGAGGTTCTGGTTGCTGAGGTAGAGCCCATGCTGGGGTGGCGCAAGCCCACCTTCCTTTATGATTATCCAACAGTTTTGGGGTCGCTTGCCCGTAAGAAGCCCGCTGCTCCTCACCTGGCAGAACGATTCGAGCTCTACATCGGTGGCATTGAACTGGCTAATGGGTTTTCCGAGTTGGCCGATGCCAGAGAGCAGCGGCAACGTTTTGAATCGGAAATCAGAACCATACATGCAAACGGGCGAGAGGGAAGGGTGCCTGAACAATTCCTTATCGATCTGCCTCAGATGGGAGAATGCGCAGGAATCGCCTTAGGCGTTGAGCGGCTGTTTATGCTGCTGAGTCGTCGAGACAGTTTGCTTGAGTCCGTACCCTTTGATAGGGCTAGTTTGTAACCTTTTGTTTGTGTTTTTCTACCTATCCGATACCATGAGGAACAATCAATCGGTTTTATCCAGATTGGGAACGCGGATGGTTTTCATGCTTGGCAAGAGAAGTGCGGTGAGAAAACCATCAAACACCGCTCCTGTATCAATGCCTATACAGGACGGAGTTATAAAGGGTTCATCAAAAATGGTATGACCAAAGATCACGGGTTTGCCAAAATTCGTTTTCTTTTGAAAAAATTGTTCTCGTGCCCAAAGACACCACTGTGATGTTTGTTGACTGAGGTGACGACCTGGCTCCAATCCTGCGTGTACATAGATGGCATGTTCATTTTGCCACCAGAGGGGGAGGCGCTGAAAAAATGCCCGATGGCTACGGGGAACCTTTTCGATAATTTCATCTTGAGAGGAATTTGGAGTCAGCCCATAGCTCTCAAGCGTTTGTATACCTCCAACTTGCAAGAATACAGATGTGTCCTCTCCCATGAGATATTGCATGAAGAGAAAATCATGGTTGCCCATGAGGGGAACAATGCGAGGGGTACTGCTTTCTTGAAGAGATAAGATAGTTGAAACCACTTTTTTTGAATTGGGGCCTCTATCGACGTAGTCTCCTAAAAAGACAATGGTCTCTGCTTGTGAAGCGACCTGCTCAAGTAGAGCGAGTAAGGTATGAGGGCAACCGTGAATGTCGCCAATGACACATGTGGTGGATTCTGGAATAGGCATTAGGTTTAATCAGTGTAGCTGAGTTCGTAATAGGTCAAAAATAAACGTTACACAGTACGATCAAAGTGTTTTCAAGCTCAAAACGTCGTTTTCAAAGCTGTGGACGGAAGCGCCCATGTCAACTGATGAAGGCAAAAGCACAATATGGATATCAAACAACGCCAGTTAATTAAAAAATATGTTGATTTAATTCTGCATAGTTGGCGGCTTATCAGTCTTGTTTTACTTGTTGGTTTGTCAATAGGGCTTGGATATTACCTGAAAATTCCAAAACTTTATCAGAGCACGGCCCTTTTAAGTTTTGAGTCACAACAGATTAATCCTGCCAAAATGGACCCGGAGCAGGGACGAAGGCGATTACGGGAATCACTGGCTACCTTGCAGGAACTGGTAACCAGTCGAACCAGTCTTGAAAAGGTCATACGGCAACATTCTCTGTATGAAAAAGAAAGAGCAACGCTGCCCATAGAGGATGTCATTGAAATAATGCGGAAAAAAATCAACATTGCTCCGGTGAGGCGAGGCGATGTCTTCAATGTCTCTTTTCAGGGAGCAGACCCGCAAAAGGTTGCCCGGGTAACCAACACCCTGGCTTCACTCTTTATTGAGGAGAATCTGAAATACCGCGAAGAAAGGGCCACTGAGACATCTAAGTATACTGAAAATGAGCTGGCCATGTCAAAAAAGGTGCTCGATGCCAAAGAGCAGCAGATGCGTGACTATAAGCTCAAGTACTTTAATGAAATGCCTGAACAGCGACAGAGCAACATGGATCAGCTGCGAGGGCTCGTTGAGCAGAACCAAGGGATTCAATCTTCGATTCAGGATCTGGAGAGAACCAAGGTTTTAGCTCTGGAGCAGGCCCGAATGCAGCAGCAGTTAGCGGCGCTCAGTGCGCAGCAGACTCATTCTGCCGCAGTTCCCGACCATCCCGAGACTGATGGGGAGCGGTTGTACCGGCTAAAGAATTACCTGGCACAGCTCCAGGAAAAGTACACGGAGATGCATCCGGATGTACGCCGGACCAAGCTCAAGATTCAACAGCTTGAAGCAAAAGGGGTTAAGGCGGTGGGCTCCAGTATTCTCGGAGGCCGCACCTCAAGCCGTGCCTCTGTTGCTGCAAATTTAGAGCGGCAGCGGTTGCAGACGCAGATTAAGCAGATCGATCTCAACATTGAACAGTTGAAAAAGCAGCAGGAGAAGATTCCCTCTCAGATCGAGCAGTATGAAAAATGGATCGCAGCAGCTCCTGTTCGCGAGGCGGAATGGAATATTCTCACCCGAGATTATAATGAATTACGGCGCCATTATGATCAACTGGTTGCAAACAATCTCCAGGCGCAATCCGCTGAGAACCTTGAGCGTAATCAAAAGGGGAGTAAATTTAAAATCGTCGACTCTGCCCGGAAGGCTGAAAAACCGTTTAAGCCGAACTTTATTAAAATATTGCTGGTTGTAGTCGTGGGAAGTCTGGGCCTGAGTGTGGGGGCTGTGCTGGCCTTTGATTTTATTGACACCTCTTTTAAAGATGTCGGAGAGCTGGAAGAAACCATCGGTGTGCCAGTCATCTGCGCGGTCCCCTTTATTGATAAGCCTGCTGAAATCCATAAGGAGCGAATCGTGCTTGTGCTCAGCGTGGTTGGTATTCTTGCCTATGCCCTAGTCCTTGGGGCAGTGTACGCGGCCTTGTGGATGAAGGGGATGATTATTATCTAGCCCTTAGGTAATGCAAACCACGGGACCTGACTTCAGCTTGAGTAGAAAACTATATGTATACAAAGTATTACGGACTTTCTAAAAAACCCTTTAGTCTCACTCCTGATCCTAAAACCGTTTTTATGAGTGAGACGCACCAGGAAGGGCTTGCGATCCTCAAATACGGGGTTTTAAGCAAAAAATGTTTTCTGGTTTTAACCGCTGATGTCGGTTCCGGAAAAACAACCCTCTTGCAGGCACTGGTGTCCAGTTTAGAACAGGATGTCCATGTGAGTGTGTTGAATAATCCCATACTTTACCGGGACGAGTTTTTTTCATTCTTATCCCAGCAACTGGGGCTGCCCTGGGATGGGAACAAAGCCCTCTTTTTGATTGAATTTGGCAAAATGCTTAAAGCCTGTCATGAAAACGGAGAGCGGGTGCTGCTCATCTTCGATGAAGCTCATGTTTTGCCAGTCGATCTCCTTGAAGAAATTCGTCTTCTCTCAAATCTTGAGGAAAAAGGGCAGGACGTTCTTTCCATTTTCTTAGTCGGTCAACCCGAACTCAACGAGATTATGAGTGATGATAGGCTGTTGCCGCTTCGTCAGCGTATCGGGCTTCGATTTCACCTTAGTCGGTTTTCCCTTGAAGAAACCCGGCAGTATATCATTTTTCGACTGCGTCAAGCCGGAGCCCGCCATTTTAACCTTTTTTCTGAGGAAGCCATCGCACTTATACATAAAGTGAGCCAGGGCACGCCAAGACTTATCAACATTATCTGTGATCACGCGATGCTTTCAGGGTTTGCGGAGAACAAACCGACAATCGGTCCGGAATTAATTGAAGAAAGTGTGGATGATCTTCATTTTCCCGGTGAAGGTGCGCCTCTTCCGGGTGCAAAACCGTCCTCATGCAAACCATGGTTGTGGATTATTTTTGCAGTCTTTCTAGTGTCGGGATCTGTCGGCGCTGCGGTCTGGTGGCAATATTTCAAATAAGCTGTCCAGTTGAGCTTGGGTATAAAAAGACATCGACGTATAGCGCATAGGAGTCGCGAGTGGGAAAGGTGTTTGATGCCCTGAAAAGGGCCGGAGAGTCTAAAGATTCTGTTCAGGAAAATGTAGTCGCGCAACAGTTGCCGAAAATGGACATAACTGAAGCGACAAGCAAAGGAGAGAGTGAGCCGGCCCCCCCTGAAAAAGCACGCACTGCCCCTGGAGTATGGGATGAGCGTCTCTCCCTGGCGACGGCGACCACAGGTCCGGTGGCTGAGAGTATTCGCGCACTGCGGACTCGGATTCTCTTTCCTAGCAGTGGGCCTATACCTCGCAGCATACTTGTGACCAGTGCCGCCCCCGGTGAGGGGAAAAGCTTTATCTGTGCAAATCTTGGTATTTCCCTTGCCCAGGGAATGGATAACTACTGCCTCCTGGTGGATTGTGATCTCCGTCGGCCAACTCAGCATGACCTTTTTGGTCTGGAAAATAGGGCAGGCCTCTCTGACTATCTTCAACAAAAAAAACAACTCTCCGAGCTGCTCGTTCCTTCAGGTGTGGATAAACTCTCAGTTCTTCAGGCGGGGGCTCACTCGATAAACCCAGCTGAATTACTGAGTTCTGCATCGATGGTTGGTCTGGTCGAAGAAATCAGTCGGCGCTATGATGATCGGATTGTTTTGCTCGATAGTCCCCCGCTTCATGCTGCCAGCGAAACAGCCGTACTTGCGCAGCATGTGGATGGTGTCGTTCTTGTGGTACGTTATGGCGCTTCTCGTCGTGAATATGTTAAAGCGCTTGCAGACACCATTGGAAGAGAAAAAATCCTTGGAGTGGTCTTTAACGCCTACAAGGCAACTGTCCTTGATTATAAGGTTTTTGGCTATTACGAATACCAGCAGGATTATTATGTAAATCGTCCTAAATAAGCGGGTACCGTCAGACCTGAAGCAGAGACGCTGCTAACGAAATTCTAACTGTTTTCAGCTTTGTTCACTTTTTCTGTGGCTATATTTCATTTTTGCTGATATCATTTCGCACTTTGTTCATTGCAATAAAGTGTGAAAAAGCCCTGATGGCCGAATGTATCGTTTTTAAAGAGCAAATGATCTGACCACTACGAGGACTTGGACATGCAATCGAAAATTAAGCTGACAGGCAAAGAGGCCCTGCAGCGACTTCTTGACGGTAACAAACGCTTTATAAGCGGAAAATTAGAACATCCCAACCATTGTGAGGAATCAAGGCGAGGTCTCGTAAACGGTCAGGATCCAATAGCAGTTATTTTAACCTGTGCTGATAGTCGGGTACCTCCGGTCGATGTCTTTGACCAGGGGCTCGGGGATGTATTTGTCGTCCGTGTTGCCGGAAACATCATCAACGACCAGATTCTGGGCAGCATCGAATATGCCGTTGCCCACCTGCACACCCCGCTTGTCATGGTCATGGGGCATTCGTCCTGCGGCGCGGTCAGTGCTGTCGCCCAGGGAGTGAAACTCAGTGGCCATATAGCCAGCCTCACACCTTCAATCGATGCAGCTTTAAAAAGAACCAAAGGCCTTGCGGGCGATTGGACCGATAACGCTGCAAAAGCACTTGCCGTTTCCACAGCCCAAAAAATTGCCGAATCCGAGCCCATCGTTTCTGATTTAGTTGAGGAGGGGCGGGTGCTTGTTGTCGCCACGTACTATGACCTTGAGACCGGTGAGGTCACTCTGCTCAGCTGAATCTTGTCTATATTCTGATCGTAACGCCTGTTCTTCCTCCATGGAAAAACAGGCGTTTTTTTTGGGGTAGGCATAAAACATTTGCGTCAATCTGTGATATTGTGATAATTATACCGTTGAAATTCAAGCATTTTTCCAGCGGTTATGCCGCGTTATTGTAAGAGGTGAGATGGGCTTCTCCATTGACGAAATCATCCTACGCCTGGAAAAAGAGGTGAGCACCTACCAGGTACCTGTGGTTGATTTGATTGCAACGCAAACCAAGGATCCCTTTAAGGTGCTGGTCGCAACAATCCTTTCGGCCCGCACCAAAGATGAGGTCACCGCTGCAGCGGCACGGCGGCTCTTTCAGCGTGTCCAAACACCCGAGGAATTGAACCAGCTCACGATAGACGAGCTTGAAAAACTCATCTATCCAGTCGGTTTTTTTCGAAATAAGGCCAGATATCTCTACGAACTTCCCTCGGTCCTGCTGGAAAAATTTTCCGGGCAAGTCCCGGATGCCATAGACCCCTTGCTCAAGCTCCCTGGTGTTGGTAGAAAAACAGCAAACCTTGTCGTTGCAGTGGCCTTTAATAAGCCTGCCATCTGTGTGGATACTCATGTTCACCGTATCATGAATATTTGGGGATATGTGCAGACCAAGACCCCCCTGCAAACAGAGATGGCTCTCAGGGAGAAACTGCCGGAGAAATATTGGATTCGTATCAACGGTCTTCTCGTTGCCTTTGGCCAGGGAACCTGTAGGCCCCAGCGTCCCCATTGCGATCAATGCGTTCTGGCCGATCTCTGTCCGCAACTTGGGGTAATCCCACGGCAGGTGAAGGAAGAAAAGCAAAACAAGACAGGATTACGTTTTGTCTCCTGGAATGTGAATGGCTTGCGTGCGGCAATTAAAAACGGTTTTGTCGATTCCGTGGGCAGGTTACAGCCTGATATATTGGCGTTGCAGGAAATTAAGGCGCTTCCTGAGCAGGTACCCGAAGAAGTCCGTGAATTGGCTGGCTATCAACCCTACTGGTTTCCAGCGCAGAAGAAAGGCTACTCGGGAACAGCCGTGTTTTGTAAGCAAGCACCGCTGCATGTTTCCTATGGCCTTGATCAGCCATCTTTTGATGACGAAGGGCGCGTTCTTACAGTTGAATTTGCTGATTTTTTTCTGGTCAATGTCTATTCGCCCAATGCGCAGCCTGAGTTAAAACGAATTGGTTTTAAAAAAGAATTTAACCAGGCCTTGCTCGATTATATGGATTCGCTCAAAAGTCAGAAAACTGTCCTTGTTTGTGGTGATCTTAATGTTGCCCATAAGGAAATAGATCTGGCCAACCCAAAGTCAAATATGAAGAACCCTGGCTTTTCTGCAGAAGAGCGGACCTGGATGGACGAGGTCGTTGCTGGAGGGTATGTAGATACTTTTCGGGAATTTAATCAGGATCCTGGACAGTATAGCTGGTGGAGTTATCGGTTTAATGCCAGGGCGAAAAATATTGGCTGGAGGATTGATTACTTTCTGGTTGACCAAGCCAGTCGTTCAAGAATTATTGATGCAGCCATCCACAGTGAGATTACCGGCTCTGATCATTGTCCGGTATCCATCCTTTTTCGTTGAGAACGAGCACGAGTAGAAAGGCATGAAACCATACACAATAGTCATTGCCGATGATCATACACTGATACGCCAGGGACTGAAGACGATTATTGCCCGTGAACCCTCCTTGCGCATTGTGGGCGAGGCAAGTAATGGGCTCGAACTCCTGGATTTTTTGCGTCTCACTTCGGCTGAAATGGTTATTCTCGATATTGCCATGCCCCACCTGAACGGCCTTGAGGCCATGGAGGACATACGAAAAATTCGTCCTGATATTGGTATCCTCATGCTGACCATGCACACCAACTCCCAGTATTTTTATCAGGCTATCTCTTCTGGTGCCCATGGCTACCTGATGAAGGAAGATTCCGAGTCAGAACTGCTCTGCGCCATTCAAACCATTCGTGAGGGGAAGTCATACATCTCACCTCGATTGTCGGCCGATGTAACCGATGAGGTCATGCATGCCTTTCGTAACCAGGGAAAAGTTCCTCTGGTCGTTCTCAGTGATCGAGAAAAGCAGGTGCTGGAACTGGTTGTGCAAGGACATTCCAGTAAAGCCATTGGCAAAATGCTCGACCTCAGCCCTCGAACTATTGACCATCATCGAGCAAGTTTGCTGAAAAAATTTCAAATGAAAAATACAGTGGACCTTGTCAACTATGTCGTGCGCAACTCGTTTATTCTTCCAAAGTAAAAAAAAAACGTTTTTCTCTGAATCCCTCCTGTTGTTTCCCTCCTTTTAAAAGCCTTGATTTATTAAGGGAAATTTTAATGATTGCGTAAGATTACCTAAGGTTGCATAGGTAAGGCCGACAATTGTTATTTTTGTTTCCTTGCTGTTTATTGGATTATTCCGTGTTGGGCAGTCTGTATTTACTGGCTGCAGGTTAATTTATGCCAATGAAAGTGAGGGGAAGCTATGAATAAAAATGATCTCATTGAATCCATCGCCCAATCAGCACAAATCAGTAAAATTGCGGCTGAAAGGGGACTCAATGGCCTTTTGGCCACCTTGTCAACTGCGATGAAAGAAGGGAAGCGAGTGACCTTGGTGGGGTTTGGGAGTTTTTCGGTTGTGGATCGTGCGCCACGCATGGGGAGAAATCCCAAGACAGGTGAGACTGTTCCCATTCCTTCACGACGGGTGGTGAAGTTTCGGCCAGGTAAAGACTTGTCAGGGAAAGTGCAATAAATCCAACAAATAGTTCGAGTTGTTTGTGGTCGGAAACGATCAACTGCAGCAGGTTCAGCGTGTAGCTGCTCGTTTCCGACCAATATAGAGTATTCCCCCCGCCAGAATCATGAAGCTGCTGAGGAGTTGTCCCATGGACAGGTGCATGAGGATAAAACCCAGTTGAGCGTCAGGTTCCCGAAAAAATTCCACGAGAAAACGGCAGCATCCGTAACCGCAGAGAAAGAGAGCGAGAAGAGTGCCATGAGGCCAGTTCTTCAGGCTTTTGTTCCAGGGGCGTGCCTTAAGACTCCATAGAAGGAGAAAAAGCACAATACCTTCCAGGAAGGCCTCGTAGAGTTGCGAAGGATGCCGGGGGAGGGAGCCTCCATCAGGAAAGACCATGGCCCAGGGAACAGAGGTAACCCGTCCATAAAGTTCACCGTTGATGAAGTTACCAATGCGGCCCCAAAAAAGCCCCACAGGAACCGTTGCCACGTAGAGATCGGCGGCCTTCCAGAAATCAAGTTTTCGTTTTCTGCAATACCAGAATCCCGCCAGCACTACCCCTATACAGCCGCCATGAAACGACATGCCGCCAGACCAGGTGGCAAGTATCTCCCCAGGATGGTGCAGATAATAAAGCGGATTATAAAAGATAACATACCCCAGCCGCCCACCGAGGATAACGCCAAGGATAAGGGCCAGGTTGAGGTTGTCCATATGGCTGAGGAGTTGCTTCCAGCTAAAACGTCGTGCCTGAATAAGCACCAACCAATAGGCAGCAGCAAATCCAATGACATACATGAGCCCGTACCAGCGAATAGCCAGCGGGCCAATGGAAAGCAGAATCGGGTCTATCTGGGGGTATTCGAGCATAAGAGCTGTACCTTAAAGGTGTCCGAGCCTTTTGAGGTGAATCTGGAGAACTGACAGAGCTGCGGGGGTGACACCCGATATACGCGATGCCTGGCCCAGGGAACGTGGCTGCACCTTGGTTAACTTTTCGACGACTTCATTGGAAAGTCCTGGAAGTCCCTTATACACAAGGTCTTCGGGAAGTTCGATCCGTTCAAGTTTTTTGAAGCGTGCGATCTGCTCCTCCTGCCGTTTGATATAGCCCTCGTATTTCACCTGCAATCCGATCTCGTCCTGATAGGATTGTGCCTCTTCGTTGAAAATAGCCCCTTGATTGACAAGCTGATCAAGCTCGATAAGAGCGATCAGTGAAATCTCTGGTCGCCGTAAAAGATCGGCAAAGCTGACAGCCTGGGACAGAGGTGTTGAATCATGGCGTCTGAGGAACTCGTTCACCTCGGGAAGTGGTTTGATTCGGATTTCATGGAGTTTTTTAATGGTTGCCTCCATGCAGGCAGCTTTCTTCTGAAAGTTTTGCCAGCATACTTCGTCGACAAGACCAATCTCATAGCCGATATGGCGCAGACGAATATCGGCATTGTCTTCCCGAAGCAGGAGCCGATACTCGGCACGCGAGGTGAAAAGACGGTAGGGCTCTTTGGTGCCAAGGGTAACCAGATCGTCGATCAGCACGCCCAAATATGCCTGGGAACGGTCAAGGATAACCGGAGGTTGATCGCGTACATAGCGAACACTGTTAATGGCTGCCATCAGTCCCTGGCCTGCAGCCTCTTCGTAGCCTGAGGTGCCGTTGATCTGGCCAGCCAGAAAAAGGCCTGCCACCTTTTTTGTCTCCAGGCTCGGTTTCAGTTCACGAGGGTCTATATAGTCGTATTCGATTGCATAGCCGGGGCGAATGATGCGCGCCTTTTCAAGGCCTGGTATGGAGTGAACCATGGCAATTTGCGTGGCCAGAGGCAGGCTTGTGGGAATACCGTTTGGATAGACCTCGATGGTGTCCAGTCCTTCGGGCTCCAGGAAAATTTGATGACGAATTTTTTCCGGAAACCGCATGACCTTATCTTCGATTGAAGGGCAGTAACGCGCTCCAACCCCTTCAATAATACCGGCATACATCGGAGACTGGCCAATGGAACCACGAATGATGTTATGGGTCCGTTCGTTGGTGTAGGTGATGTAGCAGGGCCGTTGCTCAAGGGAGGGCGTGCCATCGGATTCAAAGGAAAACATGGCCGGAGGATCGTCGCTGTATTGGGCCTCCAGTCTTGAGTAGTCGATAGTGTTACCATCCAGCCGGGGAACTGTGCCTGTTTTCATGCGGCCAACGGCAAAACCTGTGGCCTTGAACCATTGGGCGAGTTTGGTGGAGGGTTCATCTCCCATCCGCCCGGAGGGAAAATTTTTTAAACCAACATGAATCAGGCCGTTGAGAAAAGTACCCGTGGCGACCACGATGGCACCCACACTCACCTCCTCTTCCAGAGAGGTTCGCAGGCCAACCACTTGACCGTTTTTAACCAGAATTTCATCGACCATCGCCTGGCGAATAGACAAATTGGGCTGATTTTCAAGGACCTGTTTCATGCGCAGCCGATAGAGCAAACGATCGGCCTGGGCTCGAGATGAACGAACCGCAGGGCCTTTGCTCGTGTTGAGGCGCCTGAATTGAATGCCTGTGGCATCAATGCATTTTGCCATCTCGCCACCTAACGCGTCAATTTCTTTGACGAGGTGACCCTTGGCGAGTCCTCCGATGGCAGGGTTGCAGGACATGGCGCCAATGGTATCTGCGTTGATGATGCAGACCAGTGTGCGGCATCCCATGCGAGCAGCGGCCAATGCCGCTTCGCAGCCTGCATGCCCGGCGCCTATTACGGCAATATCAAATTCATTCATACGATCTAAAGAACTCTCAGATTGAAAAAATTCAAGGTAGTGTCTGTTCAGCTGGGCCGGAAAATCGGGCAAGCCATACTACTCATTGGGCAGCATCTTTTGCAACAGCGGGTGACGAAGAAAAAAAGATGCAAAAGAAAAAAACGGTAGCCAGGAAAAAATTGACCCCCTTTCTGCCACATTTTGTTGGTTCAGGATACCTGAAATGTCGGTCTTATGGAAATAATTTGACAGAAATGGTTCTCTATGATTAGAATAGATTCCTTTTTACAGGCAAAAGATGGAGTGCTGTCCGCCTTTTGTCCCATTCCCCTATTCTTCCAAGGCCGCATTCGGCCGGAAAACCTATCAGGAAAGTGTGAAAAACACGAGGAGAAAGGGGCTTAAATCTGCCGTTTTATCCACGAATATTTGCAATAAAGGAAAACAATTATGAGCAAAATGACCTTTCAGCCCAGCAACACCAAACGCGCACGTTCCCACGGCTTTCGCGTACGTATGAAAACTAAAAATGGTCGGGCCGTCATTCGCAGAAGACGTGCCAGAGGGCGCAAACAGCTGGCTGCCTGATTCGATTGAATCGGAATACACTCCCCAAAAAACATCTTATACGAACAACAGGGGAGTTTCAGTGCGTCTATCGGGCCGGAAAACGGTATCGTGGTCCTGGCTTTGCCGTTATCATACTGGCAAATGCACTTCCATGGAACCGATTGGGAATAAGTGTCCAACGGAAGGTCGGCAATGCGGTGCGTCGAAATCGAATCAAACGACTGGTTCGCGAGGTTTTTCGGTGTAACCGCACACAGTTCCCCTCCTGTTGCGATATCGTTGTGACCATCCGGCCCAATTTTTCATTTGATAGTCTGGAAACTGTCCAGAGTGCACTGCTAGCAATTACCAGCGATCAAAATCGGGTGGAAGGCGATGTCCGCAGATGATCATCATTCAACAGATCCCCGTCCCGGGGCGAAGACTAAAAACACCTGGCGAAGGTTTCCCAGGATGATCTTGATCGCCCTTTTTAAAGGTTATCAGTACATTATATCCCCCCTCTTTCCTCCTGTCTGTCGTTTTGTCCCCAGCTGTTCCCAGTATGCCATTGAAGCCGTGAGCAAATATGGTGTTTTCCGTGGGACGCTTCTGGCAGCCTGGCGTATTTTGCGTTGTCATCCCTTCTCTCGAGGCGGTTACGATCCTGTCAAATGAAGATCGTGGCCCACATTCTTTCGTCAGTGCCTCGTGTTACGAGGCTTTTTTAGGTAAATAAGATTATGGATCTTCAGAGAGCCTTTTTGGCTATTGTCCTCTCCTTTTTCATCTTAATCGGGTATCAGTATTTTTTTGTCAAACCCGTCCCTCAAGCCGAGCAGGCAGCGATACAGACGGAGCAACAGGCTTCATCAGTGGAGGGAACTCAAACAAAAACCCCGGCCGCTGCACCAGCGCAAGCGACAAATATTCCAACCGTGCCGGTGGATCCCAACGCGCGTGAAATCTCCATCGATACTCCACTGTATGCTGCCGTCGTCAATGAGCAGGGAGGTGGTCTGCAGAGCTTTGTTCTCAAAAAATACCGTAATACCCACGATAAAGACTCCGGGCCGATGCAGCTGGTCACCGGACAAAACCCCGCTGATCTGCCGGTGCTCTTCTCCCTTGATAATGGGGCTGCTGTCAACCTTCCTGTATTCCATGCAGATACAGACAGCGTGAATGTCGCTCAACCAACCGACACGGCAAGCCTGGCAATGTCAGCCACCACACCTGAAGGGGTACGCATCGAGCGCAGCTTAACCTTTCGTGGAGACAGCTATCTCGTTGATATAACCTATACTCTGGTCAACACCACGGATAAGGCTCTTCAGGTATCTCCGGCCCTGTCACTTGCCAATAAACCCTTCGAACATACCAGCAAGACCAGTCGCTACCTTTTTTCCGGGCCCGCTGCCTATATCAACAAAGAGTTAGTCGAAACCAAGCCGAAAAAACTTAAAGATGGACCTCTCGTTCTGCAAGGGCAGGTCAGCTGGACCGGCTATGTTGACAACTATTTTATGACCTCTGTGGCCCCCACCACCGATGGTGCCCACTCTGTGACTCTTCAGGGCTCAGAGGCCCATGTGCGTTCTGTAATTTCCGAGGGGATTGCCTCGCTTGCCAGTGGTGAAAGCAAAACCTACAGCTACACCCTGTATTTCGGTCCTAAGAAACTCAATGTTCTCAAGACCTATGGGTATGACCTGGCCGAGGCTGTTAATTTCGGCTGGTTTGATTTTCTCGCCAAGCCCATGCTTTGGATGCTGAATTTTCTGCATCAGTTTCTCGGTAACTACGGCTTTTCTATTATCTTTCTGACTATCCTCATCAAGTTGGTTTTCTGGCCTATTACCCAGAAGGGTATGAAGTCCATGAAAAATATGCAAAAGCTGCAGCCCAAAATCGCCAAACTCAAAGAGCGGTTCAAAGACGATCCCTCCAAAATGAATCAGGAGATGATGGCCCTGTATAAAACCTACAAGGTCAATCCTCTTGGCGGCTGTCTGCCGATGTTAATTCAGATACCGTTTTTCTTCGCTCTGTACCGGGTGTTGATGGCGGCTATTGAGCTTCGCCATGCTCCGTTCATGCTTTGGATCACCGATCTCTCCGCTCCTGATCGGCTTATGATCGGCTTTGATATCCCTTACTTGCATGGTATTCCGGTACTGACTCTGCTGATGGGTGCATCCATGTATCTGCAGCAAAAAATGACCCCGACAACCGCTGATCCGAGCCAGGCGAAAATTATGCAATTTTTGCCGATAGTCTTTACCTTTATGTTTCTGAACTTTGCATCCGGTTTGGTGCTGTACTGGTTTGTCAACAACCTGTTGTCGATTCTCCAGCAGTATCTGATTAACCGGCAAGTAAAGGCCTGAACCTCAGACGTCGATGGATACATATGGGAAAAGGAAAAGATTTTTTCGGAAAAGACATAGCAGAAGTTATTGAGCAGGCCTGCCGGGAACTTGGTGCCTCCAGTGAGGATCTCGATATAGAGGTCCTGGAGACAGGATCTGCCGGTATTTTCGGACTCTGTAAGAAAAAAGCGCATATCCGGGTGCAGCCAAAAGCTGTGAAGCAGGATGTTGAAAGTGAACCTGCTCCCCAAAAACAAAAAGCCGAGGCCGTAGCAGCACCTTCCGAGCCAATGGGACAAGCTCCTGGAGCGGAAGAACCAGTGGATACACCGGAGCCAAGCCCAAAGAAGAAAGCCAAGCCGGTGGTGGAGGAGCCTTCTGAACCGGTTCAAACTGAACCTGAAGAGGCCCTCCCTGTTCAGCCGCAGGAAGCACCGCCTACGCAGCTTGAGCCGCCTTCGGCAGAGGGCTTAACTGCCATTGAAGCTGATCTACGTCACCTGCTTGAGTTGATGGGGTTGCCTTCAGATGTCAGTGTGCACTTTGAAGAAAATACGGTTCAGTGCCATATTACCGGGCCTAACCAAGAACAGGTCATTGGCTCTGAAGGGCGAACTTTGGATAGCCTTCAGTATCTCCTGCGTAAAATGGTCTCCAACCACCTGCCAGATCGGATTATGCTGGCGCTGAACGCCGGCGATTTTCGTGAGCGTCGCGCTGAAGAGCTGAAAGTTCGCGCGGTTGAACTTGCAGCCAAGGTCAAAGAAGATGGTAAAACCCAGTCGATCCCTGCCTTGAATCCTTCTGAGAGGCGGGTGGTGCACATGATCCTTCAGGAAGATAAGGGCGTGCGCAGCCGCTCTGTTGGTGAAGGACTCTTCAAAAAAGTGTTGATTTACAAACCAGGTAAAGGGCGGCGTTCCTCTTCGAAAAAACGTCGTGGAGGCCACGGTGGCCGTTCATCCAACGACTGATACCATTGCGGCTATTGCCACCGCTCCCGGAACAGGAGGGATCGGGATCATTCGAATTTCCGGTTCG
Source organism: Desulfobulbus rhabdoformis (assembly GCF_016919065.1). Lineage (GTDB taxonomy): Bacteria > Desulfobacterota > Desulfobulbia > Desulfobulbales > Desulfobulbaceae > Desulfobulbus > Desulfobulbus rhabdoformis. The sequence continues at coordinate 34,160 of NZ_JAFFQA010000005.1, read as the reverse complement.
AATGCCCTCGCCCTCCTGCATCAACTCTTTGTTCCCCACAAGCCACGTACCCAGTATACAAGCCATCACCTCTACTACGGATCTGTCATAGGTGTTCAGGGCCAGGTACTTGATGAGGTCCTGGCGGTGTATATGCGTGCCCCCCACACCTACACCTGTGAAGATGTCGTCGAATTGCACTGCCATGGTTCCTATGTGGTCCTGCAGGAGGTTTTGCAGGCGGTCTTTGAACGGGGGGCTCGGCCAGCAGATGAGGGAGAGTTTACCAAACGGGCTTTCTTGGGAGGCCGCATTGACCTGACCCAGGCTGAAGCCGTTGTCGATCTTCTGCAGGCGCAAACCGACAAAAGCGCTCAACTCGCGGTCAATCAACTGCAGGGAGCCTTATACGCAGAGCTTGAGGAAGTTCGGGGCCAGTTAGTCCAGATCCTCGCACTGTTGGAGGTGGCCATTGATTTTCCCGATGACGACGTGGAAATTGTTCAGCATGAGCAGGTGCTCAGTCAACTGCGTGGGTTGGTGATCCAGCCTCTTGAAAAGCTTCTGGCTATGGCTGATCAGGGACAGATCGTACGGGAAGGGATCAAGGTCGTCCTGGTAGGACAGCCCAATGTAGGAAAATCGAGTCTGCTCAATGCCCTGCTCAATGAAGAGCGCGCCTTGGTCACCGCTGTTCCAGGTACCACCCGTGATACCATCGAAGAGAGTTTTGTCATACGGGGAGTGCCGGTCCATCTCATCGATACCGCTGGCATTCGCCAGCATGAGGATCCAGTGGAGGCCTTGGGGATCGAACGGGCCAGGCAGAAGATGGAGCAAGCGGATCTGGTCCTGTTCCTGGTTGATGCAACAGCGGGTATGGGCGGTGGTGATGAGGAGTTATATCAATCGATCAGTGATAAACCCCATGTGGTGGTGCTCAATAAGGCCGACCTGGTTGATGAGCGACAGGTCAGCAACCTTGCTGCAGTTTTTGGCGGCGTCCCTGTTGTGGCGATTTCGGCGAAACATCAGCAGGGGATTGATGCGTTGCAGGAAACCGTTTATGGGTGTGTCGTCGGCGACAAAGCAGAACTCTGCGAACAGATGAACTGTGCTCCCAATACCCGGCATAAGGCGATTCTTGCACAATCACTTGCCGCCTGTCGTCGTCTTGAAACAGCCATGATGGACGGTGCGCCGGTTGATCTCTTGGCCGTTGAGGTGCAGAGTGGGTTGGATTATCTTGGTGATATCACTGGACTGACAACACCCGATGATGTTCTTGACCTGGTCTTTAGTCAGTTTTGCATTGGAAAATGACCCGTTTGGAGCACGTCTCTCTCCACCTTTATTTCAATAAAAAAACGCTCAGCGATACATCTCGCTGAGCGTTTTTTTTGTATTTTTTGAGGAGCTTCTATTCGCCGAAGCTGTCAACAAAAAGCTTGTTGATGGCCTCTATGCCATCGTCGCTTAAGTAGCGGGTTCCAGAACCGACAAAGGTATTGTAGCAAATTTTGGGCGAATCTTCCTGCCACTCTCCCTCTTTCCAGGTAAACCATTTTGACTGATTCTGATCATAGACGTGCAGTGGCCGATTGAAGAGTTTTGCAAGCTCCACAGCCCAGCCGGTGCCACCTTTTACGGAGTTGTCTTCAAGGATGGTTCCCACGACAAAGACCTGATGCCCCTTGTTAACCATATGGAAAATAGTCTGCAGGACTTTCCGGATTTTTTCGGTCTCATAATAGGTACGGTTCATCATCCGGGAGGCCAGCTCCATGCTGATATCTCCACGGGCAAGATCGTCTTCGCTTAAGGTGATAGAGTTTTTATCCCTGTAGAGTCGATGCCCATCAAAGGTGAAAACGGTTTCCTGAACCCCATATTTTTCTGCATTCTCACCAAAAAGCGACTCAGCGCCTTTCAGGCCGCCGTGATACAACGTGCAGTCTTGTACATTCATAATTTTTTCCTGTGTAGACGTTTTTAAGGTGGGGCGATTGAGCCAGTATATGTTCGGGGGTGTCGAGGCCTAACCGCATGGATGTTCAGTTATCTGCAACAAAAAGTGGTTCGGTCAGCTTTTCACAAGAACAGAAAAATTGCAACAAATCTGAGAGGAAAAAGGATTTTTTCTCTGAAGTAAAGTTCACGTGTCTGACGGTTTTGCTGTGCAGTTTTCTCTGGCAGAAGCACATTTATTTGCTTGCCTTGAAAAAGACTCTCAGAGGGGCTGGATATCCCTCTATAGTACGCGTGGGATCATCCTTGTCAATAAAATCCTCATAGGATTCAAACTCCATCCAGTCGGTTCGACGCTGCTCTTCACGACTCATTGCATGGCTCTGAAAACATTCTACCTGAGAGAAACCTGCTCGCTTAAGCCAGTTGGATAAACAGCTTGAGGTAGGCACAAACCAGGTTCCGGGAACCTTGGCATAGGTCTGCTCAGGAAAAAGTGCGACCGGTTCTTCACCCGGAATCGCTTGCGATTCGATGATCAGACAGCCATCCGGTTTCAGGGCCGTGTGGAGTTCCTGCAGGGCTGCGATAGGGGAGGGGCGGTGATAGAGAATGCCCATGCAGAATATGACATCAAAACTATCGGGAAACAAAGGGAGATGTTCTATGCCTAAGAGTTCCGTGCGCAGGTTTTCACAGCCGGCAAAGGTGTTCAGCAGATTGAAGGCAAAATAATGGTGAACATAGGGCTCAAAACCGAGCACAAGGGCTGGTTGTTGGGGTTGCATGCGAAACATATAGTAGCCGTTGTTGGACCCAATGTCGGCAATAATCTTGCCCGAGAGATCGGGCAAGTTGGGCAGGATACGGTTCCATTTGCGTTCACTCCGCCATTCGGCATCTATTTCTATGCCGAACACAGAAAAGGGCCCTTTGCGCCAGGGCATGAACCCTTTTAAGACCTCGTAGACGCATTGCTGTTCCTCTGGGCGTATGTCGGAGTCTTGACCGATGCGCACCACCTCTCCACTGAAATCATTCAGCGAACTTCGCAGATGCGCGACCTTTTCCATGGGCGTCCGATAGCGGAGAAAACCTTTCTTGTCCTGGTTGATCCAGCGTTTTTTCTGGTCAAGGAGTTCGGCTATACGGTCAAGTTTTGCTTGGGGAAAAAAATCAAAGAGTTGCATTTCGTTTCACTGCGACAAAAGAGGTGAAGTTGAACCAGGTAAAGTAGGGCTCAACCTCTCTAAAGCCTGCATCCATGAGCAGCGCTTTGTTCTCCTCTAAGGAAAAGGGAATAAGTACGTTTTCAAGTGCTTCTCGTTTTGCTGCGATTTCCAGTTCTGAATACCCCTGTTGGCGTTTAAACTGATGATAGATATCAATGAAATCGCGGTTGAGCTTGGTCGCATGGGATATGGTTTTTTCGCTGAGAAAAAAGAGCCCATTTTCGGGAAGAGCTTCGTAGATACGCCTGACAAAGGCTCGCCTGGTCATGGGACGCAGAAACTGCATGGTATAGTTGCAGATGATCGCGGCTGCATCGGGAAGAGGGCAGGTGGTGATATCATCTTCCAAAAAACTGATTACAGAACCTTTGTTGAATCCCGCACTTTTTTTTCGCGCTTTTTCGAGCATGGCCGGGGCGTTGTCTATACCGACATAATAAAACCGGTCCGCTGGCAGTTGGCGGCTGAGCTCAAGCAGGGTTGTTCCCGTGGAACAGCCAAGATCGTAAATGGTTGTCCGATCCTGTGACCGCCTTGCAAGGAGCTGGGCCATTCCCCCAATAACACTGCGATAGTGCGGGACGGAGCGGTTGAGCATGTCGTCAAAAACTTCTGCAACCCGGTCATTGAAGGTGAAATCTTCACCGAGGCTACCGGCAGCAAAAAGGGTATCTTCACTCATGGGGATTGAAATGATAAACAAAGTAACAGTGTGTGGGGTTTTGTGTATTTTGATACAAAAAGCCGCACGCACCGGGCAAACGAGCCACAGTCCTTACCACAGGCAGGGGACTGTGCACAGAAGAAAATGAATTATCTTGGAAAAAAGAAGCTAAATTAGGCAAATCCGTTGGGGTTCTTCGATTGCCATCGCCAACTGTCGGCGCACATCTCCTCCAAACCAAATTTTGCCTGCCAGCCGAGTTCTTTCCTTGCTTTAGTGGGGTCGGCGTAACACTGGGCGATATCACCGGGCCGACGGTTCACAATAGCATAGGGGACGGTGGCGCCACAGGCCTTGGAAAAGGCTGCAACCATTTCCAAAACAGAATATCCACGACCTGTTCCCAGGTTGTAGATAGCGACACCTGGGTTTTCTTTGAGATTATTGAGCGCACTCAAGTGGCCTTTTGCCAGATCAACCACATGAATGAAGTCACGTACACCGGTTCCGTCTGGGGTTGGATAGTCATTGCCGAAAACAGAGAGTTGGGCCAGTTTACCAATGGCAACCTGGGCGATATAGGGCATCAGATTATTGGGAATGCCGTTGGGATCTTCGCCGATGAGACCACTGGGGTGGGCGCCTACAGGGTTAAAGTAGCGCAGCAGGATCACATTCCATTGAGGATTGGCTCGGTGAACGTCTTGAAGGATTTCTTCGGTCATCAGTTTTGTTCGCCCGTAGGGATTGGTGCAGGAGAGGGGGAAGTCTTCTTTTATGGGCACCGAGGCCGGATCCCCATAGACCGTGGCCGATGAAGAAAAAACAATGTTACCAATACCGGTTTCCTGCATAACCTGGCAAAGATTCAGTGTCGAGATCAGGTTGTTCTGATAGTAACGTAGGGGTTCTGCAACTGATTCTCCAACGGCTTTTAAACCGGCAAAGTGGATAACTGCGCTGGCTCCTTCTATTTTGCCGAAGGTCTCGCGCAGACGATCAAGATCGCAAAGATCCACCTCGTAAAATTGAATCGTTTTTTGGGTGAGTTTTTCCACGCGGTTCAGCGCTTCACGGGAGGCGTTACAGAGGTTGTCAATTACGCTCACCGTATGTCCCGCGCTGAGCAGTTCAAGGCAGGTATGGCTTCCTATATATCCGGCACCACCGGTAACAATAACATGCATGTGATGGACTCCTGGGAGAAAAGCTTTCGATATTGTGGATTCAGCAACTGTGAGTACGTATAGGGGGCCTCAACTGGCCCGGAATAAAAAGCGAATCGATGGACCGTGAATCCGCCTTACGATCGACTTCCCTGAGAAAGTTTGCTATCTTTTACCCGTGTTCCCGGTGTTTGTCCCGCAAAAATCTGCGAAATGCATTTCAGGAAGGATTCTTAGTCTTGTCAGCAAGCCTGAAGAGCTCAAACACCATTTACCAACCATAGCAGGAGGCAGTATGCCCTACGTCAGTATTCGTGTAGCTGGAGAGCTTACCAAAGAACAGAAACAGAAGATATCCAAAGGCGTGACCGATGTCATCTCAGAGGTTGCCAACAAACCCAAAGAGGCCATTCTCATTTTCATTGATGAGAACTCTCGTGAAAACATCGCTAAAGGCGGCGTTCTGATGGAGGATATGTAAGCTGTGGAGCAGGGGCAAGCCGTTGAGCGATTGCAGGAGTTGCGCCAGCAGCTTGGATTGCATGCGCACCGTTATTATGTGTTGGATGATCCGCTTATTTCAGATGGGCAGTACGATCAAATGTTTCGGGAATTGCTTGATCTTGAGGCACAGTATCCCGATTTGGTCACCGAGGATTCGCCCAGTCACCGCGTCGGCGGTTTGCCTGTTGCTGCGTTTAAGCAGGCTGAGCATGTTCTTCCCATGCTCAGCCTGGATAATATCTTCAATGCTGAGGAACTCTATAGCTTCGAGGAAAAGCTGTTTCGCTATCTTCACTCTGCCGATAGCTTGCGCTATATCTGTGAACCGAAACTTGATGGCCTGGCGGTTGAGCTGGTATACCAGCAAGGGGTGTTTACCCTTGGTGCCACCCGGGGAGATGGCCTTATCGGTGAAGATGTGACCGCACAGCTGCGGACTGTTGCCTCGATACCCTTGAGCCTGCAGGGAAACACGATTCCTGAACAGTTGATTGTTCGCGGTGAGGTGTTCTTAGGCAAAGAGGGGTTTGCCCGGCTCAACCAGCAAAGGCAACAAGAGGGCGAACCGTTGTTTGCCAACCCCCGCAATGCTGCTGCCGGCTCCCTGCGGCAACTCGATCCCAAGGTAACCGCCAAGCGTCCCCTGCAATTTTATGTCTATGGGGTGGCCTCCGTCCCCGAGGTTTTGGCGACAACCGGCCAGGAGGCAACTCTGCGTGCCCTCGGGAAGCTCGGTTTTCCGGTCAACCCTCTTATCAAGTGCTGCCAGAGTATTACGCAGGTAGAGGAGGAGTACCGAAACATGCTTGAGCTGCGTCACGAACTGGCCTACGAGATTGATGGTATGGTGGTCAAGGTGGATGAGCTGGCGCTGCAGGATCGTTTAGGTGCAACAGCCAGGGCTCCGCGCTGGGCTGTTGCCTGGAAGTTTCCTGCCATTCAGGCCACGACCAAAATCGATTCCGTAGAATTTCAAGTCGGACGGACCGGAGCCGTTACACCTGTTGCCCACCTGCAGCCTGTTGAGGTGAATGGGGCGATGGTGCGAAGGGCTACCCTGCACAATAAGGGGGAGATTCTGCGCAAGGATCTGCGTATCGGTGATACCGTTCTGGTGCAAAGGGCTGGTGATGTCATTCCGGAAGTGGTCAAGTCGGTGGTCGACCTACGGGAGGGAACAGAAACAAACATCGAGTTCCCCCAAAACTGTCCTGAATGTGGTCAGCCTCTGGTCGAGAAAGCAGATGAGGCCGTGGTGCGTTGCGTGAATCCTCTTTGCCCGGCACAACAGTTACAAAAGCTCATCTTTTTTGCTGGGAAAAACGGGCTTGATCTTGATGGGTTGGGGAAAAAAAATGTTGAGCAACTCGTTGCCAAGGGGCTGGTGAAAGGGCCTGCTGATTTCTTCAGACTTGATCCTGTCCTCCTTGCTGAGCTTGATGGCTGGGGAGAAAAATCGGCCAACAAAGTTCTGGAGGCGGTTGCGGAAAAAAAAGAACTCACATTAGAGCGTTTGGTTACCGCGCTTGGTATTCGTCGTGTCGGCGAGGTCACAGCGACACTGCTCGGGACTCATTTTTCTGATTTACCTGCCCTGATGCATGCCAGCAGAGAGCAATTGGTTCATATTGAAGGCATCGGAGAGCAGACCGCAGAGTCTATCTTTATGTTTTTCCGTGATGCCGCCACGCTCGAACTCCTCCAGGAGCTTGAACAGGCTGGAGTGCGAATATGTCCAAAGGGCGGGAGAACAAAGGAAGGTGTACTTGAGGGGCGTGTCTTTGTTTTTACCGGCACGTTAAACCAACTTTCCCGGGAAGAGGCCAAGCAACTGGCAAAGCGTTTCGGCGCCAAGGTCGCCTCCACTCTTTCTGGTCGAGTCACAGATGTGGTCGTTGGGGTAAAGGCAGGCTCCAAGCAGAAAAAGGCTGAAGACTTGGGATTGCATATCCTTGATGAAAAACAGTTTCTTCAACTTGTGGAGCAGGAAGCATGAACCCGACATATTGCATACGGGCCAAGGTGCATGGGCGTGTTCAGGGTGTTGCCTTTCGTTCTTACACCAGGCAGGCAGCGGTGGAGCTGGGGCTTTCTGGTTGGGTGAGAAACTGCTCTGACGGAACCGTCGAGGTTCTGGCTGAAGGGGAGCGAATGATTGTTGAGCAATTCATCAACTGGCTTCATGTCGGTTCTCCCTTTTCGCAAGTGAGCAAAGTCGAGTATAATGATCAAACAGCAACCGGGGAGTTCGATTCTTTTGAGATTCGTTTTTCTGGCTAGAGAAATGGGGGAGTTCCCCTGTATTATAGCAGGTTTGTAACCGGAATCCGTGATCTTTTCTGTTGGAAGGCTTCTTGTCCCCAATGAATTCAATTTTTTTGAACCACAACAACGAATGAAAAAACTTCAAATTCCCGCAGGTGACCCTGCAGGACGTATCGTCTGTCAACAGTGTGGGAATACAACAAATTTTGTCGAAGTCGCCGAAAATGTTCTGGTGACTACCTACTACATGCAAAATTCCGATGGCTCTTTTACGCCCGAGGACAATTCAACCGAAATATTTGGGGAAGTTAAATTTCTCTGCGGTAAATGTGGCGCGGACCTGACTCGCTATCATGCACATTTTCTCGAGATGTCATTCTAGCCAAGACGGCAGAAACATGCTCCTTTAGGCCAATCTGTGGTGGAAAAGTAAAAGAATACAGGGGCAGAGGAAGGGCTATTTTAATTCGGGAGGCGGTACCAATCAGGTTCGATTGAAAACAAGGCAATAAAAAAGGCTGCCCTGTAAGGGGCAGCCTTTTTTGTGCAACTCAAATCTGCGATGGGATCAGACGCAACCGGTAGGTTTCGGCAGACCAGCCATCTTACAGGCACCTTTACCAGGGCCAGACGGGAACAGCTCGTAAATGCGTTTCAGCGGGAAACCGGTGGTTTTGGAAAGGATACGAACCATGGGAGCAATTCCATTTTTCTTGTAGTACTCCTGCAGAGCGTCGATAACTTTCTGATGCTCATCGGTGATTTCGGCGATACCCTCTACGTTTTTTACGTAGTCTACCCAGTTATCGTCCCACTCCTCAGCACCTTTTAACAGGAAGCCGTCTTCGTCTACCTCGTAGCTCTTACCTTTGTGCTCAATACTTGCCATGTGTTCCTCCTTGGCCGAAGTGTTTATTATTGATGAGTAATTAAATCCTATTCTAAAAAATCACAAGTTAATTACTATAGGGGGGGGGCTTTGTCAAGCAAACACCCTTATTTTTTTGAATGAGGTCTCAGGCATTTTTTGCTGTGGTATCAACGCATTTTTCTCTGGTAACTTGCTGACAAATTGAACATAATGCCAGCTTCAAAAATGTACACATTTAATCGAGCGCTTGTGGAGATTCATTTATCATGCTGAATATCATACGAAAAAATGCCCAGTCACTTGTCATTCAGGCTGTGGTTGTCATTATCGCCCTCGTCTTTATCTTTTGGGGGGTGGGTGGAAAGCTACGAAATTCTTCGAATGCCATGGCGGTGGTAAATGGGAAAGAGATTGGTTTTCGTGATTTTCAACAGAGCTATGATCGTGCGGCCGACCAGTATCAGCAGCAGTTCGGTGGGCAACTGCCAGAAAATTTTCTGAAGAGTATCCATCTCAAGGAGCAGGTCGCGCAGCAGTTGGTGCAGCGTGAATTGCTGCGCCAGGGGGCTGAAGCCGCTGGAATCCATATCAGTGAAGAGGCAATCCAGCGTAAAATCAAAATGATTCCAACGTTTACCCGCAATGGTCATTTTGATATGGACCAATACCAATCGGTTTTGGAGCAGAACCGTCTTTCTCCCACGACCTTTGAAAACAGTATCTCCAACGATCTTCTGCTTGACCGAACCACAGAGTTGATCGGTGATTTTGCCGAGATGCCTGCAGCCGAGATGCAACACTGGCTTAATTATCTGGATCAAGAACTCAAGCTGAACTACGCCGAAATCAGCCCGAAGGCCTACCGGGCGGAGGTTGAGGTGAATGACACCTCACTCGAAGAGTGGTATGGAGCGCATAAACTCTCCTATAAAACTGCGCCCCAGGCAAAACTTGCCTATCTCAGCTTTGCTTATGATGATTTTGCTCAATCTGAGACACTGAGTGAGGAGACCCTGCGGAGCTATTATACAAATCACCTCAAAGAGTACCAGGTGCCAGAAAAACGAAGGGCTCGTCATATCCTTTTTAAGGTGGCAGAAGGTGCAGATGAACAGGTCAAAGCGGCTAAGAAAGCTGAAGCTGAAAAGGTTCTCAAAGAGATTCAGGCTGGGGCCGACTTTGCCGAGATGGCAAAAAAATACTCAGAAGACAGCTCGAAAGATCGTGGGGGAGACTTGGGGTTCTTTGGCCGTGGCGAGATGGTCCCTACCTTTGATCAGGCTGCTTTCTCCCTTAAAGCCGGTGGACTCAGTGGCGTCGTTGCCTCGCCTTTTGGCTACCATCTCATAAAGGTTGAGGAAGTGCAGCCCGAAAAAACCCGTAGCTTTGACGAGGTCAGTGCGACCATTCGCGAAAAGCTGTCACAAAAAGATGCTCATGCGCTGGCCTTTAAAAAAGCCTCGACAACCTACGAGGCCATTATTCGGGCCGGAAGTCTGGCAAAATACAGTGAACAGGAGCATGTGTCTATTGCCCATACAGAATTTTTTGCTCAGGCGGCTCCTCCAGAGATGACCATGGTGAAGGATGCACAGTTTCTGCAGGCCGCTTTTGCCCTGAGAAAAGGCGAACTGAGTTCCATTGTTGAAACAGGCTCAGGCTATGCCATCATCTTTGCAGAGGATGTCAAAGAGCCCGAGGTGCCTGAGTTGGCTGCAGTGCGGGAGCAGGTTGAAAAAGATTATGTGCAGGAAAAAAGTAAAGAGCTTGCCCGAAAGGCGGCTGAGACCTATCTTGCCTCTTTAAAAGAAAAACACAGTTGGCCTGCAGGGCTGGAGAAAAAAGAGGGGGACTATGTTAAACGTATGGGTGATTCGGAACTTCCTGAGATCATTCGTAAGGATGCCTTTGCCCGCCTTGGTTTGGGGACCTTGCCGGAAGTGGTGTTAACCCAGGGCGATCTTTTTTATATCTATGAGATTACCGATTCTCGTATCGGCAAGAGTGAGCTGGATGAGAGTAAACGCAAAAGTCTTGAGCAGCAATTCCTGGCTGCGCAAAAAAATGTTCTGCTGACATCCTGGTTGGGGCAACTCCAGAAGGATGCCAAAATCTGGATCAATAACCAGATGTTACAGTAATTATTTTTTTATACATATTTCCAGACAAAGGACACGCTCTTTTTAAGGGCGTGTCCTTTTTTCCGCTTCTGTGCTTTAATATCCCTGTTCGGGTACATAGAAGCCTTTCCTGAATTCGTGACGGAGGATGCTCATGGATTCAGGTCTTTTTTTTGTGAAAATGCTCGTTCATTAAGCGAGATTAAAACTAACTTCAGTCCAATCAGGTATTTTGAAAGAATCTTCCACCCCTTCCTCCCGACCAACTCAGACATCCAAGAACACTGTTGACATGCAGGCTGTGAAGGCACTCCCTGCCGCAGAACAACTCCTGCTTCAGCTCGTTTCCATAATCTATGAACCCGTTTCCGCAAGCTTTCTTGCTCGCTGTCTCAATAGTCTGGTCCCCAGTTTTCTCGGGGATCGGAAACCAAGCAGTGAAGAGGTCAGCGAAATGGTGGCCCGCCTGCGGCGCAAGGGGTTTCTCAGCAGCAAAAACCAGTGCCCCAAAATTCTGGCTGAAGCGCTGACCCGCCAGGCCATTCGTCTTAAACGGTTTGGACGTATTGCCTCCCTGGTTGAGCGAGCAGCCCCAATGGATTACACCCACGGAAAATGGTCCACTCGCTGCTGGCGGGCGATCCGTCAGTTTCGTATCGGTTTGTATGGGCAAAATTTCGACAAAATGGATGAGGCGCTGCTCTTTTGGGAGCACGAGGGGCATAAGCATCTCAAAAGTGATCCTCCGGCAGTGCTTGTGGCTGCCCGTGCCTTTGGGCCCAAATGGTTTGCCTCGCTCCCCGGCTCGTTTCAGTTTTTTTTGTTGGATGAAGTCATTCGCTACTCGCTGGAACGGCTTCATTATTTTCCGCGGGTTATGGACTATCTGGCCAATGAGCAGGCACAAACCGTCTCCCCGGATGAACGGGTCCCGTTTCGGCGGCTTTTGGCATCTATTTATCTCTTACAGGGGCAGTTTGCCCTACTGCAGCAGTTATTGTCCGACTACAGCGATTCGTTTCAAGGCTCTGGGTTTGCAGGCACTGTCGCCTTTTTGCATGGGGATACCGAGTCCGCCCTTAAACTCTTTGATGAGGATCTTGATCACCTCAAACAGTATGCAGGCAACCAACCGTTTTTCTTTTTTGGCATTACCGGACTCTTCTGTGTCTTTGCTTTACTGGCGCGTGATGAAGAAGGCGATCGACAACGGGTACAAGTGGCCGTGAATACCGTACTCAGGCGCTGTAATGGTTGTCCGGAAGAGGTTCCTTACCGTTTTATCGACGCCGTGCTCTATGCCTCAGACGAGAACATGCCCGATATGTTGGCCCTTACCCAAGACCTGGTGGAAGACAAGCGGAGTTTGAGTTCTCTTGTAGCGCTTTTGTGCCTCCACTGGATGGGGATCGAAATTCCGGCAAATTTTCAGGAAAAGCTTAAGGAACTCTACAATCAGGCACGGGCCAATGGCTATCTCTGGGTTGCCATGGAATCAGCCGAGTTGCTGTCCACCCTGGATTCCAGCCAGGAGAAGGCTGCCCGGGCAGCCCAAGACCTCTCCGACACCCTGCAAAGCCGCTATCTGACCCATATCATAGCCCCCAACGCGACCTGGAAGCAGAGTCTCCAGGAACTGATTGATCTCTCCACCAAGATTCGTGAACCCGAGCGCTTGACCCGTTTAAGCTGGATGGTGGATTATGTTGACGGAACGCTTGAACTCCACCCCAAAGAACAGAAAAAAAACAGCAGTGGCGGCTGGACCAAGGGCAGAACCATAGCCTTTCAGCGACTGGTACGTCATGCCATGGATTATCTCACCGATCAGGATCGGGAGATCAGCGCCGCTCTCTACCAGTCAGGGGAGAGTAGCAAAAATGGGGGCTACGTCTTTAATCAGGAGTTGTCTCTGCCCGCCCTGGTCGGCCATCCCCATGTGTTTTTGAAACGATCGCCGCAGACTCCGGTGGAAATTGTCTCCGGTGAGCCGGAGCTGGTGGTGGAGCGCAAAGGGGATTCCCTCTTTATTCATTTTTCCCAGGATATCGGCGAGGGCAATGTGGCGGTCTGGCCGGAGACGCCCACTCGCTATCGCATTATAAAAATAAGCGATGAGCACCGGCAGGTGGCTGAAATAACCGGTCGCGATGGCTTGCTTGTGCCCATTGCCGCCAGCAAGAAGGTGCTGGATGCCATCGGCAATATAGCCTCCTTTATGACCGTGCATTCGGCTATCGAGGTGCCGGAGGAAGGTGTGCCTGCCGAACAGGTCGAGAGTGATCCTTCTATTTATGTCCATATCATTCCGTACGGAAGCGGTTTTCGCATCGAATTCTTTGTGCGACCTTTCAAGCACGGTGGACCTTATCTTAAACCCGGTGCCGGGGTGGCTAATCTCATGGCTGAGATCGATGGGCGTCGCTACCGGACCAAACGAGACCTGCGGCTGGAGGAGGAAAAGGCCCGCGAAATTGAAGAAAGTTGCCCCATGCTTGATCTGGCCATTGACTTTGAGCAGGAAAACAAGCGTGAGTGGCATCTGCTGGATCCGGAAGAGTGCCTCCAGGTCCTTATCGAGCTTGAAGAGATCAAGGATAAGGTCATACTTGAGTGGCCCGAGGGGGAGAAACTCGCTGTACGGCGTCAGGCTGGTGTCAATCAGCTGAATTTGAATATTCGCACCAGTCAGCAGGACTGGTTTTCTTTGACCGGCCAGCTAGAGGTCGATCAGGATGAGGTCATTGAACTCAAAACCCTGCTGGATAAGGTGCGGGAGTCGCAGAGCCGGTTCATTCCCATGGGCGAAGGGCAGTTTCTGGCTCTGACCCAGGAGTTTCGTAACCGCCTTGAGGAACTCATTCTCTACGGCAACAGTCAGGCTGGCGATGACAATGAGGTAAAGATTCACCCCCTGGCGGCCATCGCTCTGGAAGAACTCACACATCAGGCACAGACCAATGCCGATAAGGGATGGCGGGAGCGACTCCAGTCCATCGCCGATGTCCAGGATATGAATCCCAAAGAGCCGTCCACCCTCAAGGCTGAACTGCGTGACTACCAGAAAGAGGGATTTACCTGGATGAGTCGACTGGCCCACCTCGGTGTGGGGGCCTGTCTGGCCGATGACATGGGTTTGGGTAAAACCCTGCAGTCGATCACGGTGGTGCTCAGCCTCGCCCATCTCGGCCCCTCCCTCGTCATTGCACCGACTTCCGTCTGCATGAACTGGGAAACAGAGGTGCGGCGTTTTGCGCCTACCCTTAAGTTTCATATGTTCTCCGAGTCAAACCGGGATGAAATCATTTCCACTCTGGGGAAATTTGATCTGCTCGTCTGCTCCTATACCCTCTTGCAGCAGGAAATTGATTTGTTGAGTCAGGTAAAATGGCAATCCGTGGTGCTGGACGAGGCCCAGGCTATTAAAAATGCGGCCACCAAGCGCTCTAAAGCGGCCATGCAACTCGATAGCCGTTTTCGGCTTATCACCACAGGTACTCCCATTGAAAACCACCTGGGTGAGTTGTGGAATCTCTTTAACTTTATCAATCCTGGACTGTTAGGAACCTTCAAACAGTTTAATCGCCGTTTTGGTATTCCCATTGAAAAGTATCATGACCGGGAAGCGCGGCGGACACTGAAAAAGCTTATTCGTCCCTTTATGCTCAGGCGTATCAAGTCGCAGGTCCTTGAAGAGTTGCCCCCGCGGACAGAGATTACGCTCAGGGTGGAGATGCAGCCCGAAGAGTTGCAGTTTTATGAAGCACTCCGCCAGCAGGCAATTGAGAATATTGAAGGCAGCAGTGAAAAGACCGGGCGGCATCTGCGTATTTTGGCAGAGATTATGCGTCTACGTCGCGCCTGTTGTAATCCGCGTCTGATTAATGATCAGGTGGAGATCTCTTCGACCAAACTTCAGGTGTTTGCCGAAACCGTTGATGAGTTGCTTGGCGGTGGCCATAAGGCACTGGTCTTCAGCCAGTTTACCGGGCACCTGGCACTTATTCGTGAATACCTCGATAGTAAAGGGATTGCCTATAAGTATCTGGATGGAACGACTCCGGCTAAAGAGCGGCAGAGCCAGGTGGAGCGTTTTCAGCAGGGTGAGGGGGATCTCTTCTTGATCAGTCTCAAAGCCGGCGGTTTGGGGCTGAACCTCACCGCGGCAGACTATGTTATTCATATGGATCCCTGGTGGAATCCGGCTGTAGAAGATCAGGCCGCTGATCGTGCCCACCGTATAGGACAGAAGCGACCGGTGACGGTCTATCGGTTGGTGACAGCGGGGACCATTGAAGAAAAGATCGTCCGCCTGCATCAGGAAAAACGCGATCTGGCCAACTCCCTGCTTGAAGGCGCGGATATGAGTACACGGATCAGCGCTGAAGAATTGTTGGAGTTGATTCGTTCCAGTTGATCTTCCTTCATCATGCTCGCCGGTAGTTGTTCACCAAAAAAAAGCCAGGTTCAGCCTTCTTGCTGAGTCCTGGCCTTTTTTTTATGCGGCATCGCAAGGAGAGGTGGGGCTACTCAGACCCATTTCCCACCCCTTTCAAAGGGGCCATCGTTCCCACCAGTTTTGCCGGAAGTCGAGGAAGACCAGAGATCAGTGAGACCAGTACGGCTGCACAGTAGGGAATCGCCTGGATGGTTAAAACTGCAGCCCAGACCTGAATATCTAACATATCTCCATCTTCTCGGAGCTGTACCCCGACCACGGAAAGGGCCAGGGCGATTGCAAAGAGTAACTCTTCGCGGGCATCGCCCAAAGATTTAAAAAATGCGTTGGCCTGAGCCTTTTTCGGGGTTCGGAAAAAGCCTATTTTTCGGGTGATAAACCCGGTAAGCATGGCCCTGGCGATAGTATGCGAGAGGGCCAGTCCGGCCAGTCCTGCAGCCAGGCTCTGCAGTCTGGTCGCCACCACGCGACTGCGATAGAGAAAAAACATTTTAAAGCTCTTAAAGAAAAAAAGCACAATGGGCAAAAAGGCAAAGATTATATGCGGTGGTGAGAGATAATCCGGAAAGATGATCATGCCACAGGACCAGAGTAGTGCCATGATATTAAAGAGCATGTTGATCCCATCGGCAAACCAGGGCAGCCAGCCCGCCAGAAAATGATAGCGCTGGCCTCCGGTGAGTTTGGTTTTCTTAAAACCAAACATAGCCATCATATGATGGCGAAGGATGAGTACCGAGCCATAGGCCCAGCGAAAGCGCTGTTTTTTAAAGTCGAGAAATGTGTCGGGCATAAGCCCTTTGCCAAAGCTATAGGGGATGTAGTTGGCAGCGTACCCCTTTTCAAAAATACGCAGCCCCAGCTCGGCATCCTCGGTAATGCACCATTCGCCCCAGCCGCCCACCTCATCGAGAACTGTACGTCTGACCATGGTCATGGTTCCATGCTGAATTATTGCATTGCGTTCGTTGCGGGTGACCATACCAATCTGAAAGAAGCCACGGTATTCGGCAAAGCACATGGCCTTAAAGGTGTTCTCGTCTCCGTCGCGATAATCCTGCGGCGCCTGGACAATGGCCATATTGGGATCTGCAAACTGGGGTGTGAGAGCCCTGAGCCAGTTAGGTGCAACAATGTAATCGCTGTCAATGACCGCGACGACCTCGGCATGAGGATCAGTTCTCTCCAGGGCATAGTTGAGGGCACCTGCCTTGAACCCGGCGAGAGGAGCCACGTGGAAAAAACGAAATTTGGGGCCAAGGGTTTTGCAATGGGCCTCAACCGGCTGCCATACATCCGGATCTTTGGTGTTATTATCGATAATCAGAACTTCAAAGTCAGGGTAATCCAACTGGGCCAGGGCGTTGATGGTCTGGATCATCATGTCCGGTGGTTCGTTGTAGGCCGGGACATGGATAGAAACCCTGGGCAGATCGGCATCATCGCTTTCATCCACCGGCTGGGGCAGGCGGTTGAATTTTTTCGTCCAAATAGACTCAGCCCACTCATGGGCCTCTGCAAGAATGACAAGGATGGCGCCGGTGGCCGCCAAGAGCAGGACCACGCCTACCACCAAAGAGGAGAGGGTCATGTACTGGCGCTGAAAATCATAGACCACCCAGACGGCAAAAGTGGTGATCGCGTAGGCGATAAAGGCAAGAAAACCGCGTCCCCTGTGCAGCAGGCCTTTACTGTCGCGAAAAAGCAAGGCCAGGAGGAGCACCGAGAGCACGATGCTGATTGCAGCCAGTTCCCTCCATTGGGGAATGGGAATGACCGGGGCGGTAAATTCAAATTTGGGTTGGCGTGCGTCGTTATAGACCCCCCAACTGGATCCAGCTTCACCTTCAAGGTTTTTTTTCCAGACCTGGTCAAAGGCCTCCATGATGTAGTAGGTGTAGTGGTTTTTTTCGGCCACATCAAGAAAGCGGCGTAGAAATTTTGCCTGATTGGTGGGGCTGGCAACCGCCCCCTGGCGGATGCGGCCTCCACTTGGCCAGCCTACTTCACCAATAATGATTTCTTTTTCTGGATATTTTTCTTTGAGCTCGTTATAGCGCCTGACGCAGTACTCAACTGCCTGGTCCACCGGAATGCCTTCCCAGTAGGGCAGCAGATGCACGGCGATGAAATCAACCTGTTCCACCAGCTTGGGATTTTTGAGCCATATATGCCAGGGCTCGGCGATACTTACCGGCGCCCAGACCTTTTCTTTCACCTTGTGGATATGGGCCAGTAGCTGTTTAAGAGGCAAGTCCGCGCGGAGCAGCACCTCGTTTCCTACAAGGACACGCACCACATTGCGATAGTTCGCCCTGTAAACCTTAATAAGCGTGTCGATCTCTTCTGCGTTGGCCTCTTCATCAGGGGTGATCCAGGCTCCGAGAGTAACGTTCAGCCCCTTGGCTGCTGCCAATCGAGGTATTTCAGCCAGCGGTCCCTGAACTGTATAGGAACGTACAGCATGGGCGTCGTCAGCAAGGAGTTCCAGGTCACTGTCGATCTCTTCCACGCTTGGAAAGATCGGCTTCATCGGGGATTGGCCTTGATGAAAGGGAGAAAAAGAAAAACCCTGGATTTTATTGGGCCAGGAAGGCTCAATATTGGGCTGATTGACAAGCTGCCATAAAAGAAAAGCCAGACAGCCCATAATGATAGTGATAACGATGCCGGATCGATTCATGAACAAAGGTGCAGCAGAGGTGAGTAAGTGCGCAAGTACTTCTTGTGTGCGTCTGGATATCGAATTGATTTATCTATATTCAAAAAATATTCCAATATATCACTGTTAGCGTCAGCATGTGCAAGAGATTTATGCATTGTTTGAGAAAAATATGCTCAGGGAGGAGGAGAGAAAAGGCAAGTGTCCAAGATTGCGCTGATGATGGGCCAATAGAGGTACTGGCGGTGCATTGATGGAGCGATTCTGCAGATTACTTGCAGTGGCCAGTGCTCGCGGCGATTGCCTGATTGTGTGCCAGTTGGTGTAGAAGTTGCCAGGAGTGGATATCGTGCTGCAACAAATGAAGCAGGTAATTGTGCAAGCCATTCAAGGCTTCCAAGACCCCTTGCGGAGTAAGTTGTAACCTGGGCAGTCGCTCAAAGGAGGTAGATTGGACCCGGTCTAAGGTTCGAATGGTCTGGACCGAGAGTCGCATGGTGAGGGATGCCTGGGCATCGCAGTTGCTGCAGAGTAGGGTACCGTTGCCAGGAAGCAACAGATAGGTAGACGGAGGCGTTACCGGCTGATGACAGCGTCCACAGGTCTGCAAATTGGGTTGATAGCCAAGCACACTTAAGAGATGGACCTGGGAAAAAGCCGAGATCTTTAGCGGAACTGACGCTTGACTTAACTGGGCAAGGGTCCAGGCGAGCAGTTGATAGAGTGCGGGCTCTGGATCCTGTTCCTGGGTGAACTTGAGTATGAGTTCGCTGAAGTGGCTCGCTGCCAGGTAACGCCGACTGTCCTGACGCAGTGGTAAATGGCTCTGGAGCAGTTCCGCTTCCTGGAGAAAAAATAAACCAGAGGGAGTTCGGGGTGTCTGGTAAAAGAGACAGAGGTGGCTATAGGGCTCCAGCTTGTTGACAAAACGTTGCTTGCTTTTATAGGCACCTTTCGCAATGCATGTAATGCGTCCTCGGTCCTGGGTATAGAGTGTGACCAGTTTGTCAGCCTCACCATATCTCCCGACATGTAACACATAACCATTCGTTTTCTGGGGGAAATCACGGGCCATGGACAGGGAGGGGCAAGCGGAGCGTTGCCCGTCCCTGATGAAAGACCAGGGGCGGGAGCAGGGTGCCGTTCGATTGCAATTCTGCACAGTTCGCACCAAAAAAATCCAGTTGCATTGAGTGGTGCGCCTCCCATTGAATGGTTGCACCCTTCATATAGGCGTGAGAGGTGGCGGGTTGGCCGTCCAGGACAACCTGGACCTGACAGTCTTTATAAAAGACTGCCTGCAGGCTGAGACGATTTTGGGTCTGCAGACCGCTGGTGGTTGGATCGGCCGGATGATAGTTGGAACTGACAGAGTGGGTTATGACGAGGGCCTTGTCTGTGAGATAACTCAAAGGATTCCACTTATAATAGAGACAGAATCCAGCAAAAGAAATCACTATACAGGCAAAAAGGCAGATAGCTGCCATGGCCGAGGATATCCGTGCTTGCTCAGCCATTTTATTGGGTTCAAGGGTATGCACGGACTGTTCTGTTTCTCTGTGGGAATGTAGTCGATTTTCCTGGCAATATCGTTCTTGAGAAAACTGCTGGGCCAGCGTCTCGCCATCAAGCCCGAGATGATTTGCATATATTCTGATAAGTCCTTTGGCATATGCATGAGCAGGCAGCTGGCTATACGAGGAATCTTCAATGGCCCGCAGATTGGCTCGGGAGATGCGGGTTTGGTTTGTTACATCCTCAAGAGATTGGTTGAGATGCAGGCGGGTACGGCGGAGCTGTTCCCCCACCTGGTACGTGGGGGAGGATGCAGCATGTTGGTCAGAACGCATACGACAAATCAGAGGTGCCGAAAGGGTGGTAAGATCGCTTACAATATTTTGATGTAGGCTTTTTCACGAATGGATTGCATCCACTCTTTGAACCGTCTTTCCATAGCCTGTTGGGAGAGCTTCTCCTTGATCTGATCCTTGACCTCGGCATAAGGCGCTTTGGGAATAATTTTACCCTTTTCAGTGGAGACAACTTGAAAAAAGAGATAACTGTTTTCCGTGGCAACAATGGGGCTTATCTCTCCTGCTTTGAGTTGACTGACGTTATCACGGATATAGGGGGCAAGCTCGTTGAGTTGAAAAAGTCCGAGATCTCCGCCGTCTTCCGCATTGGCCAGATCGGAATAGGTGCGAGCAAGCGTTTTAAAATCTTTTCCTTCTTGAGCCAGATCATACACTTTTTGCACTTTTTTTCTGGCCTGATCCTTGGTCGGGGTGGAGCCATTGGCAACTTGTCTCCCCCAGAGACAGCCAATCTGTCGCAGATAATACCCACCGGCAGACTGTTCGACAAAGTGGGTATCGTAGTAATCTAAGATTTTTTCTTCGGGAATAACAACCTTGGTACGTACTTCATAATTGACTAGGCGGGAACTCAGGATCTGGTCTCGCAGCTCTTCCCGGTACTGCTTTTCACTCATGCCCATGGTCTTAAGTTCCTTGCGAAACTGCTCTAGAGTCGTATGGTTGTTGGAGAGAATACGCTGCAGAGCTCCCTCCACATCCTGGTCACTGACTTGAATCTGCAGTTTTTGGGCCTCCTGGATCATGAGCCTTTTTTCGATCAGTTTATCAATAACCGTCAGCCGCGCCCGGTACAGAGCTTCATTGAGTCGTTCAGGCGAGGAATCCTCTGTGACCTTTTTAAAAAATGACGCACCCAGTTCATTGACTTCTGAGAGAGTAATGGTGTCATTGTTGACAATGGCAACGCTGCGATCAACAATCTGCGCGGATGCTTCTGTCAGAGATACCAGAAGGCTGAGGATCATGCATAGTAGGAAAACTCGTTGAATCATAATTTCGTGTATGTGGGCAGGAGAAAGAGTTGGGCTGTTAAGCGTGAAAACTGTATTGTGATACACAAGGGTGTCTTGAATAGTTAGATTTTTCAATCAAAATCAAGGATTGTGAAAAATTTTACCGCAGGCATATAGTTGATATCGGAGTCTTCGCTTACCTCCGAGTATAAAATTTTGATTATGACGAGGTAAGCGCCAGACTCCGGGAGATTGGCAGAAAAAGCAATTATTCAAGATTCCCACAAATGATACCACAAATATCTAACCGGAACCCAATAAAGGCGCAACGGTTTTCCGGTGGCTTCTATGGACTCATGTTTTATACTGTTTCGAAAGTGCTCTAAACAAGGAGGATGTTGTGCACCAAATTATTACAAAACTTGTGAAAACTTGCCGTATGGCTTTACTCTTCGTACTCCTTGCCACCGGCCAGGGGTATGCGGCGGTGAATGTCCCTCTGTTCACCCTGCCCACCGCCTTGAACGGGACGCTGATATCCAGTGAAACCTTTAATGGGCAGACGATGTTGATCACTTTTTTTGCGCCCTGGTGTGGGCCATGTTTACAAGAAATTCCAGCGCTTAAATCCCTGCAGGCTGAGTTTGAAGACCAAGGCTTTTCTGTGATCGCCCTGGCTGTGGATGAAGGTGGGCCAGGGACCGTCGCCCGCTTGATGCAAAAGGCAGGGATAAACTATCCGGTGTTGCTTGCCGACGACACCACCCGGCGTCAATTTGGCGGTATTCCAACTATCCCCACCTCTTTTCTGGTGAATAAAAAAGGGCATGTGGTGAAAAAATATGGTGGGCTGGTATCCAGGGGGCTGTTGGAAAGAGATATAGAATCAGTGCTTTAATCCTCTTTGCTCCTTCAGCTTTTACACGATTTGCTGTTGACATTCTGTTCTTGATTTCTTACCTTCCACAGCAGGAAAGAGGCAAAAGGTTTGGTTTTATACCCCTAACAATAAAAAGGAGACCGCCATGAAAAAAATCGTTATCACCCTGATGGCCGCTGCATTTGCACTGAGCGTAGGCACCGCATTTGCCGCTAAAGTTAAATGCACTGTAGACAGTATTGAAGGTGAGACTGTCACCATGACCTGCCAAAAAGCTGACAAGCTCAAAGTAGGCGACAAAGTTTCTGTTAAAGCTAAAAAACAGCTCGAGGGTTGCTAATTCCCTTTAGCACTGTTTAGCTGCGTTTAAAAAGAGCGGGTCGATTGAAACAATCGACCCGCTCTTTTTTTTACCTGAATCCGTGACGGTGGATGGTTGCTGAACAACCTAGCCTTTGAATACGATCAATTTTTAAAACCAATTCAATAATTGTTCAACTTCATCCAGCGTAAACCAATGCTCACGGATTCGGGGGGATGTATCTGGTCCCGTGAGCATTGGTTTACCCCAAGCCAAGCATTAAGCAAAATTGGTGCATACCTGTTGCCTTCTGCGTTGTAATTCGGCATAGTGGCGACCATCGTCTGATTCCCCCAATCCCTCAACAAAGAGTAGAGAACCACGAAATGGATCCGCAAACCTTACCTGAGCAAGAACGAAAGCTGTACGAGTCTATAAAAAAACAGTACAAGATCGCCTTTGAAGCTTTAAAAATAGGCGAACACTCTCTCCATCTTCTACGCATGACCGACTTGGAGGAGATTTTAGAGGGGAAGGATCCACTCAAAGATGTCACCACATTTCCCTTCTGGATTCGTCTCTGGGAGGCCGCCATTGTTCTCTCTCAGTTTATTGCGGGGACTCCCTGTCAGCCCGGTACAAAACTGCTGGAGCTTGGAGCCGGTCTGGGAGCACCGGGATTGACAGCAGCTAAGGTGGGCTATGATGTCACCCTCTCTGATTACGAGGATATCATTCTTGATTTTGAGCGTATTAATGCCGCTGCCAGCCGTCTGGATAATGTTGAATGCCTTATGCTTGATTGGTTAAAGCCGGACACCACCCAACAGTATGATGTCATTTTAGGTGCGGAGATTCTTTTTCGCGAAGAATTTTTTCAACCGCTTTTAAATGTACTTGAAAAAACGTTGAAACCTGGCGGAGTCATTTACCTGGCGCATGACAGCAACCGTCAAAGTCTGAAGCCGTTTCTACAAATGGCGGAAAAAGACTATAAAATCGCCGCCTCCCAGAAACGACTCAAGAGCTTTGATGGCGACAAGACCATAATCCTCAATCGTCTGCAGCCTCGCAACTGATCGTTGCCCAAAAGGAACAAAAAATACGCAAATGTATCCGGTGAGCCTGGACATAGAGGGGAAACTCTGCGTGGTTGTTGGCGGTGGTACTGTTGCTGCCCGAAAAGTTCGAGGCCTGATTGCAGCCGGTGGACGTGTGCGTATTGTGAGTCCTGTCCTCAATGAACTCATGCATGCAAGTGTGCAGGAAGGCAGTGTTGAGTGGCGCCCAAAAAAATTCGAAGCCCAAGATTTGGATGGTGCTTTTCTTGTTTTCGCCGCCACAGATAGTCCGGTTATCCAGGAAGCCATCGTGGCTGCTGCCCATGCACGAAAACTGCTGGTGAATGTGGCCGATGGTCCGGACCAATGTGACTTTCAGGTGCCGGCTGTGCTACGGCGCGGTGATTTGAGTATCAGCATTGCCACGGGCGGAAAAACCCCGGCCGTGGCGGCCCTGGTCCGCAGACAGCTTGAACGGGTTGTTGGCGAGGAATATGCTCTGCTCACCGCCCTTGTCGGGGCTATCCGTCAGGAGATTACCGGGCTTGCCATCAGTGATGGGGAAAAAAAGATTCTGTTTCAAAAGATGCTTCAGGAAGATATAGTCACTTGGCTTCGAGAGCGACAATGGCACAGGGTGCAGTCGCATATTGAAGCGGTGATTGGTCGACCCTTGGGTCGGGATCTGGAGGTATTGATTAAGGAGAACCCATGAGTTTTCTGCTTTTTCAGGCCAGTGTTGCGGTATATGTACTTTCCTTTGCCGCCTATCTGGTCTTTTTTTTGACGCGCAAAAAGCCCGTACGCCGTATTGGGCGGGCCATCTTTCTTGTTGCCTTTCTTCTTCATACGGTCAATATCCTGGCCCGTTCCCTTGAAGCCGGGCACACGCCCATAACCAGTCATCATGAAACCGTCTCTTTTTTCGCCTGGTCCGTGAGCTGTTGTTATCTCTCCTTTCGCTGGCGGTATACGGTTAAAAACCTTGGCGTATTTGTCAGCTTTCTGGTGTTTGCCCTGATGGTTGTGGCCAGCTTGTCGTCTCGGGCTCTGCTCCCCCTGCCGCCGGCTTTGCAGTCTTTGTGGCTCCCGGTCCATGCCTCTATTACTCTTTTTGCCGATGGCTTTCTGGCGCTTGCCTGTATTGGTGGTATCATGTACCTGCTGCAGGAACGCGAGATAAAGAAAAAACGTTTTGGCTTATTTTATTCGCGCCTGCCTTCCCTTGAAGCCTTGGATAAACTGAACCATCACTGTCTAAGTGTCGGTTTTCCTCTGTTTACGGTTGGACTGGTGACCGGTTCTCTGTGGGCGAAGCAAGCCTGGGGCGCCTACTGGCACTGGGATCCCAAAGAAACCTGGTCGTTGATTACCTGGTTTCTCTATGCTGCAGCCGTCCATCAACGATTTACCGTGGGCTGGCGTGGCCGTCGCGTGGCCCTGCTCAGTATTCTTGGTTTTCTCTCTGTGTTATTTACCCTTTGGGGCGTTTCCTTTTTGTTGGAAGGAGTACATACCTATGTCTCGTGACGCCATTGTTCTGCTGGGCGTCAATCATAAAACCACGCCGCTCGCAGTTCGAGAAAAACTGGCCCTTTCCTCGGGGTATGAGGCGCCTCTCCAGGCGCTGGCCGAGTTACAGGAGCTGCGTGAATTTTATCTGTTGTCCACCTGTAACCGGGTTGAAGTTCTCTTTACCTGCCGTAATGTTGCACAAGCGACTAAGCGGGTACAGGAGGTGCTTTTTGGTCAGGCAATAACTGCCGAAGAACTGCAGCAGCATGTGTATCACTATGTGAATCTGCAAGCTGTGGAGCACCTGTTTTTGGTTGCTGCCAGTCTGGATTCGATGATTGTCGGCGAGGCTCAGATCTTGGGGCAGCTCAAAGAGGCGTACCGACATGCCACTGATGCCGATTCCACCGGTTTTATTCTCAATAAACTGCTGCATAAATCCTTTTCTGTGGCCAAGAGGGTTCGCACCGAAACCCGCATAGGGGCCAGTGCTGTCTCTATCAGTTATGCAGCGGTGGAACTGGCGCGTAAAATCTTTGGTGATTTGCATGACAAGAAGGTCATGCTGGTGGGGGCCGGAGAAATGGCCGAGCTTGCAGCCGAACATCTGGTCGGGCAGGGCGTTTCTGAGGTAGTGGTGGCGAACCGAACCCTGCAACGCGCTGTGAACCTTGCCAGATGCTATAAAGGGCGGGCTGTTTCGCTTGAGGAACTCTTGGAGCAGCTACAACAGGTGGACATTATCATCAGTTCAACGGGGGCTCCTGAATTGATTCTCAGGCGCGAGGATGTGCGCCCGGTCATGCGAGGGCGCCGTAATCGACCGCTTTTTTTTATCGATATCGCCGTCCCTCGTGATTTGGATCCTGCCATAAACGAGCTCGATAACGTCTATCTCTACGATATTGATGATCTCAACAATGTGGTTGAGATGAACAAGTCAGAGCGTGACAAGGAGGCTGTCAAGGCGCAACGTATTGTTGATGAGGAAAAAATAAAATTTTCCAAGTGGCTTGCCAATATGGAATCCACCCCGACCATTATTCAACTGCGCAAAACCATAGAGCAGCAGGTACGAGGGGAGGTTGAAAAATCCCTGGGCCGGTTGGATGATATGGATGCATCCTCCCGTAAGAAGTTGGAGAAGATGATTGCAGGAATCACCGGGAAACTTGCGTATCCGCCTCTCCATTTTCTCAAAACAGAAAATCACTGTATTGCCCTGCCGGAGCGGATCAAAACCATTCGCGAGCTCTATCAGATGGACAATGGAGAGAATGAGCAGGAGTAATCGTGATTCAAAGTGACCGTGCATTCTTTTTAGAAGAAGAATGGATTCTGGTACGCAACTCCGGTGAAATTCCAGAGGTAGCCCTGCACGCCAGTTTTTACTATCTCAGCGAAGACGCAGAGGGGCCAGGACTTGTTCTCACCGAGGAAGAAAAAGGGGGGCTGCACCAGGCAGCCCTGGCCCGGTATGAGGAAATCATTCTTCGCGATCTGGATCCAGCGAATCGCGACCTTTCGCTGTTTCGCGGTATACGTCGGGCCAATCATAACTGGTACCGCTACTCCAGGTTTTGTGAACAGATTGGCCACAATTATACCGTTTTTATGCAACAGGCGGCTCAGTCCTTGCGTGCCTACCTTGAGCTTGAGGTGACAGAGGCCAAGTCAGGCAAGCGATCCCCTTCCGTCAACTGTAGCCGCGAGGCCCTGTTGACTTTTGCTCTTGCGCTGGGGATTGTTCAGGAAACCATGCCTGAAGGGTGGGAGGGGGTGTGTGAGATGCCCACCCCCAACCCGGATTTCTCATGAACATTTTGTTGATGTTGTAAGAATATGCATGGCAACGATCTCTCGGATCGGTAAAGACTCATTCATAATTCCACCAAAATGTTCACCTCGGGGCAGTCCAGGCAGCTCTATCTTCGGCAGTATTTTGGCAATGAATAGAGTCAACTATAATTCATCGTCAAAAACTCTGAATATGACGCAGACTGCACTCATGAGAAATCCGGATTCATACCTGATCAAAGGAAATTGAGAGGATTTTTTTATGGGATCGCTCAGTAGGACGCTTCGTGTTGGGGTAATTGGTGCAGGCAAGCATGGGAGTCGCTACGCTCGTCATATTGTCAACGATGTCGAGGGGCTTGAACTTACGGCCCTGAGCCGCCGGAGCTTGACAGGCCAGGAGCTTGCCGACGAACTTGGGTGCCAATGGTACCCTGTATGGCAGGATCTGATCGTCTCACCAAAGGTTGACTGCCTTATTATGGCCCTTCCGCCAACCTTAAATCGCCAGGTAGCCCTTGCCTGCGCCGAGGCAGGTAAGCCCCTGCTTTTGGAAAAACCCATGGCAGTGACCGTTGAAGATGCAACGGTTATTGTTCAATCGTTTGCCGAGAAAAAACTCGGTCTCACTATTGGCCAAACCCTGCGTTACAATCGGGTGATCAACGCCCTTAAAGCTCAGCTAAATGTAATCGGTCAGCTCCGCAGCCTTTCAGCAAACCAGCGCCTGGAACCGGCCCCCCCTGGCTGGCTTGATCAGGCAGAGCACGCCGGAGCCGGGGTGAGTTTTCATTCCGCCGTTCATATCTTTGACGCTCTCCAATACATAACCGGGCAAAAGATTATTCGGGTTATGGCCCGAACTCGCTGTGTCTTGAGCCAAAGTATGGAAGATCATCTGGTGGCTTTGGTTGAGCTGGAAGATGGCACCTTGGGTGTTGTCGACAGCTCCAAAATCGGTCCAGCTCGTTCAGGGCGATTTGAATTTATTGGCGAGAAGGGCCAGCTGCATGGGGATCAGGTGCATCATCAGATGGACTTGATCCAGGGCTCGCAGGCCCAGCCTTTTGACTGTGGTGAACCGGTGAGTACGATCATCCCGCTTTTGCAGGACTGGTATCGTTTTCTTTGCGGGGAAGGGGAGAATCCCATTGCTCCTGAGGCCGGGGAGGCAGCTGTTCGTGTCTGTGCGGCCTGCCTGCAATCATCTGTGACAGGGCAGTGGCAGCAGGTATGAAAAAAGGGGAGACAGCTACAACATCTCCCCTTGTGTAGAGTTCTCGGTGAGTTTATTTCGTTTAGTGCTTAAAAGATCGCTGACCAGTATACATCATGGCGACTTGGGGATCAGCCTCGTTGCAGGCCTGGATGGATTCAAAATCACGAATCGAGCCACCTGCCTGTAAGATAGCGGTCACACCCTCACGTATTCCGACATCAGCAGCGTCTCGGAAGGGGAAGAAGGCATCGGAGATCATAACCGAACCTGGCAGGCCAGCACGCTCTGCCTTGACCTTGGCATCAATCGCCTCTTTTTCCGCCATATCGCGTTTGCCCTGGGCAATCTGCAGGACCAGATCGGCATAGGGGATGCCATGGGCATCAAAGCAGGTAACATCGGCATATTTGGTGTACGCTTTCTGAATGGCAATTTCAGCCACCCCAACACGGTCCTGCTCACCGGCGCCAATGGCAGTGGTGCAGCCATCCTTGACATAGATTACCGAGTTGGAGGTCACACCGTGCTCAACGGCCCAGCCAAAGAGCATATCGTCGATTTCGCGCTGGGTGGGTTGGCGTTCACAGGCGTAGTCCACACCTTTATAGGTACTGACCGCTGGTTTGAGATCCTGGGCTGAGCGGATGGAGTTGACCGCAGACTGTTGAACAACAATGCCGCCGTCGATCAATGACTTGAAGTCAACAAATCGAAATTTTTCAAAATCTCCCAGACGCGTGATCCTCGGCATACGAATGACGCGCAGGTTTTTGCGACGGGCAAGAATCTCGAGAACGCCGTCTTCAAAATCAGGGGCGCAGACAACCTCAAGATAGTTCTGCGACATCAGCTCTGCGGTTTCTCTATCAATGGCCTGGCTGGTCACCACCGCGCCTCCAAAGGCGGCAATGCGATCGCAACGGTTAGCCCTGTTGTAGGCATCGGCCAGGCTGGTGCCAATGGCAGCTCCGCAGGGGTTGTTGTGCTTCAGGATGGCCGCCGCCGGCTTATCGATCATGTACTTGATGATATTCAAGCCATTGTCGACATCGGTGAGGTTGATCTTTCCTGGATGTTTGCCTACCTGGAGCATATCCTCCACGGCGATGGAACTCACCAGACCGTTGCCCGGTTCGATGAACTGGCACTCGCCCAAAAGTAGGTTGCCATTCACTAATTCATAGAGGGCTGCTTCCTGATCCGGATTTTCTCCATAGCGCAGCCCCCGCTCATCAACGGTACCATCCTCCATGGGGATTTTCCAAGTCTTCTTCCGGTAGACCAGTGTTTGATCACCAAAAGAGATGGTCATATCCATGGGGAAAGAATCGCCGCGCAGGGTCGAATACATTTTTTTCAAGTCTGTCATGTGGGTATCTACTCCATAAAAAATCAACCGACGTTCAGCGCCGGAGAGAAAAGTTTTGCATTATGCATGATTCTGGTAAGTTAAAGGGGCTACCTCGCTGTCTGCTTCCAGGGTGCAGCCTATCAAAACCGCGTGGGCACCAATGCGTACCCGGTCACCCAGCTGGCAGTTTTTGAGAACAGCACCGGTTCCTACCAGACAGCCACTGCCGAGTGTGGTACCAGCGCTCAGGCGAACATTTGGTTCCAGCTGGCAGTCCTGGCCAAGGATGCAGTCGGCAGAGACTAAAATTGTTTCAGGAGACTCCAGGGTGACACCAGCTATCATCAGTTCAAGAGTACGGCGCTGCTGCAACGTCTGTTGTGCCTGTGCAAGTTCAACACGTGAGTTCACACCGAGTACGTCAATGGGGTCCGGGTGCACAAAACCCTGTACCGGGAGTCCACTGTTTTTCGCCAGAGCCACGATGTCGGTCAGGTAGACTTCCCCCTGGGCATTATTGGTCCCCACCTGGGAAAGGGCCTCAAAGAGAAAAGAATGCTTAACCAGGTAAATTCCTGCATTGATTTCTTGTATCTGCCGTTGCGATTCGCTGGCATCTTTTTGCTCGACAATACCGGTGATGTGTCCCTTGGTATCACGTAAAATTCGTCCGTAACCAAAGGGGCTTTCCACCAGGGTGGTCATCAGGGTCAGTGTAGCATTTTCACGCTGATGGAGCTTGATCATTTCCTGGAGTGTTTCGGGGCGAACAAGCGGGGTGTCCCCGCAGAGGATCAGGACCGCATCCTGGCCCGCGCAGCTCTCTTGGGCGCAGAGCACTGCATGCCCTGTACCGAGTTGCTCTTTTTGGAGCACGGTGTCAACCCTGTAGGATGCAAGAGCTTCTTCAACTGCCTCCCGTTGATGGCCGATAATAACGGCACACTTTTCAATTCCTGCATGAATAACAGTGTCGAGCACGTGATGGATCATGGGCCGAAAAAAAACAGGGTGCAGCACCTTGGCCACAGCGGATTTCATTCGGGTGCCCTTGCCTGCAGCGAGGACAACGGCAATGATTGATGATGACATGGAACTATCCGGATAAAGGTGGTTAAAACGAAATCAGGTCTTAATGTAGGCGTAAATATATCACTGTAGAAAAAAAAGAGCGGTTTGACAAGCATCCCTCTCCGCGATTTGAACAGGAAATGCGGGCTGTTTGGACTGGGCGGGGAGAAAAGAGGAAAAAAATGCGGCAAAGCCGTGCAAGAATTTGACAATATAGTATTGTAAGATCGACTTTCTTGCTGAATTCAATAAAATTTAGCATGAATTTTGTTGTTTTTGTCAGTCTCGACCAAGGCAACGTTTCCTTTCACACTCCTCTTGAGACTGCTTCATTTTCTGTCAATGAATTTGGATATACAGTGAAAGACGAGTCGAATCTAAACCCACGAGAAATACCAATGCGACCACAAGATCATGAGGTGCTGATACTCGACGGCGCCTGCGGAACAAATCTCCAAGAAATGATTATCCCATTTTCAGCTTGGGAAGGGAAGGAGGGGTGCAATGAGCTCTTGAACCTCACTGCCCCTGATGTCATTACCGCTTTGCACAAAAGTTTCGTTGATGCCGGAGCAATGGTCATTGAGACCAATACCTTTGGTGCCAGCCGAATCGTCCTCGAAGAATATGGCCTGCAAGACAAGGTAAAAGAACTTAACACGGCTGGGGTTGAACTGGCCCGCAGGGCCATCAATGGAAAAGCCAACACCTATATTGCCGGCTCCATTGGACCGGGAACGAAGCTGCCTTCTTTGGGACATATCACGGTTGATGAACTTATTGCAGCCTATCAGGAACAGGTACATGCCCTGGTAGAGGCCGGCGTTGATATGCTCATCATAGAAACCTGCCAGGATCTTTTGCAGATTAAAACTGCAATGACGACCTGCTTTGAAATATTGGAAGCCCTGAACACCGACATTCCTGTGATGGCTTCTGTGACCATTGAGCGGACAGGAACCATGCTGGTGGGAACTGATATTGCGGCGGCGGCTGTTACCTTTGAGCCCTTTCCCATATTATCTTTTGGCATGAACTGTGCCACGGGACCCCAGGATATGGAATCGCACATACGCTGGCTGAGCCGCAACTGGCCCAAACGCATCTCCTGTGTGCCCAACCAGGGATTGCCCGAGGTTGTCGACGGTAAAACCTGTTATCCCCTCACCCCCGAGCAGTATGCCCAGGAGATGAAGCGTTTTATCACCGATTATGGGGTGAGTATTGTCGGGGGGTGTTGTGGCACCACAGCGACACACATTAAAAAGCTGGTGGAGACCCTGGAAGGAGTGAAACCAGGAGCACGGGAGGTGAGTGCATGAAACCATCAGTATCAAGTCTCTATCAGGCCGTTGAACTGCAACAGGAAATACCGCCGCTTCTTATTGGAGAGCGGGCGAACTCCAACGGATCCAAAAAATTTCGGGAGCTGCTGCTTGCCGACGACTACCAGGCCTGTTTGAAAATTGCAGTTGAACAGGAGAACAAGGGAGCGCATGTTATCGATCTCTGTACCGCCTATGCCGGGCGTGACGAGCTTAAAGACCTGACCACACTGGTCAGCCTCTGTGCAGCCAGTCTCAAAGCACCTTTGATGATCGATTCGACCACTCCAGAGTGCATCGAGGCCTGCCTGCGTATTTATCCTGGCCGGGCGATCGTCAACTCCGTCAATCTGGAGGATGGCGGCGTAAATCTGCGGCGTGTCTGTAAGGCTGCAAAAAAATACGGTGCAGCCGTTGTTGCCCTGACGATCGATCAGCAGGGAATGGCCATGACCAGTGGGGATAAGATTCGTATCGCCAAAGAGATTCATGCCATCGCCGTCGATGAGTGCGGCCTGCGTCCTCAGGATCTCCTCTTTGACTGCCTAACCTTCACCGTAGGCTCCGGCGATGAAAATTTGCGTACAGCAGCCATGGATACCATGGAAGGCATTCGCCTGATAAAAAGTGAACTGCCCGGCTGCCTGACAGTCCTGGGCCTCAGTAATATCTCCTTTGGCTTATCCCCTCAGGCCCGCCGAGTGCTCAACTCGGTCTTCCTGCACGAGGCAGTCTGCGCTGGGTTGGACGCTGCCATCGTGGATGCAGCCAAAATTATTCCTTTGGCGCGTATTCCCGAAGAGGATCGCGAAGTTTGTCTGGATCTGCTGCTGAACAGGGAAGGGGAGGGAGAGAAGAATCCTCTGATGCGTTTTATCGAATATTTCAGTGATAAAACCGCTGCCGCCGATGAAGGTGATGAAGCCAATGAAAAAACGGTTGAAGAACAGCTCTTCAACAAAGTCATGGATGGAGATAAAGACGGATTGGAAGATCTGTTGGCCATTCTCCGGCAGCGTTTCAAACCGATTAATATTATCAACCAGATTCTGGTACCAGCCATGCGGCATGTGGGAGAGCTGTTTGGTAAGGGAGAAATTTTGCTCCCCTTTGTTTTACAGTCCGCCGAGGTCATGAAGGTCTCTGTATCTCTGCTTGAACCCTATATGGAGAAAGCGGAAAGCGATACGACCACAAAGATCCTCCTGGCGACTGTTCAGGGAGATGTGCATGACATCGGCAAGAACCTGGTCGACATCATACTCTCGAACAATGGATATAAGGTCTATAATATTGGCATTAAAATGCCTGTGGAGACAATTATAGAAAAAGCCAAAGAGTATAAGGTCGATATGATCGGTCTCTCCGGATTGCTGGTTAAATCGGCTCTGGTCATGCAAGATTCCATGCCGCAGTACAGGGAGGCTGGTTTGAGAGTCCCCATCATGTTGGGTGGGGCAGCTCTAACACCGAAGTTTGTAGCTGAATCCTGTGTGCCTAAATATGAAGGACCGGTGGTCTACTGTTCAGATGCATTTGCGGGCTTAAGAGCCGCACAGCAGTTTGAAGAGGGGACACTGAAAGCCACCGAGTATGACGAGGCCACCGCGATCAAACCGATGAAGCCAGGGGTTAAGGTCTTAGAGATCGATCGTTCCAACCCTGTTCCACAAGCACCCTTTGTAGGCCAGCGCTACGTGGAGAATGTTGATCCTTCTGAGCTTTTTGCCCTGATAAATGAGCAGGCTCTTTTCAGAGGTCGTTGGGGCTATCGTCGGGCAAAAATGGAAGCAGAGGAGTATAGAGAGCTCATCGAAGGAAAGGTTCGTCCACTGTATAAAACTTTAATCGAAAAGTCTGTTGCTGAAGGCTGGCTGCAGCCCAAGGTGAGCTATGGCTATTTTTCCTGCCACTCGAAGGAAAACGATTTGATCGTTGAGGCGGAAGGAAAAGAGCACATCTTTACCTTTCCTCGTCAGGCCGAGGCCCCCTTTCTCTGTATTGCCGATTATTTTAAAACAGAAAAAGAGGGAGGCGATGTTGCGGGCTTTTTTGTTGTCACCATTGGTGATATCATAGCCAAAGAGATCGCCAAACTCTACGAGGCCGACTCCTACCATGACTATTTGATGCTGCATGGGTTCAGTGTTGAGGTCACCGATGCACTGGCGGAATACTGGCATCGTAAAATGCGCAAGGAGTTAAGTCTGGGAGGCGATGATGGAGATGTTGTTACCCAGGAGTACCAGGGGTCGCGTTATGGGTTTGGGTACCCTGCATGCCCCGATTTGGACGCTCACAAGCCTTTGTTTGCCTTCCTCAAGCCTGAAGGTATCGGAGTGAGCCTGACGGAAAATATGCAAATGGTCCCCGAACAGACAACCTCTGCCATCGTGGCCCATCATCCTCAAGCAAAATACTTTGCGGTGTAAACCATGAATGCAACCAGCGAGCGATACATCTGTGCCAACTGTGGGTATGTGTATGATCCAGAGAAAGGTGACCCCATGAATGCTATTCCACCTGGAACAGTGTTTGAGGAACTTCCTGAGGCCTGGGTGTGTCCTATGTGTTATGCCACCAAGGACAATTTTGACCCACTGGATTGATCGCTTGCGATGATGAACAAAAGCCCCTTTTCTCAATTGAGAAAAGGGGCTTTTCTCTTTGGGGGGCTGTTTTAAAAAAGCTAGGTGAAGGAGCGGTGGGGGAGGGGACTATCGGTGAAACATCCCAAGTAATGTGATGCATCCTCGATGCATAGGATAGACGGAAAGTGAGACCAATAAGCACAAAAAAAGCCCGTAATCAGCGAAGCTGATTACGGGCTTTTTGCGATAAAAACGGCGGCGACCTACTCTCCCACATAGTCTCCCATGCAGTACCATCGGCGCTGAAGAGCTTAACTTCCGTGTTCGGA